>NZ_OZ244205.1:674166-1348333 GCF_965216895.1 Nisaea sp.
ATCCTGATGTCGATCGAACTCATCCTGCTCTCGGTAAACATCAACCTGGTCTCGTTCTCCGTATTCCTGAACGACCTCGTCGGCCAGGTCTTCGCGCTCTTCGTGTTGACCGTTGCCGCTGCCGAAGCAGCGATCGGCCTCGCCATCCTGGTTGTGTACTTCCGCAACCGCGGCAGCATCGCTGTCGAAGACATCAACCTGATGAAAGGGTAAGGCCGGATGTACGCCGCAATCGTCTTCCTGCCGCTGCTCGGCAGTCTCATCGCGGGGCTCGGAAACCGGGCCATCGGTGACCGCCCGGCCCAGCTGGTCACCTGCGGAGCCATGTTCGGCTCGCTCGCCCTTTCGATCCTTGCCTTTGTCGACGTCGCGCTGGGCGGCAATCCGGTCACGGTAGAGCTCTTCACCTGGATCGCCTCGGGGTCCATGGAAGCGGCCTGGGCGCTCAAGTTCGATACCCTGACAGCGGTCATGCTGATCGTGGTCACCGGCGTCTCGACCATGGTGCACGTCTATTCCGTCGGCTACATGAGCCATGACCATTCGAAGCCGCGCTTCATGGCCTATCTCAGCCTCTTCACCTTTGCGATGCTGATGCTGGTGACGGCGGACAACCTCGTGCAGCTGTTCTTCGGCTGGGAGGGCGTCGGCCTCGCTTCCTATCTGCTGATCGGTTTCTGGTTCCACAAGCCGTCCGCCAACGCCGCGGCGATGAAGGCCTTCATCGTCAACCGCGTCGGCGATTTCGGCTTCGCGCTCGGTATCTTCGGCACCTATCTGCTGTTCGACACAGTCGTGCTGGACGACATTTTCGCCGCCGTGCCGGAGAAGGCCGCAGTGACGATGGAGTTCCTCGGGTACGAATGGCACGCAATGACCGTGCTTTGCCTGCTGCTCTTCATTGGCGCGATGGGCAAGTCGGCGCAGCTCGGGCTGCACACCTGGCTCCCGGACGCGATGGAAGGCCCGACCCCGGTCTCCGCGCTCATCCACGCCGCCACCATGGTGACGGCCGGTGTCTTCATGGTCGCGCGCCTGTCGCCGATGATGGAGTTCTCCGAGACCGCGCTGATGGTGATTACCATCGTCGGGGCGACCACGGCCTTTTTCGCCGCGACCGTCGGTCTCTGCCAGAACGACATCAAGCGGGTGATCGCCTATTCGACCTGCAGCCAGCTCGGCTACATGTTCTTCGCCTGCGGTGTCTCGGCCTATTCCGCCGCGATCTTCCATCTGATGACGCACGCCTTCTTCAAGGCGCTGCTCTTCCTCGGCGCGGGGTCCGTGATCCACGCCATGTCGGACGAGCAGGACATGCGCAACATGGGCGGCATCTGGAAACACATCAAACTCACCTACATCATGATGTGGATCGGCAGCTGGGCGCTGGTCGGCCTGCCGCCCTTCGCCGGGTTCTTCTCGAAGGACCTGATCATCGAGGTGGCCTACGCCAAGCATACCGGGGTCGGCGACTACGCCTTCTGGCTCGGTGTCGGTGCCGCCTTCATGACCGCCTTCTACAGCTGGCGCCTGCTGATCATGACCTTCCACGGCAAGCCGCGGGCGAGCCAGGAGGTGATGAGCCACATCCACGAATCCCCGAGCGTGATGACCATCCCGCTGATGGTGCTCGCGGTCGGCGCGGTGCTCTCCGGCTGGCTCGGCTACCAGTATTTCGGTGGCGATCTGCGTCAGGAATTCTGGGGCGCGGCGATCTTCGTCGCGGAGGGCAACGACACGATCGAAGGCGCGCATCATGTGCCGACCTGGGTGAAGATCATCCCGATCGTCGTCACGGTCGCCGGCATCGGACTCGCCTACCTGATGTACATGTTCATGCCCGGCCTGCCGGCCAAGGTCGCCGCCAGCTTCCGTCCGGTCTACCTGTTCCTGCTGAACAAATGGTACTTCGACGAACTCTACGACTTCCTCTTCGTGCGTCCGTCGATGAAGATCGGCCGTATCTTCTGGAAGAACGGTGACGGCGCGCTCATCGACGGTTTCGGTCCGGACGGCGTCAGCCTCGTGACACGGCTTGCCGCGGTGCGCGCAGGAAAGCTGCAGTCGGGCTACGTCTATCACTACGCCTTCGCGATGATGATCGGGGTTGTCGCGATCATCTCCTGGTACATGCTGACGAGCGGGAACTAAGACCATGAGCGATTGGCCGCTACTCTCACTGGTTACGTTCCTGCCGCTCGCGGGCGCGCTCTTCGTGGCGTTGACCCGGGGCGAGGAGGCGCAGGTCGCGCGGAACGCCCGCTATGTGGCGCTCTGGACCTCGCTGATCACCTTCGTCCTTTCGCTGCTGATCTGGGCCGGGTTCGATCCGACCACGGCGGACTTCCAGTTCGTCGAGAAACGCGACTGGCTGCCGGATTGGGGCATCGGCTATCACATGGGGGTCGACGGCATTTCCATGTGGTTCGTCCTGCTCTCGACCCTGCTGACGCCGATCTGCATCCTGGCGAGCTGGGAGGCGGTGCAGAAGCGCGTGAAGGAGTACATGATCGCCTTCCTCGTGCTCGAGACCCTGATGGTCGGCATGTTCTGCGCGCTGGATATCCTGGTCTTTTACATCTTCTTCGAAGGTGTGCTGATCCCGATGTTCCTGATCATCGGCGTCTGGGGCGGCGCGCGCCGCGTCTATGCGGCCTTCAAGTTCTTCCTCTATACGCTGCTCGGCTCCGTGCTCATGCTGATTGCCATCCTCGCGATGTATCTGCAGACCGGCACGACCGACATTCCGGCGTTGATGGAGGCGGGCTTCCCGGCCGAGCTGCAGACCTGGCTCTGGCTCGCCTTCTTTGCTTCCTTCGCGGTGAAGGTGCCGATGTGGCCGGTCCATACCTGGCTGCCGGACGCCCACGTTGAGGCGCCGACAGCGGGCTCGGTGATCCTGGCCGGCGTTCTGCTGAAAATGGGGGGCTACGGCTTCCTCCGGTTCTCGATCCCGATGTTCCCGGAAGCGACCGAGTTCTTTACCCCGCTGGTCTACGCGCTCAGCATCGTGGCGGTGATCTACACCTCGCTTGTCGCGCTGGTGCAGGAGGACATGAAGAAACTGATCGCCTATTCCTCCATCGCGCATATGGGCTTCGTGACCATCGGCATGTTCACCATGACCACGCAGGGCGTCGAAGGCTCGATCTTCCAGATGCTGAGCCACGGCATCGTCTCCGGCGCGCTATTCCTCTGTGTCGGCGTGGTCTATGACCGGATGCACACCCGCGAGATTTCTGCCTATGGAGGCCTGGTCGAAAGAATGCCGCGCTACGCGCTGGTCTTCATGATCTTCACCATGGGATCGGTCGGCCTGCCGGCGACCAGCGGTTTCGTCGGCGAATTCCTGATCCTGATGGGCGCTTTCGAGAAGAGTACCTGGCTCGCGGCGTTGGCGGCGACCGGCCTGATTCTTGGAGCGGCCTACATGCTCTATCTCTACCGGCGAATCATCTTCGGCACGCTCGACAAGGAAGCGCTGAAGAAGATGCTTGACCTCTCACCGCGCGAAATCGCCGTTTTCGCCCCGCTCATCGTCCTGGTGTTCTGGATGGGGATCTATCCTTCGACCTTCCTCGACATGATGTCGGTGTCGGTCGATCACCTGATCAGCAATTACAAGGTTGCGCTCGGCGATGCGAGCGTGGCCGTGGCCGCCCGGTAAGGCAGGAGTTAGACCCATGGATGCGATCACCACGCTTCCCGTGATGAGCCCCGCGGCGGCCGAGATCTTCCTCGCGGCCGCAGCCATGGCGCTGCTCATGTTTGGCGTTTTCAAGAGCGGCAAGGCGCAGGAGACAACCTCCTGGCTCGCTGTCGCCGTGTTGCTGGTCGCCGGCGGGCTGGTCGTCTCCCATGGCGGGGATGCCAGGCCGGCTTTCTTTGGCATGTTCGCCGCGGGACCGTTCGCCCAATTCGCCAAGATCCTGATTCTCGCAGGCTCGATCCTCGCGATCATCATGTCGCGCAGCACCTTCCGGCGGGACAGTTTCGAGCGGTTCGAGTACCCAGTGCTGATCGTGCTGTCGACGGTCGGCATGCTGATGATGGTCTCGGCCAACGACATGATCGCGCTCTATGTCGGACTGGAGACCCAGAGCCTCGCGCTCTATGTTATTGCCTCGATCCGGCGCGACACGCTGCGCTCGACCGAAGCGGGCCTCAAATATTTTGTCCTCGGTGCGCTTTCCTCGGGAATGCTGCTCTACGGCGCCTCCATGGTCTACGGCTTCGCCGGCACCACAGAGTTCGATGCACTGGCCAGGGTCTTTACCGGTCTCGCCGGCACGGATCCGTCGGTTGGCCTGATCGTCGGCCTGGTCTTCGTGATCTGCGGTCTTGCCTTCAAGGTCTCGGCCGTGCCGTTCCATATGTGGACCCCGGATGTCTACGAGGGGGCGCCGACCCCGGTCACCGCGCTCTTCGCTGTAGCGCCGAAGGTCGCCGCACTGGCTCTCTTCCTCCGCGTCCTGCTTGAACCCTTCGGCGCGCTGGTCGGCGAATGGCAGCAGATCATCTCGCTGATCGCCGTGCTGTCCATGGCGCTAGGCGCTGTCGGCGCGCTGGTTCAGAGCAACATCAAACGCCTGATGGCCTACAGCTCGATCGGCCATATGGGCTATGCGCTGGTCGGCCTCGCCGCCGCGAACGAGGCGGGCGCCGCCGGGATCCTGGTCTATCTCGCGATCTATCTCTTCATGAATGTCGGTACCTTTGCCTGCATTCTCGCGATGCGCCGGCAGGGACAGGCGGTCGAGGACATCAACGATCTCGCCGGGCTGTCCAAGACCCATCCGGGCATGGCGGCGATGATCCTGGTCTTCATGTTCTCAATGGCCGGCATCCCGCCGCTCGCCGGTTTCTTCGGCAAATGGTTCGTCTTCATGGCCGCCGTCGAGGCGGGGCTCATCACCCTTGCGGTGCTCGGCGTGCTCGCCAGCGTGATCGGTGCCTTCTATTACCTGCGCATCGTCAAGATCATGTATTTCGACGACGCCAAGGAGCCGCTCGACACATCCATTCCGGGCGATCTGAAGATCGTCATGACGGTGATGGCCGCCGTGACGCTGTTGTTCTTCGTCGTTCCGGCACCGCTCGTGAGCAGCGCCAAGGCGGCCGCGTCCGCGCTGTTCGCCGGTTGATCCGGAAGCCTGGACGAACGCACCGCCCCCGAAAGGGCCGGGTCACTTGATGCAAGAACGCCAGAGCCACGGTTTCGAGATCCATGGCTTCGATGCCGTGACCAGCACCAGTGACGAAGCCGAGCGGCTTGCACGGGCGGGGGCGCCGGATCGCACCCTGGTCTGGGCGCGGAGCCAGAGTTCCGGCCGCGGTCGGCTCGGACGGTCCTGGTCTTCGCCGCAAGGCAATCTCTACACCACCGCCGTCCTGGATCCGGGACTGCCTCTCGGCCGACTGCAGGAACTATCCTTCGTCGCCTCGCTCGCGGTCCATGATGCGGTTTCCGGTTTGCTGCCGGAGGCCGATCTAAGATTGAAATGGCCGAACGACGTCCTTCTCGGTGGGGCGAAGATCTCCGGGATCCTGACGGAAACGCTGCCCCGGGGTGGACATTACGCTGCGCTTCTCGGTGTCGGGCTCAATCTCGGACATGCCCCGGACGAGACACGCTATCCGGCGACAAGGTTACAGGATCACCTGGCCGTACCTCTAACCGTCGAAAGCTTGCTGGAGCGATATCTGGAAACCCTGGCGGCGCGCTATGAGACCTGGCGTCGGCATGGTTTCGAGCCTGTTCGCGCAGACTGGATCGCGCGGGCGCGCTGGATCGGCCGACGGGTTATGGTCGAAAGCGGCGCAGAACGGAAATCGGGATGCTATGAAGGGATCGATGCCGACGGAACCATGATCCTTCGTCTCGATGACGGTCGGCAGGAAAAAATCGCGGCCGGCGATGTGCGTCTGGCGGAGGAAAGCTGATGCTTCTGACGATCGATTGCGGCAACACCAACACGGTCTTCGCCGTCTTTGCCGGAACGAAAAGGCGCGGTTCCTGGCGCACCGCGACCAACGTGGCGCGGACGGCGGATGAATATGCCGTCTGGCTGACGCAGCTGATGGCTCTTGAGAGCATGGCGCTCCGGGACGTGACGGAGGTGGTTATCGCCACGGTCGTTCCCGAAGTGCTGTTCAATCTCGAAACGCTTTGCCGGAAATATTTCAAGATCGAGCCGATGGTCGTCGGCAAGAGGGGCGTCGATCTCGGCATCGACATCCGGATCGATCGTCCGGAACAGGTCGGCGCCGACAGGCTGGTGAATGCCATCGCCGCGCACGCGGCCTATGACGGCGCGCTGATCGTGATCGATTTTGGAACCGCGACGACCTTCGACGTGGTCGAGTCGGACGGCGGCTATGCCGGCGGCATCATCGCACCCGGTATCAATATGTCCCTCGATGCGCTCTACCGCGCCGCGGCGCAATTGCCGCGGATTGCCATCACCCCTCCGGAACTGCCGGAAGAGGGGAGCAACGATCCGGTCAAGGTTATCGGAAAATCGACGATCAGTGCCATGCATTCGGGGATCTTCTGGGGATATATCGGGCTGATCGAAGGGCTCGTTTCGCGCATCAAGCAGGAATACGGAAGGGAAATGACGGTTATCGGCACCGGCGGGCTTGCGGCGATATTCGCCGATTGCACCGCTGCAATCGAACATGTGGATGAGGAGATCACATTGCGCGGCCTGCTTCTGATACACGAACGGAACAAAGCCCGATGAGCGCCAAGAAGAAGGCCGATCCGAAGATCGACGAGGACGATTTCATTTTCCTGCCGCTTGGCGGCAGCGACGAGATCGGCATGAACCTCAACCTCTACCATTATGGTGGAAAGTGGTTGATGGTCGATCTCGGGATTTCCTTCGGCGACGACACCATGCCGGGGATCGACATCATTCTTCCGGACCCGGAATTCATCGAGCAGAGGCGGCACGACCTGGTCGGGCTCGTGGTGACCCACGGGCACGAGGATCACATCGGCGCCATTCCGTATCTCTGGCCGAAATTGCGCTGCCCGATATACGCGACGCCCTTCACCTCCACCCTGGTCCGACGCAAGCTGGCGGACGAGGGAATTCTGGAGCAGGTCGAATTGATCGAGATCGATCTCTCGGCGAATTTCGTTATCGGCCCGTTTGAGATCGAGCTCATCACGTTGACGCACTCGATTCCGGAACCGAACGCTCTGGTCATCCGCTGCGGCGGCGGCACGGTGATGCATTCGGGAGACTGGAAATTCGATCCGGAGCCGGTCATCGGGGAGGTAAGCGACATCGAGGCGCTTCGCGCACTTGGAGATGACGGCGTGTTGGCGATGATCGGAGATTCGACCAATGTTCTCGATGCCGGACGCTCCGGATCTGAAGCCAGCCTGACGGACTCGCTCGCCGAACTGTTCCGGAAATACGATACCCACCGGATTGCGATCACCTGTTTCGCCTCCAATGTCGGCCGTCTGGCGACGATTTCGGCGGCGGCGGAGGCCGCGGGACGCCATGTGGCCCTGGTCGGGCGATCGCTCTGGAAGATGTACGAGGCGGCGCTGCAGAACGGCTATCTGCGGGACATTCCCGAGTTTGTTTCCGAGAAGGATGCCGGTTTCATTCCACGCGACAAACTGGTGTTGATCTGCACCGGGTCTCAGGGCGAGCCACGTGCTGCCCTGGCGCGGATCGCGGACAATGCGCATCAGGAGATTGTCCTGGAGCGCGGCGACGTCGTTATTTTCTCCTCACGCGAGATACCGGGCAACGAGGCGGCGATCGGACGGATTCAGAGCAAGCTCGTCGCCCGCGGGATCGAGGTTGTCACGGAGCGCGAACATCACGTCCATGTCTCGGGGCACCCGGCGCGGGAGGAACTGGTCGAGATGTATCAGTATATCCGACCGCAGATCGCGGTTCCCGTTCATGGCAGCCCGCGTCACCTGGAGGCGCATGCGCGGCTCGCCCGCGAATGTCAGGTTCCGGAGGCGATCGTACCGGGGAATGGCAGCATGATCCGGCTGAAGGAGGGGGCTGCGGAGATCATCGGCTGGGTGCCGACCGGTGCCCTCACGGTCGATGGCGGACGGTTGAGGCCGCTCGAATCGAGTGTGTTCGGGGACCGCAAGAAGATGCTCTTCAATGGGTCGGTCTCGGTGACCGTGCTGCTCGACGGGAAGGGCCGGTTGCACGGCGGTCCGCTGCTGACTTTCAACGGGATTGCCGACGAGGGCGAAATTGACGCATTGAGCGATAGCGCGTCCGATCTCATATGGGAAGCGGTCGGAGCGCTCGGCAAGAAAGCCAGAGGCAATGACGATGAGGTTGGCGAGGCGGTGCGCCGTGCGGTTCGCCGCGCGGTACGATCGGAATACGGCAAGCGCCCCGTGACCACGGTGCACGTGCTGCGGGTCTGAACAGGAGAGAGGAGCGAGCCATGATCGGCCGTTTGAACCATGTTGCCATTGCGGTACCGGATCTGGAGGCCGCCTGTTCGACCTATCGCGGTGCCCTCGGCGCCAGGGTCAGCGCGCCGGAAGATCTGCCGGAACATGGTGTGACGGTTGTCTTTGTCGAGCTTCCGAATACCAAGATCGAACTTCTGCATCCGTTCGGCGACGCGTCTCCGATCGCCGCGTTTCTGGAGAAGAACCCGTCAGGCGGGATGCATCATCTCTGTTACGAGGTCGAGGATATCCTGGCCGCACGGGACCGGCTGAAGGCGGAAGGCGCGCGGGTGCTGGGGGACGGTGAGCCGAAGACCGGCGCTCACGGAAAACCGGTATTGTTCCTGCACCCGAAGGATTTCTCCGGAACTCTCGTCGAACTCGAGCAGGCCTGAGTACAAAGCATGCAGGATCCGGTTTCGGTCATCGTTGTCTTTCTGCTGCTCTGGTGGTGGTTCTTCCTGATGGCACTGCCGATCGGCGTGCGCGTCCCGGATCATACCGAAGAGGGGCATGCGGCGAGTGCTCCGCGGCGCCCCCATCTCTGGAAGAAAGCCGCCGGCGCGACCGTGGCGGCGCTGCTCGGTACGCTATTGGTCGATTATGTGATTGGTGCGGATCTGTTCTCGTTTCGCGAGGCGATCAGGAACTGGTAGCGGAAGCCTCTGAACCAAAGAAAAACGGCAAGATCCTTTAGGATCTTGCCGGCGAATTCTTTTTTTATGGTTCGACCCCGACGGCTGAACGCCAGGGTTCGCTTCCTCCCTAAACTCGGGCCAAATTCGCGGCTCGGACTTGTTTTTTATTATTGAGACGCGACCATATGCCATGTTGTCCGGGGCGTCATCCATTTTTTGCAGTTTGGTTAAATGATAACGATTCTCACGGCGATTTTGTTATCAAAGGTCTGCCTCAGGGCTTCGGGAGATAAGAAAATGTACTTTTCCAGAAAGTTGAAGACCGCAGGCGGCGCAGTGTTGGCCACTCTCCTGTTCTCTCTCCCCGGAGTTGCGTCCGCCGCGGATGACGACCCGGCCGGCATAAAGGTCTCCAAGCGCGACTGTCAGCGCGTGGTTGCCTACCAGCCGTCGGCCGACGTCGACTACAAGCCGGGTGTGGATGCTCGGGGCAATCCGGTCAAGAGCGCGGACCTGCCGGGTTCGGTGATCATCGAGGCGCCAAAATCGATCACAATTCCTCTGACTCTCGAATTGGCCGACCTGTTTACGCTGCCCGACGGAATGTCTGCTGAGGCGGGAATTGGCACGGTGAAATACGATATCGGATCGGGGCGGATGGAATATAACGGGCAGCCGCTCACAGATCCGCAGATGGCGGCCATCGCCGCGGCCTGTGCCAAGATGAAGAAATAAAAACGGCGGCACCCAGAGGTACCGCCGTTTCGAAGATCTTCCTGTGGTCCTGGCTCAGGCGCCGGTGAAGGCCTGAAGACCGGTCTGGGCACGGCCGAGGATCAAGGCATGCACATCGTGCGTGCCTTCGTAGGTGTTCACTGCTTCCAGATTCACGACGTGTCGGATGACATGGTACTCGTCCGCGACACCGTTGCCGCCATGCATGTCGCGGGCGACGCGGGCAATGTCGAGCGACTTGCCGCAATTGTTGCGCTTCATCAGGGAAATGGATTCCGGCGCGCAGGTCCCTTCGTCCATCATCCGTCCGAGGCGCAGGCTGCCATGCAGGCCGAGGGTGATCTCGGTCTGCATGTCGGCCAGCTTTTTCTGGATCAGCTGGTTGGCGGCGAGCGGACGACCGAACTGTTTGCGCTCGAGCGTGTACTGTCGCGCCTGGTGCCAGCAGAATTCAGCGGCGCCGATGGCGCCCCAGGAAATCCCGAAGCGAGCTTTGTTGAGGCAGCCGAATGGACCTTTCAGGCCGGCGACGTTCGGAAGCATGTTCTCTTCCGGAATCTCGACATCGTCCATGACGATCTCGCCGGTGATGGAAGCGCGGAGCGAGAACTTGCCCTCGATCTTCGGCGCGCTGAGGCCTTTCATGCCCTTTTCGAGGATGAAGCCGCGGATCTGTCCGTCATCGGTCTTCGCCCAGACGACGAAAACGTCGGCGATCGGCGAGTTTGTGATCCACATCTTCGCACCCTTGAGCAGATAGCCGCCCTGCACGCTCTTGGCGCGGGTGACCATGCTTCCCGGGTCGGATCCGTGATCCGGTTCGGTCAGGCCGAAGCAGCCGACCCATTCTCCGGTCGCCAGCTTGGGCAGGTACTTCTGCTTCTGCTCCTCGCTGCCATAGGCATAGATCGGATGCATGACGAGGCTGGACTGCACGCTCATCGCTGAGCGGTAACCGCTGTCGACGCGCTCGACCTCGCGGGCGATCAGTCCGTAGCAAACGTGGTTCACGCCGGCGCAACCGTAGCCATCGATTGTGCAGCCGAGGAAACCGAGCTCGCCCATCTCATTCATGATCTCGCGATGGAATACTTCGTGCCGGAAGGCCTCCTGAACCCGCGGCATCAGCTTGTCCTGACAATAGGCACGGGCGGCGTCGCGGATCATCCGCTCTTCTTCGGTGAGTTCCTGCTCGATGAGGAGAGGATCTTCCCAGTCGAATTGCGGCCGAGGGGAACTTGCCGCCTTCGCGGTACCGACTGCGGTTTGGACGGACATTGGGGGGCTCCCGAAGTTGCTGAATTCAGTGGATGAGGTATATACGCCGAAGCAATGTAGCTTCAAATTTCCGTTGAAGCATTGATGCCGTTCTGGCTCGTCTTTCCGGACGGCTGAACGGCGGGATCAAGGCGATGGCGCGCAAACTAGACGAACGCGGCGTGATAATCGAGTTTCTGCCGTCAGGCAGCTACGTGAAAGTCAGCGCCTTTGACCCGGTAACGATGACCGAAGTCTCCATAGTCGGCAATCCTGCAAGCGGCGAGTCTGTTCTGCGGAACACGGTGCTGCGGAAGCTCAAATATGTGCTGGAGAAAAACAGCCCCTCGAAATCTACGACCGGGCGCGGAAAACTGGTATAGCCAGCAATGAAAAACGCCGGGGCAGATTTCCGTCCCGGCGTTCTTCTGATTACTGGAAGTAATTAACCGGCTTTGCGCTTGCGACCGCCGCGCTTCACCGCATTTCGGCCGAGTCCGATCTTCTTGGCGAACTCCGAGCGCTGCGCGGCATAGTTCGGCGCAACCATGGGATAGTCCGCAGGCAGACCCCATTTTGCGCGGTACTCTTCAGGGGTCATGTTGTAGGTGGTACGAAGGTGGCGCTTGAGCATCTTGAGGCGCTTGCCGTCCTCGAGACACACGATGTATTCGGGGGTAATCGACCGCCGGATGGGGACAGCCGGTTTCGCCGGTTCTGCTTCCGGCTCGTTCACTTCAGTATTAAGACGCGACAGGGCCTCATGGACAGTGCTGATGACCTCCGAAATCTGCGATGCGGCCACGGTGTTATTTCCGAGATAGGCCGATACGACGTCCGTCGTCATGCGCAGTAGTTCAGAGGAGTCCAGATTTTCTTCGCGGGTTTCTTCGGTCATTTTTACGATCCGATAATGAACTGTAGAATGATGATCTCACGGGCGGAACATTGTCCCGGTCGAAGTAGTTGTCAAGAAATAAACATCATTCCGTTTTTCATATGCTGAACATCAATCTCACTTTTTTCGCTGATTTCTGAGCGGTACCACTATTTGGAATTTACGGTCAAAATATGGCGGTGAATATATTAAGGCGCAGAAGTCGCTCTATGGGAGCGTTGCAGGATGAATGAGTGCGGAAATGGTGGTGCGAAGGAGTCGGGGTGGCGTATATAGTGGTTTCGCCGCAACAAAGAGCGTTTGGCCGGACGGGAAATGACAAATAACGCAATCGTGATCGGATCGGATCACGCCGGATATTCTCTAAAGCAAGTATTGGCTGCCCACCTCAAAGGTCACGGGTGGGACGTGGTCGATGTCGGTACGAGCGGGCTGGACTCGGTCGATTATCCCGATTTCGGGTCGGCCGTGGCCAAGGCTTTGAGGGACGGCAAGGGCAAGCGCGGGATCGTTGTTTGCGGCACCGGGATCGGCATCAGCATTGCAGCGAACCGGCATGAATGGGTGCGCGCGGCACTTTGTCACGACATAACCTCGGCCCGATTGTGCCGGGAGCATAACGACGCGAACGTTCTCGCGCTCGGGGCTCGACTGATCGGAGAGGAAGTCGCGAAAGACTGCGTCGATGTCTTTCTGGCAACAGAATTTTCGGGCGGCCGGCATCAACGTCGGGTCGACAAGCTCGGCTTTACCGAGAGCATGTAACCCTTGCGCTTGCGCCGCGGCGGCGGACCGAGTAGGCCATCGCATCGCCGGACCAGAACTGGAGCTGACATGTCCGCTTTTGAGACCAACACGACCGACAATCCGTTCTTCGCCACGCCGCTTGCCGAGAGCGATCCGGATCTGTTCGGTGCTATCACCGAGGAGTTGCACCGTCAGAAGGATCAGATCGAACTGATCGCGTCGGAAAACATCGTGTCCCGCGCCGTTCTTGAGGCGCAAGGCTCAGTTCTGACGAACAAATATGCCGAGGGCTATCCGGGACGCAGGTACTACGGCGGCTGCGAATTCGTCGACAAGGCGGAAGCACTGGCGATCGAACGTGCCTGCAGGCTGTTTGATTGCAGCTTCGCAAACGTGCAGCCGCATTCCGGCGCGCAGGCCAATCAGGCGGTCATGCTTGCCCTGGTGCAGCCGGGCGACACGGTCATGGGGCTTTCGCTCGCGGCCGGCGGTCACCTGACCCACGGTGCGCCGCCGAATCTGTCCGGCAAGTGGTTCAAGGCTGTGCAGTACGGCGTTCGGAAGGAAGATGCACGGATCGATTTCGACCAGGTTCGGGCATTGGCCGAGGAACACAAGCCGAAGCTGATCATCGCCGGCGGTTCCGCCTATCCGCGTGAGATCGATTTCGGGAAGTTTCGTGAGATCGCGGACTCTGTCGGTGCTTACTTCCATGTCGACATGGCGCATTTCGCGGGGTTGGTTGCCGGCGGTGCCCATCCGAGCCCGCTGCCGCACGCCCATGTGGTCACCACGACGACGCACAAGACCCTGCGCGGCCCGCGCGGCGGCATGATTCTTTCCAACGACCCGGAACTCGGCAAGAAAATCAATTCAGCGGTGTTCCCGGGACTGCAGGGCGGTCCGTTGATGCACGTGATCGCCGCCAAGGCGGTGTCCTTCGGCGAGGCGCTGACGCCGGATTTCAAAGCCTATTCACGGCAGGTCGTGGAGAATGCACGTGCGCTTTGCGACGTCTTGAAAGAGCGCGGTCTCGATATCGTCTCGGGCGGTACGGACACCCATGTCGTGCTGGTCGATTTGCGGCCGAAGGGGCTGACGGGGAATATCGCGGAGCAGGCCCTGGAGCGCTCCGGCATCACCTGCAACAAGAACGGCGTGCCGTTCGATCCGGAGAAGCCGATGGTCACGTCCGGTGTCCGGCTTGGGACTCCGGCCGGGACGACCCGCGGTTTCGGGGTTGCGGAGTTCCAGGAGATCGGGAACCTGATCGGCGACGTTCTCGACGCCGCCGCGCAGAATCCCGGAGACAGTTCACTGACCGAAGACAAGGTGCGCGCGAAGGTCGGCGTGCTTTGCGAGCGGTTCCCGATCTACTGAGCGCTGAGGCGGTCTGGGGAGGCCGCCATTTTAAGGTCGATTGAAGGGGGAAAAAGATGCGCTGTCCGTTCTGCGGTCACACCGATACCCAGGTGAAGGACTCTCGTCCGACGGAAGATAGTGCCGCCATCCGGAGGCGCCGGTTTTGCCCGGCTTGCGGTGCCCGTTTCACGACGTTCGAGCGGGTGCAACTCCGCGAACTGACCGTGGTGAAGAAGACCGGCAAGCGTGCTCCTTTCGATCGCGACAAGCTCGTGCGCTCGATCCAGATCGCAATGCGCAAGCGTCCGGTCGATCCCGAGCGTGTCGAACGGATGGTGACGAGTATCGTGCGCCGTCTGGAAAGCATGGGAGAGGCGGAGATTCCGTCCGAGGTGATCGGGCAGATGGTGATGGAGTCGCTGGCGAACCTCGATCAGGTCGCCTATGTCCGTTTCGCCTCGGTGTATAAGAACTTCCGCGAAGCCAAGGACTTTGAAGAGTTCGTCGAGGAAATCAGCCACGACGGAGACGACTGAGCATCTTCGTCGCCCGAGGTCCGCGGCCGGCGGCAAACTGAGACGGCACCCTTCGGGGCGCCGCAAGGCGGGTACGGAGGCCAATGCAGTCTGATACCTCATTCATGCGTCATGCTCTCGCGCTCGCGCGCCGGGGGCTCGGCAGGGTTGCTCCGAACCCTTCCGTAGGCTGCATCATCGTCAAGAACGGGGATATCGTCGGGCGCGGCTGGACGCAGACAGGTGGGCGTCCGCACGCTGAGGCGGTCGCTCTCGCCGATGCCGGCGCTGCGGCGGCTGGTGCGACGGTTTACGTTTCCCTCGAACCCTGCGCGCATCACGGCGCCTCGCCGCCCTGCGCAGACGCGCTCGTCGCTGCCGGTGTCGCCCGCGTCGTCTATGCACTGAAGGATCCAGATCCGCGGGTCGACGGAGCGGGCCACGGCAGGCTCGCGGCGGCCGGCATCGAAATCGTTGCCGGCGTCCTGGAGACGGAGGCGGAAGAACTCAATATCGGCTTTCTGACCCGGATCCGCAAAAACCGGCCCTCCGTCACCCTCAAACTGGCGACCTCTCTAGATGGCAAGGTCGCTCTTACGAACGGACGTAGCCAGTGGATCACGGGAACCGGGGCGCGCGCCGTTTCGCACCAGATCAGAGCGACGCACGATGCGATCCTTACCGGCATCGGTACGGTTCTCGTGGACGATCCGGCGCTGACCTGCCGTCTGCCGGGGCTCACCGCGCGTACGCCGCTGCGGGTCGTTCTCGATGGCGGGTTGCGGCTGACGCCCGACCGCGAGATTGCGGAAACAGCGCGCCTGGTGCCTACCCTGGCGATCACGGCGGTATCGACCGACGATCCGCGGGCCCTTGCCTTGCAGGAGGTCGGGGTCGAGGTGGCGGGAAACATGCCGGTCACGGACAACCGGCTCGATCTCGAGGCAGTGCTTGCACTTCTGGCTGAACGCGGGATTACCCGGCTGATGGTCGAATCCGGGGGCGAACTCGCGACGGCGTTTCTGCGCCGAGAACTGGTCGACGAACTTGTCTGGTTCCGGGCGCCGGCCATCATTGGCGGGGACGGGATCGGCGCGGTGCGGGACCTTGGTCTCGACCTGCTCGAATTCATGCCGCGTTTCGAACGGCGTGATGTCAGAAGTGTGGGCGAAGATCTGGTGGAAACCTACCGCCCGCGAAACTAGGTTACGCCCATGTTCACAGGAATCATCACGCATATCGGTACGGTCGACCGTATCGAAAAGGCCGGCGATACGCGCATGACGGTATCGGCCGGCTTCGATATGGAGGATGTCGCAATCGGCGCCTCGATCGCCTGTTCCGGCTGTTGTCTGACCGTGGTCGAGAAGGGCCGCGACTGGTTTGCCGCCGACGTCTCTGCAGAGACCCTGTCCAAGACAAATCTTTCTTCCTGGAAAGACGGGACGCGGATCAATCTCGAGCGGGCACTGAAGGTCGGCGATGAGCTTGGCGGTCACATCGTAAGCGGGCATGTGGATGGCCTCGCGGAGATTGTCTCTATCACACCCGAAGGCGACAGCCATCGACTTACATTGCGTCCCGCACCGGAGCTTGCTGCTTTCGTCGCGCAGAAAGGCTCCGTTGCTCTCGACGGTATCTCATTGACAGTAAACGAGGTTTCCGCCGAATTCTTTGGCGTGAACATCATCGAGCATACCTGGAAAGAGACCACCCTCGGCGATCGCAGGCCCGGCGACCAATTGAACATGGAAGTCGACATGCTTGCCCGCTATGTTGCGCGCCTGATTGATGTCCGGGAAATACGGAATGACCGAAACGGCTGAATCGCTTGGCGATATCCTGCGCACGGCGCTCTCCTCGATCGAGGAAGTGGTCGAGGAGGCACGCCAGGGCCGCATGTTCATCCTCGTCGACGACGAGGACCGGGAGAATGAGGGAGATCTCTGCATCCCGGCGCAGATGGCGACGCCGGAAGCGATCAACTTCATGGCCAAGCATGGCCGGGGCCTGATTTGCCTTTCGATGGAACGCGAGCGGATCGAGAAGCTCGGATTGCCGTTGATGTCGGCCAACAACGGGACACGGCACGAAACCGCTTTCACCGTCTCGATCGAGGCGCGGGAAGGGGTAACTACCGGGATCTCGGCGCATGACCGCGCCCGAACCATCCAGGTGGCCATCGATCCCAAGGCTGCGCGTGACGATATCGTGACGCCGGGCCACGTCTTCCCGCTGATGGCGCGCGACGGCGGCACGCTTGTGCGTGCCGGCCATACCGAGGCGGTTGTCGATATCGCCCGCATGGCAGGGCTCAATCCGTCGGGTGTGATCTGCGAGATCATGAATGACGACGGAACGATGGCACGGCTGCCCGATCTTGTGCAGTTTGCGCAATTTCACGGCCTCAAGGTCGCGACCATCGCCGACCTGATCGAGTACCGTCGGCGGACGGAGTCGGTTGTGCAGCGATCGGTCGAGACGACGCTGGACAGTGCCCATGGCGGCGACTGGCGGATGATCGTCTATGTAAACAAGATCACCTATGCCGAGCATGTCGCGCTGGTGAAGGGCGATATCACCACGGCGGATCCGGTTCTGGTGCGGATGCATGCGCTCAGTATCATGGAAGATGTCCTCGGTGACCGTACCGGCGCACGTGCCGGCGGCGAGCTGCAGAACGCCATGCGGCAGATCGGCGAGGAGGGGCGCGGGGTCGTCGTTCTGATCCGCGAGCCCTCCGCGACAGCGCTTTCGGACCGCGTGCGCCGGAAATTGCGCGCCGAGGCCGACGGCAAAGGCAGCGAGAACGAACTCAGGGATTACGGCGTTGGAGCGCAGATCCTCGTCGATCTCGGCGTCCGCGACATGATTCTCCTGAGCAACCACGACCGGAACATTGTCGGGCTCGAAGGCTACGGATTGACCGTGGCGGAGCGGCGCGGCGTAGAGACAGAAACTGAAGGAGCGGGCTGATGAGCCGCATTCTGATCGTCGAGGCGCGCTTCTACGAGGATATTGCCGACGAGCTTGTGAAGGGCGCGTCGGCGGCGCTCGAGAGCGCCGGCGCAGAGTTCGAGCGGCTCGAGGTGCCTGGGGCGCTGGAGATTCCCGCGGCGATTTCTTTCGCCTCGCAGCGGACCGATGCTCCGGTCTTTGATGGATATGTGGCCCTCGGCTGCGTCATCCGGGGCGAAACCACACATTACGACTATGTCTGTGGCGAGAGCGCGCGCGGCCTGCAGGATCTGGCGCTCTGGGAAGGGCTGGCCATCGGCAATGGAATCCTGACTGTAGAGAACCGCGAACAGGCTTGGGCGCGGGCGTCGGTCGCGCAGAAGAACAAGGGCCGCGATGCTGCCGAGGCGGCGCTTGCAATGGCTGCGATCAAGAGCCGTTTCGGAATCGAGTGAGCGCAGGATGAGCAAAGCCAGCCAAAAGGCATCGGATCGCAAACGCCGGACCGCGGCGCGCCTCGCTGCGGTGCAGACGCTGTACCAGATGGCGATCACCGGCACCCCCGCGCCGCGCGTGATCGCGGAATTCAAGGAGCTACGTCTCGAGGGAGGCGCCGACGACGAAAGCTTCGGTCCGGCGGACCCGGTATTCTACGAGAAGCTCGTGGCTGGCGTGTCGGCAGATCTAGAGGCTGTCGACCAGCTTATTTCGGGCGCGCTGGCGGATGACTGGGCGCTCGACCGCCTGGAGACCATCGTGCGCAACATCCTGCAATGCGGCGCGCATGAGTTGCTGGCCCATGGCGAAATCCCGGCCGCGGTCGTGATTTCGGAGTATGTCGACGTGGCCCACGCCTTCTTTGCGGAGAAAGAGCCCGGTTTCATCAATGGTGTGCTTGACCGTATCGCGCGGACAGTTCGTGAAGACGAATCCGGTGACACCGCTCTTGGTTCCGAAAGCGCCTGAGTGGTGAAACGCCTCGGCGAGTTCGAACGGATCGCGCGGTATTTCGCGCCCCTCGTGGAGGGACAAGGCGAAGCCCTCGGACTCGCCGACGACGCTGCGATCGTAGCGCCGCCGGCTGGGATGCGGATGGCCGTGACCGCGGACGCGCTGGTTGCCGGAGTTCACTTTCTGGAAAGCGATTCTCCGGACCGGATCGCGCGCAAGGCGCTCCGGGTCAATATCTCTGATCTCGCGGCAATGGGGGCCGAGCCCTACGGCTATACCGCGACCCTCGCCCTGACGTCCGGGATGGCGGACGCAGAGGGCTGGTTGGAGCGGTTTGTGACCGGTCAGCGCAGCGATCACATTACCTTCGGCCTGCGGCTGCTCGGCGGAGATACGGTTTCGACCCCTGGACCGCTCACGATCTCCGTCACGGCTTTCGGCTGGTTGCCGGAAGATCGGGCTCTGCTCCGCAGTGGTGCCCGCCCCGGCGACGATATCTACGTCTCCGGGACGATCGGCGATTCCGGGCTCGGGCTGGCATTCCTCCGTGGAGAAATAAGCGGTCTTGACGACGCGGCCGAGCGCTTTCTCATCGACCGTTATCAGGTTCCGGAACCGCGCCCGATGCTGGGGCGGGCCTTGCTGGGCGTCGCCACTTCGGCGCTCGACGTCTCGGACGGGCTGGCGCAGGATCTTGGTCATATCGCCGACTGTTCCGCCGTCGCGGCGGAAATCTCCATATCCGCGGTTCCGGTTTCCCGGGCAGCGGCGGCTGCGGTGCGGAACGGGCTCGCCAACCCCGAGGATCTGCTGTCCAGCGGAGACGATTACGAATTGCTCTTCACCGCGCCGAAGGAAGCGCGGGAAGAGGTCATGGTACGGGCCGAGGAGGTGGGTGTGCCGGTGGCCCGGATTGGGGAGATCCGCGCCGGAACCGGCGTCGATCTGCTCGATGCGGACGGCAAGCCGCTCATTCTTGAGCGTCGGGGCTATACCCACGCCTAGCGCACGGGTTAAATGGGCACATGAAGATCATTGTCATCCTCGTCGTCCTGCTCGCGCTCGTCGGCGGAGGCGTTTTCGGCGTCTCGATGTTTGCGCCCGGGCTGCTCCCGCCGCAGGTGCTTTCCCTGCTCGGTCAGGAGGTTCCGCCGGAAGACGAGAACGAAGTCGAGGAACGGCCGACCGTTACCCAACTCATCGATCTGGAGCCGCTAAGCATCCCGATCTTCCGCGACGGCCAGGTCGATCGCTTTCTGGTTCTGCATATCTTTATCGAGGTCGAGCCCGGTGCGGACTTCGAATTGGTGAACCGGGAAAAGGTTCGCATCATTGATGCCTATCTCGCGTATGTGCATGCGCTTTCCTCCCTCGATATCAAACCCGGGATCAGTGACCGGGCCTTCCTGAAGCAGCGTCTTCTCGCGAAGACCGAGGAAATCGTCGGCAAGGGGGTCGTCGTGGATCTCCTGTTCCAGAACGTGTTCGAGCGGCCGCTGCAGGGCTGAGCGCCCGCGGGCGCGCTTGCGGAACTGGCGGGTTCCCGGCAAGCGTGCTACCAGACGGTCCTCATTTCGACTGACCCGCGATTACTCATGACCAGTTCCACGATCGAAGGCCGCGACCCGACGGTTCGCAATGTCGTACTTCTGGCTATCTGTCAGGCGCTTGCGATGACGGGTATGTCGGTGAACATGACGGTGACCGCGCTGGTCGGCCAGCAGCTTGCGTCGGATCCGGCCTGGTCGACGGTCCCGCTCGCGCTTCAGTTCACGGCGACGATGGCAACGACTCTGCCGGCGTCCTTCCTGATGCGGAAGATCGGACGTCGCGGCGGTTTCGCCGTCGGGATCACGATCGGAATTTTCGGCGCACTGCTCGCCTATCACGGAATCTTCGAACGCAGCTTCGCGATTTTCACCGCGGGTTCAATGATGATTGGCTGTTTCCAGGGCTTTGCGGTGTTCTATCGCCACGCGGCTGCGGACACGGCCAGCGCGACCTTCCGCAGCAAGGCGATCTCTCTGGTTCTTGCCGGCGGGGTGTTCGCGGCAATCGCCGGACCTGAGCTGTCCAAATGGTCTTACGATCTGTTCACACCGGTGATCTATGCCGGGTGCTTCGTTGTCGTCGCCTGTGTTCAGGCACTCTCCTTCGCTTTCCTCTATTTCGTCCAGATCCCGCCGGTGCGTCATGCGCCGGACAGCCCGAATATCCGCCCGCTGTCGGTGATCGTGCGGCAGCCGACATTCATCGTCGCGGCTGTCGGCGCAATGATCGGATACGGTGTCATGAGCTTCGTGATGACCGCGACGCCGCTTGCCATTGTCGGATGCGGCTATGAGTTCCGCGATGCCGCTTTCGTCATCCAGTGGCATGTGCTGGCGATGTACGCGCCGTCCTTCTTTACCGGGTCCCTGATCCAGCGATTCGGGGTCCGGCAGGTCATGCTGGCGGGGGCGGTGATCCTCGTCTGTGCCGCCACGGTGAACATCAGCGGGCTCGAGATCGAGCGCTTCTGGCTCGGTCTCGTGATGCTCGGAATCGGCTGGAACTTCATGTTCGTCGGCGGTACGTCGCTGCTCGCCGAATGCCACAGCCCGGAAGAGCGGGCGAAGGTACAGGGACTGAACGATTTCCTAGTCTTTGGAACGGTTACCGTCTCTTCCTTCGCTTCCGGCGCATTGCTCAATGCGTTCGGCTGGAACGCGGTCAACTATGGAGTTTTACCACTCCTTGCGGTCGCCGGCTCAGTCATCGCCGTGGCTTTGTGGCGCCAGCGCAGCCCAGCATAAAGACCGTAAATGTAATTGCGGATTCAGTTAGATACGCTTTACAGGCGGCAGATTTTTGATAGGTTTCAACCCACTTGGAGTGGTGGGGCGGAAACCGGCAAAATTCTTTTCGCTGTCTGCTTTTTTCACCCTTCGATTTGAAATGCCAGCCGGAGCCCGGCGACAAGACCGGGCACGGCGGCGAGGAAACGTGTTCAGAAGATAGAAGGGTTTCGGATATGAGCGGAACTTTGGCTTTCGTCATCCTTTGTGGGGTGGCGGCCTTGCTCTACGGACTTTGGGCGATACGGTCGGTGTTGGCCGCCGATGCCGGGTCAGCGCGGATGCAGGAAATTGCAGGCGCGATTCAGGAAGGCGCAGCAGCGTATCTCAACCGCCAATACACAACGATCGGCATGGTCGGTATCGCCGTTGCGATCATTCTCGGGTTCACGCTCGGGATGACGGTCGCCATCGGCTTCGTCATCGGTGCGGTTCTGTCCGGCGTGGCAGGCTATATCGGCATGCACGTTTCCGTGCGGGCCAATGTCCGCACGACGCAGGCGGCAACCGTCGGCATGGTTCCGGCACTCGACATCGCCTTCAAGTCCGGTGCGATAACAGGGATGCTGGTGGTCGGTCTCGGCCTTCTCGGCGTCGCGGGCTATTACGCCCTTCTGATCGGGATGTATGACGCGAGCACCGATGCCGGCATGCGCCATGTTCTGGAAGCGCTCGTCGCGCTCAGCTTCGGCGCCTCGCTGATCTCCATCTTCGCCCGTCTCGGCGGCGGCATCTTCACCAAGGGGGCCGATGTCGGCGCCGACCTCGTGGGGAAGGTCGAAGCCGGTATCCCCGAGGACGATCCCCGAAACCCGGCCGTGATCGCGGACAATGTCGGCGACAATGTCGGTGACTGCGCGGGTATGGCGGCCGACCTCTTCGAGACCTATGCGGTGACCGTGGTGGCGACCATGCTGCTGGCCGCGATCTTCTTCACCGGCGAGGCGGCGGCTCTCATGCTGACCTTCCCGCTGCTGATCGGCGCGGTCTGCATTCTTGCTTCCGTCGTCGGCGCCTTCTTCGTTCGGCTGGGACCGGACAAGAAGATCATGAAGGCGCTCTACAAGGGCTTCATCGTGAGCGCCGTCCTTTCGGCGGTCCTGATCGGCGGCGTCGTCAGCCAGGCGATCGGCTGGGACACGGTGATGGCGATGAAGAACGGCCTCGAGGTAACGGGAACGTCGCTCTTCGGCTGTGCGCTGGTCGGTCTGGTCGTGACCGGGCTCATCGTCTGGGTGACCGAGTATTACACCTCGACGGAATTCCGTCCGGTGCGCTCGATCGCGAAGTCTTCCGAGACCGGCCACGGCACCAACGTGATCCAGGGCCTCGCGGTTTCCATGGAGGCGACGGCGCTGCCCGCGCTGATCATCTCCGGCGGCATCATCGGGGCCTATCTGCTGGCAGGCGTGTTCGGCATCGGGATTGCTGCGACGACGATGCTGGCGCTTGCCGGGATGGTCGTGGCGCTCGACGCCTATGGTCCGGTAACCGACAATGCCGGCGGCATCGCGGAAATGGCGGAGCTGCCGGAGGCGGTCCGCGAGACCACGGACGCGCTGGACGCGGTTGGCAACACCACCAAGGCGGTGACCAAGGGCTATGCCATCGGCTCGGCCGGTCTGGCGGCGCTGGTGCTGTTCGCGGCGTTCACGGAAGACCTGACCCACTACTTCCCCGAACTGGACGTCAATTTCGAGCTGCAGAACCCCTATGTGGTGGTCGGGCTCTTCATTGGCGGCCTCTTGCCTTATCTCTTCGGGGCCCTCGGAATGCAGGCCGTGGGTCGTGCCGGCGGCGCGGTCGTCGAGGAAGTGCGGCGTCAGTTCCGGGAGCGTCCGGGCATCATGGAAGGCACCGAGAAGCCGGAATATGGCCGCGCGGTCGACATGCTGACCAAGGCGGCGATCAAGGAAATGATCGTCCCGTCGATGTTGCCGGTCCTGGCCCCGATCGTGGTCTATTTCGTGATTAGCCTGATCGGCGGGCAGAGCGCGGGTTTTACCGCGGTCGGCGCGATGCTGCTCGGGACCATCGTCACCGGCATCTTCGTCGCGATCTCGATGACCGCCGGTGGCGGCGCATGGGACAATGCGAAGAAATACATCGAGGACGGCAATCACGGCGGCAAGGGCTCCGAGGCCCACAAGGCCGCGGTGACCGGCGATACGGTCGGCGATCCCTACAAGGATACCGCCGGCCCGGCGGTCAACCCGATGATCAAGATCGCCAACATCGTGGCGCTCCTGCTACTGGCGGCGCTCGCCCCCTGATAGGGAGCTTCAGACCCGGCAGGGAAAGGCCCCGCGCGAGCGGGGCCTTTCTCGTTCAGGGATGCGGGGCCTTACTGGCTGAAGGCGCCGTCCTGGTTGAAGCGGCCGATATTGCCGAAGAGCTGTTGCAGGAAGGTGATTTTCTGGCCTGCGGTCTGGGTTTCCCGACCGACATATTCGATCCGCTTGCCGTCTTCCTTGTTCAGGCGCCCGATACTGTCAACGACGCCGTTCTCATCGAAGGCGATATAGATCACGCGCTGATCAACGACGTCCTCGGCGAAGAAGGCGGTCTGTTCGGTGCGGCGAGCGATGTACATCCAGGTCTCCTGGCCGAACTGACTCTCCGTCGATGGAGAACCAAGCAGGGCAAGCACCCGTCCCTTGTCGCTTTCGCCCGGCTCGATCGCCGCGAGAGTGTCGATATCGACCATGTTGCCGTGGATCGCCACACGAGGTGAGCAGGCGAGCAGGCCAAAGGCGAAGATCGTTAGGGCGAAGCCGGTACGCTGGAACCGTTTGCGGCTCACTCGTTCTCTCCGTGACGTCTTGTCCATGACTGAGAACCGCCATGCGCCGAGGGCAGGCGGGCTGCCGCCAATTTGGGGACCGACCGGCCCGAGGTCAACAATCCTGTTCCCGGTCGTTGACGTGGACCGACTGCGTCGCCATTTTGCGTTCAACTCAAACCCGAAGCGGGATCGCGCGGTGCTCAGCAAGTTGTTCAAGCGCAATACCTCCACCGATGCGGCGGCGAAGGCCTATCAAGAGATCGTGCGACAATCCCGGATTCCGGATTTCTATACCGGTTTCGGGGTTCCGGACACGCTCGACGGTCGGTTCGACCTCCTGGTGCTTCACACGGCGCTGGTGTTGATCCGGCTGAAAGGCGAGGCCGGCGAATCGGAAGCGTTCTCGCAGGCCCTCTTCGATACACTCTTTACAGACATGGACCAGTCGCTCCGGGAAATCGGGGTGAGCGACATCTCGATCGGCAAGAAAGTCAAAGAGATGGGACACGCCTTCTACGGTCGTCTCGATGCATACGAAGCAGCTCTGTCGGCCCCGAACGGAGATCGGAACGATCTGCTTGGCGAGGCGTTGTTGCGGAATCTCTATCGCGGAGACAGCGCGGCGCAGGCCCATTCCGGTGCAATGGCCGGATATGTCATCGCGCAGGCCGCCCATCTGGACGCCCGGCCTGTAGAGACCATCACGGCCGGCGAACTCGGTTTCCGCACCCCATAAGGCGGCTTCCAGTGCTTGCCGCTTGAGGGCGGGGCGCACTGCGCATATTGTGCGCTTCCCATGGAACACACAGACAACAGCGAATTCTCGCGCCCCGTCCGGATCAAGGACCTGAAGAAACGGGTCACCCATTTCGACGTGGAAGCCACGCCGGAGGAATGTCGCGCGCTTGCAACGCGCTTTGGCCTGCCGTCGCTTGCTTCCCTTTCGGCGACGGTCTCCGTCGAGCGCCTGGCCAAGGACCGGGCGGTGCGGATCGCCGGCAGGATCTCGGCCCATCTGACCTATTTGTCCGTGGTCTCGCTCGAGGCGTTCGATGCGGTTATCGAGGATCAGTTCAGCGAGGTCTTGACCGGGGAGGTTGAAACCGGCCATCAGGCCGAACTGGACCTTCCGCCGGATGATGAAAATATGGGGCTGATCGAGGATGGCGGGTTTGACCTCGGTGAGGTCATATCCCAGAATTTGTCGCTACTGCTCGACGAGCATCCGCGGAAACCGGGAGAAGGGGACGCTCCGGACGGGGTCGTCTGGACGGACAGTGACGCAGAAGACGAAGAAGAGAACCCGTTTTCGGTTCTGGCAGGCATGCGGGATCGGCTTCGAAATGGGGACTAAAAATATTGAACTTTTGTGAAGCTTTGCCTATGACCCTCGTGCATCCTCCTTCCTGCAATCCGTATCTGTGGAAGGTTAACTGCCGAGAGGTTTCGAAACGCGCCGTTGTGGCCGCGTCTTCAACCTGGATGATGTCGAACACATGGTAGACGGCCCAACACTGGCCCTGGACGCTATGGGCGGCGATAACGCGCCCGATGTTGTGATTCGCGGTGCGGATATCGCTCTCGCGCGGATGCCGGATCTCAAGCTGATTCTGGTTGGTGACGAGGCGCAGCTTCGGCCGCTGATCGAAAAGACCAAACGGCTGGCGAACAGTGACTTCAAGCTCGTTCATACCGACAAGGCGGTCGGCGCCGCGGAAAAGCCCTCCGTGGCGCTGCGCTCGGGGCGCAATTCGAGCATGCGGCTCGCGATCAATCAGGTTGCGGAAGGCGCGGCCGACGGTGTGGTCTCCGCCGGCAATACCGGCGCGCTGATGGCGATGTCGAAATTCGTCCTGCGGATGTGCCCGGGCATCGAACGTCCGGCCATCGCCAGCTTCTTTCCGACACGGCGCGGCGAGACCTGCATGCTCGACCTGGGTGCCAATGTCGATTGCGACTCACAGAATCTCGTCCAGTTCGCCCTGATGGGAGAGATTTTCTCCCGTCTGGTGCTGGGTCTCAGCCGACCGACGGTTGGCTTGCTGAATGTCGGCAGCGAGGAGCAGAAAGGCAGCGATGCCGTCCGCGGCGCCGCCGCGATCCTGCGCGAGATCAAGTCGGAGAGCTTCGAGTATATCGGCTTCGTCGAGGGCGACGACATCACCGCGGGCACGGTCGACGTGATCGTTACGGACGGATTTTCCGGCAATATCGCGCTCAAGACCGCCGAAGGCACCTCTCGCATGATCACCCAGTTCCTGCGCGATGCCTTCAAGTCTTCCTGGGCCGCCCGGATTGGCTATCTGCTTTGCCGGGGTGCGCTCGAGCAGATGCGCAAACGGCTCGATCCGCGGCGCTATAACGGCGCCGTATTCCTCGGCCTCAACGGCATCAGCGTGAAGAGCCATGGCGGAACCGACGCGCTTGGGTTCGCCAATGCTGTTTGCGTCGCCGCCGATATGTGCCGTTACAATTTCCTAGATAAAGTCAAAGAAGAGATCGCACTCTACGGGGACTACGAGGGTGCGGCCCTGACACGCCAGACATCGGTAGCTTCATGACCCTGAAGAAGTCTCTGTTGGTCGGCTGCGGCGCATACTTGCCGCAGCGGATCGTCACGAATGACGAGTTGGCGGAAAAAGTCGACACCTCGGATGAATGGATCTCGAAGCGGACCGGTATCCGGCAGCGGCACGTGGCCGCGGACGGCGAGATGACATCGGACCTCGCCGTCGCCGCAGCGCGCGCGGCGCTCGAAAATGCCGGCATGGAGATTGCGGATATCGACCTCATCGTCGTTGCGACGACGACACCGGACGATACCTTTCCTTCCACCGCCACCAAGGTACAGGCGAAACTCGCCATGGATCACGGGGCCGCGTTCGATATTCAGGCCGTCTGCGCCGGATTCATCTATGCCCTTGCGACGGCAGACAATTTCATCAAGGCCGGACAGGCGCGTGCGGCGCTTGTGATCGGTGCCGAGACCTTCAGCCGGATTCTCGACTGGGAAGACCGCTCGACCTGCGTGCTCTTCGGAGACGGGGCCGGCGCGGTTGTGCTGCGGGCGGCCCGCGAGGAGGAAGACGATGACGGTTTCGGCGTGCTCTCGACTCACCTCCATTCCGACGGACGGCATCGCGACATCCTCTATGTCGACGGCGGTCCGTCCTCGACCAGGACCGTCGGTCATGTCCGCATGGCGGGGCAGGAGGTTTTCCGCCACGCCGTCTCCAAGCTTTCCGGTGTGATCGACGAGGCGCTTGAGGCCAACGGCCTCGACTCCTCCGCCATCGACTGGCTGATCCCGCACCAGGCGAACGCCCGGATCATCAAGAGCATGGCGCAGAAAATGAAGCTGCCCGACGAGAAAGTGGTTTCGACGATCGCCCGGCATGCCAACACGTCGGCTGCGTCGGTACCGCTTGCGCTGTCCGAGGCGGTGGCGGACGGCCGGGTCAGTAATGGCGACCTCGTCCTCTTCGAGGCGATCGGTGGCGGGCTCGTATGGGGGGCTGGGCTGGTCCGAATCGGCGCTCCCTGAATAGGATCTGGCGCGCTCCTTTTTCTGCCATGTTACGGCGCGCTCCCCTGCGTCGAGGCGCTAATTTTCCGGAGTTTCAGTGAGTTAGGCCTCGATCTCCAAAGTCGCGGGTTTCTCCTTTCAATTGGCGCCGCGCGGTTCGAGATTAGGTCAGAAAACACCTCCAAATTCCTGTAATAAGTCGATTAATTGACGGTGCCGATTTTCCGCGATACTTTAGGCTCTTAAGGATGGGGGTGGCTATGACTGGTAAGACGGTTACACGGGCTCAATTGAGCGAGGCAGTGTACCAAGAAGTCGGTCTTTCTCGTAACGAGTCCGCCGAATTGGTTGAAGCTGTTCTCGAAGAAATTGCGCAATCCTTGTCTCGCGACGAGGTGGTGAAGATCTCTTCGTTCGGGAGCTTTCTGGTGCGCCAGAAAGGGGAGCGCATTGGCCGCAATCCCAAGACCGGAGAGGAAGTTCCGATTTTGCCGCGCAAAGTGCTGGTCTTCAGGCCTTCCCACGTCCTCAAGAACCGGATCAACGAAGGGCTTGGCGGCGACGCCGGGTGAGTACGGAGGCATGACGCCTAATGGCTATGCAGACCGACCATCAGAGCACTGGGACGCGTAGGAACGGCAAGTCCGCGTCGGCTTTCCGCACGATCAGCGAAGTTGCAGACGATCTTGAGGTTCCGCCGCACGTTCTCCGTTTCTGGGAAACCAAGTTCTCTCAGGTGCGGCCGCTGAAGCGCGGCGGAGGGCGCCGTTATTACCGTCCTGAGGATGTGGCGCTGCTGCGCCGGATCCGGACGCTGCTCTATCAGGATGGCTACACGATCAAGGGCGTGCAGAAGCTGCTGAAAGATGGTGGCGCGCGCGCCGCGATGCGTAATGACGGCGGCGAGTACGACCCGGAGATCCCCGGGCCGAACAATGCGGCGAAAGCGGACGCCCAGCCGGGCCTGCCGTTCGAGCCGGAGGCCGCGGCGGCATCGGCGGACGGCAACGGTCAGGACGGTCTCGCCACCGATGCGATGGAAGAGGTCCGCACGGCGCTCGGCGAACTGGAATCCCTGAAAAAGGCCCTGGACCGGGTCCGGCGCTGAGCCGGTTTCTGAACGCAATCCGGAAATTGCACGATGCAGGCGCTTCAAGGCGCTTGCTTCCGCTCTGGTGACGGGCTAGAGAGACCGTCTCAATCGGTCGGAGCGTAGCGCAGCCTGGTAGCGCACTTCACTGGGGGTGAAGGGGTCGTGGGTTCGAATCCCGCCGCTCCGACCATTGATTTCCCCGACACATCTCACGGCCACGGCACTTTTGCCGGCACCATGCCCAGACGCTTGAAATAGGCGCCGAAACTGGAATCCGGGCCGACCAGTCCGTGCACCAGTCGGGCGATCTGCATGCGCTGTTCCTGGACCCGATAGGGGGGGCTTTCGGTGTTCATCGGTTGCGGCAGGATGCAGCGCCAATTATCCACCGCGATCAGGATGTCGCGATACACCAGAGCGCCATTGAAGAGGAAATCGAGGATCACGGCGTCGCCGCGCTTGTTCGGCAGCTTCTCCAGCCAGGGTTCGGCGTAGTTGCGATCGGCGACCAGGCCCCATGCCATCGAGAAGCGGATATCGGGCATGTAGTTCATCAGGACATTGTGCTCCTGCAGTTCGAAATCCGAACCGGGGGTGCGCGAGGGGACGATCCTGTGCATGAAGGTGGGAACGTTGGAGGTGCGCCAGTCGTCGGCTTTGCTGTCGACGATGACGCTCAGATACTCTTCAAGAGTCATTCAACGTTTCCAATACGATGAAGCGGGAGCCGGCGAGAATACGCGATTGCACATTAGGGCGACCCGTTGACGGCCTTGCGCCCGAGATCCGTGAGCTTGCAGACAAGCCAGTTCGGCTTCAATGGATTCTCGAACCAGGGCTCCGCCCAGCCGTGCTCCAGGCAGGACCGCACCATCCGGTCGTTTACCCGTTGCCCCTGATCGTTGAACAGCGGGAGTTTTCCGCCGGGTTCGCTCAGACCGCGCCTGAGCCACGCGATCTGTGTCTTGGTCGGCCGCTTTGCGGTTCGCGTCTCGCGTACAGGTGTTTCGGACATCCTGACTTTTCCGGCGCCATATGGCGAAGAACTGTTCGCGACTCATGGTAATGGCGCGCCGGAATGAGTCAAATGCACAAAGGGGAGTTGTGGGCATTTCGAAGTCCTGCGACGATTGCGTCATTCGCTCATGATGGAATTTCGGCCATGAATCCTTTGTCCGATCGCCTTTCGCTTGGGTTTTCGAGCATCGGGCATTTCTATTCGCATTTCTTCATGCTGCTCTATCCGACAGCCGTGATTGCGCTCGAATCCGTGTTCGCCGCCCCTTATCACGAACTGATCGGGCTGATGTTCCTTGGCAACCTCATGTTCGGCCTCTGCGCCATCCCGGCGGGCTATCTCGGCGACCGCTGGAGCGCGACGGGTATGATGGTGGTGTTCTTTATCGGCACCGGCGCGATGTCGATCCTCACCGGGTTTGCCAACTCGCTGTTCCAGATCGCCGCCGGCCTGACGGCGATCGGTTTCTTCGCCTCCATCTATCATCCGGTCGGGATCGCCTGGGTGGTGCGCCATGTGGCGAACCGCGGCAAGGCGCTTGGCATCAATGGCGTGTTCGGCAGTCTCGGCGTCGGGTCGGCCCCCTTGATTGCGGCCCTACTTGCCGATTTCGGTTCCTGGCGGCTCGCCTTTATTCTCCCGGGGATCGTCTGCGTCGTGACGGGCCTGCTGCTCGCTCTCGGGGTCTGGCGCGGCTGGATCGAGAATGACACCGGGAAGGCCGCGTCGGCGCCGTCCGAGACCACGCGCAAGGACATGCAGCGCGGGGCGCTCGCGCTCGCCGTCACGGTCTGCTGTTCGGGCCTGATCTATCAGGCGACCTCCTTTGCATTGCCGAAGCTGTTCGAGAACCGTCTCGGGAGCGGCGACGCGCTGTTCGGCATCGGACTGCTGGTCTCGGCTATCTATTTCTGCTCCGGCGGGGCGCAGATCGCCGGCGGATGGCTGGCGGACCGGTTCAACAAGAAAAGGGTCTATGTCACCGCCTGGATCATACAGATCCCGTTCCTTGTCATTGTCGCCTCGATCGACAGCTGGCTGCTGTTCCCGGTCTCTATCGTGATGGTGCTCTCGAACACCATCGCGGTGCCGACGGAGAATGCGCTTTTCGCGCGCTTCACGCCGCCCGCCTGGCGGGGGACGGCCTTTGGGGTCAAGTTCCTCCTGACCCTCGGGGTCTCGGCCGGAGCGGTTCCGCTGCTGGCCTGGGTCTACAGTGCGACCGGGGACTTTACCTGGCTGTTCCTGATTCTCGGTGCTCTTGCGGCGACGGCGTTCGCGGCCGCCCTGCTATTGCCGGCAGGTGAGGGAGAGCCGGTCCCGAAACTCGCCGCAGAGCCCGCGGAATAGGTTGCGCAGTGTGAATGACGCCGTCTAACGCGTTGTTTCACGAGAACAAATATGGCGTTTCACAGGACTGATTAGGGTCTGTCAGCTGCTCCGTGCGGAGAACTTGACGGCTTCCTCGGCGGCGCGGAACAGGGCGCGGGCCTTGTTGACCGATTCCTGATATTCGCCTTCCGGATCGCTGTCCGCCACTACGCCGCCGCCAGCCTGCACGTACATCGTGCCGTCCTTAACGACTGCGGTGCGCAGCGCGATACAGGTATCCATCGAGCCGTTGGCGCTGAAATAGCCGACCGCCCCCGCATAGACTCCGCGCCGCGATTTCTCCAGCTCGTCGATGATCTCCATCGCCCGGACCTTCGGGGCTCCGGAAACGGTCCCCGCCGGGAAACCGCCCCAGAGCGCGTCGAGCGCATCCAGCCCATCGCGCAGCTTTCCCTCGACATGGGAGGCGATGTGCATGACGTGGGAGTAATATTCGATGACGAACTGCTCGATCACCTTCACGGTGCCGATCTTCGCCACCCGCCCGACATCGTTGCGCCCGAGATCGAGCAGCATCAGGTGCTCGGCCCGTTCCTTCGGATCGGACAGCAGGTCTTCGGCCAGGGCCCTGTCCTCTTCGGCATTGGCGCCGCGTCTGCGGGTGCCGGCGAGGGGGCGGAGCGTGACGTCGCCGTCGCGCACGCGTACCAGGATCTCCGGGCTGGAGCCCACGATCGAGAAATCGCCGAAATCGAAATAGAAGAGGAACGGCGAGGGATTGAGGCGTCGCAGCGAGCGGTAGAGCGCCAGCGGCGGCAGCTTGAACGGAACCGAAAAGCGCTGCGACGGGACGACCTGGAAGGCGTCGCCCGCGGCGATATAGTCTTTTGCCGTCTCCACCATCCGGTGGAATTCTTCGCGGGTGGTGTTGGAGCTGGGCTCCGGTAGCCTGGCGGGTTCTCCGACCCCCTGGCGCGCCAGCGGCAGGTTGCGGTCGAAATCCTGCAGCATGTCGGAAAGAAGCGCCCGTGCCGCGTCGTAGGCCGCGTCCGCGGACATGCCCTCGTCCGGTCGCACCGGCGTGACGATCGTCACCACGTCCTCGAGGCGGTCGAAGATGCAGATCACCGTCGGTCGCAGGAAGAGTCCGTCGGGTATTTGCAGGTCGTCGGGGTTGGCGTCCGGGATTTTCTCCGCGAGGCGCACGGCGTCGTAGCCCATGTAGCCGAAAAGGCCGGAAGCCATCGGCGGGAGGCCTTCCGGCAACTCGAACTCGGATTCCGCGAGCAGGCTGCGGAAAGAGGCGAGGGGGGCCTCCGGGCAGGGTTCGAAGGCATGCGGATCGATCCGCGCCTGCCGGTTGATCTCGGCCTTGTCCTTCTTGAAGCGCCAGATTACGTCCGGCCGCAGGCCGATGATAGAAAAGCGGCCGCGCACGCTGCCACCCTCGACGGACTCGAGCAGAAAGGCGTTCGCCTTGCGCTCGGCCAGCTTCATCATCGCGGAAACCGGCGTCTCCAGATCCGCGACCAGCGTGGTCCAGACGACCTGGGCCTTCCCGTCGGCATAGGAGGCTGCAAACGGGGCGCGTTCGGGAGAAACCTGCATCAGAACAGTCCGCCGCTCTGTTGCGGGACGGTGCCGCCGGTATCGCCACCCTGGATGACGGAAAGCGGGAGGCCCGTATTGATCGAAACGCTGTGAGAGCCGCGCAGGGCCGCGACCAGCAGCTCGACGGCGTCCGCCGCCATGCCCGCCCGGACCTGCCCGGCGAGCGGGGCGATGGCGTCGCCGGTGCTGTCCGCGTCGGCGTCCTTGATCGCCGTCAGTTCGGCAATGTGGATCTGGGTCAGATCTTCCGACATGCCGATATCGCCGATCTTGAGGTCGAACGCGATCTCCGCGACATCTGCCGGCAGGCCGTCGGGCAGACCGTCGCCGGTGCGGGTGAAGGGGGCAAGGTCCCTGGTGTCATACCCGGCTTTCTCCGCCGCCGCGACGAGACCGCCGGACGCAGCCTCCTGGACCAGGTTCTGGGCGCGTTTCAGATTGGCGTCCGCGCGGCGCTCGGCGAGAAGGTCGGCGACGACCTGCTCCTTCACGTCGGCCAAAGGCCGGACGGCCGCTTCGGTGATGCCGTCGACGCGGAGAATGAAGTAGCCGCCGTCAGCGGTTTCCTCGAGCTGGCTCTGTTCGTTCAAGGGGGTCGAGAAAAGGGTTGTTCGGAAACCCGGATCAGCCGCAATGCCACCCACTTCCATATCATCCATTCCGCGGCCCTGCCGATCGACATCCTGAAGTGTGACGGCATTCAGTTCGGCCGCTTTGGCGGCTTCCTCGATGGTATCGCCGGCGGCAAGCGAGTCCTCGATCTGGTTGGCGATCTCGTAGATTCGGTCGAGCGCGTCGTTTTGGGCGATGTCACGCTTGAGGATCTCCTTCACTTCGTCGAAGGACTGTGTGCTTTCAGGCACGATTTCGGTCACGCGGAAGATGTGCCAGCCGAGATCGCTCTCGACCGGGGCGGTCGGGAGGTTCAGTTCGGCGTCGAAGACGGCATCGGCGAGGGCGGTGCCTTCGAGATCCGCGCGGGTCACGCTGCCGAGTGAGAGGGAATCGGGGGACATTCCGGCCACGTCTTCGGCGACCTTCTCGAAGGCCTGGCCCTCGCCCAGCGCGGCGGCTGCTTTTTCGGCGGTTTCCTTGTCGGCGAGGAAGATCTGATCGACGGCACGGCGGCCGGCGGTCTGGAACTCGCCGAGACGAGCCTCATAAGCTTCGCTAAGCCGGGAGTCTGACACCTCGATTTCTTCGGCGAGGGCGTCGGGGGTCAGGGAAAGCACGGTCGCGGTGCGATACTCCGGCGCCCGATAGCGTTCCTTGTTTTCGTTATAGAAACTGTCGATCTCGCTCTCTGTCGGTGCCGCGGGCTCCGGCAGGGATGCCGCGTCGAGCGTAACCAGCTTCGCCTCGCGCCGCTCGTTGCGGTAGCGGTAGTAGGTATTCGCCTGTATTTCGGGAGCAGCGAGCCCTGCGGTCACTGCATTGAGGATCTGATCGCGGCGGATTTCTTCGCGTAGCAACGTCACGAATCCGGCTTCGCTGAGCTGCGCGCGGAACAGCGCCTGGCGGAACATGTCCGGATTGAACTTGCCGCTCTGATCGCGGAAGGCCGGCATTTCGGCGATCCTCTGCTTCACCATGTCCTCGCCGACGGCAAGTCCGAGCTCGCCGGACTCAGCCATGAACAGGGCACGGTTCGCGAGGTCGTTCATGACCTGCTCGAGCACGCCGATCTGGGCGGCCTCCTCGGCAGTCATCTGCAGCCCCATTGTGCGGCGGACGCGTTCGAACTCGTCGAGAACCTCGGCGGTCGTGATCTCGACATCGCCCACCTCGATGGCGGCCTTGCCGGTCGGCGAGCCGAGGAAGATGTCGCCGATCCCCCAGACCGCGAAGGAAGCGATCAGCAGAACGAAAAGTCCCTTGACGAAGATCGAGGTGACGCGGGAGCGGATCATTTGGAGCATGGGTACGTCGCGGCTTTCTCGGTTTATGGGGCCCCTCACGGGGAGGCGCATCATAGAAGCGGGCCGATCCGTGCTGCAACTCGCAATTCCGAGTGAAATCCGGCCTCCCAACCTTACGATCCGATGTGCTATGCCGGTGCCGCCTTTTCAATCCGCTGCGGGGGAAACACCGAGATGACACGCCGCGTCCTGATCGCCGGAAACTGGAAGATGAACCTGCTGCGCGCCGAAGGAGAGGCGCTGGCGGCCGCGCTGGCGGCGAAATTTACCGCGAATGGTTCCGCCGACATGCTGGTTTGCCCGCCGGCGACGCTGATTGCCCCGGTCGCGGCGATGCTCGAGGGGAGCATGATCGCGGTCGGCGGACAGGATTGTCACATGAAGGAGAGTGGTGCCCATACCGGCGACGTGGCCGCGGCGATGATCGGGGATCTTGGCGGATCCCATGTCATCGTTGGCCATTCCGAGCGCCGCGCCGATCACGGAGAAACCGACGCCACCGTGAAAGCGAAAGCGGAAGCCGCTCTTGCCGCAGGTCTGATCCCGATCGTTTGCGTCGGCGAGACCGAGGCGGAACGTGATGCGGGAAAGGCGGAAGCCGTGGTGGAGACCCAGATACGCGGCTCACTCCCGGAAGGGGCGACGGAAACCGGCGTCGTGATTGCCTACGAGCCCGTCTGGGCCATCGGGACCGGCCGCACGCCGACGACCGATGACATTGCGGCCATGCATGACCATATGCGAACGGTCGCGGCATCAATGCTCGGCGGGGCTGGAGAGCTGCGATTGCTGTATGGCGGCTCGGTAAAACCCGGAAACGCCGCCGAAATCCTGGGGCTTGCGGATGTCGACGGGGCGCTGGTCGGCGGTGCGAGCCTCAAGGCGGAGGATTTTCTGGCCATCGCCGCCGCTGCCGGGTGACGGCCACGGGTTCAATTCGCGCTAGCCAAGTCGCGGCTGGGGAGCTAAAACCCCGCGAGATTCATTCTGCCGTCCGCGGCGCGATATTAATTCGCGCCGGACGAGAGCCGGGAAAGACCAATGACTGAAGTCCTGCTTGCCATCCACCTGATGATCGCGCTCGCGCTCGTCATTGTTGTTCTGCTGCAGCGGAGCGAGGGCGGCGGACTCGGCATCGGTGGCGGCGGAGGAGGCGGCGGCGGCATGGGCGGCTTCATGTCGGCGCGCGGCACGGCCAACCTGCTTACCCGCAGCACCGCGATTCTCGCCACGGCATTCTTCGCCACCAGCATTCTGCTCGCGATTCTCGCCGAGACGAACAAGACCGGTTCGATCGCGGACCAGGTTCAGGAGAGTTCCGAGCCGGCGGCTCCGTCCGGTCCGCAGGTTCCGCTCTCGCAGTAACTCTACGATTTCAGACGTGCCTCGCGTCCCGCTTGAAATCGGGCGGGCGACGGGGTGCGTTTTGATTAGGTCAGCTCCACCAATTCGGATATAACGCAGCTCCATGTCTCGCTTTATTTTCATCACCGGCGGCGTGGTTTCATCTCTTGGCAAAGGCCTCGCTTCGGCAGCCCTTGGTTCGCTGCTGCAGGCGCGCGGATACAAGGTTCGTCTGCGGAAACTCGACCCCTACCTGAATGTCGATCCGGGCACCATGAGCCCGTATCAGCATGGCGAGGTCTTCGTCACCGACGACGGCGCGGAGACCGACCTCGATCTCGGCCACTACGAGCGGTTCACGGGTGTTTCGGCGACCAAGAACGACAGTGTGACCACCGGTCAAATCTACATGGACGTGATTTCCCGGGAGCGCCGCGGCGACTATCTCGGGGCAACGATCCAGGTCATTCCGCACGTCACCGACGCGATCAAGGATTTCTGCCGCTCCAATCTCGGCGACGAGGATTTCGTCCTCTGCGAAATCGGCGGCACGGTCGGCGATATCGAGAGCCTGCCGTTCCTCGAAGCGATCCGACAGCTCGGCAACGAACTGGGTCGCGAGCGCTCGCTCTTCGTGCATCTGACGCTTGTGCCCTGGATCGCGTCCGCGGGCGAACTCAAGACCAAGCCGACTCAGCACTCGGTGAAGGAACTGCAGAGCGTCGGTATCCAGCCCGACATCCTGCTCTGCCGCTCCGAACATGACATCCCGGCCGATCAGCGGCGCAAGATCGCGCTGTTCTGCAACATCCGTCCTGAAGCGGTGATCCCGGCACTCGACGTGGATTCGATCTATCACGTGCCGGTTGCCTACCATAACGAAGGCTTCGACGTTGAAGTCTGCCGCCATTTCGATCTGCTGGACGAGACGGCGCCGGGGCCGGATCTCTCGCGCTGGACCGACATCACCCATACCGTGCGCAACCCGGAAGGCACGGTGAAGATTGCCGTGGTCGGCAAGTACACCAGCCTGCTCGACAGTTACAAGTCGCTTGCGGAATCTCTCGCTCACGGCGGAATCGCCAACAAGGTGAAGGTCGAGCTCGACTGGATCGACAGCGAGATCTTTGAACGTGACGACACCATTCATCGCCTCGAGGACGTGCACGGCATCCTTGTGCCGGGCGGCTTCGGCGAGCGCGGGGCGGAAGGCAAGATCAAGGCCGTCACCTTTGCGCGGGAGCACAAGATTCCCTATTTCGGGATCTGTTTCGGCATGCAGATGGCGGTGATCGAAGCTGCGCGTGCGCTCGCCGGCATGGACGGTGCCGGTTCGACCGAATTCGGTCCCTGTGACCTGCCCGTGGTCGGCCTGCTGACCGAGTGGGTGCGCGGCAACGAAATGGAAAAGCGCGCGGCGGACGGCGATCTCGGCGGGACTATGCGGCTCGGAGCCTATGATTGCGATCTGGTTGCGAATTCCAAGGTGCGGGAGATCTACGGCAAGGAACGGATCAGCGAACGCCATCGGCACCGCTACGAGGTCAATATCAACCACAAGGACAAGCTGGAGGCGGCGGGGCTTCACTTCTCCGGATTGTCGCCGGACGGCGAACTGCCGGAAATCGTCGAACTGCCGAATCATCCGTGGTTCATCGGCGTGCAGTTCCATCCGGAGCTGAAGTCGAAACCGTTCGATCCGCACCCGCTCTTCACCAGCTTCATCGAGGCCGCGGTTACCCAGTCGCGCCTCGTCTAACCTTGCCCGGAGCAGCCTGGGATGACCGCGAAGACCGTTACCGTCGGACCCGTTTCCTTCTCAAACGGGGAGCCGTTCGTGCTGATCGCCGGCCCCTGCGCCATGGAGAGCCGCGAACACACGATGGAGATGGCGGAGGCTCTTGTCGGGATGACCGAGGCTCTCGGCATCGGCTTTGTCTACAAGAGCTCCTACGACAAGGCGAACCGCACCAGCGCCAGCGCCGGACGCGGCATCGGAATGGAGAAGGGGCTGCCGATCCTCGCGGAGGTGCGCGAGCGCTTCGGTTGTCCGGTCCTGACGGACGTCCATGACGCGGCGCAATGTGCGCCCGCGGCCGAATATGTCGATATCCTGCAGATCCCGGCCTTCCTCTGCCGCCAGACAGACCTTCTTCTCGCCGCCGCCGAAACGGGCAAGGCGGTGAATATCAAGAAGGGACAGTTCCTCGCACCCTGGGACATGGAGCCCGCCGTCGGCAAGGTTGCCGCGGCCGGAAACCAGAATATCCTTCTGACCGAGCGCGGTACGAGTTTCGGCTACAACACGCTTGTGACCGACATGCGGGGGCTGCCGACGATGGCGCAGACCGGCTATCCGGTGATCTTCGATGCCACCCATTCGGTGCAACAGCCGGGCGGCCGGGGCAACAGCTCGGGCGGGCAGCGGGAATTCGTTCCCGTGCTGGCGCGGGCCGCTGCGTCGGTCGGGGTGGCCGGTCTCTTCATCGAAACCCATCAGGATCCGGACACCGCGCCGAGCGACGGGCCGAACATGGTTCCCCTTGCGGAAATGCGCACACTGCTCGAAACTCTTCTGGCCTTCGATCGTCTCGCGAAGGCGAACCCAATCAGTCTCGGATAAGCGTCTCAGGGAGCAGAAACATGCCGGTTTACGCGGACGGTCTCGGACTCGATGTCACGGCGGCCTCCGGGGAGGCGGCATCGGCCTTCGGCTCGACCGTCGAAGGTTATGTCCGGTTCACCCGCGATGTAGGTGACCGCCTGAAAGATACCCTGACCGCCGATCCCGACATGCCGCTCGCCCATGTGACCAAGGGCTACTTCATGAAGCTCTTCGGCACCGGAGCGATGTCGGTGCGCGCGGACAAGGCGCTTGGCACGGCGACAGAACTCTTTGCCCGGATGGAAACGACGGAACGGGAGAAGGGCCACCTTGCGGCGCTTGGCGCCTGGTGCGCCGGCGATATCGACGGTGCCGCGGACGCCTGGGAGCGTATCCTGCTCGATGCGCCGCGCGACATGCTTGCCCTCCGTCTCGCGCATTTCGCCCATTTCTACGCAGGCAGCGGCGCCCGCATGCGCGACAGCGTCGCCCGCGTCATGCATGCCTGGGACAAGTCGCACCCGCTCTACGGCAATTTGATCGGAATGTACGGTTTCGGCCTGGAGGAGTCGGGAGATTACCGCAAGGGCGAGCGCTATGCCCGAGAGGCGGTCGAGATCGATCCGAAGGACGCCTGGTCCGTCCATGCCGTTGCGCATGTCATGGAGATGGAAGGCCGGCATCTGGAGGGGATCGACTGGATCAAGGGGCTGGAGCCGCACTGGTCCACGGTTCACAATTTCCGCTTCCATGTCTGGTGGCACCGGGCTCTGTTCCATCTGGAACGTTATGAACTGGACGAGGTGCTGGCGCTCTACGACGCGCAGGTCGCGAGCGATCTGGAGGCGGACCAGTATCTCGATGTGGTCAATGCCGCGGCTCTGCTCTGGCGCCTCGAACTCTATGGCATGCGGGTCGGTCCGGAGCGCTGGGCGCAGCTGGCCGATATTGCCAGGAACCATCTTGACGATCACGAGTTGATCTTTGTCTCCCTGCATTACCTGATGGCGCTGCTCGGCGCAGGCCGGATGGCGGAAGCCACCGAGATGACCGAAAAATTGCGCGCTTATGCCGAGAGCGAAGCGACACGGGATCAGACACAGGCGAGGATCACGCGACAGGTCGGTCTTGCCCTTGCCGAGGCGATGTCGGCGCTCCGCACTGGAAATCCGGCACGGGCGGTCTCGCTCATCTGGCCGGTGCGGTACGACATCCAGTCGATCGGCGGCAGCCACGCCCAGCGCGACGTTTTCGAGGAAATGCTGGTGGATGCGAGCCTGAAGGGTGGCAAGACCGCCAAGGCACGCGCGCTGCTGTCCGAGAGGACGGAAAGGAAACCCAAGAGTGCCTGGAGCTGGGAGCGCTACGGCGAGGCCCTGGGCGCGTCGGGGCTGGATGCTTCGGCTGCGAGGGCAAGAGCGGCCGAGCTTCGCTCCGCATCCTAGAATACTGTCATCCCCGCGAGAGTGGGGACCGAGCGAACGCAAGCTGAGCCCTATGATTCGTGGGGTCCTGCGCGCGCGAACAACGACAGCTCCTTAAGACTGGCGCTTCCGCTCAAATCACCCGATGCACCGGCTCCCGGCCTTCAGACACATCGAGGATCGACTGCAGCGCCGTGCGGGCGATGTCGTCGAAACACTCGTCGGTCCAGCAGAGCGCATGCGGGGTGATGATCGTGTTCTCCATCGCGAGCAGCGGACTGTCCGGCGAGATCGGCTCCTGCTCGGTGACGTCGAGCCCCGCCGCGGCGATTTCGCCCGAGGAGAGGGCATCGGCGAGCGCGGCCTCGTCATGGATCGGGCCACGGGCGACATTGACGAAACAGGCGGTCGGCTTCATCCGCCGGAAGGCGTCGGCGTCGATCATGTGCCGGGTCTCGTCATTCAGCGGGCAGGCGACCAGCAGGAAATCGGCAGCGCCGAGAACCTCGTCGAAACTCGCCTTTCGGGCGTCGAGACGCTGGAAGACCTCCGCCTCGACATAGGGATCGCATACCTGGATCTCCTTGAAGAAAGGACGGGCGAGAGGGATCAGTTCCTGCCCGATGCCGCCGGCGCCGATCATCCCGAGGGTGCGACCGGTGAGACCGGTCCCCATATGGTCGACCCGATCGTTCCAGCGCCCGTCGCGGACGATGCGGTCCTTCTTGAAGAGCTTGCCTGAGAGCGCGAAGATCAGGGTGAGGGCGGCAACCGCGACCGGACGGCGGATGGCGATCGGCGTGTTGGTAACGGCGATTCCCTTCGTTTTGCAAGCCTCGAGATCGACGGTGTCGAAGCCGACCCCGTTGCGGGCGAAGATCTTCACACGGCAATCGTCCCGGCCGACGGAGGCCGCGGTGACGCGCGGCAGGTTGATGTGGATGGCATCATAGCGCGCGGCGATGTCGGGCGTGATTTCCGTGACATCCTCCGGCAGCCACTCCCATTCGATCCCGGGGTTTGCTTTCAGCAGATCAAAGAGAGCCGGGTCGAAGATCGGTTCGCCGGCCGCATTCATCAGATCCCGCGTGGTCGCGACTTTGAAGGTCATTGTCTTTCGCTCCCGGACTGCTTTGCGGCGTCCAGAACCGAGGTGACGCCCCGCATCAGCAGTCCCTGGTCGGTGCCGACCGCCACCATGTTGAAGCCCATATCCCGCGCACGCGCCGCCCAGGTCTCGTCGGTGACCATGAAGCCGAGGCCCTTGCCGTGCCCGCGGGCCGCCGCGACGGTGCGTGCGACAGCGTCGGTAAAACGCGGATTGTCGAAATCGCCGGGAATACCGAGGAAGTTGGTAAGATCGAACTGGCCGACCCAGAGCACGTCAATCCCCTCGACTGCGGCGATCTCCTCGACGTTCTCCAGGCCGCGTTCTGTCTCGATCTGGGCGATCACGGTGATCTCGGTATTTGCCTCCGCGATCTTGTCCGCCGGCGTGCCGCCGCCATAGCCGTCGTGAGCAAAGCCGAAAGCCGCACCACGGCGGCCGACCGGCGGATAACGCGTCGCCTCGGCAATGGCGCGAGCCTGTTCACCGCTTTCCACCATCGGGACCATGACGCCGCGCATACCAATATCGAGGGCCCGGGCGAGGAAGTGGTAGTCGGAAGCCGGAACCCGGGCCATCGGCACGATCGGATGGCCCCGGCACATGGCGGCCTGGGCCTTCAGGGTCTCGAAACCGGCGCCGTTGTGCTCCATGTCATAGAGCACGTACTCGCATCCAGCTTGCGACAGAATCGCCGGAATGCCGGAACTGAAGAACTCGAACACCATCGCACCGTAGACCGGTGTTCCGGACATCGCTTTTTCGCGGATCCCCGTCATCCTGTTTCCTCCCCATGCCCGCCTTCTTCGATCGCGGGTCTTCCGCGACCGCCGCGACCGCGTGCGTGAAAATCGTCTCTGAACCGTAGCTCCGCCCGGTTCGTCATGTCACTAGACCCGGGCGGACGCGGGGCGGCGAACTGTCGTTCCGACGCGGATATAGCGCGACGGGGAGATTCCTTGCGGGGACTTTCAGTCCAGCACCAGCTGCGGCTTTCCGTTGGACGTCCTCTGCGGCGTGCTGCCGTCCGGGGTTAGCGTGCAGGTGACGCGCTGGCGGTAGGCCGAGAAGCTGTCGAATGTCACCACGTCGACCGGTTCGTCGAAATGCAGGCTAACGCGGTACCGGGAGTGCAAGTCGAGGGCATGGGCGTCGATGACCGTCGCCGTGAAGCGCTGACCGAGATAGTGGCCGGTAACCCTCTCTCCCTTGGAAACCGGGCATTTGGTGCTCTGCCGCCTCACCGCGGCGGAAAGAGTATTCCAGTCCTTGAAGCCCAGGTCTACGGCAATCCGCTCAAGTGCCTGACCGTGAGAAATTCCGGATCCCTGCGCGGCGAGGTCCCTGCGCAGCTCGCGGGCGCTGAATTTCAGGTCTTCGATAGAGGGCAGGATATCGAGGTCGGACATGACAAACCTTTCAGTATCGCGACATGCGGATCCGAATGGTGCTCGCCTTGCCAATCCCGCATGCCGGAGACATGGGTTTGTTCATTGTCACGCCGGAGCATTTCACCGTGGCAGAGCCGCGAGCGGCAGGCATGCCCTGCCCGGGCCGCGAAAATAGCCGCACGCCGATCTTTGTCAATCGCATCCGGCCTCAGTAGGGCGTTCCATCCTTGCGGGTGAAGACGTACGTGCCCGTCTTCCCGTCCGCCACCAGATCCACGTCCGGATAATGCCCGACATCGCCTGGTGTCCGGTCGCCGATCTCAAGATAGCTCGCCGGCGCGCCGGAGCGATTGACCAGGCAATGCCCATCCGGGACGTTCTTCGGGAAGGCGGCGCACATGCCGGCGGTGAGGACCTGTTCTCCCGAGTCAGTGATGAGGGTCAGCTCGCCGGAGACGACAAAGATGAACTCGTCCTGCATTGTGTGCCAGTGCCGGATGGCCGAACCCTGGCCCGGCGGCAGGGTGGTCAGGTTGACGCCGAAATTGACCAGACCGCCATGCTCGCCGAGACGGCGTTTCTCGCGCTTCTCGCAACCTTGCTGGAACGGTTCCGGATAGCCGCTGCCGATCCGCGGCGAGACGTCCATCGGATCGAAGGCCGGACTGGTGAATTTCGACATCGCTCTCTCCCTTGGCGCGTGTGCCTGCAGCATATGGGATGGTTTCGGATCGCACAAAAGTGCGGCGACGGCATTGCAACCTTTCCTCGCCGCGAGTATGCCTGTGCGCGCCGGCGCAACCGCCGTTTCCGAACCGTTTATCGTCTTTCTGGAGAGCGAACCCATGAGCGCCATCGTCGATATCACCGGGCGTGAAATTCTTGACAGCCGCGGCAATCCGACCGTTGAGGTCGACGTGACGCTGGAGACCGGCGCGCAGGGCCGTGCGGCCGTGCCATCTGGCGCCTCCACGGGTGCCTATGAAGCTCTGGAACTGCGCGACGGAGATGCCGATCGTTACGGCGGCAAGGGCGTACTGCAGGCGGTCGATGCCGTGAACGGCGAGATTTTCGACGCGCTGCTCGGTCAGGAAGCTTCCGAGCAGATCGTCATCGACCAGACCCTTCTGGAACTTGACGGCACCGACAAGAAGGAACGTCTCGGCGCCAACGCCATGCTCGGCGTCAGCCTCGCGGTCGCCCATGCGGCTGCGTCCGATTTCGACATGCCGCTCTATCGCTACGTCGGCGGCGCATTCGCCCATATCCTGCCAACGCCGATGATGAACATCATCAATGGCGGCGCCCATGCCGACAATCCGATAGATTTTCAGGAATTCATGATCATGCCGGTCTCTGCAGAGACCCTGGCGGACGGCGTGCGGGTCGGCGCGGAAGTGTTCCATGCGCTGAAGAAGAAGCTTTCCGAGGCCGGCCACAGCACGAATGTGGGCGACGAGGGCGGCTTCGCGCCAAACCTGAAGAGCGAGGAGGAAGCGCTCGGCTTCGTCATGTCCGCGATCGAGGCGGCCGGCTACCGCCCGGGCGAAGATGTCGCCATCGCGCTCGACCCGGCCTCGACCGAGTTCTTCAAGGACGGCCGGTACGTTCTGTCCGGGCAGGGCAAGACGCTGGACAGCGGCGGCATGGTCGATCTCTACGAGGATCTCTGCAACCGCTACCCGATTGTCTCGATCGAGGATGCGCTTTCCGAGGATGACTGGGACGGCTTCAAGGCGCTGACCGACCGCATCGGCAAGAAGGTCCAGATCGTCGGCGACGATCTGTTTGTCACCAACCCGAAGCGTCTGCGCGAGGGCATCGCCAAGGGCGCGGCGAATTCCATCCTGGTGAAAGTGAACCAGATCGGCACCCTGACCGAGACCCTGGAAACCTGCGAGACCGCGCACAAGGCAGGCTATACGACGGTCATGTCGCATCGTTCCGGCGAGACCGAAGACGCGACCATCGCCGACCTCGCGGTCGCAGTGAATGCGGGGCAGATCAAGACAGGATCGCTCTCGCGCTCCGACCGGATGGCGAAGTACAACCAGCTGATCCGGATCGAGGAAGATCTCGGTCCCGCGGCGCGTTATGCGGGTCGCGCAGGGCTCGGAGCTCGCGCCTGATACTTTTTACGTGACAAACCCGCCCGGAGGCCGCCCGCCGGCCTCCGGGTGAGTCTTTTTCGCAACATATTGTTCCAGTTGGGAACCCCAAATCCAAGGTTCCCATTTCGTTCACGTTGACCGCCCGATTCGCCGGTGATTCACTCCTGCGTAACGGAGGAGCTGATGACTCTCGCATTCGAGATCAGACGTCGCGCGCGGCATATCGTGGGGCCGGTTATCGGTTGCCTGCTTCTCGGCTATTTCGTTTTCCATGCCGTCGAGGGCGATCGCGGGGTCCACGCCTGGCGGGCGCTCGACAGCCGCATCGAAGCTGCGGAATCCAGGCTCGCGGTTCTCAAGCGGCGTCGCGAGGCGCTGGAAAAGAAAGTCGCGATGCTGCATCCGGAAAGCATCGACCGGGATCTGCTCACCGAACAGGCGCGCATCGTGCTGAACTATCAGGGGCGGGACGAGTTCGTGCTTCAGGATCTCGCCGGATATCAGGACGTCAATTCGCCGTTTGGTTCGACCGGAATGGTCGAAACGCAGGCGATTTCAATGGCTTCCCGCGCAAATTAACCATAAATTGGTTAATTATAGTAATTCCCTTTTTTCTCAATGAGTTAACTCTGTTGAAAATCAGGTTAATTTGAAGTATTCCTGATTTGACACCAAGTGAGGCGGAGATCGTTTCGTCAAAGCGACGCCTCGTTCCGGTCGAAAGGGAGAGAGATGGCTCAAGCGAAGTCAGCCGGCGGCGGCAGCCGCGGCGCATCCACACGGACTCGTAAATCCCGAACCAGCAGCCCACCGAAGAACAAGGTCGCGGAACTTCTTCCGTACTATCGCGACATGCTGCTCATTCGCCGCTTCGAGGAGAAGGCGGGGCAGATGTACGGCATGGGTCTGATCGGCGGGTTCTGCCATCTCTATATCGGACAGGAGGCGGTCGTTGTCGGCATGCAGGCGGCGATCGGCAAGGGCGACAAGGTCGTGACCAGTTACCGCGATCACGGTCACATGCTCGCTTGCGGCATGGATGCCAAAGGGGTCATGGCGGAACTGACCGGCCGCATCGGCGGTTATTCCAAGGGCAAGGGCGGCTCGATGCACATGTTCAGCCGCGAAAAGGATTTCTACGGCGGTCACGGCATCGTCGCGGCCCAGGTGCCGATCGGCACCGGCCTCGCTTTCGCGAACAAATATAACGGCAGCAAGGAGGTCAGCCTGACCTATCTCGGCGACGGGGCCCTGAACCAGGGCCAGGTCTACGAGAGCTTCAACATGGCGTCTCTCTGGAAACTTCCGGTCATCTACATCATCGAGAACAACAAATACGCCATGGGAACCTCCGTGACGCGTGCCGCGGCCGGCACGTCGCTGTCCCAGCGGGGCGCCGCATATGGCATCCCGGGCGCGGAAGTGGACGGCATGGACGTCGTTGCCGTGCACGAAGCGGCGGAAAAGGCAGTGAAGCACTGCCGTGCCGGAAAGGGGCCCTACATCCTCGAGATGAAGACCTACCGCTATCGCGGCCATTCCATGTCCGACCCGGCGAAATACCGGACCAAGGAAGAGGTCAACAAGATGCGGCAGGAGCACGATCCGATCGATCATCTGCGCGCGACGCTGCTCGAGATGGGGATCGACGAGGACGAGCTGAAAGGCATCGACAAGGAGATCAAGGCGATCGTCACCGACGCCGCCGATTTCGCGCAATCGAGCCCGGAACCGGATGCGTCCGAGCTCTATACGGACGTCCTGGTCGAAGCATAAGTCAGCGCGCGGGCGCCGCGCTGCATTGCGCGCGGACCGCGGGAGGGAAGAAGAATGAGCGTACAAATCCTGATGCCGGCTCTGTCGCCGACAATGACCGAAGGCAAGTTGGCGACCTGGATGGTCAAGGAAGGCGACACGGTCTCCGCCGGCGACGTGCTTGCCGAGATCGAGACCGACAAGGCGACCATGGAGGTCGAGGCCGTCGACGAAGGGGTGATCGGCAAAATCCTCGTCGAGGCGGGTACCGATAATGTCGCGGTCAACACGCCGATCGCGGTGCTCCTGGAAGAGGGCGAGGATGCAAGCGCGGCCGAATCCGCACCTGCCGCTACACAAGCCGCCGAGCCCGCGCCTGAACCCGCTCCGGCCGCCGAAGCGCCGGCAACCGCTCCCGCGACCCCTGCCGCGAAAGCGCCGGCGAGCGACGAGGACAAGTATTTCGACAAGGTCCAGACCCAGACCATCCGCGAGGCCCTGCGCGACGCGATGGCCGAGGAAATGCGTTCCGACGAGCGTGTTTTCGTGATGGGAGAGGAAGTGGCCGAATATCAGGGCGCCTACAAGGTGACCCAGGGACTGCTGCAGGAATTCGGCGACAAGCGCGTGATCGATACCCCGATCACCGAGCACGGTTTCGCCGGTCTTGCCGTCGGCGCCGCTTTCGGCGGACTGAAGCCGGTCGTCGAGTTCATGACCTTCAACTTCGCCATGCAGGCGATCGACCACATCATCAACTCCGCCGCCAAGACGCTCTACATGTCCGGCGGCCAGATGGGCTGCCCGATCGTCTTCCGCGGACCGAACGGAGCCGCTGCCCGGGTCGCCGCGCAGCACTCCCAGTGCTATGCCAGCTGGTACGCTCACTGCCCGGGTCTGAAGGTGATCGCGCCCTATTCGGCCTCCGACGCCAAGGGACTCCTGAAATCCGCGATCAGAGACCCGAACCCGGTGATCTTCCTGGAGAACGAGGTGCTCTACGGACAGTCTTTCGACGTGCCGGAAAGCGAGGAATTCTCCGTGCCGATCGGCAAGGCGAAGATCGTGCGCGAGGGTTCCGACGTCACCATCACCGCCTTTTCGATCATGGTCGGCAAGGCGCTGCAGGCGGCCGAGAAGCTGGCGGAAGAGGGGATCAGCGCCGAGGTAATCGACCTTCGCACCCTGCGACCGCTCGACACCGAGACCATCGTCAATTCGGTCATGAAGACCAATCGCCTGGTCACTTGCGAGGAAGGCTGGGCCACGTGCGGCATCGGCTCCGAAATCGCGGCGCTGATGATGGAGCAGGCCTTCGATTACCTCGACGCGCCGGTCACCAGGGTTGCAGGGCTGGACGTGCCGATGCCTTACGCGGCCAATCTCGAGGCGATGGCCCTGCCGCAAGCCGCGAACATCGTCGAGGCGGCAAAGTCCGTCTGCTACCGCGCCTGAGGGAGAGACACGCCATGGCCATTTCCGTTCTGATGCCGGCCCTGTCGCCGACCATGACCGAGGGCAAGCTCGCCTCCTGGCTGGTCGCCGAGGGCGATACCATTTCCGCCGGCGACGTGATCGCCGAGATCGAGACCGACAAGGCGACCATGGAGGTCGAGGCGGTTGACGAAGGCGTGCTCGGCAAGATCATTGTCGCCGCCGGTACCGATAACGTCGCGGTCAACCAGCCGATCGCGGTGATTCTGGAAGAAGGCGAAGACGCCGACAGCGTTGACATGGACGCGGTCGCCGGCGGTACTCCCGCCCCGAAAGCCGCACCCGAGCCGGCAGAGGCGGAAGCACCAAAGGCGGAAGCCCCCAAACCGGAAGCGGAAGCGCCCCCGGCGCCACCTCCTGCTGCCCCGGCGACCGCATCTTCGTCCGGTGACCGGGTTTTCGCCAGCCCGCTAGCACGGCGCATGGCTGAACAGGCCGGCCTCGATCTTGGCCAGATTCAGGGTTCCGGTCCGAATGGCAGGGTCGTGAAACATGATGTGGAACAGGCGATTGCAGGCGGGGCCGGCAAGGCCGCCCCGGCCGAGACTGCCGCTCCGGCAGCCCCCGCGGCCGCGCCGTCCCTCGGTGCGGCGCCGAGCGCCGACGTGCCCGGCCTGCCGGAATTCGAGGAAGTTCCGAACTCGACCATGCGCAAGGTGATCGCCAAACGCCTGACCGAGTCCAAGCAGTTCGCGCCGCATTTCTATCTCACCATAGATTGCGAGATCGACGATCTGCTCGATGTCCGTAGACAACTCAACGGCAAGCTCGATGGCGAAAAGGTCTCGGTCAACGATCTCGTGATCAAGGCGGCCGCGCAGGCACTCAAGAAGGTTCCGGCGGCCAATGCCAGCTGGACAGACGAGGCGATCCGCATTTTCAAGTCGGTCGACATTTCCGTCGCCGTCGCCATTGAAGGCGGTTTGATCACCCCTGTGATCAAGGGCGCGCAGAACAAGGGCGTGCTCGATATCTCACGGGAGATGAAGGACCTGGCCGGCCGGGCCCGAGAGGGCAAACTGATGCCGGAGGAATTCCAGGGCGGTACCTTCTCGATCTCCAATCTCGGCATGTTCGGGATCAAGGATTTTGCGGCCGTGATCAACCCGCCGCAGGGCGCGATCCTGGCGGTCGGTGCCGGTGAGCAGCGCCCGGTCGTCAAGGACGGCGCGCTGGCGGTCGCCACGGTGATGAGCTGCACGCTCTCGGTCGATCACCGGGTGGTCGACGGTGCGGTCGGCGCCGAGTTCCTCGCCGCTTTCAAGAAGCTGATCGAAGATCCGCTGACCATGCTGCTGTGAGGGCAGGGCGGCTCTGCCGCCCGCTCCCCTTTTCAAGCGTATTGATTGGCTTGGCCCCGAGATCTCGCGGGTGAGGGCGCCAGCACCGGAGGAAAAAGATGGCTGATACCCAGTTCGACATTCTTGTCATCGGCGGCGGCCCCGGCGGCTACGTGGCCGCGATCCGCGCCGCGCAGCTCGGCCTGAAGACGGCGCTGGTGGAACGTGAGCATCTGGGCGGCATTTGCCTCAACTGGGGCTGTATCCCGACCAAGGCTCTGCTGCGTTCGGCCGAAATCTACGATCACATGAAACACGCCGACAGTTTCGGCCTCAGCGCGGGCGATATCGGCTTCGATCTCGACAAGGTGGTGCAGCGCTCGCGCGGCGTTGCCAAGCAGCTGAACCAGGGCGTCGGCCACCTGCTGAAGAAGAACAAGGTCACGGTCTTCATGGCGCATGCCAAACTTGCCGGGCAAGGCAAGGTGGAGATCGACGAGAAGGGCAAGAAGCAGACCCTCGGCGCCAAGCACATCATTCTCGCGACCGGCGCCCGGGCGCGCGACCTGCCGGGCCTCGAGGCGGATGGCGAGCTGGTCTGGAACTACAAGCATGCGCTCGTCGCGGACACCATGCCGAAGCGTCTTCTGGTCATTGGCTCGGGCGCGATCGGTATTGAGTTTGCGAGCTTTTTCAACAGCCTCGGGTCCGACGTTACAGTCGTTGAGGTAATGGACCGCGTGCTGCCGGTCGAGGATGCGGAAATCTCGGCCTTCGCCGAGAAGGCCTTTACCAAGAAGGGCATGAAGATCATGTCCAAGGCGACGGTGAAGAGTCTCAAGCGCGGCGCCAAGGAGGTGACCGCTACCATCGAGAAGGGCGGCAAGAGCACGGAACATACTTTCGACCGGGTAATCTCCGCCGTCGGTATTGTCGGCAATGTCGAGGATCTCGGCCTCGAGAACACCAAGGTGAAGGTCGACCGTACTCATATCGAGATCGACGAATGGTGCCGCACCGGCGAGCCTGGTGTCTATGCCATCGGTGATATTGCCGGCGCGCCCTGGCTGGCACACAAGGCGAGCCACGAGGCGATCGTCTGCATCGAGAAGATTGCCGGCCTGAAAGGGGTGCATCCGCTCGACACCAAGCGGATTCCTGGCTGCACCTACTGCCAGCCGCAGGTCGCCAGCGTCGGCCTGACCGAAGCGCAGGCGAAGGAAGCCGGGCACGAGGTGAAGGTCGGTCGTTTCCCGTTCATCGGCAACGGCAAGGCGATCGCGCTCGGCGAGCCGGAAGGCCTGGTGAAGACAGTGTTCGATGCCAAGACCGGCGAACTCCTGGGCGCGCACATGATCGGCGCCGAGGTGACCGAGCTGATTCAGGGCTACAGCGTGGCCAAGACGCTCGAGACCACGGAAGCCGAACTGATGCACACCGTGTTCCCGCACCCGACGCTGAGCGAGATGATGCACGAGTCGGTGCTTGACGCTTACGGGCGTGCGATCCACTTCTAACGGACGGCAGGCCGCCTCTCGGCCGCGCATGGCGGGTATGAGCGAATGGATCTGGATCTGAAGAAGATCAAGGCGTTGGATGGGGTGACTGCCATCCTGGTCCGCAGCAGTGCGGAAGTCGAGGGCGATGTCTCGCAGGAACTCGTCATCAAGGTGAACTTCCCGCTGGACGGGCCTGAGGGCGGCAAACACCGGAAGAAGGCCGATGCCGTCATCGAGACGGCCGAGGATCTGATCTCCGAGAGCGACTATTTTGACCGTGTCACCATCGAACAGGTACTCTGGACGCGCGAAAGAGAGCTGCAATGAGCGAACAGCAGATCAAGGCTCCGCGTATCGGCGCCGCCCGGCATCCGGAGAAGGCGCACCGTCCCGACAACGAGGTGAAGCGCAAGCCGTCCTGGATCCGGGTCAAGGCACCGACTTCCAAGACCTATCTCGAGACCCGGCAGCTCATGCGGGACCACAAGCTGGTCACCGTCTGCGAGGAAGCGGCCTGCCCGAATATCGGCGAGTGCTGGTCGAAGAAACACGCCACCATGATGATCCTCGGCTCGGTCTGTACCCGGGCCTGTGCCTTCTGCAATGTTGCCACGGGGAGGCCGGACAAGCTCGATCCGCACGAACCGGACGAGGTCGCCGACGCAGTTGCCAAGATGGGTCTCCGTCATGTGGTCATTACCTCGGTCGACCGGGACGATCTCGACGATGGCGGGGCAGGTCATTTCGCCCGGGTGATTTCCAAGATCCGCGCCGCGTCGCCCGAGACCACGATCGAGGTGCTGACCCCGGACTTCATGCGCAAGGACGGCGCGCTGGAAATCGTGATCGATGCGCGGCCGGACGTTTTCAACCACAATCTGGAGACCGTGCCGCGGCTTTATCCCGGGATCAGGCCGGGCGCGCGCTATTTCCACTCGTTGAAGATCCTCGATCGGGCGAAGGAACTCGACCCGACGATCTTCACCAAGTCCGGCCTCATGGTAGGGCTCGGTGAGAGCAAGGAAGAGATATATCAGGTGATGGACGACATGCGCTCCGCGGAGGTCGATTTCATCACTATCGGGCAGTATCTGCAGCCGACATCGAAGCATGCAGTGATCGATCGCTTCGTTACGCCTGACGAATTCGAGGCCTATAAGAGCATTGCCTATGGCAAGGGCTTCCTGATGGTCGCGTCCTCGCCGCTGACCCGCTCTTCCTACCATGCGGACGAGGATTTTTCCCGGATGCGGGCCGAGCGGGACCGTCGGCTCGGTGTCGAGCGTGGCGCGTTGCGCAAGGAACCATCGCTGACCGATCTGGCGCAAATGGCGGTATCAGCCTCCGATTGACCTGTGCTAAGGCAAATCCATGCCGACCCATGCCGAGAAGCGGGCTGTGCCCTTCAGCCCGCAACAGCTTTTCGATCTTGTTGCCGACGTCCAGCGCTACCCGGAGTTTCTGCCGTGGTGCGTGGGCGCGCGCGTCCGCAAGCGCGAAGGCCAATTGATCGTCGCCGATCTCATCATCGGCTATAAAATGATCCGCGAACGCTTTACCTCACGCGTCACGCTCAGTCCGGAGAAAAACCGGATTGACGTCGAATATGCCGACGGTCCGTTCAGGTATCTGAACAATCACTGGGTCTTCGAGCCGCATGACGACGGCTGCATGATCGATTTCTATGTCGACTTCGAGTTCAAGTCGCGGATGCTGCAGAAAATTATCGAGGTATTTTTCAACGAAGCGGTTCGCCGGATGGTGACGGCATTTGAGAGCCGTGCATACGAACTGTATGGGGCCGAGCGTTCAGGGTCCGAACAACAAGCGGAAAACAAACAATAAACTGCAAAAGAAGTTTTGAAGCTTGTTTTGCAGTTTCTGTCTGTATTCATTCCGCTTCGACAACAAGAGCCGTAACCCGCGCCCTTTCCGCAGTGTGAATCCGTTCGCCGGCCCCGTACAAAATGGTCGACGGCCGCGACGAAATATTTCGTCGCGGCGGACAGGTTGCGGGGCTAGCGTCACGCTTCCGATCGAGGAGGTGGCGATGAGAGACGAAACGAAATGCGTGGTGACGCCCGAGGTCAAGGAGGCCGGTTTCAAGAGTCTGGCGCCCGCAGTACATCGCGCCTCGACCATCGTCTTCGCCGATGCCGGTGAATATGCGGCGCGCGGCGAGCGCGGACCGGACGGCTATACCTATGGTCTCTACGGCACACCGACGACGCGTCAGCTCGAAGCGAAACTGCAGGCACTTTCCGGTGCGGCGCGAACTCTTCTGGTGCCGTCGGGTCAGGCCTCGAACGCGGTCGTCGCGATGGCGCTGCTTTCGGCGGGGGATCATATCCTGATCGCGGATACCTCCTACCCGCCCATGCGCACGCATGCGGACGAGGATCTGACACGGTTCGGTATCGGCGTCGATTATTACGATCCGCTCTCGCCCGACGATCTGACACGCCGTCTCCGACCGGAGACGAAACTGGTCTGGTGCGAATCGCCGGGCTCGACCACGATGGAAGTGCAGGACATTCCGGCCATCGTCTCCATTGCGCACGATGCCGGAGCGATGGTCGGTTGCGACAATACCTGGGCGACGGCGCTCGCCTTCAAGGCCCACAATTTCGGCGTCGACATCGTCTCGGAAGCGCTGACCAAATACGCTTCCGGCCATTCCGACATTCTGATGGGCGCCATGTCATTCGCAGATGAGGACACGGCCCTCAAGGTGCGCGCCTTCATGGGGCGGACGGGGATCGGCGTTTCTCCGGATGACGCGGCGCTGGTTCTGCGCGGGATGGAAACCATGGCGCTCCGTTTCGCCCATGCCGAAGCCGGTGCGCGGCGGCTTGTCGCACGGATGCAGGACCACACGGCGATCAGAGAGATCTACTGGCCTCCGCTCGAGACCGATCCGGGGCATGCGATCTGGAAGCGGGATTTCACCGGCGCGGCCGGGGTATTCACCGCGGTTCTCGCAGAAGGCGCCTCGCACCGGCTGGACGCGGCGCTCGGAGCGCTCAAGACCATCGCCATAGGGGCGTCCTGGGGCGGAACCCGCAGTCTTGTCGCGCCGATGTCGATCGGAGAGGCGCGGTCGGCCACGACGGTGGATGGCGAGGACCTTTTCATACGCTTCAGCGTCGGCCTCGAGGCGATCGAGGAACTGGAAGCGGATATCGATGCGTTCCTCGCCTGCCTGGAATAGCGGTCAGACTTTCGCCAGCCCGCGCAGCATTTCGAGTGCGTAGAGCACCGTTTGATGGCGCACGCTGCCCCGGTCGCCCTCGAAGACCCTGTGTTCGGCGATGGTCTTTTCCGCCGTCGCGGCCGCGAAATGAACGAGGCCAACCGGTTTCTCCGCCGAGCCTCCGCCCGGCCCCGCGACGCCGGTGACGGCGACGCTGACGGCCGCGCGGGACCTTGTCCGCGCGCCTTCCGCCATCTCGCGCGCCGTAGGCTCAGAAACAGCGCCGTGCAGGGCCAGCGTCGCTTCCGCGACCCCGAGCATTTCCATCTTGGCCTGGTTCGAATACGTCACGAAGCCGCGGTCGACCACATCCGAAGACCCGGCGATCTCGGTGAGCGCGCCCGCGATCAGGCCGCCTGTGCAGCTCTCCGCTGTCGCGGCCAGCCAGCCGCGCGCACGGCAAACATCCAGAACCTCGATTGCGCGCGCACGGATCTCGGAATCAAAATTGTCCATGATTTCAAACCTCTCAGAAGAAATGCTGATAGGCGAGGAGCACCAGCGCGGCATAGATCCCGGCGAAGAGGTCGTCGACCATGATGCCGGCGGACCCGTCCAGCTTGGTGTCCGCCCAACTCGCCGGGAACGGCTTGGTGATATCGAAGACCCGAAAGGCGACGAAACCGACCGCAAAGCTGACCGGATCGAGCGCAGCCGGGAGGAGGGCGATCCATTGCCCGGCAACCTCGTCGATCACCACTTCTCCGGGATCCTTGCCGCCGAGCGCCTCGGCATAGCGGCCGGAGGACCAGAATCCCACGATGGTCGCAAGCACCACGCCTGCCGCGAGCAGTTTCCAGCCGCCGAGCGAGAGTAGCAGCCAGGCGAACGGTACCGCCGCGAGAGAGCCCCAGGTTCCCGGCGCCTTGGGAGCATGGCCGACCCAGAAGAAGGTCGCCGCGATGCGTGCCGGATGAAACAGGGGAAGCGGGGCGGTCACTGGTCGTCCGCCGGCAGCAGGACGGTCGCGGCGGCCTGGGCCGCGATCCCTTCGCCTCGGCCGGCAAAGCCGAGTTTCTCGGATGTGGTAGCCTTGACGCTGACACGGTTCTCGGAGAGTTCGAGAATCTCCGCGATCCTCGAGCGCATCGCCGGACGGAGCGGGCCGATCTTCGGGCGCTCGCAGATCAGCGTCAGATCGACATGGGTGATGCGCCCGCCGCGTCTCAGAACGAGGTCGCGGGCATGCGCGAGAAACCGGTCGGAGGCAACGCCTTTCCATTGCGGGTCGCTTGGCGGGAAGTGGCTGCCGATATCGCCATCCGAGATCGCGCCGAGCAGGGCGTCGGTGATCGCGTGCAGCCCGACATCTGCGTCGGAATGACCGACCAGCGTGCGGTCATGCGCGATTTCGAGGCCGCAGAGTGTGATCTTTTCACCCGGGGCCAGCCTGTGCACGTCGAATCCGGTGCCGACGCGCGGCTCGAGCGCACCCTCCGTCATCTGTTTCGCGCGGAACAAATCGTCCTCCGTAGTGATCTTGAACAGGGAGTCCGCGCCTTCGACTAGCTGTACGGCGAGCCCGAACTCTTCCAGCAGGGCGGCATCGTCTGTTGCGATATTCTGAGTTTTTTCATGGACTTCCAGGAGTGTCTTGAAGTGAAACCCTTGGGGCGTTTGTGCGCGGAACAGGGTGCTGCGGTCTTCGGTGCCTGTAATCTCGGTTCCGAGTCCGCCGGCACGCTTCAGGGTATCGGCGACGGGCAGGGCCGGAACGGCCCCTGGGGTCTCGTCGAGGGCTTGCAGGACACGGTGGATCACCGCGTCGGAGACGAAGGGGCGGGCGGCATCGTGCACCAGCACGCGATCTGGAGCCTCGATGGCAAGGGCGCGAAGTCCGTTCCGCACCGATTGTCCGCGTTCGGCGCCGCCACTCACCGGCGGCGGGAGGTCGAGACCGGAGACGGCATCGTCGTAGAATGCCCTGTGCGCCGGATCGATGACGACCCGGACCGGGCCGATCGCGTCGCAGGCGAGAAATCTGTCCAGTGCATGCCGCAGCACAGGAACGCCCGCAAGCTTCAGATATTGTTTCGGAATTTCGCTGCCGAGCCGGGTTCCGCGGCCGGCGGCGACGATCAGGAGAGCGGTCTTTGACCGGGGCACAAATCACCTCAATTTGCTCTGGCACTTCGGAGCGGGCGGCATGATATAGTGACGCCATGCCAATGTCTTTGCTCTTGAACCTCTCGGCTCTTCTGGCGCTGATCCCGGTCGGTCTGTTTTCGCTCCGCGCGCCGGCCCGCGACGGGGGCGCCTTCTGGGCATTGCTGGCGGTCGCGATCGCGGGGCCGCTGCTCTACGTCGTTGTGACGCTCGGCGCGAGTTGGCGTTCGGACCTTGCGATGACGCTCTGGCTGGCAGTCTGCGCCAGTCTGCTGGTGTTCCTGCCGCTCTGCTGGCTGCGGCCGGCGGCGCGGATGTTGACCGCGCTTCTGGTTCCCTATCTGTTCCTTATGGCGCTTGGCGCTACCGTTGCCGGGTCTGTCGAGCCCTCGATCCGGCTTGCCGAACATCTTCCCGGCGGATGGTTTTCCGCCCATATCGCGATTGCGCTGGCGACCTATGCGCTTCTGACCCTGGCGGCGATCACGGCGCTTTCGATTTTCCTGAAGGAACGGGCGCTGAAGCGCAAACAGATGTCCTCGGGGATCGCCGCCGTCCTGCCGTCGGTTGCGGATTGCGAAAAGCTTCAGAACCAGCTGCTCGGCGGGGCCGTGATCGTGCTGCTCGGCGGGCTCGCGACCGGGATTGCTTTGCAGATCTACCGCTCCGGACATCCGCTGGAGTTCGACCATAAAACGGTACTCTCTCTCGTCACCTTCGTGGTTCTCGCGGGGCTTTGGGGCGTGCACAGTTGTTTCGGTATGCGGGGCCGGACGGTTTCTCGACTGGTGCTGCTTGCATATCTTCTGCTGACACTTGCCTATCCGGGCGTCAAGTTTGTCGCGGAAATTCTCGCCTGACCGGCTGGGAGCCGCTGCTTCCGGATAAATTCCTGTTTTGACAATTTTGCGAGCAATTGCTTAATTCGTGAGCAACGCTTTACAGGTGCACAGTTAATGACCATCAAGATCGGCGATATCGCGCTCGAGAGCCCGGTGTTTCTCGCGCCCATGTCCGGGGTTACGGACCGGCCGTTCCGCCGGCTTGTGCGCGAGTTCGGCTGCGGTCTCGTGGTCTCCGAGATGATCGCGAGCGCCGCCGTTCTGCGCGAGGAACGGGACGAGATGTTCAAGATTCCGCAGGACATGGATCTCGAGCGTCCGATGGCGGTCCAGCTTGCCGGCTGGGATCCGGAGATCATGGCGGACGCGGCGAAACTCAATGTCGATCGCGGCGCCGAAATCATCGACATCAACATGGGCTGCCCGGCGAAGAAAGTCGTGAACAAGCTCGCCGGTTCGGCGTTGATGCGGGACGAGGCGCTGGCGGGGCGAATCATGGACGCGGTCGTGAAGGCCGTGCCGGTCCCGGTCACCCTGAAAATGCGTACCGGCTGGGATCAAAGCGACCGGAATGCCCCGCGCCTGGCGAAGATCGCCGAGGAGGCGGGGATCCGGTTGCTGACCGTGCATGGCCGCACGCGCTGCCAGATGTACAAGGGCGAGGCTGACTGGCGCTTCATCCGCGAGGTGAAGAACGTCGTATCCCTTCCGGTCGTCGCGAACGGGGATATTGCAACTCTCGAGGATGTCGATGCCTGCCTCGCGCAATCCGGTGCCGACGGCGTGATGATCGGGCGCGGCGCCTACGGCAGGCCCTGGTTTCCAGCGCAGGTCGCCGCCCATCTCGCAGGCCGTCCGGTGCCTGCCGATCCGGCATTCCGGGCACGCGCTGATATCATGCGGCGTCATGTCGCCGACATGCTGGCCCATTACGGCAGCGCGCTCGGTTTGAAACTCGCACGCAAGCATATTGGCTGGTATGCGGCCGGCATTCCGGGCTCGGCCGAGTTCCGCAAGATCGTCAACAACACCATGGACCGTCAGATTGTCGAGGAGGCGATCGAGAGGTTCTTCGGCATGGCACTGGAGAAGCAGGCGGCGTGAGTATGGTCATCAATCCGGAACCCGGTACGGCGCCTGCCGCGCTGGATCCGACCGGCGTGCTGCACGCCGTCCCGACACCGGTCATCGGGGTCGATGAGAGCAACCATATCGTCTACGTGAATATGGCGGCGGAGCATTTCCTGCAGGGCAGCGCGGCGATCCTCGAGGGAAGCGTGCTCTCCGATCTCATTCCGGCAGACAGCCCTGTGATGGGCATGATCGAGCAGTGCCGGCGGCAATCCTCGGTCCTCTTCGACTATGACCTCATTCTCGAAGGCTCCCGCATCGGCTCGCACATCGTCAGCGTCCAGGTGTCGCCGTTGACCGAGAGGCCCGGTGCGGTTGTTCTCACGCTGCAGATGCGTTCGATCGCGAACCAGCTCCACCGGCAGTTCAATTTCAAGGGCGCGGCGCGGTCGGTCACCGCGATGGCGGCGATGCTGGCGCACGAGGTGAAGAACCCGCTATCCGGCATCAAGGGCGCAGCGCAATTGCTGGAGCAGAATGCGCTGGAGGCCGACCGCCCGCTCACCAAACTGATCTGCGACGAGACCGACCGGATCTGCGGCCTGGTCGACCGGATGGAAGTGTTCTCGGACGACCGGCCGATCGAGCGTAGCCCGGTGAATATCCATGAGGTCCTGGATCACTGCCGGAAGATCGCCGAATCCGGGTTCAGCAGCCGGATCAGGTATCACGAGCGATATGATCCGTCGCTTCCGCCGGTCCTCGGGAACCGGGATATACTGGTGCAGATTTTTCTGAACCTGCTTAAGAACGCGGCCGAGGCGATCGGCAACGAGGACGGCGAAATCCATTTGTCGACCGCCTACAGGCACGGCATGAGAGTTTCCATCCCTGGCTCCGCACGCCGTGTCAATCTGCCGCTTCTTGTGACCATCCGCGACAACGGCCCGGGGATTCCGGACGACATGAAGGCGACGATCTTCGATCCCTTCGTCACCTCCAAGCGAAACGGGTCAGGCCTCGGACTTGCTTTCGTCGCCAAGGCCGTGGCCGACCATGGCGGGGTGATCGAGGTCGATTCCGTGCCGCGCAGGACGGAGTTCCGGCTCTCGCTCCCGATCGCCGATATCTCCGAGGCCTTCGCACAGGCATGACAATGGACAGCGCTTCAATCCTGATCGCGGATGACGATCAGGCCATCCGTACCGTTCTGACACAGGCCCTGACTCGGATCGGCATGGATGTCCGTTCGACCGGCAATGCCGCAAATCTCTGGCAATGGGTGGAGCGGGGCGACGGCGACCTCGTAATCACCGATGTTGTCATGCCGGACGAGAACGGACTTGATCTGCTGACGCGGATCCGCAAGGTCCGTCCCGATCTCCGGGTCATCGTGATGAGTGCGCAGAACACCCTGCTGACAGCGGTGAAGGCGAGCGAACGCGGTGCCTTCGAGTACCTGCCGAAACCATTCGATCTCACCGAGCTGGTGCAGGTCGTGCGTAAGGCGCTGACGACGCGCGCCGGCGGCGCGGTTCCGGCGGAGAAGCACGCCGGGGTCCCGGACGAAGAACTGCCTCTCATCGGCCGCTCTCCGGCGATGCAGGAGATTTACCGTGTCCTCGCCCGCCTCATGGGGACCGACCTGACCGTGATGATCGCGGGCGAGTCCGGAACCGGCAAGGAACTGGTGGCGCGCGCGCTGCACGACTACGGCAAGCGCCGGGACGGCCCCTTCGTTGCGGTCAACATGGCGGCGATCCCGCGCGAGCTGATCGAAAGCGAGCTCTTCGGGCACGAGAAAGGCGCCTTTACCGGCGCGACCGCGCGGTCGAGCGGCCGCTTCGAGCAGGCGAGGGGCGGAACGCTGTTCCTCGACGAGATCGGCGACATGCCGATCGAAGCCCAGACCAGATTGCTCCGGGTTTTGCAGGAAGGTGAATATACGACTGTCGGCGGGCGCTCCGCGATACAGGCCGATGTTCGCATTGTCGCAGCGACGCACCGGGATCTCCGGCAGCTGATCCGTCAGGGAATGTTCCGGGAAGACCTGTTCTACCGCCTGAACGTGGTGCCGCTCAGGCTGCCGCCGCTGCGCGAGCGCAAGGAGGACATTCCGGATCTCGCACGCCATTTCCTGGCGCTGGCCGAGAAGGAAGGGCTGCCGGAAAAGACGATCGACGGCGCCGCCTTGCAGCGCCTCAGCGCCTATAACTGGCCGGGCAACATCCGCGAACTCGAGAATCTGGTGAAGCGACTCGTCGCGCTCTATTCGGAAGAAGTGATCGGTGCGGCTGCCATCGAGCAGGAACTGGCGGAAACGCCAGCGAATGCGGGCGAGGAAGCAGGCGAGCGGAGCGAGAATCTCTCGGATGCGGTCGAACGGCACCTGCGGGCTTATTTCGCGGCCCATGGCGACAATCTGCCGCCTGCCGGGCTGCATGACCGCATTTTGCGTGAGGTCGAGCGGCCGCTGATCCTGCTCTCGCTCGATGCCACCAAAGGCAACCAGCTGAAAGCAGCCTCGATGCTGGGCCTCAATCGGAATACGCTGCGCAAGAAGATCCGGGATCTCGGCATTCCCGTGGTGCGGGGCGCGCGCTAGGTGCAGGGCCGCTGAGGCCTGTGCACCGCATAGCCGATTGAGCTAGATTGACGATCCAGTCCAGTCCCAGCAGGTGAGGCATGCCGGCGGAAGCAAGTACCGACGCCCATACTCCTGAAGACGCCCCGTCGGGGTCCGCGCGCCGTTTTGCCAGCTATACCCGCCGGTTCCGTCTCTGGGCCCAGCGTGTTGGCTTCGAGCGCAAGGCGGCCTACGTGCTCGCGGCAGCGGCGATCGTCGCCGGCCTTGGCACTTATGCCGTCTTCACGCGTGCCGGGCCCGCGGGGCCGAACCCGGACGTGGTTCTCGGCATTCTCTATCTGGATTTTTCCCTGTTGCTGCTGCTCGGCGTGCTCGTCGCCTGGCGCATGGCCCGGCTCTGGGTCGAGCGGCGCCAGGGCCTCGCCGGGTCACGGTTGCATGTCCGGCTCGTGGTCATGTTCTCGGTGCTCACGGTCGCGCCGACGATCCTGGTCTCCGTGTTCTCGCTCGTGATGTTCGATTTCGGCATCCGCTCCTGGTTCAGCGAGCGGGTCTCGACAGCGGTTACGGGCTCTGTCGCGGTCGCCGAACGCTACCTTGAAGAACACCGCCAGGTGATCCGCGGGGATGTACTGGCGATGGCGAACGACATCAATCGTGAAGCCCCGTTCCTCGTGAATAACCCGTCGCGGTTCGCCCAGGTGCTGCGCGCCCAGGCAGCGCTCCGGAACCTCACGGAGGCCGTCGTGTTCGACAATACCGGAAGGGTTCTGGCGCGGACAGATCTGGCGCTTTCATTCGATTACGAGCCCCTGCCGGAAGCGGCTATGGCGCAGGCGCAACTCGGCGACGTTGTCGTTCTGACGACGGATTCCGAGGATCGGCTCCGTGCCGTCGTCCGCCTCGACCGCTTCGTCGACGCCTATCTCTTCGTCGGCCGTTTCGTCGATGCGGAGATCCTGAGCTATATCGTGCGCACCAAGGAAGCCGTCGACCAGTTCACGGAGCTGGAGGGCAGGCGCTTCGATATCCAGGTCTCGTTCATCATGATCTTCGCCATGGTGGCGCTGCTGCTGCTTCTTGCCGCGGTCTGGATCGGTCTCAATCTCGCCACCCGCATGGTGCATCCGATCAGCGATTTGATCGCCGCCGCGGAGCGGATCAGCGAGGGCGATCTTTCTGCCAGGGTCGCAGGCCCTGTCGAGGCCGACGAGATGGGGCTGCTCGCCCGGGCCTTCAACAGGATGACCCGACAGCTTGAAATGCAACGCAGCGAATTGATGAGTGCGAACCGGCAAATCGATGCGCGGCGCCGTTTCACCGAAGCGGTGCTCGGCGGCGTGTCGGCCGGGGTGATCGGTCTCGATGCGGAAGCGCGGATCAACCTGCCGAACAGGTCCGCGGCAAGCCTGCTCGGCGTCAGCGGCGACTCGCTCATCGGGCATACTCTTTCGGACCAGATCCCGGAGATGTCAGAGCTTCTCGAACTGGCGCGCCGCAATCCCTACCGGCAGTCCGAAAAGCAGATCGAACTGAACCGTGGGGACCGCAAGATCACCCTTCTGGCGCGGATCAAGGCGGAGATCACCGACGGCGAGGTTTCCGGGTATGTGCTCACCTTCGACGATATTTCCGAACTTCTGTCGGCGCAGCGCATGGCGGCCTGGGCCGACGTTGCACGCCGTATCGCCCACGAGATCAAGAACCCGCTAACTCCCATCCAGCTATCTGCCGAGCGCCTTAAACGTAAATATCTTAAACAGATAGAGGCCGATCCTGATACTTTTGTTGAATGTACCAACACAATCGTGAGACAAGTGGGGGACATTGGCCGGATGGTGGATGAGTTTTCCACCTTCGCCCGGATGCCGGCGCCGGTCATGCGGAAGGAAAATCTGATCGCGCTCATCCACGAGCAGGTGGTGCTCCAACGGTCCGCGCAATCGGGAATCGTCTTCGAGTTCGACGACGGACAGGAGCCGGTCGAGTTCGAATGCGACCAAAGACAGATAAGACAGGTCTTGACGAACTTGCTGCAGAACGCGATCGACGCAATCCAGGCGACAGAAGCCGACAGCGCAGATGGTACCGGGACAGTTCCTCACAGTATTGCGGTAACCGTCGGCCGGGAGGAGCAGCGGATCATCGTCGATGTCGAGGATACCGGCCGCGGCCTGCCGGACAAGGATCGCGATCGGCTGACGGAACCATACGTGACGACCCGCGAAAAAGGCACCGGCCTCGGTCTGGCAATTGTCAAAAGAATCATGGAAGATCATGCAGGATCTATTACGCTCATGGACCGAGAGGGCGGGGGCACAAGAGTGCGACTTGTTTTCCGCGATCCGGCTGATGCACGCGGTGAAAATGGACTTTCTGAATCAGATCAAAGCGTTTCCGGGCTGAGTTCTCATGGCGCATGACATTCTGATCGTTGATGACGAAGCCGATATCCGTCACCTGCTTGCGGGGATCCTGGAGGACGAGGGTTTCGAGACCAGACAGGCGGGCAACAGCGACGAAGCGCTGGAGGCGGTTCACACGAGGCGGCCGGGCCTGGTCGTGCTGGATATCTGGCTTGAGAACAGCACGCTCGACGGTCTTCGTATCCTGGAGCGGCTGAGCGGTGAGCACCCCGATGTTCCCGTCATCATGATCAGCGGACACGGCACCATCGAAACGGCGGTCTCCGCCATCAAGATGGGCGCCTACGATTTCATCGAGAAGCCGTTCGAGACCGAGCGCCTGTTGCTGCAGGTCGGCCGGGCACTCGAATCCGCGCGCCTGAAACGCGAAGTTGCCGATCTCAAGGCGCGGACCGATACGGACGATCACCTGATCGGCATTTCCTCGGGGATCGCCCAGGTCGTGCAGGCAGTCGAAAAAGTCGCGCCGACAAACAGCCGCGTGCTGATCACCGGACCGGCCGGTGCCGGCAAGGAAGTCGTCGCCCGCATGATCCACGCGCAGTCGAACCGGGCCGACGGCCCCTTTACGGTTCTCAACTGCGCGACGCTCAGCCCGGAGAGGCTTGAAATCGAGCTGTTCGGCCTGGAGCGCCGGGACAACGAGAGCGAGGAAGGCGGGCGCAGTGTCGGCATGCTCGAGCAGGCACATAAGGGAACGCTTTTCCTCGACGAGGTCGCGGACATGCCGCGGGAAACCCAGGGCAAGATCGTCCGGGTCCTTCAGGAACAGCGTTTCAGGCGGGTCGGTGGCGAGCGCGAGATATCGGTCGATGTCCGGGTCATCGCCTCGACAAACCGTGACCTGCAGCAGGAAATCTCTACCGGCCGGTTCCGCGAGGACCTCTACTATCGTCTCAACGTGGTGCCGATCTCGGTTCCGGCCCTGTCGCAGCGCCGTGAGGACATTCCTCCGCTCAGCCGGCATTTCATCGAGCGCTCGGCGCGTACCTCCGGCATGCCGCACCGGACATTGGCCGAGGATGCCATCGCCGCCCTGCAGTCCTACGATTGGCCGGGCAATGTGCGTCAGCTCCGGAACGTCATTGACTGGCTGCTGATCATGGCCCCGGGTTCGGCAAGCGACCCGGTTAGAGCCGATATGCTGCCGCCGGAGATAGGCTCTGCCGCCCCGGTCAGCCTCAATTTCGACAAGGGCGTCGAGATCATGGGAATGCCGCTTCGCGAGGCACGCGAAATGTTCGAGCGGGAATATCTGCTGGCCCAGGTGAACCGTTTTGGCGGCAATATCTCGAGAACGGCCAGCTTTGTGGGGATGGAGCGCTCGGCGCTGCACCGCAAGCTGAAGTCCCTCGGGGTAAGTGCAGAACGCTCCGCTTAGTCCTTCCGGGAACAGGATCGCAGAATGAAAGTCGTTATTTGCGGCGCCGGTCAGGTCGGCACCAGCATCGCGCAGCATCTGGCGGGCGAGAACAACGACGTCACGGTTGTCGATCAGGACGCGGCTCTGGTCCGCAAGATCGCCGAGACGCTCGATGTGCGCGGGGTTCACGGTCTGGCGTCCTTACCGTCCATCCTCGAGGATGCGGGTACGCGCGACGCCGACATGCTGATCGCGGTGACCTATTCCGACGAGGTCAACATGGTGGCCTGCCAGATCGCGCATTCGCTGTTCAACGTGCCGACTCGGATCGCCCGGATTCGTCAGCAGGACTATCTGCAACCGATCTGGGCCGACCTGTTCAGCCGCGAGAACATGCCGATTGATCATATCATTTCGCCGGAACGCGAAGTGGCAAAGGCGATTGGCCGCCGCCTGCAGGTGCCGGGTGCCTTCGACGTCGTGCCGATGGCGGACGGTGCGGTGCGGGTAGTCGGCGTGCGCTGCGACGAGGACTGCCCGATCGTCAACACGCCGCTGCGCCAGCTCACCAGCCTGTTCTCGGATCTCAATATCGTCGTCGTCGGGATTATTCGTGACGACCGTGGCATTGTCCCGAAACCGGACGATCACATGCTGCCCGGCGACGACGTCTATTTCGTCTGCGATGTCGAGCACCTCACGCGCGCGATGGCGGCTTTCGGGCACGAGGAGGAGGAGGGCCGGAGTGTCATCATTGCCGGCGGGGGCAATATCGGTCTCATGCTGGCGGAAGAGATCGAATCGAAGCATTCCGGCGTCAGTGTGAAGGTCATCGAGTTCGACCGGGAGCGGGCCAAGCTGGTGGCGCAGACTCTTGACCATACGATGGTGCTCAATGGAGACGCGTTGGATATCGAAATCCTCGAGGAGGCCAATGTGGCGCAAACCGAGACCTTCGTTGCGGTCTCGAATGACGAGGAAGTGAACATCATCGGCTCTCTGCTGGCAAAACGCGCCGGAGCGGACCGCACAGTCGCGCTGATCAACAAAGGCACCTATGCGTCGCTGATCTCCACGCTCGGCGTCGATGCCGTGGTCAACCCGCGGGCGATTACGGTCTCCACGATCCTGCAGCATGTGCGGCGCGGACGTATCCGCGGCGTCTATTCCCTGCGCGGCGATTTCGGAGAAGTGATCGAGGCCGAGGCCTTGGAGACCTCCCAGCTGGTCGGCAGTCCGTTGCGCGACGCCAAGCTGCCAGCCGGAGTCATCGTCGGTGCGATTTATCGTGATGGAGCAGTTCTCGTACCGCGCGGCGACACGGTCATCCAGGCGCAGGACCGCGTGATTCTCTTCGCCACGTACGACGTCGTAAAGAAGGTGGAGAAACTCTTCGCCGTCCGGCTTGATTTCTTCTGATCATGATCGAGCAACCGCGCGCGATCCTGTTCGATTGGGACAGTACCCTCGTCGACAACTGGCCTGGGGTAACGGTCGCGATGAACGCCGCCCTCGCAGCCTTCGATCTTCCGGCCTGGAGCGAGCAGGAGATGCGGCTGCGGGCAAAGCGCTCGATGCGCGATAACTTTCCGACGATCTTCGGTGAGCGCTGGGAAGATGCGCGCGATGTTTTCTACGCGGCCTTTGCCGATACCCATCTCTCCGCATTGAGGGCACTCGCGGGCGCCGAGGAACTACTGTCCTCGTTGAGGGCGCGTTCGGTCCTGATGGCTGTCGTAAGCAACAAGAACGGGAGTTTCCTGCGGGCCGAGGCCGAGACTCTCGGCTGGACGGGTTATTTCCACCGGATCGTCGGCGCCACCGATGCGGAGAAGGACAAACCTGCGCGCGACCCGGTCGATCTGGCGCTGTCGGACTCGGGATCTGTTCCCGGAAACGAAGTCTGGTTCGTCGGGGATTCGCTGGTGGATCTGCAGTGCGCAGCGGCCAGCGGCTGCGTGCCGATCCTGGTTGGAGACGAGCAGATTGCGGAGGCGGACCTGGAAAAGTGGCCGCCGAGACATCATTTCCCGGATTGCGATGCGATGCGGTGTGCGCTGACTGATTGAGTCGGGCAGAGAAATAGTTATATAAAGGGACTACCTATCTCGCATTTGCGAGATAGGGGCGGTGCCAAGCTTGTTCCGGCACGCGCCAGATACGCAACGAACAAAAGGTCCGTGCAATGGCCACCGACAAGAATCAAAACGTTCAGGAAGTGTTCCTCAACACGATCCGGAAGAACAAGACTGCGGTTACGATCTTTCTCATCAACGGTGTGAAGCTTCAGGGCATCGTGACCTGGTTCGACAATTTCTCGCTGCTCCTGCGGCGGGATGCGCACTCGCAGTTGGTCTACAAGCACGCGATCTCGACCATTATGCCGTCTCAGCCCGTTCAGCTTTTTGAACCGGCTCGGGAAGAAGAGGCCAGTTGAGCCCGAGAAAGCGGGGCGTGCGTGGATAGCGCGTCGAACGTAAAGAGCGGTCGGGCACTGGTTGTCCACCCCTTCGAAAAAAGACCGTCGTCTCAGGACCCTGCGGCAGCGCGGGATCCTGAAGCACGGCTGGCGGAAGCCGTGGGCCTGACCGCAGCGATCGAACTTGACGTCGTTCACAGCGAGGTCGTGTCGCTCAGTCGTGTCCGGCCGGCGACCTATATCGGCGGCGGTGCGCTCGAACGACTTGCCGGCACCGTCCAGGCGTTGGAGATCGAGGTCGCGATCGTCGATGCGTCTCTTTCCCCGGTTCAGCAGCGCAACCTCGAGAAAGCGCTCGACTGCAAGGTCATCGACCGGACGGCGCTGATTCTCGAGATATTCGGCGCACGGGCCCGGACCCATGAAGGTCGGCTTCAGGTCGAACTGGCGGCTCTCACCTTCCAGCGCAGCCGGCTCGTGCGGTCCTGGACCCACCTCGAACGTCAGCGCGGCGGCCTCGGCTTCGTCGGCGGCCCCGGAGAAAGCCAGCTTGAGATCGACCGGCGGCTCATCAGCGAGCGTATCACCCGCATCCGCAAGGAACTCGAGGACGTCAAACGGACTCGCGAACTGCACCGGGAATCGCGGCGCAAGGTTCCGTACCCGATCGTTGCACTCGTCGGCTACACCAACGCCGGAAAATCCACCTTGTTCAACCGGCTGACAGAATCCGCCGTGTTTGCGCAGGACCTGCTCTTCGCCACGCTGGACCCGACCATGCGCCGGCTCGAGCTGCCGTCAGGCCGAACCATCATCCTGTCTGATACGGTGGGGTTCATTTCCGATCTGCCGACACACCTTGTGGCGGCATTCCGGGCGACGCTCGAAGAAGTGAAGGAGGCAGACATCCTGCTTCATGTGAGGGATTTCTCGCATCCGGATACCGAAGCGCAGAGGAATGACGTGATCGCCGTTCTGAAAGATCTCGGCCTTGAAGAACAGAAACTTGAGGAGCAGACCCTCGAGGTGCTGAACAAGATCGACCTGCTTGGCTCGCCGGAACGCGGCGCGGCGCTCTCGAAAGGCACGAACCGTAAGATCGCGGTGTCGGCGATCGACGGTACAGGGTGCCCGGATTTGCTTGCGATGCTGGACGAGATGCTCGGAGCCGGCGACGTCACGCGCACCTTCAAACTGGATGCTGCGGACGGCGCGGCGGTTGCCTGGCTTTATCAGCACGGGCAGGTGGTGAACCGTGAGGACCGGGAGTCCGAGATCCGCATGCAGGTGCGGATGACGCCTGTCGATGCCGAACGCTTCGAGGCCAGATTCATCGCCTGATGTCAGAGCGATGCGGAAGCCCACTTACAAAACCGGGCGCGCCGGTTAAATTAGGCATTCCCCGGTTCGGCACCCGTCGGCGATTCATCTATTGGCGCGTATGAACAGTTACCCAGATCCCTCGGCCGTCATGGGCATCATGCGGGAGACCGCGAATTCCGTAATCCTGCCGCGCTACCGCGCTCTGCAGAGAGGGGATATCCAGGAGAAGACCGGCCCGGACGATCTCGTCACCATTGCAGATATCGAGTCCGAGAGGCGGATGACGCCGCTCCTTCAGGAGTTGCTGCCCGGTTCAGCGGTCGTCGGCGAGGAAGCCGTCGCCGTTGACAAGCTAATCCTGAACGTCCTCACCGAGGAGGCCCCGGTCTGGATCGTCGATCCGGTCGACGGAACCCGGAACTTCGCCAAGGGCGACCGGAAGTTTTGTGTGATGGTTTCCCTCGTGCACCGGAGGCAGTCCCTGCTCGGCCTCATCCTGGATCCGCTGGGCGAACGCTGTGCCGTCGCGGTTCGCGGGGAGGGGGCGTGGATGTGCCATTACAATGGCAGGGAAGAGCGGCTCTCCGTGCTGGGCGGGCGTCCCAGCGTGGAGATGCGCGGCGCCCTGAATTTCCGTTTCTTGTCATCGCCCCTGAAGGAAGAGATGAAGGATCGGGCGAAGTTCGCCGTAGGAGAGCACTTCCGCTACGGCTGTGCCGGTCACGAATATCTGACCCTGCTGACCGGCGACGCGCATTTCGCGATGTATCCGAAGAACATGCCGTGGGATCATGTGGCCGGCACATTGCTGCACCAGGAAGCGGGCGGCTTCCATGCCCGGTTCAACAAGATGCCCTATCTCCCCGACCAACTGGACGGCGGATTGCTGATCGCTCCGGACGAAGCGGCATGGGATGACCTGCGCAGCCGCTTGTGGCCGTGATCAACCGGACCGGGATCAGTTTCCGCTATCTCTTGCCTTCGTCTGGAAAGAGTGCTGCAGGAACTTGTACGACACGTAGTATTTGTAAATGTTCCGGACGTAGATTACCGGCTCGCGGCTGACGGTCCTCGCGGTCGCGATCTCGACATTGTCGAACCATTTATTTGGATCCAGACCCATCTTGGTCGCGCGCCGTCGTGCCTTCGAGATGTTGCCTGGGCCGGCATTGTAGGCGGCGAACGAGAGCAGGACACGGTCGAGTTCTGATATGTCCGGTTCGTCGAAATAATGATCGTGGAGGTGCCGGAGGTACTTTACCCCGGCGTGGACGTTCGCATCGGCGACATCGATATTCGGTATACCGACGACGGGATCCTTCGCCGTCTGCGGCATGACCTGCATGATCCCGATGGCCCCGACATGGCTCTTCTTGGATTGATCGAGGCGGGACTCCTGAAATCCCTGGGCGGTGATCATGAGCCAGTCGAATTCGTACTGTCCGGAATAATTTCGGATGATGTCGACGGTTTCCGCGAAACGTCTGACGGAATTTTCCGAGCCGATGTTCTGGACTAGTGAATTCTTGTTGAAGAACCGATTGATCAGGATGTTCCCGGTCAGCGATCCTTTGCGCACCGTCTTGGCGAATTTGTTCATGGAGGCGAGCAGATCAGGATTGTCGGGGCGCAATGCCCAGGCGATCTGTCCGCCTTCGTGCACGCTAAGGTCTTCGTGGACCCTCAGATTTTCGAGAATCTCCGCGTAGATCTCGACTTTATGGTCATCGACGACGGTTGCGGCAATGACGCCGGAATTAACCAGCTCGAGAACATCGAAGTCCTCCAGATTGCTGTCGATCTCGCGGACTTCTATTTCCGGCTCGCCCGCGGATTTCCGTTCGGCGTTCAGCGCCAGTAGGTGTTCGTGGTAGCTGCTGGATCGGCGGACGTGGATCGGTGTGCCGGCAAGGTCGTCGAAACTACCGATATTTCTGCCCGCGGGACCGCTGACAACCAGCTCGCGGACACCTTTCCGCGTCGGGATGGTGAACGCGACCTCTTTCCGGCGTTCCGGCGTGATGGTCAGGTTCGCGATGGCGATGTCCGCGATCCCGTTCAGCACCGCGGGAATGATCTTGTCGCGCGCCATCGGCATCAGCACGACGGCGTAGGACCGGCGTTTCCTTTGTTTCTTGTATTCCTTGTTCAGATAGCTCTCGAGAATGTGCTGGAACTCGACGGCGATTCCGCCTTCTGTCACACCATCGGCCCGGAAATACATGGGGCTGTTGGCGGTTGCCACGCGCACGAAACCGCGCTCCAGGATTTCGGCGAGATCCCCTTTCCATGGAGTAAGGGCGTGCTCGAGGAGAGGGTCGATTTCCACTCTCTCGTCGGTTTGCGCAGCGGACTGGGCGTGTGCCGGCGCACCAAACGCGATCGTCGATACAAGCCCAGAGAGGAAGAGAAGGTTCCGTATGACCTGTCGGCGGTGAGGCAACACGATTTCACGTCCCTTTGTCAGTCAGTTGACGCTGTCTATCGCTGCTGCAAGGCGCTCCCATGCGCGCTGCAACGGATCCGGCCGCGCCTCGTTGGGGGCTTTCTATCGGCTAGGCAGCGCGGCTGTAATCCAGTCCGAGACCTTCGTCCAGGCCGAGCATCAGGTTCATGTTCTGGACCGCAGCGCCGGACGCGCCCTTGCCGAGATTGTCCAGCGTTGCGGCAAGAACGCATTGCCCGATCTTCTCGTTCGCGAAGACATGGAAGCGGAGGGTGTTGGTGTCATTGAGCTCTTCCGGGTCGAGCCGCAGCATGGCGCCGGATTGCTCCAGCGGCGCCACCTCGGTGAACCGGTGTCCGCTGTAATGGTCGCTGAGGCATTCGTGGATCCGCTTGGCGCCCACGCCGCCGGGCAGGGCCCAGAGATGGATCGGGACGTAGACCGCCATGCCCTTGTAGTAGCGCCCGACATTCGGCTGGAAGATCGGCGCATGCTCGAGCATGGAATATTGTTGCATTTCAGGCAGGTGCTTGTGCTGCAGCTGGAGGCCATAGGCGAAAACGGCCGAGGCGATATGATCGTCGGCGCTGCTGTTCTCCATTGAGCCGATCAGGGCCTTGCCGCCGCCGGAATATCCGGAAATGGCGTTCACGGTGACCGGGTAGGCTGCCGGAAGCAACGCGTTCTCGACCAACGGACGGATCAGGCCGATGGCGCCTGTCGGGTAACAGCCCGGGTTGCCGACGAAACGTGCGTGGCGGACGGCATCCTCGTGGCCCGCGGTCATTTCCGGAAAGCCGTAGACCCAGCCGTCCGCGACCCGGTGCGCCGTCGAGGCGTCGATCACCTTGGTCTCCGGATTCTCGATCAACGAGACCGCCTCCACCGCGGCTGCGTCGGGCAGGCAGAGGATGGACAGATTCGCCTCGTTCAGCGCGCGGCGTCGGGCTTCGGTGTCCTTGCGTTCCTCCGCGCCGAGGCTGATCAGCGAAACGTCGTCCCGGTCCGTCAGCCGCTCGCGGATCTGCAGGCCCGTGGTCCCGGCTTCACCGTCGATGAAAATGCGCACCGCCATGGCGGATCTCCTCAATTGCACGGCCACGTGCCGTGCCTATTTCCGCACAATATTGAATGGCGAGAAGGCTTGGCAACCCGCCATCATCTCGATTCGGTTAATATTCACATTCGCCGGGCGCGTCGCGGCCCAGAAGACCGCATCCGCGATGTCCTCGGCGTTCAGCGGATCGATTCCCGTGTAGAAATCGTCCGCCTTCTCCTTGTCGCCCTTGAAGCGGACGGTCGAGAATTCGGTGTTGGCGAGGCCTGGCTCGATGTCCGTCGCCCGGATGTTCTTGGCCACCAGATCTGCACGCAGGTTGAGCGTGAACTGCCTGACGAAGGCCTTTGTCGCGCCATAGACATTGCCGCCCGGATAGGGCCAGTTGCCGGCGACCGAGCCGATGTTGATCACGTGGCCCCGGCCGGCCGCGACCATGTACGGGAGCAGCGCACGGGTACAGTAGAGCAACCCCTTGATATTGGTGTCGATCATGGTCTCCCAGTCCTCGATTGCCACCTCGTCGGCGCCCTCGAGGCCGAGCGCGAGCCCGGCATTGTTCACCAGCACGTCGATCGGCTTGAAGCCGTCCGGGACACCTGCGGCGGCGGCATTGACCGCTTCCTTGTCCTGCACGTCCAGGGTGATGGCGAAGCATGGTGTCGGCAGTTCGTTCTTCAGCGTCTCCAGACGCTCGGTACGTCGACCGGTGATGATGGTCTGCCAGCCCTCGGCGGCGAAACGGCGGGCAGTCGCTTCGCCGAAACCGGAGGTAGCGCCGGTGATGAAGGCTGTCTTCGCCATGTACGGTCTCCCTCGGGAAAAAGTTGCGTCTATTCAGTAGATTGTCGTGCGCTCTTAAGAGGAGATTAGGTCTTCTCGAATTGCTTGGCGCGCTGCCAGAGCGCTTCCATCTCTTCGAGTGTCGATCGCTCGAGCGTCCGCCCGTGCTCGTCCTGCATCATGGTTTCGACGGCGCGAAACCTGGTCTCGAATTTCCGGTTGCAGCGCTGCAATGCGGTTTCCGGATCGACCCCGAGTTTGCGCGCAAGATTGACGCAGACAAAGAGCAGGTCGCCGACTTCGTCCTCAAGCCGATCCATATCGCGCCCGGCGGGATCGGCGGTCATCTCGGCACGGACCTCGCCGATCTCCTCGTCGATTTTGTCCAGGACCTGCTCGGCCTCGGGCCAGTCGAAACCGACTCGACTGGCGCGCTTCTGCAGCTTCACCGCGCGCATCAGGGCGGGGAAGGCGGCTGAGACGCCGTCCAGAGCGCTCGGGCGGCTTCCGCTCTCGGCCGCCTTGCGGGCGCGTTCCTCGGCCTTCTGCGCTTCCCAGCTCCGGGTCTGCGCTTCGGCGTCCGCCACCTCCTCGTTCCCGAAGACATGGGGATGCCGGCGGATCATCTTCTCGGTGATACCGCGCGCAACGCTGTCGAAATCGAAATGCCCGGCCTCGCTGCCCATCTGTGTGTAGTAGATCACCTGGAGGAGGAGATCGCCGAGCTCTTCCTCCAGATGCGGCATGTCGCCTTGCGCGATCGCATCGGCGACTTCATAGGCTTCCTCGATGGTGTAGGGGGCGATGGTCTCGAAAGTCTGCTCGATATCCCACGGACAACCGCCGTCGGGATCACGTAGCGCCGACATGACCCGGCGCAGACGTTCGATCGCCGGCAGGTTGGTGTCGGGAACGGGATGCTTTGCAGTCGTTCTGGCTGATGTGCTCATGATGCACGGGACCATACTGACTGCCTTCCACGTATCAAAGCGCGAATCACGTCAGGCCGATTTCGTGTCTGAAAGTGCGTCGAGCAATGCCCGGTCGGATTTCTTCGACCGGAAGGCTCGGTACGCAGGGAAGAAAAACTCCGGCAGTGTCTCCGGAAGGACGCCCTTCGATTGACCGTCTCGGATCAGCTCGGCATAGCGCGCGCGATCGAACACGTGGCTTCCCACGTAGTAAGGCATGCTGTCCTGCGTGAAGCTGCTCTTGAAATACATGATGGATTCGGACCCTCCACCGAGATGGAGCTTTTGGAATCCCTGTCTCTTGGCCCATTTCGCGATCTCGATAATCAGGAAATGGTTGACGTAGGGGCGGTGTTGAAGCCGCCGGTTGGCAGCGAGGTAATATTCGACCGTATCGCCAAACCGCAATGTGATTGCAGCTCCGAGGACCACGCCGCCCTCCTGGACGGTGAAGAGGTCTATATACTCTCCGAGAGCTCCGAAAAGGTCGTCGAAAAACTCGGATCTGAAATTCAGGTATCCGAAATTCTGCCGGCGCAGCATGGCTTGATGATAAAGATCCACGAACTGACGGATCGTATCGGCTGTGTAGTGCCGCTCCATGATCAGGCCCAGTCTCTCTGTCTGCCGGATTCCGGTCCTGATCCTGGACCTGCATCCCGCGAGAAAGCATTCCTCGGACTGCGTAAGATCGATGAACAGGTTTTCGTTGTGGTGCCTGATTTCGTCGATCAGTCCTTCGCAGTAGAGTTGATTCTGGACCAAAGGGTCGAAGCGGATGAATTCGGAGACGATATTGGTATCCTTGGCATATTCCGTGAACCGGGCTCTGAAATCGCGCATGAGGTCTGGTCGGGCGGACTCTTCGGCGCCAAGGTAGATCCCGCCATATCCGTACGGAGTGGAAATGTCGAATCCGGCCGCGGAGACCTCCCGGCCAAACGGGAGAGTGTCGAGCGACCGACGCATGACGGGGTAGACGACATTGCCCTTCGGTCCTGAGAAGACGATGCACTCAGGGTCGCCATCGCCATTGGCTTCGAAAACCGTGCAATACTCGGGCTGAGAGGAAATGCCCGCTCCGTCGACCTCGCGGAGAGCGGCTTTCCACGCGTCGGGCTCTTGAAGTGTCAGGACCTTGAAGTCTGTCAATGCAAACCGCTTTCAGCTCGCTTTTGCGACACGAGAGCATGGGGCAGTTGTCTGGTGCGGTAAAGCTTGAACTGCCGCGTCTATATGGTTCCAGTGACGCCGTTTTTTCCGTTTCACCCGCGCGTGGAGTTGGCATTCGCCACTTGCCCGGAGTTGAATAATGCAGCTCATGTTTCCGGGTGTTTCCTCATTTGGGCACGGCATCTGCACCAAAGTAGCGTTCAACCTGCGTTGAGAGGGCGTCGGCGAATTTCGCGTTGATCCGAGCATGCCTGTTTCGGTCCGGGAACGGCTCGAGCTCGAGATCCATGCGCTCGAGAGAGATGCCGTGGCTCTCATAGAACGTCTCGACTTGATCGATGACCGCCATTGGGTCCGCGCGCAGTTTCTCGTACCGGAGATGCAGCACATGCAGGGTGGGGAGTTCCGCCACCTGGCGCGCCTGTTCGTCGATCAGAGTCCAGGCCTGGCGGACAATCTGCTCGATCGGATCGGCGACCCGTTCCAGTTCCTGCTGATTCTTCACAGTCGCGCCGTAGTGCGCATCGAGCGTCCCGTATCGCTCGATCCGTGCATTGAGCAGGGAGTTGCAGACATACCAAGGAGAACGGCTCAGGTTGAGAACCAGAATCTTTCCGAGCCCGTCGCTTACCTCGGGCAGATTGCTGCCGGCGAGGGGAGAGTCGAACAGCAGAGGCGCGCCGAGGATCCGTTCAAGGATTGCGAGCGTGCTCTTCAGGCCCCGCCAGTCGACAGTCCGGGTGATATGGTGCTCGTTGCCTTCGAGGGACAGCCACTTGCGCCAGAACCAGCCCCATTCGTGTGGTTCGAACTGGCCATCCGTATTCCCGAATTTCGAGACGAAGGAACTCCTGAAAGCAACGGGCGCGAACTCGGACTGCAGCGCCGCGCCAAGTGCCGGAACGTTCCAGAAACGGGCCATCAGATTGGAAACATACCCGAACTTGAAAGCGGAAATCAGGACCTGTTGCAGCAGAGTGGAGCCGCCGCGTGGCGGTGCCGCGATGAAGCAGGCGGGCCATTGCGTTTCGCGGGCGAGTCCATCGGGATGGAAGTCATGGCTACCGAGGACCTCGTTGGCCTGTCTCAGGATATCGGACGCCGGCGCTTTCATCCGGGTCACAGAAAGTTCTTGTGGTACTGGTTGGCGGCTTCGGGGTTCAGCACGGTATGCACGAGATGGTTCATTCCGTGATAGCGGCACCCGCCGGGGCATTTCGAGAGGTCCAGCTTGCTCGACAGGGCCAGGATGTTGTCTTCGATCCTATCGAGATCGTCATCCATCGTGCCGACCGGAATCCTGTGCGGTCCGCAATAGATGACGGCGCCGTCCTCATAGACGTTCAGATTGAAGAATCCGGCCACGCAGCGGTCGTACTGCAGGACATTCCGGTCCGCTTCTTCCGAGAGGATCTGGTGCGGGCGATAGTAGATCGTGAAGCCGCGGCTTTCGAAATCCTGACGCGCCTTGGCGACGATCGGCGTGATGTCCTCGTAGGTCAGGTTGTTCTTGTCGATCCGTTCGCCGACCGAGCCGCGGTTGAACACGGGTTTGACGGAAAAGTAATCGGCGCCGATTTCGGCCGCATTGCCCGCCGCCTTGTATAGATCGCTCAGATTGTGGTGATGGGTGGCGTACTGAATGCCGATCGTGGGCGTGCCTCGCGTTCGTTTTGTCAGGATGGACGACAGGTTCTCCATGATCTTCGGGTAGTGTTGCGCGCGCACGTCGTGCATCCAGGCATGCATCTCGGAGCTTCCGGCGTCCAGACTGATCCGCAGATAGGTGAAATAGTCGAGGATTTCCTGTTCGTACCTGTCGAGCAGGTATCCGTTGGTGAACATGCCCTGCTCAATACCGAGATCGTGCACGGCTTTGACCAACTCGGCGAAACGCGGATAGGCGGTCGGCTCGCCGTTGCCGACATAGCCGACGGCCTTCAGCCCCCTGTCGCGCGCTCTTGTCAGCCAGTCGAGCAACTGATCGAAATCGATCATCTTGGCCTTGTCGAGCTGATATTCGTAGGCCGTGCACCACAGGCACTTGTGATTGCAGTAATTGCCCAGGCTCAGAGTGACGTGGATCGGGAACTGCTTTTCGCCGCGGGCGAGCTTGTCCAGCTTGTCACGATGGTAGATGAGTTTTTCGAAACCCAGGATGTCCATTCTGTCCATCCTCCCCGGCTGACGGTTAACGTTCGCGCGCCATCACCATATCACGGTGTTGGTCAATTCAGCCATTTCCGCCGTGAAATACTGGCTGACCCGATTTGATCCGGGCGATCAGGCCGTCCTGAACGATCGGATGCATGTACCAATCAGGCAGACGTTCACCGGCCAGGAGCGCCTTGCGGGCCTCGGTCCCGGAAATCTCCCTCGGCTCCCCGGCCGTTGCCGCCGGGAGGTAGTCGCCGCTTCTCAGATCGTAGGCGTAGGCCTCGAAGAACACTGGCGTGATTCCGAGATCGGGCAACGTCTCGAACATCTGCCGGGCGGCCTCCGGTGCGTAGAAATTGCCGACACCTGTATGGTCCCGGCCGACGATAAAGTGGCTGCAGCCCATGTTCTTGCGGCAAAGCGCCGTAAAGACGGCCTCACGCGGCCCCGCATAGCGCGAATAGGTGGCAAAGCCGCCGAGGACGACCCGGCCATTCGGATAGACTCCGGTGCGAAGAAGCGCCTGATAGCTTTCTATGATGGGGAGAGAGAGGAAATCGCCTTGTTTCTTGAAACCGAGTACGGGGCTGATCAGCAGTCCGTCCGCATTGGCGCGCTCCAGCGCCTCCAACTGGATATGCAGGTGAACCTGATGGGCGACGTTCCGGCTGTGGAAACCAACGACCCGATTCCAGCCCTTCTGCGAGAGGATGTCGCGAACGGTTGCTGGGGAAAGACGGTATGGCTGGTCCGGCTCCTGGGGTGTCGAGGCAAGCGCGACCGTGCCGGCGACAAAATGGCTGCCGCGTTCCGCGAGGCCCTTGATGCCGGGGTGGTTCCGGTCCGTTGTGCCAAACCAGGCCGGGGAGAGGGCGTCGAGATCCGGCTCGTAGATCTCGGAGACATCAAGGATCGAGTGCAGGCGATCCTGCGGCCCGCGAACCGCGACACGTTGCCCGACGGAGAGCCTGTCGGCCTGCTCGGGGGGAACGGGCAGAACGATCGGAAGCGTCCAGACGGTGCCGTCGCGAAGCCTGTTCTCGGCCAGGACCGAGCGGAGTTCGTCCTGGCCGAGGAACCGGTCGAGCGGAGAATACGTACCCTGGCAGATCTGCTCGATATCGCTTAGCGCCATGGCATCCACATGGAGGGCGGGGAGGGAGTCCCGTTCCGCCAGCGCGATCGTCTCGTCTTCCGCGATCGCACTTACCAGCACGCCGCCATGCGGTCCGCTGGTCCCTGTCTCCGGAGTCTCTGCCTCACCGAGCGTACTCGTGTCGCTCCTGAACTGATTGCCAAGGCGGCGAATCATCGCGGCGCAGGCAACTGGATGTGCCCCGATCGCGGTCTCTGCCGCAAGCACCAGGCCGTCCGCGCCGTCAAGCAGGGTGTTGTAGATGTCGTTCACTTCCGCACGTGTCGGGACCGGCGCGGTGACCATGGATTCGAGGAGGTTTGTTGCGACATGAACGGGCGTGCCCTCTTTCTTCGCCGTCTGGATGATACGCTTCTGCGTGATCGGAAGGCGCTCGATCGGGACTTCGCGCGACAGGTCGCCCCGGTCGATCAGGACCGCGTCCGCGGCGCGCGCGATGTCGGCGCAATGCGCCAACCCGCTGCGACTCTCGATCTTGGCGATGATGTGCGCTTCGTCTCCGGCAAGCTGGCGAAGGAGATCCACATCGCTTGCCGAATTGGCAAAGGACAGCGCGTAGTGCTTGATACCGAGCTCACGGCCGATCCGGACCGCCTGCCGGTCCTTGTCGGTCAGGGGCTCCAGCCGAAGCGACCGCCGGACGGAGACCGCCTTGTTGGAGCCGACCTTTCCACCGGTGATGACCCGTGCCCTAGCATCGTTCTCGTTGAGTTCCACGATCTGGATCATGGCCGCATTGAAGTCGATCGTGATCAGGTCGCCCACTTCAAGCAAGCCGAGTGCATAGGCGGGGTAGAGGCTGAACTGCCCGGCATCGCCGAGCATGGCGTCGGAGACGATATGGACTTCGTGATGTTCGGCCAGTTCGACGGCGCCGCCACGGATCTTGCCCGTGCGGATTTGCGCCCCTTCGGTATCGAGGCTGATGGGCACGTCGCTGTGCTCGCGCACGAGGTTCACCCGGTCGGCGATTTCGTCCGCTGCCGTGTGTGATAGATTGATCCGGAACAGATCCACGCCAAGCGCGTCCAGTTTGCGTATGATGGAGCCGTCAAAGGAGGCCGGGCCGAGCGTGCAAAGAAGGTTCATGAGAGACCGGTTCCGTGTCCTGTTGCTTGGGCGCAGCGAATTCCTGCGCTTGTTGATGGCGGATGAGCAAAAAAAATGCCAGCAGAGTTTGGCCTGATTCTTGCTGCAGCCTGGGGCGCGAGAGCAAGAGGACAATTTTCTGCCGGTTCTTACCGCGGCGCGTGGAGTCTGCGGATTGACATGAGAAAGCCCAGCCCGTGAAGCCAACGAAATTTCCGGTCCATATCGATATTGATCTGAGCACCAAGTGCAATCTGCGCTGCAGCTTTTGTCATCTCAGCTATTTCAAGCCGAAGAGCTGGACACAGATCTCTGCCGAACAGTTCACCACGATCGAGCCTTTGCTGCCGCATCTGAAATCGATGACTCTGTTCAGCAAGTACGAGGTCTTAACGTGTCGCGATTTCATCCCGATCTTCGAGAAGATCGCCGCCTACGATATCGAGACCTATTTCTCGACAAACGGCATTCTCCTCGATGACGACGTGATCGATGTGCTGGTCGGGAAGCTCACCTTCCTCACCGTTTCGGTGACCGGCTTCGACCGGACATCCTACGAGCGCCATATGGGGCTGGACCGGCTGGAGGTCGTGCGGGAGAGACTTGCTCGGCTGAACGAGAAGAAGAGGGCGCGGAACACCGATCTGCCCCGGTTGCGGATCTCGACCGTGGGCATGCTGAGCACCCTCGACGATCTCCCGAAGGCTGTCGATTTTGCCCATGAATTCGAGGCCAGCGAGGGAGTACAGGTCACCTATCTCAAAGCTCATGGCGACAACATGGTGCGCGAGATGCCCCTGAACGACCCGGAGGCCTTCCAGGACGCCTGCGACGTGGCACGGGCGCATGCCGATGAGCTGGGAGTCCCGTTCGAGCAGCAGGGCGGGACAATTACCGAAATCGTCGAGGCGACGAAAGAACTCGGGCACCGCTTCTGCTCGATGCCGTGGCACCGCCTCTCGATCCAGCCCGACGGGGAGGTCTATCCCTGTCCGCTGAGTGCGAAACCGATCGGGAATCTGAACGAACAGACCATCGACGAGATCTGGAATGGCGAACGGCTCGCGACATTCCGCTCGAAGGTCAACGTTGTGGAGGACCAGAACGAGGATTGTCGCAACTGCACGCACTGCAGGCACAGGAACGTGCTGGATCCGGCCGCAAACGATTTCTCGTCGGCGCAATCCTATGTTGCCGGGATGACCCGTATTGGGTCCGAATGACCGAACTGATCTTTCATCGTGGCTGCAATCTCGATGCCGCGGAAAACTCGATGGCCGGAATCGCGGAATGTGCCTCGTTGGCGCCGTCGTGCGCCGTCGAAATCGACGTCGCGGTCACCAAGGACCGGCATCCCGTCCTGTTGCACGACCTGTCGCTTGAACGGCTTTTCGGTCTCCGCAGCACCGTTCTCGACATGACGCTGGACGAGTTTCAGCGCCATGGAGGCGGTGCGACGCTTGCGACCTTGAGCGAAGCGCTCGTCGCCTTTCCGCATACCCGGTTCGAACTTGATTTGCGTGATGACACTTCAAGCGCGCTGTTCCCCGAAAGCGTTCTCTCCGCGGTCGATCTGCCGGAGGATCCGGCCGGCGCTCTTCTGGAGGGAATGGAGCCCGTGCTTGCAGAAGCGGCCGTCGGTCGCTTGAGGCTCATTGTTGGATTGCCGTCGAGTTACCATCGTCTGAAGGCAGGGTTCCCAAACATTGCCATAAGTCTCGCGGAGAGAAGCTGCCGGGACTTTCTGGAAGAGCTGTCGCGGGATGAGGGGGCGCGGCCGCCCGTGGAAGAGGGACTGGACCGCATATATGTACGCTACCAGGCGGCATCGTCAGGCTTGATCGACCGGCTGCACAGGCGAAATTACGCGGTATGTGTCACCGCGTCCTTTCCATACAGAAATCTGGAAAATTCTCGTCGGGTCGTCGAACGTGCGCGCCAGGCGTCTGCCGATTTCGTCATGGTCAGTCCGGTGGATGAAGGCATTCTGGAGGTGCTGCGCCGATAAGCCGGTTTCTCTCGGGTGTCGCGCGTCAGGTAAAATGCACGACGGGGGAACAGGTTGAACGTACCGGGGAAGCTCGAGAGATTATCGCATAATGTATATTATGGGAAATGATACTGAAACCTCGGAGCGTTTATCCTTTGATCGAAATTTTCGCCGCCGGAACATTTCCCGCCTGATCGACTGCCGCCTTGAAAGTCGTGCGCGACTCCGAATTGTCGAAGCCCTTCGAGAAGCGGATCATGCCGTCAGAGGTTCTCAGCAGGACATTGTGCTTCCGGCAGAGCGCCGCGAGATCGCCGAGAAAGCCGGCTGCCTCTTCCTTGTTCAGAAGCAGCTTCTTATGATCTTTCTGCAACTCGCCGATCAGGTTCGGATCTATCATGGATTCTGTCCTTCGGTCGCAGCGGTCTGGAAAACGATGTGCGCAGGATAGCACTCGAAGATGCCCTGAAGAAACCGGGCCGGGTCATCACCTGGCACGCGGGTGAGCACAACCGTTCGCACAAGACCTCAAACCGCGAAGATTATATCACCGTGGTCCCGAAGGAACTTGCGGGTATGCTGCACGCCATCGGCTCGACCACCACGCTCTACGAGTTTCTCGAACTCTTCATCGAGGAACTGCTCTACGAACGTCTTGAGGCGGAACGGGATCACCCGGACGCCGTTGCACGGGATGCGCCGCCTATTCTGGAGCTGCGCGGTTATTTCGAACGCTGGATGGAGTTCTATGTCCGCGAGGTCATCCCGCCACTGCCGCACCCGTCGGGCTCCGGCGGTGCAGCCCGCTTCGTCGCCGCGATGCAGCGCAACCAGCCGCGCTGGCTGATCCTCGCAAACCAGAATGCGCGCAGCGAACCGCGCTGCCTGCAGGGATTCGAGACGCTGCTCGATGTGGCCGAGAATGTCGCGAAACGGTTCGACCTCAGGCTGGACCTCGAGATGGCGCGGAACGGATTTCGGAGCATGCTCCGGCATCGGGCGGAAGCCGAGGGACGATCACCCGATTGGGCTCTTCTGGATCTTCCGGAACCCTGATCGGTTTGCACGAATATCGTATCATAACCCTCTGATCTGAATGCGAAAATTCTAGTAGCTGGTCTTGCCCTTCAAGTCCTTGAACGGGACCATGACATGCTCCCGGTAGGCGGCGCGGTTCCGGAGGCGTTCGTACCACGCCTCGACCCGCGGCAATGCCGGGCGCTCCAGATCCATGCCGAAATACCGGTAGAGATGCGTTCCCGCCGGTATGTCGCCGAGACCGAGACGCTCGCCGCCGAGATAGTCCCTGCCCTCCAGCGCCTCCTCGATCCGCATGAAGTATTGATTGCTAAGCGCTTGATTATTCCGAATTTCCGGCCAGTCGCGCTGCGCTTCCGGTGTACGAAAATATGCCCAGAAAATGCCGTTGAGGAAGGTCGGCTGAAGGCTGCTCTGCGTCCAGTCCATCCAGCGGTCGGCCCATGACCGCTCCGCCTGATCGTCCGGCCAGAGGGAAGTATCGCCATAGACAGCGGCGAGATAGCGCAGGATCGCGTGGGATTCCCAGACCACCGTACCGTTGTCTTCGATCACCGGAACGCGGCCATGCGGGTTCATCGTCAGAAAGGCCGGATCGTCGAGCCCGCCGGCATCGCCGCCAAGCGTCGTGTGCGCGTGCTCCAGCCCGAGCTCGCCGATCAGCCACATGACCTTCTGGACGTTGAACGCGCTCCGCCGGCCCCAAACCTTCAGCACTCCCCGTCCCTTCGGCGTTCTAGATTTCGATCACCAGGCCATCGTAGCCGGGTTCCACACCCGGCGGGCATTTCGCGCGCGTCTCCTCGTAATCGAGCGAAGCTGCCATATGGGTAAAATAGGTTCGTCCGGCCCCGACATGCTCCGCCCAGGACAGGGCGGTCTCGAGATTCGCATGGCTGCGCGCGGCATCGATCCTGAGACAGTCCACGATCCAGACATCGATTCCCTTGAGCCGGTCGAGCTCGGCCGCCGTATGCACGGCGACGTCCGTCGAGTACGCGAACTTGCCGTTGAACACGAGACCGAGGCTTGTTCCGCTCGGTCCGTGATCCTGCTCGGAGATCTCGATCGAAAGCGGGCCGATTTCCAGCGTCTGGCCGGCAGAGATCTCTTGCATGGAAAGCGGCGAGCGGAAATGCGGCGGGCTTTCCGGCGTCTTTATGAACATGTAGCCGAAGCGCTGGCTGATGTCCTTCCAGGTCTTGGCGTCCATGTAGGTAGGGATCTGCTTTCCGGTGCCCCAGCAGAGCGGCCGGACATCGTCGATCCCGTGGACATGATCGGCATGGCTGTGGGTGTAGATGATCGCATCGAGATCGGTGACGCCGGCATCGACGAGCTGGTCATGCAGGTCCGGGGTGGTATCGACGAGAACGGCTACCCCCTCTTCCTCGATCAGTACCGACGGACGCCGGCGGCGGTTTTTCGGATTGGTCGGGTCGCACGCCCCCCAGCCGTCACCGATGACCGGCACACCCGATGACGCACCGCAACCGAGCATGGTGATCTTCATGGGGGCGTCAGGCCGCGTTGCCGAGATCGAGATCCGCCGGCGGCGGGACCTTCGAGAACAGCCGGAAGAAGTTTCGCGTCGTATGCGCCGCCATCTCGACCTCCGAGATCCCGAGAAGCTCCGCCAGCGCCGCATGGGTATGAGCGACATAGGCTGGTTCGTTGCGCTTGCCACGCTTCGGCACCGGCGCGAGATAGGGCGCATCGGTCTCGACCAGCAGCCTGTCCCGCGGAACATCCGTCACGGTCGCGCGTATGTCCTCGGCGTTCCTGAAGGTGATGATGCCGCTGAGCGAGACGTAGAAGCCGATATCGAGCGCCCGCATCGCGAGGTTCCGGCCGCTGCTGAAGCAGTGCAATACCCCCTTATAGGGCTTGCGGGCATATTCCTCTTCAAGCAGGGCTGCCGTGTCCTCGTCCGCGTCGCGGGCATGGACGATGAGCGGCAGACCGGTTTCCTGCGCCGCGCGGATATGGGTGGTGAAACTCCGTCGCTGGGCGTCGCGCGGGGAACTGTCATAGTAATAATCGAAACCGGACTCGCCGATCCCCACCACCTTGGGATGATCCGCCAGATCGGTCAGGGTCTCGACAGAGACCGGGTCCTCCTCGCCCGCCTGGTGCGGGTGGATGCCGACGGAGCAGAAGACGTCTTCATACCGCTCGGCGATCGCGCGGATCCGGGGGAAAGTCGAGATCCGGGTACTGATCGTCACCATGCGGCAGACGCCGGCCCGGCGGGCACGGGCGATGACCTCGTCCCGTTCCTCCTCGAAGGTCTCGAAATCGAGATGGCAGTGGGAATCGACGATCGTCGGAACGCTCACTCAGGCCTCCGCCGCTTCCGGTTCGACATAACGCGGGAAGACTCCGCTCGGTTTCGGCAGCGGCGTGCCCGGAACGAGGCTGGTGCCGAGCGCGGCAAAGCTTCGCCCCTCCTCGCCGACGGCGAGCTGGTCGAGCATCTTCGCGGCGCTGTCCGGCACAACCGGCTGCATCAGCACCGCGAGCACGCGGATCACGTCCGCCAGCACGTAGAGCACCGTCGCCATGCGGTCCGGATCGGTCTTCTTCAGAGCCCACGGCGCCATCTCGTCGACATAGCGGTTCGCGTCGCCGATCACCTGCCAGACCTGCTCCAGTGCCTTGTGGAAGGCCTGCGCGTCATAGGAGGGGCGCAACTCCGCAAGCAGCCCCGCCGCCGCGTCGAGCAGCTTGCGGTCCGCGTCCGTGAATGCGCCATGCGCCGGCACCGCGCCATTGCAATTCTTGGCGATCATCGAGAGCACACGCTGCGAAAGGTTGCCGAAATCGTTCGCCAGCTCGCTGTTCATGCGGTTGACCATCGCCTGATGCGAAAAATCGCCGTCATTGCCGAACGGCACCTCGCGCAGCAGGAAGTAGCGCACCTGGTCGAGGCCGTATTTTTCCACCAGCTCCAGCGGATCGATCACGTTGCCGAGCGACTTGGAGATCTTCTGACCCTCGTTCGTCCACCAGCCATGGGCATAGACGCGCTTCGGCAACGGCAGGTCGGCGGCCATCAGGAAGGCCGGCCAGTAGACTGCGTGAAAGCGCAGGATGTCCTTGCCGACCATGTGCAGGTCCGCCGGCCAGAAGGCCTTGTACTCGGCGCTGTCGGTGTCGGGATAGCCCGCGGCGGTAATGTAGTTGGTCAGCGCATCGAGCCAGACATACATGATGTGCGCGTCGTCGCCCGGCACAGGCACGCCCCATTTGAAGCTGGTGCGCGAGACCGAAAGATCGCGCAGACCGGATTTGACGAAGCTGATCACCTCGTTGCGCCGCGCCTGGGGCGCGATGAAATCCGGGTTCTCCGCATAGTATTTCAGCAGCGGTTCCTGCCATTTCGAGAGATCGAAGAAATAGCTCGGCTCTTCGACCCACTCGACGGGCGCACCGGTCGGCGCCTTGCCGTCGACCACCTCGGTCTCGGTGAAAAAGGCCTCGTCGCGCACCGAGTACCAGCCTTCATAGGCGCCGAGATAGATGTGCCCCTTTTCCTTGAGCTTGTTCCAGATTTCCTGACAGGCCTTCTTGTGACGCTCCTCCGTTGTGCGGATGAAATCGTCGTTGGAGTAGTTCATCGTCGCGGCGAGATCGCGGAAGTTCTGCGAAACCCTGTCCGTGAAGCCCTGCGGATCGACGCCTGCACTCGCTGCCGCCGTTTCGACCTTCTGGCCGTGCTCGTCGGTTCCGGTCAGGAATTTCACCTCATAACCGTCAAGCCGCTTGAAACGCGCCAGCGCGTCGCAGGCAAGCGTCGTGTAGGCATGGCCGATATGGGGCTTGTCGTTGACGTAGTAGATCGGCGTCGTCAGGTAGTAATGCGCGCTCATGAAATCAGTCCGATCGGCGGTCGCCGCCCGGACAAGCGGGCGGCCGATGAAATGGGTGTCTTGAGGTACCCCCCGCACCCGTCAGTTTCAAGACGAAACGTCAGGATACGGCGTGATCCGGGACAAGCATCTGCAGGGCGTCCATCAGCATCTGCCGCTTGTCGAGGCTGAGCCGGCTCCCGCGGCCGATCATGGCGGAGATGCCGGCGCGCCGCTCCGCGATCCCGGCGGGTCCGAGCGCCGTGGCGAGCTTTGCCGCCGCGGCCCCCATGCCCGGTATGCGATCGATCGGACGGTCTCCGGATGCCGCGTCACGCGCGGCCCGGCCGAGCCACCAGTCAAGCAAGGCGACCCCGGTCTCGAACGGATCCGCCTCTTCGGCCTTTACCGTGCGAGTCCATTTGTCCGCCAGTTCCAGCACGGCAAGTTCCTTGACCTGCGGATAGTTTTCAAGGGCGCGAAACAGCTCCCGCAGCGCGTCGATCCCGCCCTCCGCGGCAAGCGACAATGCCCGTCCGATGCTCCCCTCCGAGAGTGCGACGAGGGTTTCGGAGGTCTCCGGATCCAGATCCGGAAGACGCTTTGCCAGCAGTTCCCCGACCTGCGCGTCGGAGAGCGGTCCGAGGCGCACGGCCCGGCAGCGCGATCGGATCGTCGGAAGAAGCCTGCCCGGCGCGTGGCTCACCAACAGCAGCAAGGCCTGGCGCGGTGGCTCCTCGAGCAGCTTCAGGACGGCGTTGGCGGCGTTGCGGTTCATTTCGTCGGCGCAGTCGAGCACAACGACCCGCCAGCCCCCGAGAGACGGCGTCAGGCGAAGGAAGCTCCCGATCTGGCGGACATCGTCGACCACGATTTCGCCGCGCATCTTCTTGCGTTTCTCGTCAAAGCCGCGCTCGACCACCAGCATGTCCGGATGGCTGCCGCCTGCAATCTGGGAGAAGACCGGATCCTCGCGCGGGACATGTAGGCCAGCGGGCGTTGACGGAAGCGCGTCGCCGAACAGTCCCGGCCCCTCGTCGGCGCCCGCGCCCGACAGAATGTGGCGGGCGAAACGATAGGCGAGTGTCGCCTTGCCTATCCCGGACGGACCCGTGATCAGCCAGGCATGCGGGATCCTGCCGGATGCGACCGCTTCGGCCATGGCGCTTTCCGCGGCCTGATGCCCGACAAGCTCTTCGGTTTCCCGGGGCAACGGAATGTTCTGCGCGTCGCTCATAGTTCCGCTCCGAGGCGTGCACGGACAAGCGCCGCGACCTCCGCTGTCACGGCACTCGGGTCCCGCGCCGCATCCACGAGCACGACGCGCTGCGGCTCGGCCGTCGCGATGGTCCGGAAACCTTCGCGCATGCGTTCGTGAAACGCGAGTTCCATGCGTTCGAAGCGGTCCTCCCCGCCGCGCCGCGCCGCCTCTCCGCCGGTCCGTGTCCGCGCGAGGCCGGTTTCGGGCGGCAGGTCGAGCACCAGGGTCAGGTCCGGCTTCAGATCGCCCAGCACAATGCGGTGCAGGTCGCTGATCCTGTCGAGTTCGAGTCCGTGCCCGTAGCCCTGATAGGCCATGGTGGAATCCGCAAAGCGATCGCATAGGACCCAGCAGCCCCGCTCCAATGCAGGCTCGATAAGGCGTTTCACATGATCGCGCCGCGCTGCGTAGAGCAGCAGAAGCTCGGTCAAGGCGTCCCAGCGCCCGGTCTCACCGGTCACCAGCAGTTCTCGGATCTGTTCCGCTCCCGGCGAGCCGCCGGGCTCCCGGGTCAGGCAGACCTCTCTTCCGGATGCCTCCAGTGCCGCCGCGAGCAGGCGGATCTGGGTGCTCTTGCCTGCCCCCTCGCCGCCTTCGAATGTGATGAAACGTCCGCGTGCGCGGTCCGGCTGGTCAGCCACCGCTGCCCCAGACGAGGTATTCGACCGCCGCACCTACCTTGCCGAACACACCGAGCTGTTCGACATCCGCCGCGGCATAGAGCGGCAGGTTGACATCCTCCATCTCAGGCGCTGTCACCTTGAGCGTCGCGACCTGCGTGCCCGCAACGATCGGCGCCGGGATCGGGCCTTCATAGACCACGCTCACCTTCATCTTCGGACGCGAAGTCCGCTGGATTGTCAGCAGGACGTCGCGATCGGTCGTCAGGGCCACGGTTTTCGCGTTTCCGAGCCAGACATCGGCTTCAGCGACCGTCTGCCCGGCGGCGAAGAGCTGATAGTTCTCGAACTCGCGGAAGCCCCAATCCAGCAGCGCTTCCGACTCACGCGAACGGTCCTTCACGCTCTTCAGGCCGTTGACCACGAGGACCAGACGGCGGCCGTTGCGGATCGCGGACGCCGTCAGGCCGTATCCGGCCGCTTCGGTGTGACCGGTCTTCAGGCCGTCGGCGCCCATGTTCTTGTAGAGCAGCGGGTTCCGGTTGCCCTGCTTGATCTTGTTGTAGGTGAAGGTCGTCTCGGCATAGATCGGATAATATTCGGGGAAGCGCCGGATCGTTTCCATCGCCAGTATCGCGAGATCGCGTGCGCTGGAACGGTGTTCCGGGTCAGGCCATCCGGTCGCATTCTTGAAGGTGCTGTTGAGGAGACCGATTTCCCGCCCGCGCCTGGTCATCTCTTCGGCAAAGGCCTCCTCGGTGCCGGCCAGCGCCTCGGCCATGGCGATGGCCGCATCGTTGCCGCTCTGCACGATGATGCCGCGCAGAATGTCCTTGATGGCGACCCGCGTGTTCACCTTCACGAACATCTTCGAGCCACCCTTGCGCCAGGCCTTCTCGCTGATCGCGATGGTGTCGTCCATCGAGAGCCGGCCGTCCTTCAGGCGCTCGAAAGCCATGAACACGGTCATGATCTTGGTCATCGAGGCCGGCGGCATCGGCTTGTCCGGATCCTTTTCGAACAGGACCGCTCCGGTGTCGAAATCGATGAGAATCGCCTCGCGCGCGCTGGTATCGAGCGCTTCGGAATCCGAAATCTGCATTGTCAGGATCAGGAGAGCGGCTGGAAGAGCCCGGACTGCGCGTCTGATCGCTGCGCTCAGATTGCTGGCGAAAGACATAACGATTTCCCTATGCGTCAATAATCCGAATGGTCGCGACCCGAAAAACGGCGGCTTCTATATCCGGACCCAGTGAGAAGGATAGCGGACAAATTTGATCCAAATGAGACATGTTGCTCCGGCTCGCTGTTCTCATCGCTCCCGTATTAGCTCACTCGACGATCACGCGAGCTGCCGGATAGCCGCGGCCGATCACCGCTTCCAGGACCCTGTCCGCTTCCTCGACGGTGCCGAGCGGTCCGAGACGGACCCTGTAGAAATACCTCCCCTTCACTTCGCGCGGGGAAATCACCACCGGCCCGACGGAAGCCAGGATCTGGGTCAGCTTGTCGGCATTGGTCGCGTTGGTGAAGGCGCCGGCCTGAACAAAGATCTCCGTCTTTTCCGGCACGGTCTGGATCACCGACGGCGCATCGGCCGATTGCGGCGTCAGATCGGCCGCACTTCCCTGTGCGGCCGGGCTGGAGGATGCCACGGCGGGCGTCACGGGCGCGGGCGGCGGGGTCAAGGTCACCGCGCCGGGGATTGCCGAGACGGTACCCTTGGACACCGGAACGCTCGGGGCGGCGGCCGGCGCCGGTACCGGCAATTTGGAAGACGCTGCGTTGAGGCTGGCTAGCCTGACCGGACGCCCGTTTTTGTAAGCCTCGGCCATAAGCCGGCTTTCTTCCGGCAAGATTTCCACCCGCACCTTGGCTGTTCCCTGGCGCTCGAAACCAAGCAACTGGGCGGATCGCCTGGACATGTCGATGATCCGGCCGTGGGCGAACGGGCCACGATCGTTGACGCGGACGACAAGCGCGCGGCCATTCTCGAGATTGGTTACCCGCACCACGCTCGGCAGCGGCAGGGTCCGGTGCGCGGCCGTGACGTCGTTCTGGTCGAAGATCTCGCCATTGGCGGTCATCTTGTTGTGAAAGTTCGGGCCGTACCACGAGGCGATGCCGGTTTCCTCGTAGCCGTAATCGACCTGCGGATAATACCAGACGCCGTTGATCTCGTAAGGCGAGCCGACCTTGTAGCGCCCGGCCTGCTGTCCGTCCGAAGCGGCGTTGTTGATCTGTTTTGCTGTGTGTACGACGAATTCGGTCTCCGCGCAGGCGGAGAGCAGAACGGCAAGCGCCACCAATGAAAGCGTAGCGAGAGGTTTCATAAGTGTCCCTTTGATCCGTCCCGGTGCCGAAAAACTACTGATGCTCAGCTTCAACCTCAACAATACCATATTTTGTGGCGGCGAGGATCGCTAACTATGGCCGCCCGATCGCGTCCGCCAGGGTGCCGACGGCTGTCGCGAAATAGCTCGACCGGTTCCATTTCAGGATCACGTCATAATTGGCGTAGGCGAGATAGGCCGGAGCCAGTTCGCCGTCCCCAGGGACGACCAGATGGCTGGTGAGATTGCGTCTCGGCAGTGCACCGCCGTCCCGCCGGGTCACCCCGAGCGCTTCCCATTCGCGCATCGTCTTCTTTTCCTTGGCATCCACCAGTGACTTGTCGAAGCCGGCCGGAAGAGTGACCGCGCGGCCCCAGTTGATGTCGTCATTCCAGCCCGAACGCGACAGATAGTTGGCGATCGAGGCGAAGACATCCTCTTTCGTATTCCAGATGTCCTTGTGTCCGTCTCCGTTATGGTCCACGGCGAAATTGTGGAAGCTCGACGGCATGAACTGGCTCTGCCCCATCGCCCCGGCCCAGGACCCCTTCATGTCGCCATGGGCGATGTGGCCTTGATCGAGGATCTTCAGGGCGAGCAGCAACTCCTTGCGAAAGAACGCGCTGCGGCGACCGTCATGGGCCAGCGTCGCGAGCGAGGCGACCACGGGAAAGCCGCCGGTGATGCGGCCGAAATCCGTCTCCACGCCCCAGAGCGCGACAATGAAACGGGGTTGAACGCCGTATTTTGCCGAGACCTCCTCCAGAAGGGGCTTGTTCTCCGCCAGAAGCTGACGACCTTTCCGGATCCGCGCGTTCGGGACGACCCGGGTCAGGTATTGCTCGAATGTGAGGGTGAATTCGGGCTGTTTGCGATCCAGTTCGATTACCCGCGGGATCGGCGTCACGCCGGCGAAAGCCTCATCGAGAATTTCGCTCTTGATCCCCTGAGACGCCGCCTCGGCCTTCAGGTCAGCGACCCAGGAATCGAAAGGCTGTTCCGACGCGGCGGCCGGACCGAGAGAAACCGCTGCGAGAAGCCCTGCCGCCAGTATTGATCGTCTCATCATGTTTTGCGCGTCCAAAACCTGTTCCTGAGGATCTGCCCATTTCCGGATGTTGTGGCACAGGGCTGAATTGCTCGCAAGATAGGTTCAAAACCGCTCCCAACTTATTGATTTCACGCAATCTAACTCATCGAAGGTTGGCGTTCTCGGAGGGTAAACCGCGAATCCCGCAAGACTCGGCGATGATCGGAGCTCCTGTGAACGGCGCTTTGCCGACGACGGAATTATTGCTCTGGACAGAGAAGTCATATTACGCAAGATTAATATTGTAATTAGTCATATCAATGAGCATCAAAATGAGACGTGTTCTGCTCACAGGCGCGGCGGGCGGTATCGGTCGCCGGATGCGCCAAACTCTCGCGAATGTCTATCCGGTCCTCCGGGTGAGCGACATTTCCGACCTTGGGCCGGCAGCGGACGGTGAAGAAGTCGTGGTCGCGGATCTCAATGATCCGGCGGATCTGACAAGACTGGTCGATGGCGTTGACGGGATTATCCATCTCGGGGGTCTTTCGGTGGAACACGAATGGGCCGACATCCTGCAAACCAACATTGACGGCACCTACCGGCTCTATGAGGCGGCTTACGAGGCGGGCGTGAAGCGTATCGTCTTCGCCAGTTCGAACCATGCGATCGGTTTCTATCCGCGTGGCCAGCATCTCGACGGTTCAGAACGCCCGCGGCCCGATTGCCGTTACGGCCTCAGCAAGGTTTTTGGCGAGGGGCTGTCGCAATATTTTGCCGACAATTACGGGCTCGGCATTCTCTCGATCCGGATCGGCTGGTGCTTCGAAAAGCCCGAGACGCCACGCACCCTCGCTTCCTGGGTAAGCATCGGCGACCTTACGCGGCTTTGCCGGGTCGGTCTTGAGACACCCGAGTTGCACCATGAGATCGTCTGGGGGGTGTCCAACAATTCCCGCACCCTTTGGGACAACACGACCGCTCGCCGGCTCGGTTATGAGCCGCAGGACTCGTCCGATGTGTGGATCGAGGAGGTCGATGCCGGGCCGGCGGAGCCCGGAAACGCGGTTGCACTGGCGGTCCAGGGCGGCCCATTTGCCAGCACCGGATACGAGGGCGACCCCGAACGGGTCACCCGTCAGAAGCCCCTCGCCTGAACCAAGGAGCAGCATTGTGCCTCTCTCACCCCAAGATTTGAAAGCGCGTATGGGGAGCGGTCTCCTGTCGTTCCCCGTGACCCATTTCGATGCGGAACTGCGGTTCGCTCCCGCCCCATACCAGGAGCATGTCGACTGGCTTTCGTCCTTCGATGCGGCGACCCTCTTCGCCGCCGGGGGAACCGGAGAATACTTCTCGATCGGACAGGAAGAATACCCCACCATCATTCGCGCCGCTGTCGAGGCTGCGGGTGGCCGCTGCCCCGTGGTTGCGGGATGCGGTGTCAATACGGCCCGCGCAATTGCCGATGCCCGGGCGGCGGAAGCGGCCGGCGCGGACGGCCTGCTCCTGTTGCCGAGCTACCTGATGGCCGGCACCCAGGAGGGCCAGTTTGCACATGTGAAGGCGGTCTGCGACGCGGTCTCCATCGGAGTGGTGGTGTATAATCGCGGGACCTGCAGGCTGTCGGCTGCGACCATCGCGCGCCTCGCCGCGATCTGTCCGAACCTGATTGGCTTCAAGGACGGCATCGGAGAGATCGATTTGATCACCCGGATTCGCGCCGAGCTTGGCGACCGGCTGGTCTATGTCGGGGGCATGCCGACGCACGAGCTGTTTGCATCCGCCTATGACGGTATCGGTTTCAGTACCTACTCGTCTGCCGTCTTCAATTTCGTGCCGGAACTGGCGCTGGAATTCTACAGGGCCCTGCGGGCGGATGACCGGAGCACGACCGATCGCATCCTCAGCGACTTCTTCTACCCCTTTGCAGAGATCCGCGACCGGGTGCCGGGATATGCAGTCAGCCTCATCAAGGGAGGCTTGCGCGCCGTCGGCCGTGATCCGGGGCCGGTGCGTCCCCCTCTGAGCACCGCCACGGACGCCGATGTCGCCGAACTTGCGGCTGTAGTCGACGGCCTGCGTAGGGCAGCATGAGAAATAAGTAAGATGTATTGCCCAATAGATTGACCAATTTCTGAAACCGGGCATACTTCTTTTCAGCGAGGAGCGGCGACCAGTGCGCCGTATCCCCGGAACCGGGCACCAAACCAAAAATCAAACAGACGGTGCCCCTGCACCGGCCGGTGAGCCGGGCCAAAAGGGAGGAAAAAGAAATGTCATTCATTCGGAATATCGGTTCCGCGGCGATCGCCGTGACCCTGGCTGCCAGTCTTTCTGGCGCAGTCGACGCGGCCGAGTGGAAAGGCTGGAACATTCACAAGCCCGGCTACCCGAACACGGTCGCCATGGACAAGTTCGCGGAACTGCTCGCAGAGAAAACGGACGGGCGCTACACCCTGAAGATGTTCCATTCCGGCGTACTGGGAAGCCAGCCCGATGCGATCGAACAGCTTCGCATCGGCGGGGTGGAGATCGGCAATTTCAACCTCGGGCCGATCGGTCCTGTCGCGCCGGAGGCGAACGTCGTCTCCCTGCCCTTCATCTTCAAGGACATGGCGCACATGCACCGGGCGATGGACGGAGCACCGGGCGACCAGATCAGCGCCGGAATGGCAAAGAAAGGCATGATCGCGCTCGCCTGGTACGATTCCGGGGCGCGTTCCTTCTATAATTCAAAACGTCCGATCAACAAGCCGGACGACGTGCAGGGCATGAAGGTCCGCGTGATGAACAACGACCTCTATTCGGGCATGATCGCGGCGCTTGGCGGCAATCCTTCGCCGATGGCGTTCTCGGAAGTCTACCAGTCTCTGAAGACAGGTGTCGTGGACGGGGCCGAAAACAACTGGCCGTCCTATGAATCCACCGGACATTTCGAGGTCGCCGGCTATTATTCGCTCTCCCAGCACCTGATCATTCCGGAATGCGTCTGCATCAATGCCGACGTCTATAACGCGCTGTCCGATGCGGACAAGGCCGCAGTGAAGGCGGCAGCGCGGGAATCCGCCGATCTGCAGCGGAAGCTCTGGGCCGAGCGGGCCGAAGCGAGCCGCGCGATGGTCATGAAGGCCGGCGTGAAGTTCAACGATGTTGCCGACAAGGCGGCATTCCAGAACGCGATGAAGCCGGTCTACGAAAAGTTCCTCGCCAGCAACGAGGATCTGAAACCGCTCGTGGCGGCGATTCAGGCGACTCAGTAGGCTCCTGTCCCGTGGCTGCCGGGGCGTCGTTCGCGCGTCCGCCCCGGCAGCCCCTTTTTTCCTCATGATCTGTGTGTCGCCTCCTCCTCGCGGCCACGACCTGGGATGTGCCGATGAACTCGATGCATTCGACCGGTGCCGGAAGCGGCACCCATGGCGCCAGGCGCGGCGGCGCCGAGATATTCAGGCTGTTCGAGCGGCTGCTCGATCTGCTCTCCAAGTTAAGCCTCTGTGTGTCGGGGATCGGAATGGTCGTCCTGACAGTGATTTTCGGCTGGCTTGTGTTCGGCCGCTATGTCCTGAACGCCACGCCGACCTGGGTTGAGCAGGTCGCTCTCCTCCTGGTCTCGCTGATCGGCTTCGTCGGAGCGTCCTCCGGGGTGCATGAGCGCTCCCATCTTGGAGTTTCCTTCTTTCGCGATGTCGCGCCGCGCCCGGTGCAGCGGGTCATGGAACTACTGACCTATCTGATCATGGGCGGTTTCGGACTCGTGATGATGGTGCAGACATACAAGCTCGTGCTCTTCAAATGGAGCACCCAGATCCCGCTCATCGATCTGCCGGAAGGGCTGAGGGCGGTTCCCCTCACATTCTGCGGAGCGGCCTGCCTGCTCTATTCGATCGGTCATCTGATCAGATTTTTCCGGGAGAAGACCCCGGATCCGCGTAACCAGAGCTGACAGGGGCGCATCATGGGTCTTCTTATTCTGCTCGGCGTGTTCGCCGTCTGCGTCTTCATCGGTGTTCCGGTCGCCTTCGCGCTCGCCGTCGCCGCTGTCACCGCCTTCTTCATGGAGGGACTGCCGCTGGTCGTGGCCTTCCAGCGCATCATATCCGGGATCAACGTCTTCTCGCTCATGGCGATCCCCTTCTTCATCTTTGCCGGCGAGCTCATGTTCCATGGCGGGATCGCGATCCGGCTCGTGCGCTTCGCCTCGGCCGCCGTCGGCAAGGTGCGCGGCGGGCTTGGCGTCGTGAACGTGCTCTCCTCCATGCTGTTCGGCGGGATTTCCGGTTCCGCGGTCGCCGATATCTCCGCGCTCGGCTCTATCCTGATCCCGGTGATGAAGGAAAAGGGCTATGACGACGACTACGCGGTGAACGTGACCGTAACCTCCTCGATCGCCGGCATCCTTGTGCCGCCGAGCCACAACATGATCCTCTTCGCCATCGCCGCGGGCGGTGGAATCTCGATTTCGCAGCTGTTTCTCGCCGGCGTCGTGCCCGGCGTGCTCATGTGCATCTGCCTCGCTGTCGCGGCCTATATCATCGCCGTCCGTCGGAACTATCCGGTCGAGGTCTTCCCCGGCTTCACCGCCCTCTTCCTCAGCTTCGTGGCGGCCCTGCCGGGACTCTTCACAGCCGTGATCATCGTCGGCGGCGTGCTTTCGGGGATTTTCACGGTAACCGAGTCCGGCGCCTTCGGGACGCTCTATGCCTTCATCGTGACACTCCTCGTGTACCGCTCGCTCAGTTGGGAGGCCTTCAAGACCGCGGTGATCAACTCGGTGCGGACGACCTCGATGGTGCTGATCCTGGTCGCCTCCGCGACGGCCTTCGCCTATATGCTGACCTTCTATCAGGTGCCGTCGCGGATGATCGACTTCATGACCGGCGTGACCGAGAACCCCATTGGCATGTTGCTGATGATCAACGCCATGCTGCTGATCCTCGGCATGATCATGGACATGGCGGCGCTGATCCTGATCTGCACGCCGATCTTTCTGCCGGTCGTCATTTCCATCGGCATGGATCCGGTTCAGTTCGGCATGGTTCTCATGATGAATCTCGGACTGGGACTCTGCACCCCGCCGGTCGGGGCCTGTCTCTTCCTCGGCTGCGCCGTCGGCAAGGTGCCGATCGAACGGGCGGTGAAGACGATCTGGCCGTTCTATGCCGCGATCCTGTTCGCCCTGATGCTGACAACCTTCATTCCGGAGATATCGATGACCTTGCCGCGCCTCATCGAGGGGTGAGGGTCAGGCTGCGGCCGGCGGCGGTGCGTAACCGGCGACACCCGGATGGCAGGCGAAGAGGCCGCCGGCGTCCGGTTGCCGCGCTTCCGTACCTGGCGTGATCAGGCCGGGGCCCATGCAGGTGATGTAGAGATCGCGGAGATCCGGGCCGCCGAAAGCAAGACAGGTCGGCTTTTCGACCGGCACGGCGATAGAGCGGTCGACCTTTCCCTCGGGTGTCAGGCGGAGTATCTGCCAGCCGTCGATCCCGGCCATCCAGTAGCATCCGTCCGCATCCATCGCGGCACCGTCCGGCCGCCCCGGGACCTCGCGCGTGTCAAAGAAGAGGCGCCGGTTCGAGGGCGTGCCGCCTTCCAGATCGTAATCGAACTGCCAGATCGTGCGCACGGCGGGATAGCTGTCGGAGAGGTACATGCGCTTGCCGTCGGGCGAGAAGGCCAGGCCGTTCTGGATGTAGAGCGCGTCGATGACCGGGCGGCAGGAGCCATCGGGCTCGAGGCAGAAGAGTTCGCCGTCGCCGGCTTCCCCCGCGGCGGCATCGCGGGGGCCGGCCTTTGGCATGGTCCCGGCCCAGAACCGTCCCGCGGGATCGACGGCGCCGTCGTTGAAACGATGGCCCGCACGTCCGGGTGCGCGGTCATTGATCAGCGTGATCGTCCCGTCCGCCGGGTCGAATCCCGACCATCCCTGCTCAAGGCCGAGAATGGCACCACCGGTGCGGCGCGGTGCGACGCAGCCGATCGCCGAGGGCATGGGCCAGTGTTCCGTGCGGCCGGTTTCGGGCATGTAGCGGTGCAGGGCCGGTGCGGCGATATCGACCCACCAGAGCGTTCCGCTCGCGCTGTCCCAGACGGCGCCCTCGCCGAGTTTCGTGCAGACATCCGTCACGCGGTCCACAGTCACGGTCATTGCCAGGGCCTCCTGTGCTCTCCGGGGAAAACCTCGTCAGGAGGAAAGCGATTTCCGGTAGCGGGTGATGCTGCCGCTCAGATGATCGCGCATCGCACGACGCGCCCCGTCGGCATCGCCGGCCGAAATGGCATCGACAATGGCTCGGTGCTCCTTGTTGACCCGTTCGAGATACGAGCGATCGATCAGCCGTGCGCGGTCCTCGTCGGAGAGAGTGCTGCGCGGAATGGCGTTATGGCCGAGCGACTCGAGAAAAGATGTGAACAGGCTGTTGTTCGTGCCCTGGGCGATCGCGAGGTGAAAAGCCGAATCCCGGTCGACCGCCGAGGCCCCGGCATCGATGTCGCGTTCGAACAGTGCCTGACAGTCGCGGATCCGCGCGTCCTGGGACAGGCTGCGCCGGGTCGCCGCGAGCCCGGCGGCCTCGATCTCGACCGCCATCCTCAATTCGAGCAGGTCGAGGGCTTCGTGCACGTCGGACGGCACGAAAGTGGGAATGGTCTTGTGCCGCGAGCCTTCCGGGTCGCGGACGAAAATACCGGCGCCGCGCCGCGGTTCCACCAAACCGTCCGCCTTCAGTACGGCCACGGCCTCGCGGATTACCGTCCTGCTGACGCCGAACTCGGCTTCAAGTTCCTTCTCGGTCGGCAGGCGGTCTCCTGCTTTCATGGGGCCGGCGGCAATTCTGGCGCGCAGGGCCTCGGTGGTTTCCTGGGTCAGGTTCCGGCTGGCGGCCGCAGTCGTGGTTTTGCGGTTCACAGGGCAAACACTCTTTCAGGTATGATGATTGAGCCCTATATGTAGTACTAATCCCTCGAATTGATCAATGCCCTTCCCGTTCTCTTGACGGTTGCGGGAAGTCTCCTCGTTGCGTATAGACACCCGGCTTCGTCTCTCTCGACGAACGGATGGGTGGCCGAGCGGTTGAAGGCACCGGTCTTGAAAACCGGCAGGCGGGTAACCGTCTCGTGGGTTCGAATCCCACCCCATCCGCCAAATGCTTTCTCACCCGAACCCGCATCGCAGGCGCTTCGAACGGCGCAATCCCGATGCCGTTTTCTTTTTGTTTAGGTCTTTTCGATAAAACTCGGATCGCGTCCCGTGACACGTCGTGGCGGGCCGACTGCACGAGACGGACTTCAAGCAGACGATGGAATTCAGAGAAGAGGATCGGTATCCCATCGCGGAACTCGCACCGCGTGAGGACGCTTACCTGCATCGCAGGTTTCTCGATTATTGGCTCGAGTTGCGGGGCGGGCGTGCGATGCCGGCCTACGCTGAACTGGATCCCGTGGAATTTCCATGGGCGCTTCCGAATATATTCGTCACCGAGGCGCTGCCAGAGGGGGATTTCGTCTACCGGATCGCCGGCGAGGAGCATACGCAGCACTACCGCCGCAACCTGAAGGGGGCACGGTTATCCGATATCATGCAACCCGAGGCGGCGAAGGCGATCCTCGAACGCTGGCAGATGCTCATTGAAATGCGCGCCGCCTTCTTCATCGTGACCGATCATCAGTCGGACGCAGGAGCAAGTGTGCTCGGCGAGCGTATGGTCCTTCCATTGGGAAACGATCACACCACTCCGACTCACCTGGTCGGAATCACCAATTTCCTGAGCTCCTCCGCCTACGCCGGCTCTCTGCTCGGCGACCAACGCGTAAGATACGTCCGATGGAGCCGTGTGGAGCGGGAATGATCGCCACCGTGATGGCGAACTTGACCCTGACATGCCGGACGCCGTCTATTTGAGCTCCCGGGGCATTCGCCACGGGGCATCCCATTCCCGACGGAGCTGCTCTCCATGCCCCTCTCCTGCCAGCGTGACAAGTTCGACCTTCCCGAAGGTCTCGCCTATTTCAATACCGCGAGCCAGTCACCATGCCTCAGGAGCAGTTTCGAGGCCGGTGAACGCGGGATGCGCCGCAAGTTGCATCCCTGGGCTCCCGAACGGGCCAATCTCGCAACGGAAATGGAACAATGCCGCGCGCTCTTCGGCGGGCTGATCGGGGCAAGCGCGGACAATGTGGCCTTTTGTTTCAGTACCAGCTACGGCATAGCAACCGCCGCCGCCAATCTGCGCCTCGAACCCGGCAAGGACGTATTGATGCTCGGCGGGCAGTTCCCTTCCAACGTCTATGCCTGGATCCGCCTTGCCCGGATTGCCGGCGGCGATGTCCGACTTGTCCGGCGCGGCGAGGATTTTGATTGGACCGGGCCGGTGCTGGAGTCGCTCGATGACGGTGTCGGCATCGTCGCCCTGCCCAACTGCCACTGGTCGGACGGTGCGCTGGTCGATCTGGAAGCCGTCAGCGCCGAGTGCCGGCGGCGCGGGATCCCGCTCGTCGTCGATGCGACACAGTCGCTCGCGGCACGTCCCTTCGAGCTGGACAAGGTCCCGGCCGATTTCATCGTCGCGTCGGGCTACAAGTGGCTGCTCTGCCCCGACACGATGGGCTTCATGTATGTCGCCCCGAAGCACCATAAGGGCATGCCGCTGGAGCTGAACCAGCAGGCCCGCACGGGAGCGCCATCGATGGAGAGCGGCGACGGGATCGGCGGTGAGTTGAAGCCGAGCGCGCGGCGCTTCGATATGGGGGCCGCTGACAGCATGGTGCACATGCCGATGTCGGTTAAGGCGCTCGAGCAGATCGCCGAATGGACGCCGACCGCGATCCACGCGTACCTGACAGGATTGGTCGATGCCGTGGCGGAGCGCGCGGCAGAGCGCGGGCTGAAGCATCCGCCGAAGGATCGGCGTATCGGGCACTTCATCGGGCTCTATAGAGAGACTCCCTGGCCGGAGGGGCTGGCGGAAAAAATGGCCGCGCGCGGCGCGCATATCTGCTTCCGCAACAATGCCCTGCGGGTCAGTCCCTACCTCTTCAACGACATGGGTGACGTCGAGAAACTGTTCTCGGCGCTGGACGCGGAACTCGCCTAGACGCGGCGGAAGTCAACCGCACCGGTCTCGCCGCCGATCGTCACCTTGCTCACCTGTGGCGGCGCCTCGGCGATGACCTTGCCGCGGCGCAGCACGAAGAGCCGGTTCGGCTTCAGGCGGATCGCCTCGATGGGATCGCCCGCCTGAAGGATGACGAGATCTGCGTTGCAGCCCTCTTCAATGCCGTAGCCTTCCAGCCCCATCGCCTTCGCGGAATTATCCGTGACGGCTGCGAACATCGCCGTCATCTCCTCGACGCCGGTCATCTGGCCGACATGGACCGCCATGTGGGCGACCTCCAGCATGTCGTGGCTGCCGAGGCTGTACCAGGGATCCATGACGCAGTCATGGCCAAGGGCGACATTGATTCCATGCGCCGTCATCTCCTTCACCCGGGTCATGCCTCGGCGTTTCGGGTAGCTGTCGTGGCGGCCCTGCAGGGTGATGTTGATCAACGGGTTCGGGATCGCGTGGATTTCGCTCTCCGCCATCAGCGGCAGGAGCTTCGAGACGTAGTAATTGTCCATCGAATGCATCGAGGTCAGGTGCGAGCCGGCCACCCTGCCCTCTAGCCCGAGGCGCTTGGTTTCCGCCGTCAGCGTCTCGATATGGCGCGACATCGGATCGTCGGTCTCGTCGCAATGCATGTCGACCCTGAGGCCGCGCTCCGCCGCAAGCTCGCAGAGTGCGCGCACCGAGCGTGCGCCGTCCTCCATCGTCCGCTCGAAATGCGGGATCCCGCCGACCACGTCGACCCCCTTGTCGAGCGCCCGCGCGACGTTCTCTACATTGACGGCCGAGCGGAAATAGCCGTCTTGGGGAAAGGCGACGAGTTGAATATCTATGTATGGATTCAGCTCTTCGCGCACCTCGATCAGCGCGTCGACATTGATCATGCGTGGGTCAGAAGTGTCGACATGGCTGCGGATTGCGAGCGTGCCCTTGGCAATGGACCAGCGTGCGAGCTCTCTCACCCGCTGCTTGATCGCATCGCCGGTAAGATGCGGTTTCAGCTCGCCCCAGAGCTGGATGCCTTCCAACAGCGTGCCGGACTGGTTCAGACGCGGCTCTCCGAGGCTGAGGGTCGAATCCAGATGGAAATGCGGGTCGATGAAGGGCGGCGTCACGAGGCACCCGGCGGCATCGATCGTCCGGACTGCCTCGCCGTTCACCTTCGGGCCGAGCTCGGCGATCTTGCCTCCCGCGATGGCGATGGACTGCCCTGTGCGCCCGTCTGGAAGCGTCGCGTTTGTGATCAGGATATCGAGCATCTTTGTAACCTTATGATCAGACCCGGTCGCCGCGCCGGAACGGCACCAGCAATGCCTTTGGATAGCGCGCCCGCCGTGCCATGACCACCATCGCGGCGATCGAGAGCAGGTACGGGGCCATGAGAAAGAACTGGTAGGGGATCTGTGCGCCGGCGAGCTGCTGCGCCCGCACCTGCAGGGCGTCGAGCCCGGCGAAGAGTAGTGCCCCGAGAAGTGCCTTTCCGGGACGCCAGGAGGCGAAGATCACCAGCGCGACGCAGATCCATCCGCGGCCATTGATCATGCCGAAATAGAAGGCATCGAAGGCGCTCATGGTGATGAACGCGCCACCAACGGCCATGAAGGCGCTGCCGACCATCACGGCGCCGGTGCGCACCGCCAGCACGTCGATGCCCTGGCTCTCGACCGCAACTGGGTTTTCTCCCGCCATGCGCACGGCAAGGCCGAGCGGCGTGCGCTCCAGCACGTACCAGACCGCGGGGACCGAAAGCAGCGCCAGATAGGTCAGCGGCGTCTGGGTGAATAGCGCCTCGCCGATCACCGGGATGTCGGAAAGCACCGGAACGGCGAGGGGCTGGAACGGGACGATCTTTGGTGGTGTCGTCGCTTCCGGAAGCATCATGCGGAAGACGTAGTAGCTGAGCGCCGAGGCGAAGAGCGTGATGCCGATGCCCGTCACATGCTGCGAGAGCCCGAGATGGACCGTGAAACCCGCGTGAAACATGCCGAACAGGGCGCCGATGAAGGCGGCGAATAGAATCCCGCCCCACAGGTCTCCACCCTGATAGACCCACATCCACCCGGCCATCGCCCCCATCGTCATGATGCCCTCGATGCCGAGATTGAGGACCCCAGCGCGCTCGCAGATCAGTTCCCCGAGAGTGCCGAGAATAAGCGGGCTGACGATGCGGATGGTCGCGGCCCAGAAGCCGGCGGTGAGGAGGATTTCGAGCAGGTCGCCGATCATTGCCTCAGCTCCAGCGGATGCGGTAGCGGGTCAGCATGACGCTGACCAGGACGGCCAGGACCGAGAGCCCGACCAGCACATCCGCGATATAGGTCGGGATATCGGTCGATCGGCTCATCGCGTCGGCCCCGACATAGATGGCGGAGATGAAGAAGGCGGAAAGAATGACGCCGAGCGGATGCAGCTGCGCCAGCATGGCGACGGCGATGCCCGCATAGCCGAAGCCAGGCGAGAGATCGAGGGTGAGGTAGCCCTTGAGGCCCGCCACTTCGCTGACTCCCGCCAATCCGGCCAGACCGCCGGAAATCAGCGCCGTGCGGATGACCGTCGCATTGACGCCGATGCCGGCGAAGCCGGCGGCGGAGGCGTTGAGGCCGACGGCGCGGATCTCGTAGCCCCAGACGGTGAAGCGCATCAGCGCCCAGGCAAGCACGGCTGCCGCCAGAGCGAAGACGAAGCCGAGATGGAGCCGCCCCTTGGCAAGCAGCGGCGGCCAGATCCCCTCGTCCACGATCGGTGCCGCCTGCGGCCAGCCGAGCGACATCGGGTCTTTCCAGGGGCCTTCGAGCAGATAGCCGACCAGCAGCAGGATGACGAAATTCAGAAGCAGCGTGGTCACCACCTCGTCGACTTTCATGTGCGTTTTCAGCAGCACCGGCACGATCAGGATCGCGCCGCCGGCAATCGCACCCACCAGCATCAGGAACGGGATCATCAGCACCGGCGGCAGGCCGATCAGGCCGGTGCCGAAGAAGGTGGCGGCCAGTGCCCCGCAATAAAGCTGCCCCTCGGCGCCGATATTGTAGAACTTGGCCCGGAAGGCGACGGCGGCCGCCAGGCCGGTGAAGATCAGCGGCGTGGTCCGGGTCAGGGTCTCGTTGACGGCGAAGGCGGAGCCGAGCGCGCCCTTCAGCAAGGCCCAGTAGGAGGCAAGCACCGGCTCGCCCGCCCAGAGAATCAGACCGGCGCCGAGCACCAGCGTAGCAAGGACGGCGAGAACAGGCGCCAGCAGAATGCGCCAGAACTCGACCTGCTGGCGCGTCTCGATGCGCATCAGGCGGCCTCCATGTCCTGGCCGGACATCATGAGGCCGACCTGTTCGACGGTGAGCTCGGATGCGGGACGCGCCGCCGTCAGATGGCCGTGATACATCACGCAAATCCGGTCGCTGAGCGCGAAGAGCTCATCAAGGTCCTCGGAAATCAGCAGGATACCCGCGCCGTCCCTGCGAGCTTCCAGCAGACGGCGCTGGACATAGGCGATCGCCCCCTCGTCGAGGCCGCGCACCGGCTGGTTGGCGAGGATGAAGCGCGGACCGCGCGACAGCACTCGCGCCAGGATCAGCTTCTGCATGTTACCGCCTGAAAGTAAACGCGTTTCCGCTTCCGGACCTTCGCAACGAATATCGAACTCATTGATCAGGCCCCGGGTGCGCTCCAGTGCCCTGCCCTTGTCGATCAGGATGCCGCCACGGGCAATTTCCGCGCTGCGACGTTCTTCGCTGATGATGTTCTCCCAGAGCGGCATCTCGCCGACAACGCCGGTTGCGTGCCGGTCTTCCGGGATGCGTGCGACGCCGCGCGCGACAAGTTCCGTCGGATCATCGGTTCCGGGGGCGCCGAGGATCTCGACTACGCCGCTGTCAGCCACGGCAAGACCGGATAGCAGGCCGGCGAGCGTGCGCTGGCCGTTTCCGGCGACGCCTGCGAGGCCGACGATTTCGTGGGCGCGGATCTCAAGGCTGACGGACTTGAGGCTTTGCGCTTCCGAGCCGGCCCTGAAGGAAGCCCCGGCGAGCCGCACGACGGGTGTCCCCGCCGCCATCGCCTCGGCGGTCGGTCGCGTCACCTCCTCGCCCACCATCATCCGCGCCAGGCCCGCACGGTCCGCATCCGAGGTCCTGACCGTTCCCGCGACCTTGCCGCGGCGGAGCACCACGACCCGGTCGGTATGGCTCAGGATCTCGTTCAGCTTGTGCGAGATAAAAATCACCGCGAGGCCGCGGGCGGTCAGTTTCTTCAGGGTCTCGAACAGACTGTCGGATTCCTGCGGCGTCAGCACCGCCGTCGGCTCGTCCAGAATCAGGATGCGGGCGTCGCGATAGAGCGCCTTCAGGATCTCGACTCTCTGGCGCTCGCCGACGGAAAGCTCGCCGACCCGTTTGTCCGGATCGGTATCAAGGCCGTATTCCGCCGCCATCGCCGATATCTTGTCCCGCGCGGCGCGGATGCTCCGGCGCCAGGCAAAGAGCGGCTCGGTGCCAAGCGTGATGTTTTCCAGTACCGTCAGGTTCTCTGCGAGCGTGAAATGCTGGTGCACCATGCCGATGCCGGCATGGATCGCGGCATCGGTCGAGCCGGGCGGCAGCGGGGCGCCGTCGATCAGGATTTCACCCTCGTCCGCCAGGTAGTGGCCGAAGAGAATGTTCATCAGCGTGGTCTTGCCGGCTCCGTTCTCGCCGAGCAGCGCAAGAACCTCTCCCTCCACCAGGTCGAGCGTGATCGCCTCGTTCGCGGTCAGCGGACCGAAACGCTTGGTGATGCCCCTGAAGCTCAGCAGGGGCATCACGTCTCCGGTTTGTTCAGTCACAGGGTAAGCCCGCGCGGGATCAGAAGGTCGACTTGGGTTCTTCGTCGTTGATCTCGACCACGAATTCGCCCGAGAGGATCTTCGCTTTCAACTCCTCGACCTTGGCCTTGGCTTCCGCGGGGATTTTGTCCTCGAACTCATAATACGGGGCGAGGCTGGCGCCGCCCTTCTGCATCATGGTCCATTCCTTGTAATCCTCGGCCTTGAAGTTGCCGGCCTTGACCAGATCAATGGCGTGCGCGATGGCTGCTTCCATGTGCCAGAGCGCGGAGGTCACGACGACATCCTTGCCGTTCTCCTCCTTGTTCATGTCATTCACGTTGCCGAAGGCGATGATGCCCTTCTCGCGCGCCGCATCGACCACGCCTGCGCGTTCGGCATAGAGCACGTCGACGCCGGACTCGATCTGCGCGAAGGCGGCTTCCTTGGCCTTCGGCGGGTCGTACCAGGAACCGATGAATGTCACCTTGAACTGGATGTCGGGATCGACCGAGCGGGCGCCGTTCATGAAGGCATGGAACAACCGGTTCACCTCGCCGATCGGATAGCCGCCGACCATGCCGATCTTTTTCGACTTGGTCATGTGTCCGGCGATGACGCCCATCAGGTAGCAGGGCTCGTGAATGTAGTTGTCGAAGACCGAGAAATTGCTTCCGTGCGGCTTGAACGGATCGCCCATCAGAAAGGCGACGTTCGGATATTCGTCCGCCACCTTGCGTGCTTCGCGACTGATGCCGAAGGCCTCGCCGACGATCAGCTGGACACCGCTTTCGGCATATTCGCGCAGCACCCGGATATAGTCGGTGTTGGAAACCTTTTCGGAGAAGGAATACTCGATCTTGCCGGCGGCCTTTGCGGCCTCGAGGCCCTGGTGCAGGCGGGCATCCCATTTCTGCTGGATCGGTTGGGTATAAATGCCCGCGACCTTGATCTTGTCGGCTGCGTTCGCTGCCACCGGCAGCATCGAAATTGCGCTGAGAGCGGCCAGCGTGGTCAGAGCCTGGCGGCGCGAAATGAAAGTCATATCAGTCCCCCGAAAAGCGAAACGGCCTGTGCTCCGGACCCGTCCGGACACATTTATCCCTGTTTCATTGTGTCAAATCCTCCCGCCGCACCCGTGGCATTCTTTTGCGCGTCGCCCCTTTCCGAGGGGAGCCCGTTCAGTCTCCGGTCCGGCGATGTCCCGGACTCGCGATGCCATCATGTGTGACGGTTTGATTTCAGCTTCTTGCCTGTCGAATGTCAATGGAACCCGGGACAGCCCTGATCGTTTGGCGGTGACGCGGCGGAACTACGTTAGGTCGTTTCTTCGTCGCTCGCCGGATCGTCATCCGGCTGCGGCGCCAGCAGGGGAATCGTCACGTCGAAAGCGCTTCCGTCGCCTGGCATGCTGGCGACAGACAATGTGCCGCCAAGGACATTTGTGACGGCGTTGTAGGAAATATGCAGTCGGAGTCCGGTGCCGCCCTGTCCGAATTTGGTGGTGAAGAACGGATTGATTATCTGATCCGCGACGTCTTGTGTCATGCCGGTCCGGTTGTCTTCGACCTTGATCGACTACAACGCCGGCTCCGGCTCGGACACCTCAAGACGGATATTTCCGGCCCCCTCGGGAAAGGCATGTTCGACCGCTTTGTCGACGAGATTGGTGATGACCTGTCCGAGTTCCCCGGGATAGCTGTCCAGCTCGGTCCGCTCCGGAATTTCATCGACGACAGCTTCGACGGCATGGCCGATCGATGGCTGAAGCGTCAGCAAGATGCCGCCGCGCCGCCCTCCGGGACCGGCTCGCCGCATCCTGCGAGCGATACCAGGCTCACAACGATCGCTAAGCCGACTTTGACGGACCACATGGCAAATCTCCGTCCGGTACGGGCGGATGACGCCATTCGTTCCAATGACAAGGAATCGCAAACGAATGAATTGCGCGCAAAACGTTTGTTCATGCATGGCGCTGCATTGTCGGCTCGAATCAGCTATCAAAGGCAGATGATTGGGAGGAGAAATCGATGACTGAGTTAGAGGTCTACCTGTCGGGCGAAATCCATACGGATTGGCGCAAGGAAATCGAAGACGCGGCGAACGACGCCAATCTCGACATTACCTTCACTGCCCCGGTGACGATCCACGAGAACAGCGACGATTGCGGCGTGGCGATCCTCGGCGCCGAAGAGAACAAATTCTGGGCCGACCACAAGGGTGCCAAGGTCAATGCGATCCGGACCCGAACCCTGATCGAGCGCGCCGACGTGGTTGTTGTGCGGTTCGGCGACAAGTACAAACAATGGAACGCGGCCTTCGATGCGGGCTATGCGGCCGCGCTCGGCAAGCCTTTGATCGTTCAGCATGACCCGTCCCTGACCCATCCGCTGAAAGAGGTTGACGGCGCGGCGCTCGCCGTGGCCGAAACGCCCGCACAGGTCGCGGCAATCCTGCGTTACGTCATGACGGGCGATCTCTAGGTCGCCGATGCGGCAGATGAAACATATCGGCATCGTCGGCTGTTCGGCCGAGGGCGCGGCGCTCTGTTACCGCACGATCTGTTCGGAGGCGGCGGAACGTCTCGGCGCGCATGTCCATCCGGAAATCTCCATGCATACGCCGTCGCTCTCCCGGTATGTGGCCTGCCTGGAAAAGGGCGACCTCGAGGGAGTTGCCGAACTGATGCTGGATTCGGCCCGGCGGCTCGAGCGCGTCGGGGCAGACTTTCTGATCTGCCCCGACAACACGATCCACCAAGCATTCTCCCTGCTTGCCGGCCGATCCCCGCTTCCCTGGCTGCATATCGCGGACGCCGTGACGGCCGCCGCGGTCGAGAACGGCTATGCAAAGCTCGGCATCACCGGCACGCGCTGGCTGGTGGAAAGCGACATTTATCCGGAAAAGCTGGATGCGGAAGGGATTGCCTGGCTGCGCCCGTCACCCGACGAGATCGCCGAATCCGCCCGGATCATCCTGGACGAGCTGGTGCCAGGAATCATCCGTCCGTCGTCGGTGGCCTATTTCCGGGACGTCATCGAGGGTTTCAAGAGCGCCGGTTGCGATGCCGTCATCCTCGGATGCACTGAAATTCCCCTGATTATCAGCGACGCGAACTGCGCTCTTCCCACGCTCGATTCGACGCGACTGCTGGCCCGCGCCGCGCTCGACACCGCTTGCACATAAAAAACGCGCCGCAGAAGCGGCGCGCTCAGGATGCCTCGGGGGTGGGGCTTAGCCGAAAGTTATGTATTCGGCCCAGATTTGATCGAGCTGACGCAGGGTCGCGGTTGCGGCGTCCATCTCTTTCGCGAGATCGGCGCGACCCTTGGTAAATTCCATGTGGCGCTGTTCGAGGTCCCGCAGCCGCGCAACCACGTCCCGGCCTTTCGGAGAGAGCCGAAGGCGCACCGACCGGCGGTCGTGCGCGGCGCGCTCCTGCTCGAGATAGCCGTACTCGGACAGCTTCTTGACGTTGTATGACACGGTCGAGGCCTGGTATCCCTTGCGGTGGATCAGATCGCGGACCGGGATGTCCTCGTCGCCGATCCCGACCAGCATCAGGGCCTGAGACGGATTGATGTTGTTGATGCCCATGCTTTCCAGTTCGACACGGACGACATCGAGATAACGTCGGTGCAGCCGGTCGAGCATGGCCGTGAGTTCCATGTAGCTCGCCCGTACGTCTTCCGCGTTTCCGCCAACGGCGATATCGGCCGTATCGATCTTCAGGGCAGAGCGTCGAAGTGTCTGGACGGTCATTGGTGGCCTCCGCGTCGGATGTTCCGTTGCTTACGAACTGTTACCATTCCATCAAAATGGTTTCGAATTGTAAAGTTTAAAGAGCGATATGCATTACAAACGGTTGTCAGTGCATGGTATGTAACGATTTCCATAGGCTAATCCCCTGTTTTCTAAATAAAAATTTAGATGAAATTCGTGGAGAAAAGCTTAATCGATGCCCCGAGCAGAGGGGCTAATCCGTCATCGCCAGTCGCACTGTGAGACTCCCCACAATTTGACCGGACCGGGCTCCAACCCGTTATAAGGCTGGCAAGAGCCGAGCAGCAGAATGGTACCCACTATGAAGAACGCGACGACATCCGCCGCCCCCTATGTCGACAGCTATTACAGCCGAAGCGTCAAGGCGCCCCCCTCGCGTCCCGTTCTCGACGCGGACGCGGAGTGCGATATTTGCGTTATCGGCGGCGGGATGGCGGGACTCGCCACCGCGCTCGGATTGGCGGAGCGCGGGCGCGATGTCGTGCTTCTCGAGGCAAACCGGGTCGGCTGGGGAGCCTCCGGACGCAACGGAGGATTTGTCAGCGGAGGCTACAGTCTTGGTCTCGAAGAGATCGAGGCGCGGGTTGGACGGGCTGACGCAAGCGCGCTGTTCCAACTCACTCTCGACGCGCTGGAGCTCATCAAAGACCGGATCAACCGGTACGAAATCGATGCGGGCCCCATGCGGCCGGGGATCATGAAGGCCTCCTGGTTCGCGAATGCAGACGGCATGAAGGCGAACACGGACGTGATGAACGAGCGATTCGATCTCGGTCTCGAATTTCAAAGCCGCGAACAGATGCGGGAACTCTATCGCACGGAGCGCTATCACGAGGGGGTGTTGAACCCGACGGCGTTCCAGTTCCACTCGCTCAATTTCACCAACGGGATCGCGGACGCCGCGGAGGCCGGCGGAGCGCGGATCTTCGAAGGGTCCGCCGTCACACATATGGATCTGACGCGCGACCTAAAGCGGATCGACACGGCGAAGGGCAGCGTCTCGGCGAATCAGGTCGTGATCTGCTGTTCGGGTTACATCGGCCACCTACACCCGAAACTGTCGCGCGCGACCCTGCCGGTCGGCACCTATGTCGTCCTGACCGAACCGCTCGGGGAACGTTTGCAGGATGCGATCCGCACCCCTTATGGGACCTCGGACAGCCGGATCGCGAACGACTATTACCGGGCGCTGCCGGATACCCGTCTGCTCTGGGGCGGCCGGGTCAGCTCGAATCTCTCGCCGCGCGATCTCGAGAAGAAGATGATCGGGGATATTCTGCGGATCTATCCCCAGCTCGAAGGCATTAGGGCGGAGGTCGCCTGGCCGGGGACCATGGGATACTCGGTGCACAAGATGCCGCAGATCGGCCGCCTGTCGGACGGAGTCTGGTTCAATCAGGGCTATGGCGGGCACGGCATGTGCGCGACGACGGCGGGCGGCGAGGTCGTGGCGAAGGCCATCGCGGAGAGCGACGAGACCTACAAGCTCTTTGCGCCGTTCGGGCTCGATTTCGCCGGAGGCCCGCTCGGCCCGCTCATCGCGCAATGCGCCTATTGGGGCTTTCAGTTGCAGGATCTCTGGAGCGCCTGGCGTTCGAAATAGAAATAGCACGCAAGGCGCGGATATCGCGGCCGCAGGAGAACGTCGAGGATCTGGTCCATCGAAACTTATTGGACGGATCGGATCCATGACGGACAAACGCTATATCGCGCTCTCGACGGAAGTCGCTCGGCACTATCAGGCCGGCGGCGCTGATGCCAACGGACAGATACCGGAGCGGAAAACCTCCGCGGGCGGTTCGATGCCGTGCCGGCATTGCCTCTCGGACATCGCCGCGGGCGAGGATTATCTGGTTCTTGCGCACCGCCCCTTCACCGCTGCCCAGCCCTACGCAGAACTGGGCCCGATCTTCTTGCATGCGAAGCGCTGCGCCCGCTACGCCTTGGAGGACCGGGTGCCGGAAATGTTCAGGGGCTGGGACCGGCTCATGCTACGCGGCTACGGCGCGGATGACCGGATTGTCTACGGGACGGGTACGGTTGTAGCCGCCGCCGAGATCGAGACGGCCGCCGACGAGATCCTAGCCCATCCGGAAGTGCGCTATGTCCATGCGCGATCGGCAAAGAACAACTGCTATCAGTGCCGGATCGAACAAGCCGATTGAGGATGCCCGGACCAGGGGCGCTCTAAGGGACGGGTTTATCCCGAGGTCTCCGCTCTCGCGAGGATGACGGTGTTACTCGCGGCAGGGCCTCATCAGGCCATCTGTTCCTTTACCTTGAGGAAGCGGACCTTCGGCCAGTTCTCCGCGGTATGCTGAAGATGCCAGCCGTTACGGGCCATGAAGACCGGCATGTCGTCATGATCGTCGGCAAGATCGCCCTGGTTGGCGTCCATGAACTTCTTCAGTTCGCCCGGATCGTCCGCTTCCAGCCAGCGCGCCGTATGCAGGGCCGCCGGCTCGAAACTGACCGGGACGTCGTATTCCGTGCGGATCCGGTCGGCGAGCACGTCGAACTGCAGAGCGCCGACTACGCCGACGACCCAGCTGCCGCCAATCCGGGTCTTGAAGGCCTTCGCCGCCCCCTCTTCCGCGAGCTGGACGATCGCCTTCTCTAGGTGTTTCGCACGTAGCGGATCGGTGGGCCGGACCCGCTGCAGGAGTTCCGGAGCGAAGCTCGGGATGCCGTTGAACTGCAGGTCCTCGCCCTCGGTCAGCGCATCGCCGATGCGCAGATTGCCGTGATTCGGAATGCCGATGATATCGCCCGGCCAGGCTTCGTCCGCGATTTCACGGTCCTGGGCCAGGAACATCACCGGGTTGTGGATGTTCATCACCTTGCCGCTGCGAACATGCTTCAGCTTTGCACCGCGCTTGAAATGGCCGGAGCAAATCCGGGCGAAGGCGATACGGTCCCGGTGTTTCGGGTCCATGTTCGCCTGGATCTTGAAGACGAAGGCCGCGACCTTCTTCTCGTCCGGCGTCACCTTGCGGGTCTTGGTCGGGTGCGGGCGCGGCGACGGCGCATAGCGCGCGACACCGTCAAGCAGTTCACGCACGCCGAAATTGTTCACCGCGCTGCCGAAATAGACCGGGGTCATATGGCCGCCGAGGAAGGCGTCCGGATCGAATTCGGGGCAGAGCCCGCGCGCCATTTCCACTTCCTCGCGGAGCTGGCCGACGGCGGAGGCGGGCAGCAGTTGGTCGAGCTTGGAGTCGTCGAGTCCCTCGCAGGTCTGGCCTTCGTCCGGCGCATCGTGGCTGCCGCGGTCCATCAGGATGAGCTTGTCATTCAAAAGGTCGTAACAGCCGCGAAAGCTCTTCCCCATGCCGATCGGCCAGCTGGCCGGCGTGACGTCGAGCGCAAGGCTCTGCTCGATCTCGTCGAGCAGCTCGAAACTGTCCCGCGCCTCGCGGTCCATCTTGTTGACGAATGTGATGATCGGCACATCGCGCAGCCGGCAGACCTCGAACAGCTTCAAGGTCTGTTCCTCGATACCCTTCGCGCCGTCGATCACCATGATCGCGCTGTCGACCGCCGTAAGGGTCCGGTAGGTGTCTTCCGAGAAGTCCTCGTGGCCCGGCGTGTCGAGCAGATTGAAGGTGTTGTTCCCGTAATCGAAGGTCATGACCGAGGAGGCGACCGAGATGCCGCGTTCACGCTCGACCTTCATCCAGTCGGAATGCGCACGCCGCTGTTGGCCGCGCGCCTTGACAGCGCCCGCCATCTGGATGGCGCCGCCGAACAGCAGCAGTTTTTCCGTAAGCGTCGTCTTACCGGCGTCCGGGTGCGCGATGATCGCGAAGGTGCGCCGGCGCCCGACCGCGTTGTCCAGGGAACTCATCAAACCGTCCTTGTTGGAGAACGCCGTGTATATAAAGATTTTGTGCGATCAATCCAATAGACGATCCTTGGGGGCGGGTATGCCTCATCGGGAGGGAAGATGCAGCCGCGGCCTGCGGAACGGAACCTGATTACGGATGTGCCTGGGCTGCGGGTCGGCAACGCCCAGGACTCCCGTATCAGAAGCGGGGTCACCGTACTGGTCCCCGAGAGTGGTGAGATGGTGGCCTCGGTCGATGCGCGAGGCGGCGGGACCGGCAGCCGCGAGTTCGACCTGCTGCGCCCGGAAGCGACAGTTGCCGCGATCAACGCGCTGGTCCTGAGTGGCGGTTCCGCCTTCGGGCTCGACGCGGCCGGTGGCGTGATGGCGCATCTTCGCTCCAAGGGAACCGGCTTCAGGGCCGGGCCGTCCATTGTCCCGATCGTGCCGGAGGCGATTCTCTTCGATCTGAACAATGGCGGCGACAAGGAATGGGGCGACGCGAGCCCCTATCCGAACCTCGGACGCTCTGCCGCCGAAACCGCGGCCACCGATTTCGCGCTCGGAAATGCCGGCGCCGGATATGGCGCACAGGCGAGCGGCTTCAAGGGCGGTCTCGGGAGTGCCTCGATCAGGCTTGAAGATGGCACGACGGTTGGCGCGCTCGCAGCGGTCAACGCCGTGGGCGCAGCGACCTATCCGGTTTCTGGCGCTTTTTTCGCCTGGGATGTCGAGATTGACGGAGAGTATGGCGGCAGAGTACCGGTGCCGGAGGACCGGACAAGCGGTGTCAGCCTGCCCAAACTCGCCCGCGCGGGCGAGAATACGACGATCGCCGCGGTCGCAACCGACGCGCGGCTCTCGAAGGCGCAATGCCGGCAGTTCGCGCTCATGGCGCAGCAGGGCCTGACGCATGCGATCCGCCCCGCTCACACGCCGTTTGACGGCGATACTGTCTTCGGCATTTCCACCGGCCAGCGCGATCTCGCCCGTCCCGCCCCAGAGCTTGCAAGATTGGGGGCATTTGCGGCCAACTGCCTCGCACGTGCGATCGCCCGGGGGATTTACGAAGCAGAATCTCAGGGTGACGCGATTTGCTATCGCGAGTGGCTCGGAGCGCAATGACCTTGGATAAACGAGCGCTGCCTCGGGAAGACCGAATCACGATCCGGACCGTCCTGCTGCGGGATATAGGTGGGCTGTTCCTCGTTGCGCTCGCGGCGCTCCTGGCTGTGACCCTGTATTTCGGGTCACAGAGCGCGCTCGTAGTGCTGCGCGACAATGCCCACAACCTGATGCGCGGGACCGCGCGTCTTCTCGAAACTCATGTGGAACCGCCAATCATCGCCGCCGAACTGATCGGCAAGCGCGTGCTCGAGGACGTCGCTCCGCTCGACCCGATCAGCGTTGAAATGGTGCATACGACGATGCAGTTGCACTCGCAGATTCACGCCATGGGCTTTTTCTGGCCGGACGGAAATTTCGAAGTGATTGCCAGCAGCGGAGCGCCGGTGCGCGGGACCTATGCTCCCGGTTCGCGGGAAGCGCAAGCCGTCGAAGAGGCCCGGCAGGTTGCGGAACCTTTCATCGCTGAACCGATCTTCTCGGAGATCGCCAACACCACGCTGATGACACTGCGCAGCCCCCTCTTCGATCATCGGGGGGAATATCTCGGTTTCTCGGCGAGTGCGATCTCGCTCCAGGATCTCTCCGACTACACAAGCCGTCTCGACCTTGCCAATGGATCGGTCTTCGTTCTGGACCAGAACAATTCTGTCATAGCACACCCGTCACTCACAGATAGCAGGGTCTCCGAGCGGATGACCCGGGAACGTCCGCTCATTCACGGGTCCGAACTCGGCGATCCCGTTTTGGCTGCGCTTCTCGACCCGGCTGGACATAACTCGACGGAGTTGGAGGTTGGCGACGGCATTCAGGTTCTGACTGCCGAGGTCGATGACCGGCGGTTCCTGGCTCTGACCGACAAGGTTCCGGTGACCCCGACGGTCGATTACACGGTCGGGATCTATGTCGATGAAACCTCGTCCAGCTACGACGACATGATCCGGTACCTCATCTATGGCGGTATCGCAGGTCTGGTCCTGATCGCGCTGGCCATGCTTCGGCTCTGGCAACTCGCGGAACGGATACGGCGACCGGTATCCGAGCTGGCGACCGCTTCGAACGCCGTCGCCGAGTTCCAGTTCAATGATGTTCCGGCGATCGGCGGAAACAATGTGCAGGAATTCGACGATGCCGCCGTGGCCTTCAACCGGATGGTGCTCGGTCTCGCGCAGTTCGGCATCTACGTCCCGCGTTCTCTGGTACGCGAGATCCTCGAACACTCCGAAGCAAGCGGCATTTCCTCGGTCGATCGCGAGGTAACCGTTCTGTTCTCGGATATCGTCGGCTTCACCACCCTCTCGCAGAGTGCGCCCGCGGAGGAAGTCGTCGAGCTGCTGAACGAGCACTTCACCCTGATGAACGAGGCCATCGAGACCGAAGGCGGCAATATCGACAAATATGTCGGCGACAGCGTGATGGCGTTCTGGGGCGCGCCGGCAGAGCGCAAGGACCACGCCGCGGCCTGTCTGCGAGCGGTCCGGCGGATCGCGGAACTGCTGCGCGCGGACAACGAACGACGGAAGCAGGCCGGCGAGCGCGTTCTCCATATCCGTCTCGGGGTCGCCACCGGCCGGGCCGTCGTCGGCAATATCGGGGCGCCGGGACGCATCAACTACACTATGATTGGCGACACCGTGAATATCGCGAACCGGCTGGAACAGCTCGGCAAGCAGGTCGCGCCGGGAACGGATCTCTGTGTGCTGGTTTCGAAGGAAACCACCGATGCGGCCGGAAATCCTCCAGATCTCGAGGGTGTCGGAGAGTTCGAACTGCGCGGGCGCAGTGGGTCGCTCAAGGTTTACCGTCTGAATCTCGACCGGACATAAGAAACGAATGACGGCACGGTGGAACGTGCCCGGAGGAAACAGCCATATGAAAATCAAATGCGTAGATGTCGTTCCCCTGCAGATTCCGTTCGAGGACGGAAGCCCGGGCGAAGGGCTCATGCCGACGAAATGGACCAAGCTCGATTTCGCTCTGGTGCGAATCGAGACCGAGAACGGCCTCGTCGGCTGGGGCGACGGCTTTGCCTATTCCTGCCGACGGGCCACTGTCGCGGCCATCGAGGACATGGTGGCCCCGCTGCTCGCCGGTCGTGAGCTCGGTGATCTCGCGGCGCTCAACCTGGAACTCCAGCAGCGCCTTCATCTTCATGGGCGCTACGGCATCACGACCTTCGCCATATCCGCCGTCGATATCGCGCTCTGGGACCTGAAGGCGAAGGCGGAAGGCGTTTCTCTCGCGCGGCTCCTGGGTGAGCGGCCGGCAACCTCGCTGCCCGCCTATGCCAGCCTCGTGCGCTACGGCGCACCGGATCTGGTGCGTTCCTTTGGGGCGAAGGTCGTCGAGGAGGGATACCGGACGGTCAAGCTGCACGAGATCGCGCTCGAGGCCATCGCGGCAGGCCGCGAAGGCGTCGGAGCGTCAACCAAAATGTCCACCGACGTGAACTGCAACTGGTCACTGGAACAGGCGCGCAAGATCATGCCGGAGATGAAACGGCTCGATCTCTATTGGGTCGAGGAACCGGTCTTTCCGCCGGATGACGCGGCCGTCCTCGGTGAGCTGCAAAGCGAATACGGCGTGCCGATCGCGAGCGGAGAAAATGCCTGCACCGCGGTCGAGTTCGCCCGTACCGCGCCCGCCATCCGTTACCTGCAGCCGAGCGTGACAAAGGTCGGCGGGGTGTCCGAGTTTCTCAAAGTCTGCGACCTCGCCGAGGCGCAGGGCGCGAAAATCATGCCCCACGCCCCCTATTTCGGCCCGGGCTACTGGGCGACGCTCCAGCTCATGGCCGCCCGCGGAATCTGCGAGCAGTTCGAGCATCTCTATATCGCGCCGGATGCCTATCTCGACCCGTCGATCCCGCTGCCGGAGAACGGCATGGTGGCCGTCCCCGACCGTCCCGGGATCGGCTTCGAGCCGGACCCGGCGGTCCTTGATCGCTACCGTATCTGAACCGTGCCCTAGAGCTCCTTCGCGCGCTCGCGGAGGACGAATTTCTGGATCTTCCCAGTCGAGGTCTTCGGCAATTCGCCGAAGACCACGGTGCGCGGCGTCTTGAAGGTCGCCATGTGCTGGCGGCACCAGTCGGTCACCTCCTCCATGCCGATCTCGCCCGCACCGGGCGCGGCGGTGACGAAGGCACAGGGTGTCTCGCCCCATTTATCGTCCGGTTTCGCGACCACGGCCGCTTCCATGATTTTCGGATGCTTGTACAGCACCTCCTCGATTTCCAGCGAGGAAATGTTCTCGCCCCCGGAAATGATGATGTCCTTCGACCGGTCCTTCACCTCGGCGTAGCCGTCCGGGTGCAGCACCGCGAGATCGCCGGTGCGGAACCAGCCGTCGCCGAGCGCCTCGGCGGTGGCTTTCGGATTCTTCAGGTACCCCTTCATGACCGTGTTCCCGCGAAGACAGAGCTCGCCGATGGTCTTGCCGTCGCGCGGCACCTCGCGGCCGGTCTCCGGATCGGCGACCTTCATGCCTTCCAGCGTCGGATACCAGACGCCCTGGCGCGCCATCCGCTCCGCCTTCTCCTCTAGTCCCAGTTCATCCCATTCCGGCGGCCAGGCGCAGATCGTCGAGGGCCCGTAGGTCTCGGTCAGGCCGTAGAGATGGGTGACGGAGAACCCCATCTTGCCCATGGCGGAAATCACGGCGCTCGGCGGTGCCGCGCCGCCGGTCGCAATGTTCACCCGCTGCGGAAAGCTTGTCTTCTGTTCGGCCGGGGCATGGATCAGCATTGTCAGCACGATCGGCGCCCCGCACATGTGGGTGACGCCGTGCCGCGCGATCTGGTCGAAGATCAGCGCCGGGTCCACTTTGCGCAGGCAGACATGTGTCCCCCCGACGGCAGTCACGCCCCAGGTATAGGTCCAGCCGTTGCAGTGGAACATCGGCAGCGTCCAGAGATAGCGGCAGGAAGCGGTCAGTCCGAATGCAATGGCATTGCCCATCGCGTTCACGTAGGCGCCGCGGTGATGGTAGACTACGCCTTTCGGATTGCCGGTCGTCCCGGAGGTATAGTTGAGCGACATCGACTGCCACTCGTCCGTCGGCCGCGGCCAGTCCGCAGAAGGTTCGCCTTCGGCCAGCAGTTCCTCATATTCCTTGTCGCCGAGAGCTTTTCCCCCTTCGGCAAGCGGATCGTCGATCCAGATCACCGGCGGCCGGTTGGCGGCTTGCGCCAGTGCCTCCTCCATCAGCGGGGCCAGTTCCTTGTCCACCAGAACCAGCTTGGAATCCGCATGATCGATGATGAAGGCGATTGTCGCCGCATCGAGCCGGGTATTGATCGCGTTCAACACCGCTCCCGCCATCGGAATGCCATAGTGCGCTTCGAGCATTGCCGGTGTATTTGGGGCAAGGACGGAAACGGCGTCGCCCGGGCCGATTCCCCGCTTCCGGAGCGCATCCGCCAATCGGCGGCTGCGGTTCAGAAAATCGCCGTAGGTACGGTGCAACTCACCGTGAATAATGGCGACCTTTTCCGGAAAGGTTGAACCGGCCCGTTCCAAGAAGTCGGATGGAGTGAGCGGCGCGTAATTCGCTGCATTCCTCTCCAGGCCCGTTTCAAATATCGACATCTCCGTCCCCAGATGTTTCCCTGTGCTGATTGCGGGACATCGTTTCTTCGTTTTAAGGAAGCGTCAAGCACGCCTGACGGCTGTCATGCCTGCACTACGAGACCGCGCGACAACGGCCCCGGGAGCCGGACCTAGATGACCCAGATAGACATATTCTCAGACGTAATCTGCCCCTGGTGCTTCATCGGCAAGCGCCGCCTCGAGCGGGCGCTCAAGCTTCGGCCGGTGGCGGATCTGACGATCCAATGGCGCGCCTTCCAGCTCAATCCTGACATGCCGGTCGAGGGCATGTCGCGGCAGGCCTACCTGGAGAACAAGTTCGGCGGCCCCGAACGAGCGAGCCAGATCTACGACAATATCCGCCGCATGGGCGACGGCGAGGATATCGACTTCCGCTTCGACCTGATCCAGCGCACGCCGAACACTGTGCTTGCACACCGCACCATCAATCTCGCGACCGCGATGGGCACAGCCGACGCTCTGGTGGAAAACCTGTTCAACGCCTATTTCATCGAAGGCGTCGATATCGGCGATCTCGACAACCTGGTCGGGCTTGCGGAGGCGTCCGGCATGGACGCGGCGGCGACCCGCGAGTGGCTCGAAGGCAAGGGCGGTGCGACGGAGGTGCTGGCGGAGACACGATTCGCCTACGAGAACGGCATCAACGGCGTACCCTGTTTCATCTTCAACCGGCAATATGCGGTCTCCGGCGCGCAGGAGCCCGAGGCCTTCTTCCCGCTCTTTGATCTCGACGCGTCCCAGAACACCGACGTCGCAAATCAGGCCTGATATCGGCGATGGTGGCACTCGAAATCCGGCCGAACTGTGAACTCTGCGACCGGGACCTGCCGCCGGACTCGCCGGATGCGCGGATCTGTTCCTATGAGTGCACCTACTGCGCCGACTGCGTTGAGCATGTTCTCTGCAACGTCTGCCCGACCTGCGGCGGCAATTTCGTCCCGCGCCCGATCCGGCCGCTCCGATCCTGGCGCCCGGAACTGAAGCTCGGCCGGGAGTTCCGCCCACCCTCGGAAAAGCGTGTGCATTCGAAATACGACCGCGCCGAAATTGACGCTCAAGTGGCCCGAATCAGGGGCCTGGCACCGGAAGACCGCTGAACGGTCAGTGTCCGGCGAAACGCTGCTTCCAGAGGACAGCGTTCGCCGCCTTCCGGTGTGCGCTTGCTGCAAGGACCGCGGAAAGCGGCTCCTCCCGACCAACCGAATCCAATCCGGCCAACTCGCGGAGACGTTCTGTGTACCAGGCCGTGATGCCGCCCGGCTGGCGCTCCACGAAGCGCGGGAATGCGGGATCGATGTCGTCACCGGAAATCCATGCCCGCGGAAGGGTAGGATCGAGCACCAGTGCTCTCGCGAGACCGACCATGTCGAGCGAGCCAGAGGAGATTGCGGCTTCGGCCTCGTGGCGCTGCTTGAAGCCGCCTGCACTCATGAGAGGTTTTGAAACCCGGTCCCGTGCCGCGCGGGCGAATTCCAGGAAGTAGGGTCCTTTGGCCTGGCCGTCGCTGGCGGCGGCGGCGCCGGGGAAATAGGCACCGCCGCTGATATCGATGAGATCGACCGAGGTTTGCTGCAAGGCGGAGAGAACGCCGAGCGCCTCTTCTCCGCTCAGACCACCATCGAGCTGGTCGGTTGCGTTGACCTTCACCGCAACGGGGAACTCCGGCCCGACCGAAGCGCGGACCGCTTCGATCACTTCGAGCAGCAGGCGCATGCGCCTTGCCGGGCTGCCTCCCCACCCGTCGGTACGCCGGTTGAAGAGCGGAGAGAGAAACTGGCTGAGCAGAAAACCATGAGCGGCATGGATTTCCACACCGGTGAAGCCCAGAGCCCGTGCGTTCTTGGCGGCCCGGGCATAGTTCGCCGGCAGGGCTCCGATCTCGCTCGCCGTCAGCGCGCGCGCCTGCACCTCCGGGTGCTCGATGTCCGAGGGCGCGGCAGGCTTTCCGCCGACGGATACTGCGAGCGCACCGGCATGCCCGAGCTGGGCCCAGAAATGGGTTCCGTGTTCGGTCGCGGCCCTGGTGAGCATTTTGAAGGCATCGGCGTCCCGAACCGGTTCCAGAACCAGATTCCCATAGGCTTCCGGCGCCCAAGGGCCGATCTGGGTTTCGCCGATCAGGGACAGGGCGGCCCCACCTTCGGCCCACAAACGGTAGAGCCGCGCCTGCGCGTCGCTCGGACCTCCCTGCCCGTCTCCCAGATCGTCGGACATGGCGGCCTTTGCGATCCGGTTCTTCAGGACGGCTCCGCACGGCAATTCGAGCGTATTACCCAGCATTGCAGGCCCCCTCATGTATCGCTCATACCCACATAGACTAAGGGGGGTACGGAACCAAACGCCAACGCCGTCTCGGGACCGGGCCATGTGGCCCCGATTCCCTAGGCGGCGATCGCGACGAGTTCTTGCATCAGGCCGGTCAGTCCGCGCACGCGCACGTCCTTTTTCTCCCAGGCCCGGCGATAGACCAGCTTGTGGTCGGGGCGGAGCTGGACGCTTCCGGCCTGCTTGGCGATGAAACCGACGAGCCCGCGCGGATTGACGAAATCGTTGTTACGGAAGCTGATGACGGCGCCCTTGGGACCGGCATCGACCCGCTCCACGCCCGCGAGCTTGCAGAGCTGCTTGATGGCGATGACCTTCAGCAGGTTTTCGACTTCAGGCGGCAGCGAGCCGAACCGGTCGGCCAGCTCAGCGGCGAAACTGTCGATCTCCGCCGCGTCGACCAGATTGGCGATCCGGCGGTAGAGACTGAGCCGCACGGTCAGATCCTGCACGTAGCTTTCCGGGATCAGCACCGGCGTACCGAGAGAAATCTGCGGCGTCCACTGCTCTTCCGGTTCGCCTGTCTCGAAGCCCCCGTCCCGCGCCGCCTGGACGGCCTCCTGCAGGAGCGTCTGGTAGAGCTCGATGCCGACCTCCTTGACCTGTCCGGACTGCTCCTCGCCCAAGAGGTTGCCCGCACCGCGGATATCCATGTCGTGGCTGGCGAGGCTGAAGCCGGCGCCGAGGCTGTCCAGCGTCTGCATCACCTCAAGGCGCCGTTTGGCGTCCGCCGTCAGGATCTTGGTCGGATGGGTGGTCAGATAGGCATAGGCACGGGTCTTCGAGCGTCCGACACGGCCCCGCAACTGGTAGAGCTGGGCCAGTCCGAACATGTCGGCGCGATGAATGATGATCGTGTTCGCGTTCGGGATATCGAGGCCGGATTCGACGATGTTGGTACTGAGCAGGATGTCGTAATGCCCGTCGCAGAACTGGGTCATGACCTTCTCGAGTTCTGCCGGTGTCATCCGTCCGTGCGCCGTCGCAACGCGGACTTCCGGGACCAGCTGGGCCAGCCGGTCATGCACGCGCGGCAGATCCTCGAGCCGCGGGCAGACATAGAAGGTCTGACCGCCGCGATAATGCTCCCGCATGATCGCCTCGCGGATGACGAGGCCGTCATACGGCATGACGAAGGTCCGCACGGCCAGCCGGTCGACCGGTGGCGTGGTGATCAGGCTCATCTGCCGGACACCGCTCAGCGCCATCTGCAGGGTGCGCGGGATCGGTGTCGCAGTGAGGGTCAGAACGTGGATGGACGAGCGCAATTCCTTCAGGCGCTCTTTCTGGGCAACGCCGAAATGCTGCTCCTCGTCGACGATCACCATGCCGAGATTGGAGAAGCGGATACTCTTCGCGAGAACGGCATGGGTGCCGATGACGATGCCGCAATCGCCGCTCGCCAGTTCCTCCTTGACCGCCGTCTGTTCCTTCGCGGGTACCATGCGGGAAAGCTGACGGACCTTGACCGGCAGTCCCTTGAAGCGCTCGACGAACTGATTGTAGTGCTGACGCGCGAGCAGCGTGGTCGGCACGACGACGGCGACCTGAAAACCCTGCATCGCAACGACGAGCGCGGCACGGAGCGCCACCTCGGTCTTGCCGAACCCGACATCTCCGCAGACCAGACGGTCCATCGGGCGCCCGCGGTTCAGATCGTCCAGAGTGTCCTCGATCGCCTTCAGCTGATCGTCAGTCTCGGTATAGGGAAAACGGGCGCAGAACTCGTCGAAGACGCCCGGCGGCGGCGCGACCGGCTCCGCTTCGCGGATCTCCCGCTCGGCGGCGAGGCGGATCAGTTGTTCGGCCATGTCACGCAGGCGTTTCTTGACCCGTGCCTTTCGGGCCTGCCAAGCCGCGCCGCCGAGCTTGTCGAGCTGTGCGCCGCTTTCCGCCGAGCCGTAGCGCGAGAGGACCTCGATACTTTCGACCGGAACGAAGAGCTTGTCACCGCCGAGATAGAGCAGACGCAGGCAATCGTGCGGCGCGCCGCCGATCTCGAGGGTCTCCAGTCCGTCATACTGGCCGATGCCGTGCTCTACATGGACGACATAGTCTCCCTCGTGCAGGGCGGAGACTTCCTGCAGGAATTCCTCCCCGCGCCGCTTCCGGCGGACCGTCGGGCGGGCCAGCCGCTCGCCGAGAATGTCCTGCTCGGCGATACAGAGCAGATCTGAGCTGGCGAAGCCCTGCTCCAGCGGCAGAACCACGCCGGCAGCGGTGCCCGATGGAAGTGCTTCCGCCTCTTTCCAGCTCGAAACCGGCTCGAGCCGTTCCAGCCCGTGCTCGTGCAGCAGCGTGATCAGTCGGTCACGAGAGCCGGGAGTGTATCCGGCGATCAGCACACGGCGTGTCTTCGCCTCATCGAGGACAGTGTCCCGAACCACGCCGTAGAGATCGCTATCCGGCATTGCACGCGCCTCGGCGAAACCGGTGCCGCCATGACCGCCGCAATCGACGACGGTCTGACCCGCGCCGCTTTCCGGCAAGGCGAAGGGTGTGAAGCGGCCGACGGAATGGGTCGACAGCAAACTCTCCAGGTCACGGGGCGTCAGATAGAGGCTGTCCGGCGGCAAGGGCCGGTAGACGACGCCTCCGTCGGGGGTGCCTCTCTCGTGGAAGCTCTTGCGGGCCTCATAGTATTCCTCAATCAGTTCGAAGCGCCCGGCGATCGCCGCGTCATCCTGATGCTCGAAAGTGATCGGCGCGCCGCCGGTGTAATCCAGCAGGGTTTCGAGATCGTCGTGGAACAGCGGGAGCCAGTGCTCCATGCCGGCATGGCGGCGCCCTTCGCTGACCGCTTCATAGAGCGGATCCTTGGAGATCTCCGCGCCGAAATGGGTGCGATAGCCGGAGCGGAACCTGCGGATGCTCTCCTGGTCCAGGCGGAATTCGCCGACCGGAAAGATCTCGAAGGCATCGAGCTTGCCCGTGGTGCGCTGGCTGACCGGGTCGAAGGAGCGGATGGTCTCCAGTTCGTCGCCGAAGAAATCGAGGCGCAGCGGTTCCTCGGCGCCCGGTGGATAGACATCGACGATGCCGCCGCGGATCGCGTATTCCCCGGCCTCACGGACCGTGGCTGCCCGATGGTAACCGTTTGCCTCGAAGAAGGCGGCAAGGTCCTCGACCGGCCTGCTGTCCCCGGGCACAAGCGAGAGCCCCACATCGGTGAAAAATCGCCTCGGCGGTACGCGTTGCAGCAAGGCGTTCACCGTCGTCAGCAAGACCGTACCGCCCTGCAAGCCGGATGAAGCGATGCGGGCAAGCGCCTCGACCCGTTGACTGATCAGTTCCCCGTGCGGTGAAACCCGGTCGTAGGGCAGGCAATCCCATGCCGGAAGCGTGATAACCGCCTGTTCCGGCGAGAAAAAGCCGAGTGCCTGACGCAATACGGCGAGGCGCGAATCATCGCGTGCGACATGCACGACACCCCCGTGCTGTGCGGCAATCTCCAACAGGATTCGGGAATCGTGGCCTTCCGGCGCCGCGGAAAACGCAACCTTGGCCGATCCTTCCAAAAATTTTTTATTGTATATCAATAGACTATTCAACGAGTTTAAAGTTACGGATCATATCCAAAACTGGGGTCTCGTATTCCTCCGGCGCGGTTTCCTGACCGGTGATCCACTTGTAGAGCCGTGGATCGGGAATTTCGAGCAGCGCTTCGTAGGTATCGAGTCCCGCCTCGTCAAGTTCGGGCAGCTTGGCCCGCGCGAAAGCGCCGAGCAGAAGATCGGTTTCCTTGGTGCCCGTATAGGCGCTGCGATAGAGCAGTTTCTTGCGGCGTTCGTCGAGCCCGCTCATCGGCCTTACTCCCCCGTTTGTCTGAAGCATCGGCTAGGATATAAATCGAAGCCTTGGCGTGTCAGCCCTCGGCCCGCGTTCTGGAGCCGCGCACTTAATAGCATCGGCGGATAACTTGCGACCGGAAATTCTCTATTCCCTCTTTGCTGATACGACGCGCCTCCCCGGCGTCGGACCGCGCATCGCGAAGCTGCTGGATACCCTTGCCGGCCGCTCTGTGATCGATCTGCTCTGGCATCTGCCGAGCGGGATCCTCGACCGGCGTTTCAATCCGAGGATTGCCGACGCACCGGACGACACGATCGCGACATTGGCCGTGACCGTCGGCGAACATCGGCCCGGCCGCAGCCGCAAGCAGCCCTACCGGGTCAGCGCCTGGGACGAGACCGGCGAGATGGAGATCGTCTTTTTCAACGCCAAGGCGGATTACATCGGCCAGATGCTGCCGACGGGCACGCGCTGCGCGATCAGCGGCAGGGTCGAGCATTTCAACGGCCGCCTGCAGATGACCCATCCGGACCACATGGTGCCGGAAGCGAAGATCCAAGAAATCATGCAGGTCGAGCCGACCTATCCGCTGACCCACGGACTGACACAAAAGACTCTGCGCAAGGCGATCGGTGCCGCCCTCTCCGAAGTGCCGGAATTGCCCGAATGGGGCAACAAGCCCTTCCTCGCCATGCGGCATTTTCCAGACTGGCGCACCGCGCTGATGGCCGTGCACCGGCCGGGATCGCTGGAGGATATCGATCCCTCCGCCCTGTCGCGGCAAAGACTGGCTTATGACGAACTGCTGGCCAACCAGTTGGCCCTTGCTCTCGTCCGGGCGCATCAGAAACGCCGCAAAGGACGTGTGCTCGAGGGCGATGGAAGGCTGCGGAAGAAGGCTGAGACGGCGCTCCCCTTCAAGCTCACCAATGCCCAGGCCGTCGCCCTCGCCGATATCTACGGCGACATGGCGGCGCCGGAACGGATGCTGCGGATGATCCAGGGTGATGTCGGCAGCGGCAAGACGGTCGTCGCGCTGCTCGCCATGCTGAACGCGGTCGAATGCGGCGCGCAGGCGGCCATGATGGCGCCGACAGAGATCCTCGCACGCCAGCACCTCGCCTCTATGCAGGCCCTCGCCGAAGCCGCCGGTGTCCGTATGGCGGTCCTCACGGGCCGCGACAAAGGGAAGAGCCGCGCCGAGACGCTGGAGCGCGTCGCCGCCGGCGAAGTGGATATCGTCGTCGGCACGCACGCGCTCTTTCAGGAAAGCGTCGCCTTCAAGGATCTGGCACTCGCGGTGATCGACGAGCAGCACAGATTCGGTGTGCATCAGCGCATGAGCCTTGGCGAGAAGGGCACTGTCGTGGATACCCTGGTGATGACCGCTACGCCGATTCCGCGCACCCTCACCATGACCGCCTATGGCGACCTAGATGTGTCCCGCCTGACCGAAAAGCCGCCTGGCCGGCAACCGATTGACACGCGGACGATCCCGCTCAGCCGTCTCTCCGAGGTCGCCGAGGCCGTCGGCCGCTCCGCCGCTTCGGGGAACAAGGCCTATTGGGTCTGCCCACTGGTCGAGGAATCCGAAAAGATCGACGTCGCGGCCGCCGAGGAACGCTTCCAGCATCTGAACAAGCTCTATCCCGACAGGGTCGCACTCGTTCACGGGCGCATGAAAGCGGCGGAGAAGGATGCGGTCATGGACCGCTTCAAGAACGGTCCGGTCGATATCCTGGTCGCGACCACTGTGATCGAGGTCGGTGTCGATGTGCCGGACGCGACCGTGATCGTAATCGAGCATGCCGAGCGCTTCGGCCTCGCTCAGTTGCACCAGCTCAGGGGACGCGTCGGGCGCGGCAGCAAAGCCTCGACCTGTCTTCTGCTCTACAGCACACCGCTCTCGGAAACCGGGCATGCGCGTCTCGCCGTAATGCGCGAGACGGAGGACGGGTTCCGCATTGCCGAGGAGGATCTGAAGCTGCGCGGTGCCGGAGAAATTCTCGGCACCAAACAGAGCGGCCTGCCAAGTTTCCGGCTGGCCGATCTCGCGGTGCATGACGATCTCCTGGCGGCGGCCCGGGACGACGCACGGCTTGTCCTGAACAACGATCCGGACCTGAAGGGGGAACGCGGGGCGGCCCTGCGCACCCTGCTCTACCTCTTCGAACGCGATGCCGCGATCCGCTATCTGCGCGGCGGCTGACCGGGGCCGGGCCGCTATTCCGAGATGGTGCCGGTCGTCTCGACGTGAATAACCGGCTTCTTCCGCTCCGATTCCGGGCGCCGGTCGGGCGGCGTGACGATACCGGCGGAAATCACCATCTTGATGCCTTCCTCGACCGTCATGTTCAGGCGATAGAGATCGCGGTCCGGAATGAACAGCAGAAAGCCCGATGTGGGATTCGGCGTGGTCGGCAGGAAGACATTGATCATCTCGTCGTCGGTGGCATTCTGCACCTCGCCGACCGTGCCTCCGGTGATGAAACCGATGGCCCAGATTCCGCGGCGCGGGTACTCCACCAGCACGACTTCGCGAAACGCGTTGGACTGCTGGGCCATCACGGTTTCCATGATCTGCTTGATGGCGCTGTAGACATTGCGGACCACGGGCATGCGGGCGAGCAGATGCTCGCTCAGCCGGATCATCCAGCGTCCGAGAATTCCCGCGGTGAGCCAACCGATCAGGGTGAGCGAGACCAGCATGACGATCAGCCCGATCCCGGGCACCGAGAACGGCAGGAAATTGTCCGGGTGATACTTCGCCGGCAGCAAGGGCATGATCTGCCCGTCAATGAAGTCGATAAACACCCAGGTCAGGTAGAGCGTGATTCCGAGCGGCGCCGTGACAAGGATGCCGGCAAAGAGATAGGCCCGCAGCCGTCCGAAGAAAGTCGGCCGAACGATGCCCGGATTGTCCTTGGTCATGTATGGTGCTCCCTGTCCCGAGCCTGACCATATAGGGAGGCCCGGCGCGGACGCAAACGCTTCCCCGTCAGCCCTCAAGGAAGCCGGAGAGTTCGCTCAAGAGACGCTCCGGGGCCTCTTCCGGGATGTAATGACCGGACGGCACGGGACCGCCGCTCACCGGACCGTCCGTATAGCGTTGCCAGACTTCGAGCGGCTGGTACAGCTTCCCGATGATCCCCTCGGCGCCCCAGAGCGCGAGAACGGGAATGTCGAGGCGCTCGCCGCGGTCCGCCCGGTCATGCGCGAGATCGACGGTCGCACCGGCGCGGTAGTCCTCGCAAGTGGCGTGGATGGTAGCCGGATCCCGGAAGCAACGGAGATATTCCGCCATCGCATCGTCGGTGATCGCGGCGCCATCGGCGAGGAACTTCAGTTTCTTCGAGAGGTAGAAATCCGGGTCCGCCCCGATCATCCGTTCGGGATAATCCGCCGGCTGGATCAGGAAGAACCAGTGATAATAGGCAGAGGCGAAAGCCATGTCCGTACGCTCGTACATGTCGAGCGTGGGACATATATCGAGCACAGCGAGCCGTTCTACCCGGTCCCGGTGATCCCGTGCCAGCCTGTGGGCGACCCGGCCGCCCCTGTCATGTCCGACGACGGAAAACCGCTCGAACCCGAGCGCCGACATCACCTCGGCCTGATCCCGTGCCATCTCGCGCTTGGAGTACGGCATGTGCGCCGCGTCGGTCGGCGGCTTGCCGCTGTCGCCATAGCCGCGAAGATCGGTCGCCACCACGGTAAAGCGTTCGGCCAGATCGGAGGCAACCTTGTGCCAGATCGCGTGGGTCTGGGGGTAGCCGTGCAGCAAGAGCAGGCCGGGGCCGCGTCCTCCTGTGACGAGATTGATTTCCGTGCCGGATGTCGGGATCCTCTTCCTCTCAAAGCCCTCGAACATTCTGCTGCGCTCCCTTCGCCCGCCGTGGCACTCTCACGCTCTCACCTCTGGAGATCACCATGCAGCGTCCCGCCTCCATCAGCAACTCGGCTCCGTCCTTCGGCGCGCTTGTCCGGAATTCTTTCGCCCTGCAGCGGGACTATGCCCATCTCAATCACGGGTCCTACGGCGCGACTCCCGTCTCGGTTCTCGCCGCGCAACGGATCTGGCAGGACAAGCTGGAGCTGGAGCCAAGCCGTTTCATGCGCCGGGACTACAAGCCCGCGATGCGTGCAGCCATCGCGGCACTGGCGCCGCGCCTCGGTATCGGAACGGACGGACTCGCCCTGGTCGAGAACGCCACGCAGGCCGTAAATGCCGTACTGCGCGAGCTCGACCTGCCGGACGGGGCGGGAATCCTGGTCACGGATCAGACCTACGGCGCGGTGCGCAACGCTGCCCGCCACATGAGCGAGCGCAAGGGCTGGAACCTGCGCAGCGTCACCCTGCCTTTCCCGGCCGCCTCGGCGGAAGAAATTCTCGCCGCCTACACAGCCGCCCTCGAACCGGCTCCGGCGCTCGTGATTCTCGACCACATCACTTCGCCGACGGCGCTTGTGCTGCCGCTGACGCAGATGGCCGAAGCCGCGCGGGCCAGGGGCGCACTGGTGCTTGTCGACGGCGCCCATGCGCCCGGCATGCTGGATCTCGATCTCAGCGCCGTTCCCTGCGACTGGTATACCGGCAATCTTCATAAATGGATGTTCACGCCAAAAGGCTGCGGATTTCTCTGGACCGCCGAGGCGCGGCGCGAGACGACACATCCGCTGGCGATTTCCCATTGGTACCAGGAGGGTTACGACGCCGAATTCGAATACGTCGGAACCAGAGACGCCTCGAGCCAGTTGTGCCTGCCGACTGCCCTGGAGTTTGTCGATGCGCACGGCATTGACGCGATCCGCGCCCACAACAATGCGCTCGTCAACGAGGCGGCGGACGCATTGGCCGCGCGCTGGGGTACCGAACGCGGCGCCGGCCCCGGACTGACCGGGCATATGGCGATGGTGCGCCTGCCGGACGGATTCGGATCGACGCGCGAAGAAGCGGAGGCCCTGCGCGACCGACTGACGGATGAATTCAGGGTGCAGGTTCCGGTCAATCCGCTGACCGGCACGCTCTGGTGCCGACTCTCGGCCCAGATCTACAACGAAATGACGGATTACGACCGTCTGGCGGCGGCAGTGGAAAGGCTTGCCGGCTGAAAACCGTCAGTTCAGCTTGTTGCGGAATTTCTTTTCCAGGAACGCCAGGACCTCGTTCTTTCGGGCACCGTTGTCGGCGCGCGCGAGCTTGAACAGCCGCGACGCCTCGTTGTCCTCCAGCGGCGCCGGCTTCTCTCCCATCTGGGTCAATGCCGCCTGATGCGCACGTTCAAGGATCTCGGGGTCGATCTTCTTGCGGATTTCCCGCATCATCAGCAGCAGTTTCTTGCGTTCATCCACAACGGGTCTCCTTGCCGGTCGAGGCGCAGACAGTCCGTCGCGCCCACCTTCCAACAATATCAGCAAGAAGGATACCAGAATGCGGCGGTTGCCGCCTCAGTGATCGAACGGCTTGATGGTGAAGGCGGCCGCGAGCGCGTTTTCGGTCACCTTGGTCACGACGGCCTCGGCAGAGCCTTTCATCTTATGCTGGCCCTTCGAGACATCAATTTCGAACCGGAAACGCTGACTCTTGATCAAAAGGTCCTTGTCGTAGGGCTCGATGATGAAGCCCTTCAGATTGTAGTCCTTCACGTTGAAGGTAAAGCTGTCGATCTTCACGATGCCGCAGGAATCAAGTTTACCCTTGGCTTTGACACTCTTGATGCCCTGAGCCTTGGTTGGCCTCGCAGCCTTCTTCTTCGAATCTGCGGTGATCTTCAGGAAGTCAAGAAGCCCCACGCCCGATTCCCTTATGCCGTTCGCGCCCGTTCAGCGTCATTGCTTTAAGAAAATAGCCGAAAATGCACCGGTTTCCACAGGCAGAGCGGACCCATGGGAACAAGTGGTTCGAACAGGACCAAAGTCCGGGTCAGACTATCGTCAAATTGGACGGAATATTCAAGTATCAACCTGTTGCACTTAAATATTCACTGCAACCGGAAGGGCTACACCTCTGAAGGGCGGAGACAAGTGTTCTTTTCGGGCGCCGCCGGATCAAGCGGGCATGCATGATCCTTCTCGTTGAGCTCAAAACACGATAATAAAGCATGCAATTTACCGTGATTTTTTCAGACAGTTTTATTTTGTTTTTTTGCTTTTTGGGATTCCAGGGAAACGGTACGGAAATTTCTCCGTTCCCGGCGAAATCATAGGCGCAGCGCCCCCCCTAGACTCCTGATATCGCCTATTGGGAATTCGACCACACAGGAATGAATCCGCGCCAGAGGCGCTCTGGCGGATCCGATGGTGTTTCAGGTCCCAAACCTGCGATGCAGGAATGGCAATATTCTGAGGAGATTGGTGAGCGCGACAGGGTTCGAACCTGTGACCGTCTGATTAAAAGTCAGATGCTCTACCAGCTGAGCTACGCGCCCCCGAAAGGAAGCCGGAACCTATGCAAACAGGGCCCGGCGGTCAACCTTTTCCGAGAAGTTTTTTCCGTCCCTAGCGGAACTTGTCTTTGACGCGCTCGACCACGCGCTCGGGGACGAACTGGTCGATGTTCCCGCCCATATGCGCGATCTCCTTCACCAAACGCGAGGAAATGAACTGGTTGCGGTCCGAGGCCATCAGGAACACGGTCTCGACGCTCGCATTCAGGCGGGCGTTCATGCCCACCATCTGGAACTCGTACTCGAAGTCGGAGACGGCGCGCAGGCCACGAATAATGGTTGCGGCGCCGTTCTCTTCGACGAAATGCATCAGAAGATTGCCGAAGGACATCACCACGATCTCGCCGTGGATTCCGTTTTCGGCATGCGCCTTGTTGATCAGGTCAATCTCGTCCTGAACCATCTCGACGCGCTCGTCCAGGCTGAAAAGCGGGCCTTTTCCGGCGTTGTGCGCAACGGCCACGATCAGCTTGTCCACCAACTTGCTGCCGCGGCGAATGATGTCCAGGTGCCCGTTCGTGATCGGGTCGAACGTGCCCGGATAAACACCTACTCTCATGTTCCCTAGTCCCCTGCTAGCTCTCGGTGGTGTCTTCGCCACCGCTACCGTCGGCTTCCGATTCTTCCCCCTCTTCCGCATCGTTTCCGTTCTCATCGCCTGCCAGGCTGACGGACACGACTTTTTCGCCTTCGTCGACGCGGAAGATCCAGACACCCTGGGTTCTGCGCCCAGTAATGCTGATTTCGTTCACGGCGCAGCGAATCACCTGCCCGCCGTCGGTGACGAGCATGATCTGATCGGTGTCGGCCACCGGGAAGGCGGCCACGACTCCGCCGCTGCGCTTGGTTAGTTCCATATTGGCGATCCCCTGACCGCCGCGATTGGTAATCCGGTATTCGTGCGCCGAGGTCCGCTTGCCGAGACCGCTCTCGGTCACAGTGAGAATGAACTCTTCCTCGGCGCTGAGCTGGATGAAACGCTCCTGAGAGATGTCGCCGGACGGGGCCTCGATATCTTCCTCGCCCTCGCCGGTCGCGCGGCGCATCTGTCCGGCAAGTTTCAGGTACAGATCGCGCTCGAGCACGTCCGAACCCGGCACGTCCTGATAGTCGACGTGATGCAGGATCGACATGGAGACGACCGCGTCGCCCTTGGCCAGCCTGATGCCGCGCACGCCCAGTGAGTCGCGCCCCCTGAACAGCCGTACGTCTGTCGCCCGGAAGCGAATCGCCTTGCCGTCCCGCGTGGTCAGGAAAACGTCATCCGCCTCCATGCAGGGTTGCACGTTGATCAGGCGGTCATTCTCATCCAGACGCATGGCGATCTTGCCGTTGCGCTTGATGTTGGTGAAGTCCGAGAGTGCGTTCCGGCGCACCGTGCCCGCGGAGGTCGCGAACATGATGTGCATGTTCTCCCATTCTTCCTCTTCCGCAGGCAGCGGCATAATGGTCTGGATCCACTCACCCTGTTCCAGCGGCAGAAGATTGACCAGCGCCTTGCCGCGCGACTGGGGTGTGCCGATCGGCAGCCGGTAGGTCTTCATCTGGTAGACCATGCCGCGCGAAGTGAAGAACAGGATCGGCGTGTGGGTATTGGCGACGAACAGCCGGCTGACGAAATCCTCATCCCGGGTCGCCATGCCCGAGCGCCCCTTGCCGCCGCGCTTCTGCGCCCGGTAGGTGGAGAGCGGGACGCGCTTGATATAGCCGTTGTGGCTGACCGTGACGACCATGTCCTCGCGCTGGATCAGGTCTTCCATGTCGTGCTCGAACTCGGCTTCGACGAGCTCTGTCCGGCGCGGCGTTGCATAGGCTTCCTTGGCGGCGACCAGTTCGGCGCGCAGCACTTCCATCATCCGCGGGCGCGACTGCAGGATTTCCAGATACTCCGCGATCCTGGACGCGAGTTCCTTGGTCTCCTCGATCAGCTTCTCGCGCTCCATACCCGTCAGGCGCTGCAGGCGGAGTTCCAGGATGGCGCGGACCTGGGCGTCGGAGAGACGGTACTTGCCGTCGACGACCTTATGCCCCGGATCATCGATGATGCTGATGAACTCAGCGACCTCCTCGGCCGGCCAGTCACGTCCCATCAGCTGCTCGCGGGCATCGGCGGCGTCGCGTGAACCGCGGATCACGCGAATCACCTCGTCGATATTGTTCACCGCCACCAGAAGGCCGGCCAAAACGTGCGCCCGGTCGCGCGCCTTGCGCAGCAGGAAGCGGGTCCGCCGGGTGATGACCACCTCGCGGAAGGCGATGAAGGCGACGATCACGTCGCGCAGATTCATCTGTTCCGGCTTGCCGCCGTTCAGCGCCAGCATGTTGACGCCGAAGCTGGTCTGCAGCGGAGTGAATTTGTAGAGCTGGTTCAGGACGACATCCGGCACCGCATCGCGCTTCAGCTCGATGACGACGCGCACGCCGTCGCGGTCGCTCTCGTCGCGAAGTTCGGCGATGCCCTCGATCGTCTTCTCCCGAACCAGTTCGCCGATCCGCTCCATCAGGCGGGACTTGTTCACCTGGTACGGGATCTCGCTGACGACGATCGCGTTGCGGTCCTTGCGGATTTCCTGGATGTCCGCCCTGGCGCGCATCATTATCGAGCCGCGACCGGTGTGGTAGGCGGAATGGATGCCGTTCCTGCCGAGAATCATGGCGCCGGTCGGGAAATCCGGCCCCGGGACGATCTCGATCAGTTCCTCGATGGTGATGCCCGGGTTGTCGACATAGGCACAGCAGGCGTCGATCACCTCGCCCAGATTGTGCGGCGGGATATTCGTCGCCATGCCGACGGCGATACCGCCCGCGCCATTGACCAGAAGGTTCGGAAACTCGGCCGGCAACACACCCGGCTCTTCCGTCGTCTCGTCGTAGTTGGGGACGAAATCGACCGTATCCTTATCGATGTCCCGCAGCAGGCCCTCGGCCGCCTTGGCAAGGCGCGCCTCGGTATATCGCATGGCCGCAGGCGGATCCCCGTCCATCGAGCCGAAGTTCCCCTGCCCGTCGACCAGCGGCAGGCGCATGGAGAATTCCTGCGCCATGCGGACCATGGCGTCGTAGATCGCGCTGTCGCCGTGCGGGTGGTACTGCCCCATCACGGCACCGACGATGTTGGCCGACTTGCGGTAGGGCTTGGACCAGTCGTATCCGCCCTCCTTCATCGCATAAAGGATGCGGCGGTGCACCGGCTTCAGGCCGTCGCGGACATCGGGGAGCGCCCGGGAAACGATCACGCTCATCGCGTAATCGAGATAGGAGCGCTTCATTTCGTCTTCGATGGAGACAGGCGAAATGTCGAAGGAGGAGGATTCGGACGAGCTCAATTCACGCTTTTTCCGGTTGGTTACGTCCCTGTGCAGACGGTAGCGGCCGTTCGATCATCGGCCCTCCGCCGGGACCTCGGGAAGACCCTGTTTTTATAACAGAACCGTCATCTTCGGACAATCTTTACGGCGTTTTTTTCGGCCCGATTAATCCAGCTATTACAGAGGCTTGCGAGCCGATATTGAATAGCTCAACGGAAGCCGCGGCAATCCTTCGGGCAAACGGTATAATCCGCCCTCGCAGGGCTCCATGAATGCCAGCGCCTTCCAGGCGATCGTATCGAACTCGTGCAGATATTCGATCGCAAGCCCAGCATCGACAAGGGCGGTCACGACCTCGCCGACCGGATGGGTCCATTCGTAGCTTCGCTTGGTCTTGAGAACCGCCGATTCGTCGGCATAGGCCTCTGTTCCATCGAAAGAAATCGGCTCGGGCTTGTGGAAGTAATCGTAGACCGGAGCGTGCGGGGCCGGCGCAAGATCGTCGAAGCTGAGAATTACCGGATGCTGGTCTAGGAAATAGAGTCGGCCGCCCGGCTTCAGGAATCGGGAAACCACCCGCGCCCAGCCTTCGATATCCGGCAGCCAGCAGATCGTGCCCCAGGTAATGTAGACGAGATCGAAGCTGCTCCGGATCAGGTCCGGGGCATCGTAAAGATTCCCCTCGACGAAGGTGACCTCGGTCCCGGTCGCCGTCGCAAGCTCCCGCGCAAGCCGAATCGCGACGGGGGAAAAGTCGAGACCCGTCGCACTCCGCGCCCCAGCCCGCTTCAGCCGGATTGTATCTTTGCCGAAGTGACATTGGAGATGCAGGACATCCAGCCCGTCGACGGAGCCGAGTTCCTCCCTTTCCGTCCGGTGGAGACCATCCAGGCCGTCCGGCGACTCGATGAATGACTGGACGTTATAATCGCTGGCGGCCGACCCGTAATTGACCTCCGCCAACTCGTTCCACTTTCTTCGATTGGCCTCCTGGTATTCGTCCATGCCGTCACTCCGGTCCCCGCAGGCCGGTCGCATGCGGGGGCGCGGCCATATACCTCACTCGAACCAGGATTGCCTGACGGCCTTGCTCAAGGCCTCGCGCAATCCGACGGCCCCCTGGGTCTCGCCGCCGGGCTTGGCCAGAACCTCGCCTACCGACTCTCCATAGGCGCCATTGTTTGCGTCCTCATTCAGCGCGATGTTCATTCCCTCGATCCCGCCACCGAGGAACAGGCCCTCGGAGATCGAGAGGGTCAGGACCTCGACACCGCCCGAAATGCTGCCGCCGGCACGCCCGCCAGCGCCCCATTCACCGAGCGCGAAGCCGCCGGAACCGCCAACCTTGAAGATACCCTCGACCAGTTCATTCAAGGCACTTCGGGTCAGGATCACCATGATGATGTCCGCCTCCTGGGCGCCAGCCTGAAAGGCAAGGCTCGTGGCCGACATGCGGATCGCGATGGGGTCGCTCCAGTCCTCACCGTGACGGGAGAGAATCACGCCGTTGCCGCTTTCATAGCCGACGATGAAGGAGGCTTTCTTCACGTCGGTAATGATCGCGACGCCCTTGGCGGCACCGATCAGGTTGCGGGCACCGGCCCATCTTTCGTCCTTCAACAACCGGTTGACGTATTCCAGAGCGCTCTCTGAACTCGCGGCCAGCGTCTTGGCATCATCCGCACGCGCTCCCCCCGGGATGACCAGCAGAAATGCCGACAGGACCACAAGACGCAACAAGATCGACTTAATCATTACCCCTCCGAATGGGCCTAGTTCGGCACCAATGACATTTCACGCCGTTCGGGATGATCGTAAAAAAGTTCCGACCTCCCCGTCGCGCCGGTGACCATGCGGTCGAGATGCGGTCTCGCCTGCGATGGCGGACCGAGAGAATACTGCAGAAGCCGACTCCTAGAACGGAATTTCGTCGTCGAGATCGCCAGGACCGCCCACGGGAGCTTGTCCTCCGCCTCCGCCGCCGCTACCGCCGCCGCCGTAGCCGCCACCCTGATTGTAGCCGTCGTCCCCGCCATAGCCACCGCCCTGGCCGCCGCCGCCACCGTCGCCGCGACCGTCCAGCATCTGCAGTTCACCGCGGAAGCGCTGCAGCACGACTTCGGTGCTGTACTTCTCCTGACCCGACTGATCGGTCCATTTGCGGGTCTGCAACTGCCCCTCGACATAGACTTTCGAGCCCTTGCGCAGGAACTGCTCGGCCACCTTCGCCAGGTTCTCGTTGAAGATCACGACACGGTGCCATTCGGTGCGTTCCCGGCGCTCACCGCTGTTGCGGTCGCGCCAGCTCTCCGAGGTCGCGACGGAAAGGTTCACCACCTTGTTTCCGTCCTGCATCGTGCGGATATCCGGGTCGCGCCCGAGATTGCCGACGAGAATGACCTTGTTGACGCTGCCTGCCATGGTTCTATTTCCACTCTGCGAATTAGGTTCCGGGACTGTCCCATATCCGGTGCCTCTAATCCAGTCGCGATGATCCCCGAGCCCGTTGCGCCCGGTTTTGCTGCACCCGCAAAATCCGGGTGGTCAAGTCACCTCGTGCACCCTATAAATGTTTCTGTTTCGTTCCCAGTCTGGAATTCCGCCGATGTCAGCCTCTTCCGAACCGAAGGATATCCGCGTTCAAGGTGCGCGCGAGCACAATCTGAAGAGCGTTGATGTCGCGATCCCGCGGAACTCCCTGACCGTTCTGACGGGGCTCAGCGGCTCCGGCAAATCCTCGCTGGCCTTCGACACAATCTATGCCGAGGGCCAGCGCCGCTATGTGGAAAGTCTCTCGGCCTACGCGCGCCAGTTCCTCGAACTGATGCAGAAGCCGGACGTCGACCTGATCGAGGGCCTGTCGCCGGCGATCTCCATCGAGCAGAAGACGACGTCCAGGAACCCGCGCTCCACGGTCGGAACCGTGACCGAGGTCTATGATTATCTGCGCCTCCTCTATGCCCGGATCGGCATCCCCTACTCTCCCGCGACCGGTCTTCCCATCGAGAGCCAGACGGTCAGCCAGATGGTCGACCGCATTCTGGAGATGGAGGACGGCACGCGGCTCTACGTGCTGGCGCCGATCGTGCGCGGCCGCAAGGGCGAATACCGCAAGGAGATGGCGGAGCTTCGCAAGCAGGGCTTCCAGCGCCTCAAGGTCGACGGCGAAATGTACGAGATCGACGACGTGCCGGCGCTCAACAAGAAGCTCAAGCACGATATCGAGGTCGTGGTCGACCGGCTGGTGGTGCGCGAGGGCATCGCCACCAGGCTTGCTGATTCCGTTGAAACCGCTCTCGGTCTCTCCGATGGACTGCTGATCGCGGAGAATGCCACCAGCGGCGAACGGACGACCTTCTCCGCGAAGTTCGCCTGCCCGGTCTCCGGATTCACCATCGACGAGATCGAGCCGCGGCTGTTTTCCTTCAACAATCCCTTCGGGGCCTGTCCGTCCTGCGACGGGCTCGGCAGCAGCATGTATTTCGACCCGGACCTGATCGTCCCGGACGCCTCGAAGAGCCTGCGCAAGGGGGCGATTGCACCCTGGGCCAATTCTTCCTCGAAATATTACATGCAGTCGCTGGAGAGCCTGGCAAAGCATCTCGGCATTTCACTCGACACCGCTTTCGAAGACCTGCCGGAGCCGGCACAGAAGGCGCTGCTCTATGGCACCGGCAGCGAGCGCGTGGTGATGACCTTCGATGACGGGCTGCGGAGCTATCAGACAAACAAGCCGTTCGAGGGTATCGTGACGAACATGGAGCGGCGCTTCCGGGAGACCGAGTCGGCCTGGAGCCGAGAGGAGCTGGCGAAATACCAGTCCGTCGCGCCGTGCGACGCCTGTCTCGGACAAAGGCTCAAGCCGGAGGCGCTGGCCGTGAAGATCGGCGGGCTGAACATCTCCGAAGTGACGGAAATGTCGATCTCCGAAGCAGTGCAATGGTTCACCGCCCTGACGGAGAACCTGACGGGCAAACAGGCCGAGATCGCGGAGCGGATCCTGAAGGAAATCAACGAACGGCTCGGTTTCCTCAACAATGTCGGGCTCGACTACCTCACCATGTCCCGGGCCTCCGGTACGCTTTCCGGCGGGGAAAGCCAGCGTATCCGGCTTGCCTCGCAGATCGGCTCCGGCCTGACCGGCGTGCTCTACGTGCTGGACGAACCGTCGATCGGCCTGCACCAGCGCGATAACGACCGGCTGCTGGCCACCCTCGTTCGGCTGCGCGACCTCGGCAACACCGTGCTGGTGGTCGAGCATGACGAGGATGCGATCCGCTCTGCGGACTACGTGGTTGATATGGGGCCGGGCGCCGGCGTGCATGGCGGCACCGTGGTCGCTTCCGGCACGCCGGAGGAGATCATGCGCGCGCCGCAGAGCCTTACCGGCCAGTACCTGACGGGCTATCGCCAGGTGCCGATCCCGGCCGAGCGGCGCAAGGCGAAGAAAGGCAAGCACATCACGCTGACGGGGGCGACGGCAAACAATCTCGACGACGTCACGGTTTCTGTACCGCTCGGTACCCTCACCTGCGTGACCGGTGTCTCCGGCGGGGGAAAATCCTCGCTCATCATAGAGACGCTGTGGAAGGCGATCGCCCGCAGGCTGCACGGTGCTCGGGAGCATCCCGGGCCGTTCGACAGCATCGAGGGGCTCGAGTTCCTCGACAAGGTGGTCGATATCGACCAGTCGCCGATCGGCCGCACGCCGCGTTCCAATCCGGCAACCTATACCGGCGCCTTCACGCCGATCCGGGACTGGTTTGCCGGACTGCCGGAAGCCAAGACCCGCGGCTACAAGGCTGGCCGCTTCTCCTTCAACGTGAAGGGCGGCCGCTGCGAGGCGTGCCAGGGCGACGGCGTCATCAAGATCGAGATGCATTTCCTGCCGGACGTCTATGTCCAGTGCGACGTCTGCAAGGGCAAGCGCTACAACCGCGAGACGCTGGAGATCACCTACAAGGACAAGTCGATCGCGGACGTGCTGGAGCTGACGGTCGAGGAAGGCGCCGAGTTCTTCAAGGCGGTGCCCTCGATCCGCGACAAGCTGGAGACCCTGGAACGGGTCGGCCTCGGCTACATCCAGATCGGCCAGGCGGCGACAACGCTCTCCGGCGGCGAGGCGCAGCGGGTGAAGCTCTCCAAGGAATTGTCCAGGCGTGCGACCGGCAAGACCCTCTATATCCTCGACGAGCCGACAACCGGCCTGCATTTCGAGGATGTGCGAAAACTGCTGGAGGTGCTGCAGGCGCTGGTCGATCAGGGCAACACGGTGATCGTAATCGAGCACAATCTCGAGGTCATCAAGACGGCGGACTGGATCGTCGATCTCGGCCCCGAGGGTGGTTCCGGCGGCGGCAGGATTGTGGCGGAAGGGACTCCGGAAGACGTCGCGGAGACGCCCGGCAGCTATACGGGCAAGTATCTCGCGCCCTATCTCGCGGCGGCGCGCGCGAGGAAATCCGCCTAGGCGACGCTGAAGACCGGGCCGAAACTGCCGAGCGCCGGGGCGACCCCGGGGCCGTCCACATAGTCGTAGTGAACCTTGCGCGCTGAAGTCGCGGTATCCAGGTCCGGGGCGCCAAAAAAGAACGTCCTGTTCCGGCCGCCGTGATTGTTGACGACGAAATTGCTCAGTTCCTCGACGAGGCTCGGCGTCAGTTCCTTGGCGTCTCCTGCCGTACAGGCAGTCCCGATCAGGCCTGCACCCTGCAACTGATCCGCGCGCTTGAACCGGCGCGAGAAGCCGCCGACGAAGCCGGCACAAAATGGCGCAAGATATGTGAAACTGTTGTGCACGACCGTCTGCGGCACATCGTCGTCGATACCGGTGACATAGAGCAGCAACCGGCGCTCCGCCCAGTCCGGAAGCGACTTCAGCTCCACCAGGATGGCTTCGCGGAACCGCTTGTTGGTGATCGTCTCCATATGCAGGGGCATGAGCAGGAACGGCTTGGCCCGCGGTTTTTCCTCGATCGCGCTTCGCGCCAGCTGAACCGAAGCGATGTCCATCGCACATTCGAGCGCCCCGGTCTCGCTGCCGTCATCCGGCATCATGCCTTCCGGAACCATCAACTCGGCCCGGTACATCGAAACCAGCCGCTTGCGGATATTGGTGATCGGCCAGTAGTGCAGACGGATGTTCTCTTTCGCCTCTTCGAAGGCCTCCGTTTCCTCTGCCTGCCTCTGCTCCCGCGCCTCTTCGACAGTCTGGCTCAGTTCCTTGACGCCGGTCAGCTTTTCCGGTTCGTCGCGCGGCACCTCGAAGACCATGGATTTCACCACCACGCCCTCGAAGCCGGACTCCGTGCCGCCCCCGTGCAGGCGCCGGTTGACTTCCCTGGCGATCTGCTGCGCCTTCAATGTCGCGGTCTTGCGGTCGTCCTTGCCGAACAGGACGATGAATTGCTCTGCGTTCGCGAGCACATAAACGTCGTGCGGGGTGATGGTCTTTTTGATGATGGTTTCGGTCAGAAGGTGGACTTTCCCTCGAACCTTGATCCAGTTCGGGCCGAATTTTTCCTTCAGGTTTTCAAGCCCGAGCATCTCGACATTGCCGGCCAAGAGCGCGTCGGCCGCCATCCTGTTGCTGCGGCAGAAGTCGACCATCGCGGACTTGAAGCCGTCCTTGTCGGTCGGATCGAGTTTCTGGCGGTCGAAGCTCTCGAAATAGCCGGTGTCGCTCATCTGATCAAACTGAAGGGTTGATGGTCGGTCCTGATAGTTCGGATAGCTTGACGGGAACACCTGAAAAACTGGTTAACGCGGAAGCAAGGAATCACCGCTCATTGATGTTCCGGGTCGTAAGGTCTATCTCTTCGCCAGTTGGCCCAGAACGCGAGTATTGGAAGCGCCCTATGAGCGAGATTTCACCGGTCCACGTCATCGGCGGGGGCCTTGCCGGATCCGAGGCGGCCTGGCAGCTGGCAACCGCCGGCGTACCGGTCGTGCTGCATGAGATGCGTCCGGAGCGCGGCACGGAGGCCCATCAGACGAGCGGTCTCGCAGAACTGGTTTGCTCGAATTCCTTCCGTTCGGACGATGCAGAGGCCAACGCCGTTGGCGTGCTGCACGAGGAAATGCGCCGGCTCGGCTCGGTTATCATGCGTTCCGCCGACGCGCACAAGGTACCCGCCGGCTCCGCCCTGGCAGTCGACCGGAATCATTTCTCCGCGGCCGTGGAGAAAGCGCTGACCGAACACCCGCTTGTTACCGTCGAGCGCGGCGAAATCAACGGCCTGCCACCGGAGGAATGGGACTCCGCTATCGTCGCGACCGGCCCTTTGACCGCGCCGGGGCTTTCCGAAGCCATCGGAAAACTGTCAGGCCAGGACTCGCTTGCCTTCTTCGATGCCATCGCACCGATCGTCCACAAGGAAAGCATCGATTTCAACGTCGCCTGGTTCCAGTCGCGCTATGACAAGGTCGGTCCGGAAGGGGACGGCAAGGACTACATCAACTGCCCGATGGACGAAGCGCAGTACGAGGCCTTCATCGATGCCCTGCTCTCCGCGGAAAAGATGGAGTTTCGCGAGTGGGAGAAGGATACCCCCTATTTCGACGGCTGCATGCCGATCGAGGTGATGGCGGAGCGCGGTCGCGAAACTCTCCGTTTCGGGCCGATGAAGCCGGTCGGCTTGACCGATCCTCGCACCGGAACACGCGCTCATGCCGTCGTGCAGCTGCGCCAGGACAACGCGCTCGGTACGCTCTACAACATCGTCGGCTTCCAGACCAAGATGCGCTACGGAGCACAGGTCGAGGTCTTCCGCACCATTCCGGGATTGGAGAAGGCGGAATTCGCCCGTCTCGGCGGCATTCACCGCAACACCTTCATCAACTCTCCGACCCTGCTCGACGGCACGCTGCGCATGAAGGCGTTGCCGCGTCTGCGGTTCGCGGGCCAGATCACTGGTGTCGAAGGTTATGTCGAAAGTTCCGCGATCGGTCTGCTGGCCGGGCGCTTCGCCGCCGCCGAACGGCTGGGCCGGGAGATCTCCCTGCCGCCGCGGACCACCGCGCTCGGTGCCCTGCTCTCCCATATTACCGGCGATGCGGACGCGGAAACCTTCCAGCCGATGAACGTGAATTTCGGCCTGTTCCCGCCAGTCGAGCCGGAGATCACGCCGAATGGCAAACGCCGCAAACTGAAAGGCCGGGACCGCAAGGCGGCGATGGCCGGACGGGCCCTGCGCGATCTTGACGGCTGGATTACCGGCGTACGGGCGGCAGCCGAGTAGGTCAGTAGCGGCCGATCAGGCTCGCAAGCCAGAACCGCCAGACATCCAGCGGATCCGATCGGACGAAGCTTTCGGCAAACGGATCGTAGCCGGCCCGCCTCAACGTCTGTATGCGGGATCTCGCCTGGCGCGCCGGAAGCAGCAGAGGTGCGACCCGTTTCCGGTTTCCGGCCTTGGAGAGACCGCGCGCGGCCAAAGTCCGGGCATGCTCCGCCAACTCCCGTACCGCCGCGCGTGCGCCCTCGTCCGCCTTTAGTTCAGAGAAGTCACGCGGGCTGCCGCCATGTTTCTCTAACAGCGCGCGCGGAAAGAACGGCCGGCGGTGAGCTTCCAGATGCGCCGTTGCGCGCAGCTTGCCGACGAGAGCTTGCCCTGCGGCGATATCCGCCAGACCGTCTGTCTCCGCAGCCCCGTCAGAATCGAGAATCAACGCGCTCAATTCGACCAAAGGCTCTGTCGTGGCACGGAGATAGCGCTCGGCATCCTCGATATCTGCCATCGGGCGATCATCGAGATCCCGTTCCCGCGCATCGATCAGCGCATCGAATTGTGTCCGGGGAAGGTTGTAGGCGGCCACGCACTCCGCCAGCGGCAGCACAACTTCATGCTGGCGCGGCGTGCCCGCATAGATCCCCTCGATGCTCTCGCGCCACCATTGCAGCCTGATTGCCCCGATCATGCTCTCGCTGACACTCTCCCGGGTCTTCGCGACCTCGTGATTGAAGGCGTAGAGCGTGAACAGAGCGTCTCGGTTTTCCGGCGGGGCAAACAGCGCGAAGCGGAACCGGTCCGGATCGTGTTGCCTGAGGATCGCCGCGGGGGGAGACATCCTGCTGCTGCCGCCGGCCGTCACGGGTCCGTCTCCTCGTTCAGCAGATCCGCCCGGAGCGAGCGTTCAAGAGCGGGCGCCGCGGCAAGCCCGTCGAAGAAATCGGTGCTGAAACGCTCGAACAGAGTCTCGTAGATGCGGATCAAGCCGGAAAGCGCGAAATACTCTCGGCGCCCGAGCAGCGGCTTCAGAAGCGCGAGGGATGTCCGGCCCAGTTCAAGATGCACACCCGCCTTCGCGCGGAGGGCGGCGGCCAGGAGCGGGACCCCGGGATCACGCGCCCGCACGGCTTCGGAGAGTCGGTTCTTTTCAAGCCCTGCCTCGGCGAGCAGGCTCAGCGGGATCGTGACCAGCCGGTCCGAGCGCTCCGCGTCTTTCGCGAGATCGCGCAGGATATGAACGAGATAGCAGAAGATGCCGAGATCGGCCGCATAGGTAACCGGCGCCTCCGGCAGACGACAGCGGAATCCCTTCTCGTCCGTTTCTGCCGAGAGGAGATAGACGAAAACGGTTGCCGGCGCGATCGTGGCTCCCTGCGCATAGGAGAGAAAATCCTCCCAGTCCGCCATCTCGCGCTCTTCCACATCGCGACGCATCGCGGAGGCAAGCCCCTGCCATGGCGCCGCGCCGAGATCGGAGGGAAGCACGATGCCCTGCATGGCACGACGGACCGGGGCCGGCAGCGGTCCCTGTTTCCCGTCGCCGAGACATTGGGCTTCCCAGGCACCGATCTCCTGCAGCATCCGGCTGCGTGTTGCATCCCGCTCAGGCGCCGGCCGCATCAGAAAGTCGTCATCGACCGCGTCATCGATCAGCCGCATGGCGGCGTAACTGGCGAAGAAAAAAGCCTGGCGACGAGCCGGAAGCAGACGTGCCGCATGCAACAGGTTTGCGTTGGCGCGCCCTGCAATATCGCGGCAGACCGCGACATCGCCCTCGCTTGCGGACTCAGTCAACGGGCAACAGCGCCGCCGCGACCCGGCGCCCTTCCGCCAGCAGAACATTGTAGGTCCGGCAGGCGGCCCCGGTATCCATGATATCGACCACAGGACCCTTTTCCCGCACCGCTGCCCGCAGCGAGGGCAGCACGAACTCGGTCCGCCGGCCGGTCCCCAGCAGGAGGATTTCCGGCACCGGATCCCGCCCGGTTACCGGCAAGAAGTCCGACAGAGAGAGCGCGGCAATGTCGCTCAGATCCCAGGCAAGGGTTTCTTCGGGGAATACGATCACCGCGCCCGCATGACGTTCTCCGGTGATCCGGAACGCCCCGTCGCCGTAAGCCTCGATCAGTTGTCGACCTTCCGGGATCAGAGGCGTCACATCCATCGGATCAGTCCTTCTGTCCGTCGGCTCCCTGCGGCGCGGTTCCCGGTGCCCCCAGATCCTCGTCCTCTTCGTCGCCACGGCGCGGCTGCAGGTAGAGCAACAGCGGAACGGCGACGAACATCGAGGAATAGGTCCCGATCACGATCCCCCAGATCATCGCCAGCGCGAAATCCGCAAGTATCGCCCCACCAAAGAAGTAGATCGCCAAGAGGGCGAGCAAAGTGGTGAGGGAGGTCATCGTGGTGCGTGACAGGGTCTCGTTGATCGAGAGATTGAACAGCTCCGCAAGCGACATCTTCTTGTATTTGCGGAAATTCTCCCGGACCCGGTCGAACACGACGACGGTGTCGTTGATCGAGTAACCGGCGATGGTCAGAATCGCGGCGACCGTCGGAAGGTTGAATTCGTGCCCGTTGAGAGCGAACAGCCCGAAGGTGGAGAGAATGTCGTGGCTGAGCGCAATGAGTGCGCAGATGCCGAACTGCCATTCGAAGCGGAACCAGATATAGATCAGGATCGCCCCGAGCGCCCCCAGCATGGCCAGCATGCCAGCCTCGATCAGCTCCGCGCCGACCGTCGGTCCGACAAACTCCGTCCGGCGGTATTCCACACTGTCGCCGAGCGCCGTCTTGACGGTGTCGACTGCCAAGAGCTGTTCTTCCTCGGTGCCGTCCTGACGCTGGATCCGGATCAGAACCTCGTTGTCTGCGCCAAACTCCTGAATGGCGACGTCTCCGAGATCGAGAGCGCCGAGTTGCGCCCTCAGAGCCGGGATATCGGCCGGTCCCTCGGTCTGCACCTCCATCAGGATGCCGCCGCGGAAATCGATGCCGAAATTGAGCCCGTTCACCAGCAGCAGACCGATGCTCGCAAGCATCAGGGCGAGCGAAAAAACAAAGGCCTTCGCGCGGTTGGCGACGAACGGAAAGTTGGTTCCGTGGGGAACGATGCGAAGTGGCTTGAACATCAGATTGTTCCCTCAGATCGGCAGTTCGCTCGGGCGGCTGCGCCGCAACCAGAGCACGACAAGGAGGCGAGTCACCATGATCGCCGTGAACATCGAGGAAAGAATCCCGATCCCGAGCGTCACCGCGAAGCCCTTCACCGGCCCTGAGCCGATGAAATAAAGGAAGGCGACCGCGAAAAGCGTGGTCAGGTTCGAGTCAACGATGGTCCGGAACGCACGCTTGTATCCGGCCTCGACGGCCGCCATGGGCGTCCTTCCGTTCCGGGCTTCCTCACGGATGCGCTCGAAGATCAGAACGTTCGCATCGACGGCCATGCCGATGGTCAGCACGATCCCCGCGATACCGGGAAGCGTGAGTGTCGCCTGCAGGCTCGAAAGCACGGCGACGATCAAGGAGACATTGAAGAACAGCGCCATGTTCGCCAGCACGCCGAAGAAACCGTAGGCGACGATCATGAAGCCGATCACCAGCAGCAGTCCGATCATGCTCGCGACCTTGCCCGCCGCGACCGAATCCGCGCCAAGGCCCGGTCCGACGGTACGCTCCTCGAGCACCTGCAACGGTGCGGGCAGCGCACCCGCGCGGAGCAACAGCGAGAGATCCTGGACTTCCTGCACCGTGAAGCTGCCGGAAATGATCCCCGCCCCGCCGAGGATCGCGGTCTGGATCACCGGCGCGCTGATCACCTTGCCGTCCAGCACGATGGCGAAGGGACGGCCGATGTTTTCCGATGTCGCCTGACCGAAACGGCGCCCGCCGACGCTGTCGAAACGGAAGCTGACAACCGGCTGACCGTCCTGGAAACTCGGCTGCGCGTCGACGAGGTTCTCGCCGCTCACCATCACGCGGCGCTTCACGACATAGTTCCTCGGCGCGCCGGGCCGCTCGTCGGCAGCCTCGAGCAGTTGGGATCCGGGAGGGACCCGCCCCTGCAAGGCGTCCTGAACGGAGGCGGTCGTATCGACCATTCGGAAGGTGAGTTTGGCTGTCTGTCCGAGCAGCGCCTTGATGCGTTCCGGGTCGTCGACGCCGGGAAGCTGCAGCAGGATCCGGTCCTCGCCCTGGCGCTGGATCGTCGGCTCGCGCACACCGGTTTCGTCGATGCGGCGGCGAACGATCTCGATCGACTGGGAAATTGCCCGGGTCTTCAGGTCCCGGATCGCGACTTCGGTCAGCGAAATCCTGACAACATTGCCGGCATCGGTTTCCGTTTCGGTCTGCGGGTCGATACGACGCACGGCATCGCGCGCCTTCTCGAGGTTCTCCGCGTCGCGCACGGTGAAGCGGACCGTATCGCCGGAAACCCCGAGACCGCGATAGCCGATCCGCTGTTCCCGAAGATTGCGCCGGGCCTGATCGACGATCGACTCGAGCCGTTCGGCGATGACCACATCGACATCAACCTCGAGCAGCAGGTGCGAACCTCCCTGAAGATCGAGGCCGAGATTGATTTTTTTCCCGGGAAGCCATGCCGAGGGAAGGTCTTGGGTCAGATCGCGCTCGATCACGTTCGGAGCGGCATACAGCACGCCGAGCGCGCAGACCAGCGCAACAATAGTGATCTTCCAGGGCTGAAATTGGAGCATCTTCTAAGGGCCTCTAGCCGGATCGGGCAGTCAGAACGACGTTCGGCGCCGTTGCCGGCGCCGATAGCGTCTTATTTTTTCTCTTCGGAGGCCGCTTTTTTGTCGGACGCGTCCGTGTTCGCCGGCTCGGTCTTGGCGCGCACGTCGGTGATCATGCTGCGCACGACCCGGACCTTGACGCCTTCGGCGATTTCCACCATCAGCTCGTCCTTGTCTTCGATCACTTTCGTGACCGTGCCGACCAGGCCGCCATTGGTGACGATGACGTCGTTCCGGCGCACCTTCGAAAGCATCTCCTTGTGTTCCTTGACCCGCTTCTGTTGCGGACGGATCAGAAGGAAATAGAAGACGACGAAGATCAGGATCAGCGGCAGGAACGCCATCAGATCGAAGCCGCCCCCGGCTCCGCCAGCCGCTTGTGCATAGGCCGGTGAAATGAGCATTAAGTTCTCCCAAACTGACGCGGGCAAATTGCGGTTCAGCGCATACCACGCTCACATAGTCGGTTCGCGGCCTTGCTGCCAGCCATTTCCGCCGGATGCAGCCGAAAACTCGGAACGGCGGACTATAAAGCCCCGTCCGGCAATTTCAATGGCCGGAACCCCATAGAATTGACGGGACCGCGCCGTATGATACTTTCCCGCCGCCCCGGCCCTGTCGGACCGGGTGATCATTCGACAATCCTGCCCAAGGTTCAGTGACATGTCCGACGCCCGAGAGCTCGAGATTCTCGCCCGTATCGCAGACGCCCTGGAGCGCATCGCCCCTCCGCCGGCGAAGGCCGCGGACCTCGGCGACGCCGAAGGATTCGTCTGGAATGCGCAGGCCGGCCAAGTCGATCCGGTGCGTCAGATCAACCGTGTCGACATCTCCCTGCTCAAGGGGGTCGGACCGCAGCTCGATCAGCTCTACGAGAATACGGACCGCTTCGCGCGCGGCCTGCCGGCCAACAACGCTCTGCTCTGGGGCTCGCGCGGTATGGGCAAGAGCTCCCTGGTGAAGGCGGTGCATGCCGAAGTGAACCGGAAGCGCGACGGTATTCTGGCACTGGTGGAAATCCACCGCGAGGATCTGGAAACCCTGCCCCGTCTGCTCAATCTCGCGCGCGATACCGACCGCCGCCTGATCGTGTTCTGCGACGATCTCTCCTTCGACTTCGCCGACAATTCCTACAAATCGCTGAAAGCGGTGCTGGAAGGTGGTGTCGAGGGCCGTCCGGCCAATGTGCTGTTCTACGCGACCTCGAACCGGCGCCACCTGATGGCGCGGGACATGATCGACAACGAACGCTCGACCGCGATCAATCCCGGCGAAGCCGTCGAGGAAAAGGTTTCGCTTTCAGACCGGTTCGGGCTCTGGCTCGGGTTCCATGCCTGCGACCAGGATACCTTCCTCTCCATGATCGAGGGATATGCCGGCGCCTACGATCTGCCGATCTCAAGCGACGAGCTGCGGGCACGGGCGAAGGAATGGCAGGTGACGCGCGGCGCCCGCTCCGGTCGGGTCGCCTGGCAGTTCATCCAGGATCTGGCCGGCGATCTCGGCAAGCAACTCGACTGACCCGCAGCGCTCAGATCTTTTCCAGATATCGCCGCGGATCGACCGCACGCTTTTCCTTGCGCAGCTCGAAATGAAGCTGCGGGCGGTCGACGCTGCCCGTTGATCCGACGGTCGCGATGGTCTGTCCCCGGCGCACCACGTCGCCGCGTGTCACCAGCAGCCTGTCGGTATGGGCATAGGCGCTGATCCAGCCATCGGAATGCTTCAACAGCAGAAGTTTGCCGAATCCGGGAAGCCCGTCCCCGGCATAGGCAACGACCCCGTTCTCGGCCGCCGCGACCGGCGCGCCGTGCGGAGCGGCGATATTGATGCCGTCATTGTGCAATCCTCCCTGTCGTGGGCCGAAACTCGCGATCACCCGTCCCCTCACCGGCCAGCGGAAACTGGATCCGGCGCGTCCGGGCGGGCTGATTTTCGCCACCTCGAGACCGGTCTTGGCCTTGGGAGTCGGCGCCGGAACCGCTGCGGACCGCACCGGCTTCCGAACGGGCGCGGCAGTGACAGAGGAAGAGGCGGCCTCTCGGGGGCTTCGCGGATTGGGCTCGGGGAGCGCCACGGTTCCCGGCGTCAGCAAGGCTGTTCGGGTCCGAGTGCCGCGCGCGCCCGGGCCTTCCGGCAATTCGACATTCGGCGACGCGACGGCGACTTCCCGTGACGGAAGCCGCAGTTCCTGTCCGACACGAATCTGATACGGCGGCGCTATGCCGTTCATCTGCACGACCGTCCGCATGTCGACATTGAAACGGCGGGAAATCGAGAACACCGTATCGCCCGGACGCACAAGGTAGTTGCTAGGCGCCGGCAGGCGGAGGTCCTGGCCGACCGTGAGTCTGTAGGGCGGTTGCAGGCCGTTGGCGATGATGATGTCCCGGACCGGCACGCCGTAGCGCCGGGAGATTTCGTAAACGGTATCGTTCGGCCCTGCGCTGATCCGACCGCCGGGTGGAATGGCGAGTCGCACGGCGGCGTCCGGCCGCGCGTTCGCAAGGCGGGGGGCGTTGCCGCTGCAGGAAGCGAGCAGACCGCCCAGCAGCAGGAGCGCGACCGCCGCCAAAAATCGTGAACGCTTTTCGGCCATGGGGCGAGTTTAGGTTTTGCGAACCGGTGGCTCAAGCGGTCGCGAACAGAGGACGCTAACGCGCCGCGCCGTCAGCTATTTCAGGCGCTGTCCCGCGCCTCGCTCTCGATCAGCGGGACGAATCGCACCGGGAGCATCCGCTCGGGTTCGATCCCGTGTTCGCTCCGAATGAACCTGAAGACATGCTGGGTGCCGTCCTGCGGGCCGATGGGGACGACCATGATGCCGCCGACGGCAAGCTGTTCCAGTAGCTGCTCGGGCACGTCCGCCGAGGCGGCAGTGACGATGATCCGGTCGAACGGCGCCTGCTCCGGCCAGCCCTTGCTGCCGTCACCGACGCGGGTTGAAATCGTGTGCAGATCGAGCTGTTTGAACCGCTCCATTGCCTCATCGGCCAGGCTCTTGTGACGTTCGACCGAATAAACCCGGCGCGCCAGTCTTGCGAGGATTGCCGTCTGGTAGCCGGACCCGGTGCCGATCTCCAGAACCTTGCAGCGGTCGTGGAGTTGAAGGGCCTGGGTCATATAGGCCACGACATAGGGCTGGCTGATTGTCTGGCCCGCTCCGATAGGAAGCGCGCGGTTGTCGTAGGCAAACGTCTTTATAGGCGTCGGTATGAAGATCTCCCGAGGGGTCCGCTCGATCGCACCGAGTACGGCTGCATCCGAGATTCCTTCCCGGCGCAGCTCCATGATCAGGCGGATCTTGCTTTCCTCGAGCGTCATCGCAGTTCAGCCGTTCGCATCTTCGCCCGCAAAGGCCCGTTGCAGTTCCGCGAGCGTGACGGTGTCGGTCATGTCCATCTTGATCGGTGTCACCGAAATATACCCGTCGTCGATCGCCGCAAGATCGGTGCCCTGCGCATAGGGCCGCATGCTCTGCATATGGCCGATCCAGTAATGTTTCGCACCCCGCGGATCGATGACCTCCATGATGTCGTCACCGTTCTTCCGCTTGCCCTGGCTGGTGACGCGGGTTCCCCGGACCTGCTCGGCGGAAACCGGCGGAAAATTGACGTTCAGCAGGGTATGCGGCGGAAATCCCTGCTTCAGGATCCGGCGCAGCAGGTCAGGTCCGTAGGTCTCCGCCGGTGTCCAGTCCGCCGGCTCGCCGTCGATCAGTTCCTGGCTGAAGGCGATCGCCGGGACACCGAGGATGGTTGCTTCCATGGCGGCAGAGACGGTTCCGGAATAGGTCATGTCCTCGGCGAGGTTGCCGTTCCGGTTCACGCCGGAAAGCACGATATCCGGCCTCTTGTCCTTCATCAGCAGGTTCACCGCCAGCAATACGCAATCGGTTGGCGTACCGTTCACGGAGTACCAGTTCGGTTGATGCTCGCGCGCTTGAAGCGGCCGTCGCAGAGTCAGGGAATGGCCCGCCCCGCTTTGCTCGGTCTCCGGCGCGACCACCCAGACATCCTCGGAAATCGAGAGGGCGATCCGCACCAGAACCTGCAGTCCCGGTGCGTAAAAGCCGTCATCGTTGGAGATCAGGATGCGTGCCTTGGAAATGTCGCGCGGCCAGGCCATCAACCGTTCTCCCGTCAGCCGGCGGCGGAGATCCGCGTAAGACCGTTCATATAGGGTTGCAGCACCTCGGGTACGGAGACCGAGCCGTCCGCTTCGGCGTAATTCTCCAGCACCGCGATCAGTGTGCGGCCGACTGCCAGGGCGGAGCCGTTCAGTGTATGCACGAACGCGGTCTGCTTCCCGCCTGCCGCGCGATAGCGGGCCTTCATCCGGCGGGCCTGGAAATCCCAGCAGTTCGAGCAGCTGGAGATCTCGCGATACATCCCCTTGCCGTCATCCTGACCCGGCAGCCAGACCTCGATGTCGTAGGTCTTGCGTGCACCGAATCCGGTGTCCCCGGAGCAGAGCGTGACCACGCGGTAGGAGAGCCCGAGGCGCTTCAGCACCTCCTCGGCGCAGTTTGTCATCCGTTCGTGTTCCTCCTCCGATTTCTCCGGGTGAGTGACGGAGACGAGCTCGACCTTGCTGAACTGGTGCAAGCGGATCATGCCGCGCGTATCGCGTCCCGCCGAGCCCGCCTCCGAGCGGAAACACGGCGTGTAGGCGGTAAAGCGCAGCGGCAGTTCCTCCTCGGCGAGGATTTCGCCCGAAGCGATATTGGTCAGCGGCACCTCTGCGGTCGGAATGAGCCAGTGATCGCCCGTGGTCCTGAACAGATCCTCGCCGAATTTCGGCAACTGGCCGGTGCCGTAGAGCGCCGCGTCGCGCACCATGTAGGGTGGGGAGATTTCGGTATAGCCGAATTCACCCGTATGGATGTCGAGCATGAAATTGGCGAGAGCGCGTTCGAGACGCGAGAGCTGGCCCTTCAGAAGCGTGAAGCGCGCGCCGGAGAGCTTTGCCGCGGTTTCGAAATCCATCATCCCGAGGCCCTCGCCGACGGCGACATGGTCCGGTGCCGTACCGTTGGCCGATTGCGCGTCGCCGACCGCCCGGAGTTCGACATTCGCGCTCTCGTCGGGCCCGTCAGGCACGTCGTCGGCCAGGATGTTGGGCAGCGCGGACAGCGCGGCATCGAGCCGCTCGGAGATCTCGCGCCCCTCTTCCTCAAGGCTCTGCATCCGGTCCTTGATATCGGCGACTTCCCGCATCAGCGCGTCGGCGTCGCCGCCCTGGGACTTGACCTTGCCGATCTCCTTGGAGGCCTCGTTGCGGCGCTGCTGCAACTGCTGCAGTTCGGTCGTGGCGTCGCGCCATTTCTTGTCCAGTTCGAGGATGGCGCCGGCCTGCGGTTCGAAACCGCGGCGCGCCATGGCCTTGTCGAAGGCCGCTCCGTCCTCGCGAATCGATCTGATATCGTGCATCTCACACGTCCATTCTGTTCGGAAATCCGGTGAACTCTTATAGGCAGTGCCACCCGGCGGGTCCAGCGGCGGGCGCCGGGCGATTACCGGCGCGCCGCGGCGTCAGGTGGCGGTGCTAGACGAACTCTCGGGCTCGTCGTCGTCATCCTCGAACTCGTCGGCATCGTAGCCGCGCTTCTTCTCGACAATGCGGGCGCCGATGATCGAGATCTCGTAGAGAATCGCGACCGGAATCGCGAGCAGCACCTGCGAGATGACATCCGGCGGCGTCAGGATCGCTGCGACGACGAAAGCAATGAGGATCGCGTATTTGCGCTTCTTGGCAAGCCCGGCCGATGTGACGATGCCGACCTTTGCCAGCAGGATCATCAGCACCGGCAGCTCGAAACAGACCCCGAATGCGAAGATCAGCCGCATCACCAGCGAGAGGTACTGGTCGACTTTCGGCTCGAGGACCAGCGGCAGGGAACCGTCCGAGCCCGGATGCTCGAAGCCGAGGAAAAACTGCCAGGCAAGCGGAATGACCAGGTAATAGACCATCGCCGCACCGATCGTGAAGAGAACCGGCGTTGCGATCAGGAACGGCAGGAAGGCTGTCTTCTCCTCTTTGTAGAGGCCAGGTGCGATGAATTGCCAGATCTGGATCGAGATCACCGGGAAGGCAACACAGGCCGCGGCGAAGAAGGCGACCTTCAGATAGGTGAAGAAGGCCTCATGCAGCGCCGTATAGATCATCCGGCGCCCGGCCTCGCCTTCCGTCAGATCCGCGAGCGGCGCGACGAGGAAAGAGAAGATCTGCTCGGAGAGCGCGTAGCAGGCAAAAAAAGCAATCAGGAAAGCGGCAAAGGAATAAATGAGGCGGGTCCGGAGCTCGACCAGATGATCCAGCAGCGGCATCCGCTTTTCTTCGATTTCGTCGCTCATGGATTAGTGTCCGGCCACAGCGCTTTTCTCGGCGCCCTTCGCATCTGGGGTCTTCGGCGCCTGTTCCGTGGAAGGCGTTTCATCGGCGGTCTCCGGCTTGCTCGCGGCTTCCGTTGCCGCCGCCGTCTCGACCGGGCGCGAGGACGCGACATCCTTGGCCTCGCTGGCGATCCGCTCCATCTCCTTCTTGGTCTCGCCCGAGGGATCGACCCAATCGTTGACCTTCTTTTCAAGGTCTCCGCTGGAGATGCTCTTCGCTTCCTTGCGCAACTCGTCCAGCTCGGCCTCGCGGGCGACCTCTTCGAGAGAATTCTGGAAATCGCGGGCCACGCTCCGCGCCTTGCGGATGTAGGTGCTGACCGAGCGCACCACGCGCGGCAGGTCGCGCGGTCCCACGACGACCACCGCGACGAACGCGATCAGCATGAATTCCTGCCAGCCGAGATCAAACATCAGCGCATACCATCAGTCACGCGACCGGACGGCCCGCTCGCGGGCACATCCGTTTCCGGCGGCGGGCGCCGGAAGGCCGAAGAAAGGTTTTTTCGCTCAGCTTTTCTGAGCTTGATCGGCCTTGGATTCGGTCCCGGCGGACTCCTCGGACTTCAGGCTCTTGGCCGGGTCCGCATCGGTACCCTGCTCGTCGCCCTCTTCCTTCATGCTCTTTTTGAAATTGCGCAGGCCTTTGCCGAAATCGCCCATGATCGAGGAGATCTTGCCACCGCCGCCAAACAGCAGAAGGGCGACAGCGATCACGATCAGCCAGTGCCAGATACTCATCGCACCCATAAGGTTACGCTCCCATTCGCATAAATTCGTTCCGTCCCGCTATGGGACTTTTGCGGTATATAGGCATGTTCAACCGCCCACTGCAACGTCCCGCGCTGCGGTAATCTCACGAAACGCGGCCTTGCCTGGCCGGAAACACGAAGATCTGCCCCTGATCGAGTTCGATCCGCAGGCGTGTTCCGGTTTCAGGAAGAAATATCCCGGGCATGCGGGAATGGAAGTGCCACTCGATTCCGCTCCCGTTCTCGCCGGAATGGACATGCAGGTGAATGAGGCTGCTGCGGCCCAGCAACCGGGCCTGCATCACCCGTGCCGTATAGTCGCTTTCTCCGGCCTGCAGAGTGGTGACCCTGAGGCCTTCCGGGCGCGCCACCACGGTGACCTCGTCCCCGTCCTGCAGCCCCTCGGCGCGAACAGGTCCGATCGGTGTCAGCACCTGACCATCCTCAACCCGGCCGGAGAAGGCGTTCACCTCGCCGAAGAACCCTGCGACGAACGCGGAATTGGGATAGCAGTACAGCGTATGGGGCGAGCCCTCCTGCACGATCCGTCCATCGCGCATGACCGCGATCCGGTCCGCCATGAACATGGCTTCCTCGGCATCGTGGGTTACCATCAGCGTCGCCGCGCCACTTTCCTTCAATAGATGCAGGACATCGTCCCGCACCTGGCTTCTGAGAGCCGTATCGAGGCCCGAATAGGGCTCATCCAGGAGGATGATGCGCGGATTGGGGGCCAGAGCCCGGGCGAGCGCGACACGCTGCTGCTGACCGCCGGAGAGTTCATGGGGGAATTTTTCGGCGGCGCCCTCCATCCCGACCCGGCGCAGTTCGGTCAGCGCCTTCTCGCGGCGCCGGGCTTTAGGAAGCTCGGACAGCCCGAATGAGACATTGTCGGCGACACTGAGATGCGGAAACAGTGCGTAATCCTGGAAAACCAGGCCAATACCCCGCCGTTCCGGCGGAATCTGGCTGCCCGGCACCGCCACTTCGCGCTCGCCCATCAGCACCCTGCCGGTTTGCAGCTGCTCGAGTCCGGCCGCGAGCCGCAGCGCCGTAGTCTTCCCGCAACCCGACGGCCCGAGCAGGCAGACCACCTCTCCGGCCCCGATCTCCAGCGTAAGATCGTCGACGACGGGGACCCGGTCAAAACGGTGTGTGATCCCCTCGAGGCGCAGAACGGCGGTCATTCCTTGGCTGCGCCCGTGATGCCGGGGACCGACGGCACGGTCTCCGGGAGGCTGTATATCGGTTCGGTGATCATGGCTGGTCCGGAGGTATCAGATGCAAACGGCAGGCTCAAGACGAACCGGGTGCGACACTCTGGCGGCTTCAAGCGCCGTCTTCCGCATCGAGCAACTCGAACTGGCCGTCGTCTTCCTCGTCATCGTCATCCACATCGCCGTCGTCGCCCATGGCGATCGAGGTAAGACCGGGTCGCTTGTCCAGCATGCCGGCAGCCTTCAGCTCGTCGAGGCCCGGCAGGTCCGCGAGCGAGCTCAGGCCGAAATGGTCGAGAAACGCTTCGGTGGTGCCCCACGTCAGCGGGCGACCGGGGACCTGCCGGCGCCCGCGTGGCTGGATCCAGCCGGCCTCCAGCAGCGCGTCAAGCGTCCCCTTGCTGACGGCAACGCCCCGAATCTCCTCGATGTCGGCCCGCGTGACGGGCTCGTGGTAGGCGATGATCGAGAGTGTCTCCAGCGCCGCGCGCGATAGCTTGCGGCGCACGGCGACCTCGATCCGGAGAGCCTCGCCGATATCCGGCGCGGTACGAAAGGCCCATCGGTCCTTGATCGCAACCAGATGGATGCCGCGGTCGGCGTAGCGCTTGCGCAGGGTCTCTATGATCGGTTCGGCCGCGACCCCTTCCGGCAGGCGTTCGGAAATATCGGCGATCGACAGCGGCTCCTTGCTTGCGAACAGCAGCGCTTCGACGATTCGCTCGGACCGGCTCGGCCCCCTGGTCTCGGTCTGATCGGAACTCACGCGTCGCCCTCCCGGGAGCGGAAGTAGATCGGCTCGAAGGTTCCGGCCTGATTGAGTTCCGCCTTTCCGTCCTTCACCAGTTGCAACGATGCGACGAAAGTCGAGGCAATCGCGGAACGCATCCGAATCCCCTTCCTGAAACCTTCCGGCAGGAAGGAAAACAGCGTCTGCCACTCCGGCACGGCGCCGAGCACCCGGCTCAGCCGCTTCACGGCATCCTCTACGGAATAGAGATGCGTCGCCTCGATCTTCAGCGCCAGGCGATCATGCCGGACCCGGTGATCGGCGTAGGCGCGCAGCAGTTCGTACAGCGTGACGTCATAGACCGGCCGACGCCTGACCGAAATGCGGTCCCCCTCCCCGCGGGGGAAGAAGTCGCTCCCGAACTGCGGTCGGGCCATCAGTGCTTCGCCGGCCTGCTGCATCGCCTCGAGGCGCATGAGCTGGAACCTCAACGCTTCGGCCATCTCTTCCGGCGTTTGCTCCTCCTCTTCCTTCTCGGCGGGCGGCAGCAGCAGACGTGACTTCAGATAGGCCAGCCACGCAGCCATGACGAGATAATCGGCCGCAAGCTCCAGATTGAGTTTCTGCGCCTGATTGACAAATGCGAGATACTGTTCGGCGAGTTGCAGAACCGAGACATGAACGAGGTCGACCTTCTGTTCCCGTGCAAGCTGCAGCAGGACGTCGATCGGCCCCTCGAAGCCGTCGATATTGAGAAACAGCGAAAGCTGCACCGGCTCGCGCCGGCTGCGGTGATCAGGCTCCGGACTCTCGAATGCGCCCGTGTCGTTCATACGCTCTCTCAGATCTGCCCTGTCAGCATCAGCACGAATTGTAGCAGATAATGCACGCCGACCATGATCAGTCGCATGAGGTAATTCAGTTCGATGCCGACCTCTCGGCCGATGAAGGGCAGGAGGAACAGCAAACCGACGACGATGAAGATGCCGTAGCGTTCCAGACGGACATAACGGCGGGCAAGCTCGTAGGGCAGCAGACCGGTCACGATTCGGCCGCCGTCGAGCGGCGGAAGCGGGATCATGTTGAAGACCGCCAGGACCAGGTTCAGCAGCACGCCGTTGACCAGGGTTGCCTCCCACCAGGCGCCGAACCATTGCGGGAACCAGGACGCGGTGTGGAGCAGCGCAGAGGCGGCGACTGCAAGCAGGACGTTGACCCCGGGGCCCGCGGCGGCGACCAGCATCATGTCGCGGCGCGGGTTGTTGAGTCGCGACATGGCGACGGGAACCGGTTTGGCATACCCGAAGACGAACGGCGTTCCGGCAAGCGCCCAGCCAGAGACGATGCAGAGGATCGGCAGCACGATGGTGCCGAACTTGTCGATATGCGCGAAGGGATTGAGCGTAACGCGCCCCATCAGCCGTGCCGTCGGATCGCCGCACAGATTGGCGACGAAGCCGTGTGCCGCCTCGTGCATGGTTATGGCGATCAGCACCGGCAGCGCCCAGATCGAGGCCGTGAAGGCGATATCGGAGATGAAACCGTCCATCAGGCGGACGTGCCGCAAAGCTCTGCAAGCGAGGCCAGCAGTTCGTCAGCCGATGCCGGTTGTGCCTCCCGGCGAATGCGCTCCAGGAAGGAGAGGACCGTTTCCGCACGGCGGAGCGGTTCGTCCATGAGTTCCGGAACGGCGCCGGCGATCTCCCGCATTTCCGCCATCTTCCCGTTGCAGTGGAGAACGATATCGCATCCCGCGTCGAGCGCGCGCCCGGAGGAAACGGCGAGCGGCTCCGCCAGCGCCTTCATCGAGATGTCGTCCGTCATCAGCAGGCCGTCGAATCCGATCTCGCCGCGGATGCAATCCTGAATGACTCTGGCGGACACCGTCGCGGCACTCTCCCGGTCCAGGGCCTCGTAAACCACATGCGCCGTCATCGCCATCGGCAGGCTCGCGAGGGCCTTGAAGGGTGCGAAATCCACTTGCCTCAGCACCTCAAGGGACGCCTCGACCCGCGGCAGCGCGAGGTGACTGTCGACGCCGGCGCGTCCGTGCCCGGGAATATGCTTCATCACCGGCGCAACGCCGCCTGCGGCCAGGCCCTCCGCCTGTGCCCGTCCGAGCCGCGCCACGGTTTCGGCATCGCCAGCGAAGGCGCGGTCGCCGATCACGTCATGCGCGCCGTCCTGGCGCACGTCGAGCAACGGCAGGCAATCCACGTCGACCCCGCAGGCCGTCAGCTCAGCCGCGATCAGCCGGGCATTGACCCGTGCCGCCTGCTCGGCACGCACCGGATCCTCGCGGTACAGTTCTCCGAACAGAGCCGCCACCGGCGCTTCGCGCCATTGCGGCGGCTTCAGCCGCTGCACCCGGCCGCCTTCCTGGTCTATCAGCACCGGAGCTTGATGCCCGACGCAATCCCTCAGATCCTCCGTCAACATACGGATCTGTTCGGGGCTCTCGCAGTTGCGCTGGAAGAGAATGAAGCCGAACGGTTCGGTCTCAACGAAGAATTGGCGCTCGTCCCGGGTCAGTTCCAGCCCGGCACAACCGAGAATCAGGGCGCGCATGGCGAATCCGATCTAGCGTTTGACGACGAGGCAGGCCTGGCCCTTTGCCTTGAGCGCGTCGCAGGCAGCTTTCGCCGCGTCTTCGGTCAAGGGGCCTCCCTGCACTCGAAAGAAAACCCCGTTCGACGTGCTGATGCGCTGGTAGGTCGGCTTCAAGGCTCCGAGGAGGGAAGTGTTGGCCGATTGGACCCGCGCCCACTCTTTCTCCGCCGCCGCCTCGGTTCTGAGCGCCGCAACCTGAATGTTGTAGTCCCCTGCCGCAGGGGCCTTCGGCACAGGTGCCGGAGCCGGAGCCGGAGTTGCCGGTTCCGGTGCCGGCGTCTTCGGAGCAGGTACGGCGGCTGTCGGAGCTTCCGCTGCCGGCGCAGGAGCGGGTGTCGGTGGCGGCGGAGGCACCAGGGCCTTCTGGGCCGCCGCATCCGGCGCTTTCGCAGGCGGAATGGTTTCCGGGCCTTTCGGCGCCGCCGGGGCGGTCTCTGCAGGGGCGACAGCGACCGTTGCGCTGTCTGACGGTGAATCTTCGGCCGCAGGGGCGCCGGGCAGCGGTTCGGGAGCCGGAACCGGCGCCTCGGGCGGCGGCAACAGCCGTTCGACCCGGCTTTCGCCGTTCTGCGCGCCACGGCCGGACCCCAGATCGTCAAGCACGAGCTTGTCCTGGTGCGGCACCTGCATGCCGCCCGGCGAGTCCGGACGCACCTTGGAAGGACTGTCGTCGGCCTTGATCAGGGGAGCGGCAGTCTCGCTGCCGATCCGGCGGCCCTGGTCGTAGGCGTACCAGACGACCCCCGCGAAGGCGGTGACCGCCAGGACAGCGGCCAGAACGGTCAGTCCCCTGCCCTTGCCGCGCTCTTCCGACATGAGCGGCGGCGGACCAGGGCGCTCGTCCTCGTCGATGATCCGCGGTCGGTCCGGGGCCCCCGAATGCAAGCTCATGCGCGCAGTTCCTCCACGGGCTCGACTCCGATCACATCAAGACCGGAGGCGATCACGGTCTGGGTGGCCCGCACTAATGCCAGCCGGGCCATGGTCAGCTCGCTGTCCCCATCGACCAGGAAGCGCAGGGTCGTGTCTTCCTTGCCCTTGTTCCACAAGCCGTGAAATGCGGCGGCGACGTCGCCGAGATAGAACGCAAGCCGGTGCGGCTCATGCGCTTCGGCAGCGCTCTCGACCGTGCGGGGCCATGCGAGCAACAGTTTCATGAGACCAAGCTCCGTGGGATCGGTCAAGCGGTCGAGCACTACCGATGCGAGCGCGGTTCCCGAGAGATCCGCACCCTCCAGTGCCTCCTCGGCGTGCCGGAGCACGGAATGGCAGCGCGCATGGGCATACTGGACATAGAAAACCGGGTTCTCGCGGCTTTGCTCGGTGACTTTCCTGAAGTCGAACTCGAGCGTTTGGTCGTTGCGCCGGGTCAGCATGATGAAGCGGAGCACGTCCTTGCCGACCGAATCGATCACGTCGCGCATGGTCACGAAGGTGCCCGCGCGCTTCGACATCTTCACCGGTTTGCCGCCATCCATCAGATGAACGAGTTGGCAAAGCTTCACGTCGAGCTGGCCCTCGCCGCCCGTCACGGCCTTCACCGCAGCCTTCATGCGCTTCACATAGCCGCCGTGATCAGCGCCCCAGACGTCGATCATTTCGGCGTAGCCGCGGCGGTATTTGTCGAGGTGATAGGCGATATCGTTGGCGAAGTAGGTCCAGGTGCCGTCCGATTTCTGGATTGGCCGGTCGACATCGTCACCGAACTCAGTTGCCTTAAAGAGCCGCTGCGGGCGCGGCTCCCAATCGTCCGGCTTCTTGCCTTTCGGCGGCTCGAGCACGCCGGTATAGAGCAGATCGCGGCCTTCAAGCGTTTCCATCACGGCATCGACCGCGCCGGCTTCCACCAGCGCCTTTTCGGAGCTGTAGACGGCCATGTCGACACCGAGGAGGCCGAGATCCTCCTTGATCCATTCCATGATCTCGGAGATCGCGAAGGCTCGGATTTCCGGCAACCACTCGGCTTCCTCCTTGGCGAGCCACTTGTCGCCGTCGCGCTTCACCAGCGCCTCGGCGACTTCCTTCAGGTACTCACCCGGATAAAGCCCTTCGGGAATTGCCCCGATCTCCTCACCAAGCGCCTCGCGATAGCGCAGATAGGTGGACCGTCCGACGGTATCGACCTGGGCGCCGGCATCGTTGATATAATATTCGCGCAACACCTCGAATCCCGCCTTGGCCAGGAGTGAGGCCAGCGCGTCGCCGACGATCGCCCCGCGGGCATGGGCCGCATGCAACGGGCCGGTCGGGTTGGCGGAGACATATTCCACCATGACCTTCTTGCCCCTGCCGATGTCGGACGCGCCGTAAGCAATCCCCTCCTTCAACAGGTCGGCGACCGCTCCGCGCCAGAACGAGTCCGCGATCCGGAGATTGATGAAACCGGGACCGGCGATTTCCACCTCCGTGACCTCGTCCCATCCGCGCATCCGCTCGGCCAGCAGCTCTGCGATGTCGCGCGGCTTCATGCCTGCCGGCTTCGCCAGCACCATTGCCGCGTTGGTCGCGATGTCGCCATGCGAGGCGTCGCGCGGCGGTTCGACCACGGCCCGGCTCGCATCGAGATTCGCCGGTAGTGCTTCGCTCGCCGCCAGAGAGTCGAGTTCTGCGTTAAGTTTGGCTTGAAAGTGATTGAAAACGTTCATCAGGTCTTCGCATTCAGGTCAAAGAGGCGGGCGTGCTCGATCATCGCGTAGCGATCGGTCATGCCCGCAATATAGTCGGCAACCAGGCGCGCCTGCTTGCTTTCTTCGATTTCGCCGGGCTGATCGTTGCCGGTGCGCTGCCATTGCGCCGGGAGGCAGTTCGGCTCCTTCATCAGAAGCTCGAACATGTCGGTGACAACCCGGCGCGCCTTGCTCGCCATGCGGTTCACCTTGTAATGCCGGTACATGTTCTGGAACAGAAAGCTTTTCAATGCCTTGTTCCGCTCCTCCATCTCCGGCGAGAAGGAAATGATCGGCACCGGTGCCTGGCGGATATCGTCCGCTGCGCGCGGCTTGTGCACCGCGAGCCTCTTGCGGCTCTCGGTCAGCAGATCCTCGATCATGATTCCGATCAGTCGGCGGACGATTTCCTGTACCAGCTTCGAGTTCGAGAGATCCCCGTAGGTGTCCCGCACCTTGGCGACGATCTCCCCGGCAAGCGGCGCCTGCAGCAACGTTTCGATCCCGAACAGATTGGCGTGGAGCGCATCGTCGATATCGTGCGTGTGATAGGCGATATCGTCGGAAATGGCCGCTACCTGCGCTTCGGCGCTGGCATAACCGCCCAACTGCAAATGCAGTTTGCCATCCAGCTCGGCGATGATCGGGGGGACGTCGCCCGCGCCTGAAGCACCGACGAGCGGACCGTTGTGCTTGATGATGCCCTCGAGGGTCTCCCAGGTCGGATTGAGCCCGTCGAACGAGGCGTAGCGCTGCTCCAGGAGGGTCAGGACCCGTACGGTCTGCACATTATGGTCGAAACCGCCGTAAGGCTGCATGACGGCGTCCAGCGCGTCCTCGCCCGCATGGCCGAACGGCGTGTGGCCGAGATCGTGGGCCAGTGCCAGCGCCTCCGCCAGGTCCTCGTTCAGGCCGAGCGAGCGGCTGATCGAGCGGGCGATCTGCGCCACCTCGAGGCTGTGCGTCAGGCGCGTGCGGTAATAATCGCCCTCGTGATAGACGAAGACCTGGGTCTTGTATTCGAGTCGCCGGAAGGCGCCGGAATGCAGGATCCGGTCGCGGTCGCGCTGGAATGGCGTGCGCTCGCGCGCCTCCGGCTCCGGAAACTGCCGGCCGCGGCTGTTCCGGAAATCCACGGCGTAGGGAGCGAACTGCTGTTTCAGCGTCCAGTTCTGGGACTCGGGCATGGCTGCGGGCCGGGTGCGATTCGAACTGCGCGGAACCTACTCTCGGCAGGGGCCGGGCGCAATGGCAGCGACCGGGAAATGGATTGAATTCCGGGGCAGAAACATTACCTTCACTGCAGGACAATGCGTAATCGTACCTTGAGCGACCCGAACCCTGCTGGAGCGGCCATGAGCCTCGCCGAGAACACCCCTGTCGAGAACGGAGCCCCGGTATCGTCAACCGACGGACGGACCTTCGGCCTGACCGAGAGCGCGGCAAAGCGGATCGCCACGCTTCTGGCGCAGGAAGAAGACAGCAACGCGAAATTCATGCGGGTTTCCGTCGAAGGGGGCGGCTGCTCGGGCTTTCAGTACGATTTCGGCTTCGACGACGAGATCGGGGAAGACGATCATGTCTTCGTCAGTCACGATGTCAGGGTTGTGGTGGACGACACGTCGCTCGATCTCCTCAACGGCGGCGAGTTGGATTATGTCAGCGAACTGCTCGGTGCCTATTTCCAGGTTACGAATCCGAACGCCTCCTCCTCGTGCGGCTGCGGCACTTCCTTCTCCATTTGATCCGGCTTCCGGGACATTCCGGCAAGCTGCTTGGCCGGTCGCTGCGCGCCGGGCACAATGAGCGTCCTCGCGTTCATCTTTAGCCTGGAGGGATTCTCTCCCATGAAAGTGGCCACCTGGAACGTCAATTCGATCAAGGCGCGTCTTCCGAACGTCCTGGAGTGGCTCGACAGCTTCCAGCCGGACGTCGCGCTGTTGCAGGAAACCAAGACGGTCGACGAGAATTTCCCCCGCCTCGAGATCGAGGAGCGCGGCTACAATGTGCTGGCGCACGGGCAGAAGAGCTACAACGGAGTCGCAATCCTCTCCAGACACGAGATCGCAGACCCGCTGGTTGGTCTGCCCGGCGATGACGGGGACGCGCAGGCGCGCTATGCCGAGGGTACGATCGAGGGCATTCGTTTCGCCACCATTTACCTTCCGAACGGCAATCCGGTCGATACCGAGAAATTTCCCTACAAGCTCGGTTGGATGAAGCGCCTGAAGGCGCGCGCGGCCGAGTTGCTGGCCTCTGAGATGCCTGTCGTGCTGGCCGGCGACTACAACGTCATTCCCGCGGATGTGGACGTACACGACCCCGCAGCGTGGGCGGGGGACGCACTATGCCAGCCGGAGTCCCGCGCCGCCTTCCGGGAAATCCTGCATCTCGGCTATGTCGACGCCTACCGGATCCACAACACGGCGCCGCACCGCTACAGTTTCTGGGACTACCAGGGCGGCGCATGGCAGAACGATCACGGCGTCAGGATCGATCATCTGCTGCTCTCGCCCCAGGCGGCGGACCGGCTCGGCGCCTCCGGCATCGACACCGCCCCGCGCGGCAAACCCAAGGCCTCGGACCACACCCCGGCCTGGATCGAACTCGCGGCCTGATACGCGCTCTTCATCCCGTTCTTGATCCGTCATCCCCGCGTTGACGGAACGACGTCCGGTCAGTTGCCCCCGAACGGGTTCCCGAGCGGCCTCGTGCGCAACCCCGGCCGCAGACGCTTCCACGGTAGTGCCCCCGGATCCGCCAGCACTGGCCCCGGTGCCGCACACTCTATGATTTCCGCGGCAATCGGCGCAAAATCGGCGCGGTAGTGCACCGAGCTCTTGTTGCAGAGGATCTTCATCTTTTCAGGCGCGATACCGACGAAGCGGTACATCATGCGGTCCGCCATCTGCACCTTGCGCGAACCGACGACGACCTGCACCCCGCCGATGGACAGTCGGGCTGACGGGCCAAGCCGCATATGGGAGCCGGAATAGAACGGCCCGGTCGCCGTGAACCGCCCGTCGGAAAGCGCCTCCACGCGGAAAGTGCCTTCAAGCGGTGCATCGCCACGCACCCGGGACTTGCCGCCGAGGCCGACCGTGATGTCGGCGCCAACTCCGGCCGCATGGGCCGCCTCGGCGGCTGCCGGATCGACCAGGAGACCGAGCGCAGCCCCTTCGGCACCATTTTCGAGCAGCGCACGGAGCAGGCCCGTCGTGTCGCTGTCGCCGCCCCCACCGGAATTGTCCTGCACGTCCGCGATCACCACGGGACGATCGGCCGAGGCCGCGATCCGCATCGCTTCGCGCACCGCTGCGTCCGGGTCCGGCAGGTCGGCGGCGAACTCGGCCTCAACCGCAATTATCTCATCAACCAATTGTTTCACGGCACATTTCACGGACGCCTCATCTTCGCCATAGGCAAAGACGGAGGCGCCGCAATGGAAGATATCGGCAGCCGGAAATCCCGTCGCGAAGGAGAGCGAGACGCCGTACTCCGCCTCGATCACGGGGATCATGCCGTAGAGCCGGCCGGCCGGATCGGCCATGGTACATTGCCGCACCAGCGGCATCAGGAACGGGATCTGCTCAAACGCCCGGGCCGGCCTGCGGCCCCCGTCCTTCAGCAATCTATCCAGCGTGCGCGCGACCCTGGCGCCGGTGTCCGCCATGTCGATATGGGGATAGGTCCGGTAGGCATCGAGCCCGTCGGCCCGCGCCACCATCTCCGGCGTTACATTCGCATGCAGGTCGAGGCTGGCCATGACCGGAAGGTCCGGTCCCGTGACCTCGCGGATCCTACGCATGAGCTCGCCCTCACCGTCCTCGTAGCTTTCGGTCACCATCGCACCATGCAGGCAGAGATAGAGCGCGTCGGCCGGAAGCGCCGCCTTCACGCCCTCTACGATCAGGCCCGCAATATGTTCGAACGCCTCATCGGTCACATGGGCGGACGGCGAGGCTGCGGCCCAGCTCGTCGGCACCAGTTCATGTCCCAGGCGTCGCGCTTCGCCGATGAATCCGGCAACCGAGATATTGATCCCCTTCACCGCCTCGAAGAGCGGCGCCCCCGTGACCAGCGCGGGCCAGCTTCCCGGGCTCGTAAAGGCTTCGAGCCTCGCCTTGCTCGGCGCAAAGGTATTCGTCTCGTGCTGGAAACCGCCGATGATGATCCGCGCCATGGGGCAACTCCGGAATGGATAGAAACGCGTATGGTCAGTCAGTTAAGTCCGATGGCGCCGCAGATCGCGACCCAGACGTCTTGCAGGATGTAGCTGTCGCGGACCATGGGCAGCACCGCGGCCGCGACGAGGAGGAAGAAGACAAGCCCGAGAAACTCGGCCAGACGCCACCGACGGCGCCCATTGTTCCCGTTCTCGCTTCGGTCTTCGGTCATGTGCTTTGGCAGCCTCTGTTGTCTGCCCGGGACAGGTCGGATCACTCTAGCCGCGCCGGTCGTTACATGGCAATTGATGCACCGCCATTTCATCGGAACCGGACCGGTTCCGAACCCCGATCGATTGGAGACCTTGTCCGGATGACCGATATGGAACGGCTGAGCTTCGAGGAAGCCTGGGCCGGATATCTGAGATGGGCGCACAGGCTGCCCCCCGCACCTCCCCCTGTTACACCGCAGCGGATCTCCGGGATTGCGGAAATCCTCGGCGAGTTCGATGCGGTGATACTGGATAATTTCGGCGTTCTCAGCCTCGGCCCGCCGGTGATCCCGGCCGGCCCGCCTGCCTATGCCGCAATCCGCGCAGCGGGCGCCGCGATCCGCGTGATCTCCAACGACGGGTCTAAAGAGCTACCGGCCATGCTGCAGAGCCATCGCCGGCGGGGCTATCACTTCGCCGAGGAGGAGATCTTTGCCGGTCTCAGCCTTCTCGGCGAGGCCGCACGCGACGCAGCGAGCGGTCTCTGGGCTGCGATAGGTCTCGATCCCCTGCCCGTCCCGGCTGGATCTCTCGAGGTACAGAACTGGGCCATCACGCGCTTCGATATCGACCGGGCGGCGGGCCTGCTGCTGCTCGATTGCGGCTCGTTCGGGCGCAAGGATTTCCAGCCCGTGCTGGAGAGCTTCCAGCGCAATCCCAGGCCGGTCATCGTCTGCAATCCCGACCTTACGGCGCCCTATTCGGACGCGATGAGCCTGGAGCCGGGTTACCTGGCCCACTGGCTTGCGGACGAAACCGGCATCGAGCCCTTGTTCCTCGGGAAACCCTTCCCGGAGATCTACCGGCGCGCGCTCCGCGATCTCACGCATGTCCCTCCTGAACGCGTGCTCTGCGTCGGGGACACCCTGCATACGGATGTGCTCGGAGGACGCCACCTCGGGATGAAGACCCTGCTGGTCGAAACCGGTTTCACGCGCGGCCAGGACTCTCTCGCCCTTGCGGAAACAAGCGGAATCTGGCCTGATTTCATCGCATCTTCGATCTGAGAGCCGCGGAGGGCCGCCATGCGTGCCATCGCACTCCTAGCAGTGATCTCGCTGCTGCTCCTTGCGCCGGCAGAGGCCGCCGGCAAGAAGCCACTTGTCATCGAAGGGACCGCGCGCGTGATCGACGCGGGCACCCTGCAGATCGACAAGAGCGTGATCCGCCTGTTCGGAATCGTTGCGCCGGGGCCGCGGCAGAAATGCCTGCGCGGTTCCCTGCCCTGGCTCTGCGGGGCCGCCGCACGGACCTACCTGGTGGATCTGGCGGACGGCAAGAAGACCCGATGCGAGGCGGTCGAAAGCTTCAATGCCCGCTGCATCGTCGGCAACAGGGATCTTTCCAACGAGATGGTCCGCGCCGGATGGGCCGTTGCGGACGAGGCCGGTGACGCCTACCGGCCGGCCGAAGAAAAAGCCCGCGCTGCGAAGCGCGGGCTCTGGAAATATGCGTCCGAATAACCCTCTGAGGGACTAGAGCGCGGCAATCCGCTCCAGAGCGGCCGCCAGCTTGGCCCGGCGGGCCTTTTCCTCGGCAAGCCGTTCGCGGTTCTCCTCGACCACTTCAACAGGGGCCCTGGCGACAAAGCTCTCGTTCGACAGCTTCTTGTCCAGCTTCATGATCTCGCCGTCGAGCTTGCCGAGATCCTTCTCCAGGCGCACACGCTCCTGCGAAAGATCGACGACGTCGGCAATCGGGAGCGCGATGACGGCCTCGTCGATCACCCCCTGGACGGCGCCGGCCGGGATCTCGTCGCTCGCCGAGACGCTTTCCAGGCGCGCGAGCCGGAGAATGACCTCGCGATGGCGCCCGAGCCGCGCCTCCGTTTCTGCCGACATGTCCTTCAGGAGCAGGTCGATCCTGGCGCCGGCCGGAACATTCATTTCCGACCGGATGGAACGTATTTCCGAGATCAGCCGCACCACCCAATCCATCTCGGCAATGGCGCCGGCATCCGCCGCGTCGGCGAGATCCCGCGGCCAGGGCGCGGAGATCAGGAGTCCGTCGCCGCCAAACGCGTCCCAGAGTTCCTCGGTGATGTACGGCATCAGCGGGTTCAGGAGATTTACCGATTGCATCAGGGTCCAGGCGGTGACCGTCCGGGTTTCCGCTGCCGCATCTGCGTCCGCACCGGAGAGAATCGGCTTGGTAAACTCCACATACCAATCGCAGTAGGTGCCCCAGATGAACTGGTAGAGCGCGCCCGCCGCCTCGTTGAAGCGATATTCATCGATCGCCTTCGCGACCTTCGCCTCTGTCGCCGCCAGTTCGGAGATGATCCAGCGGTTCACCGTATGCTTGGCCGATTTCGGATCGAAGGAGGCGTCCCATTTGCACGCGTTCATCTCGGCGTAGCGCGCCGCGTTCCACAGCTTGGTCGCGAAATTCCGGTAGCCCTCGATACGGCTCTCGGCGAGCTTGATGTCGCGGCCCTGCGCGGCCATCGCCGCGAGCGTGAAGCGCAGTGCGTCGGTGCCGAATTTCTCCACAAGATCCAGCGGATCCATCACGTTGCCCTTGGACTTGGACATCTTGGCGCCGTGCTGGTCGCGCACCAGGGCGTGGATATAGACCGTCCTGAACGGCACCTCGCCCATGAAATGGATCCCCATCATCATCATCCGGGCGACCCAGAAGAAGATGATGTCAAACCCGGTGACGAGCACGTCGCCCGGGTAATAGCGTTCCAGCTCAGGGGTCTGTTCCGGCCAGCCAAGAGTGGAGAACGGCCAGAGGGCGGATGAGAACCAGGTGTCCAGAACGTCCTCGTCCCGGGTCAGCGCGGTGTCATTGCCATAATGCGCCTTCGCTGCAGCATGTGCCGCCTCTTCCGATTCCGCGACGAAAACCTCGCCGTCCGGTCCGTACCAGGCGGGGATCTGGTGGCCCCACCAGAGCTGGCGCGAGATACACCAGGGCTGGATGTTGCGCATCCATTCGAAATAGGTGTTTTCCCAGTTCTTGGGCACGAACTCGGTCTTGCCGGTCTCGACGGCCTCGATCGCCGGCTTCGCGAGCGTGGCGGCGTCGCAATACCACTGATCTGTGAGCCAGGGCTCGATCTCGACGCCGGAACGGTCGCCGTGCGGGACCGTGTGCTGGATCTCCTCGATCTTCTCGAGCAGACCGGCCGCTTCCATGTCGGCAACGACTTTCTTGCGCGCCTCGAATCGGTCGAGACCGCGATAGGCCTCGGGCGCGTTTTCGTTGATCCGGGCGTGGCTGTCGAAGACATTGATCATCTCGAGATCGTGCCGCCGGCCGACCTCGAAATCGTTGAAGTCATGCGCCGGAGTCATCTTGACGGCGCCGGAACCCTTTTCCGGGTCGGAATACTCGTCGGCCACAATCGGAATCCGTCTGCCGACCAGCGGCAGCACGACGTTCTTGCCGACAAGATCCTTGTAGCGCTCGTCCTCCGGATGCACCGCGACGCCGCTGTCCCCCAGCATGGTTTCCGGTCGTGTGGTGGCGACCGTGACGTACTGCTCCGGATTGTCTTCGAGCGGGTATCGGAAATACCAGAGGTGCCCCTTGCTCTCGACCTGCTGCACTTCGAGGTCGGAAATCGCCGTATGCAGCTTCGGGTCCCAGTTCACAAGGCGCTTGTCCTTGTAGATCAGACCCTTCCTGTAGAGATCGACGAACACTTTCAGGACCGCGTCGGAACAGCCCTCGTCCATCGTGAAACGCTCGCGCGGCCAGTCCGGCGTGGCGCCGAGAGCCCGGAGCTGTTTCGTGATGGTACCGCCGGATTCGGCCTTCCATTCCCAGACCTTCTCGACGAAGGCCTGACGGCCGAGATCACGCCGGTTGACCTGCTTTTCGGCAAGCTGACGCTCGACTACGGACTGGGTCGCGATGCCCGCATGATCGGTACCCGGTTGCCAGAGCGCGTCCCGCCCTGTCTTGCGCTTGTAGCGGATCAGGATGTCCTGGATGGTGAAAGTGAGCGCATGGCCCATGTGCAGACTGCCGGTGACGTTCGGCGGCGGCATCATGATTGTATAGGGGACCTTGTTGGAGCCCGGATCGGCGGAAAACGCGCCGGCCTTCTCCCACTTCTCGTAAAGCGCCTTTTCGACTGCGCCCGCTTCGAATGTCTTCCCAAGCATCGTCGGTGCCCTTGGCCTTGCCTGTCATAGGTAGAGGCGGGCTCACGGCAACGTGCCGGCCCGCCTAAAGGAGAGCAGGTTTAGGACATCGGAACGGGGAATTCCAGCCCGGAAAGCCCGGACGCGCGGGAACTCACCAGGGATCGCGGCGCTGAGACTGCATCACCAGACGCTCGATCTCCTCGCGCACCAGCCGCTCCACCATCATCGGCAGGTGCTGATCCAGCCATTCCTTCAGCATTGGCCGCATCAACTCGCGCGTCAGGCGCTCGAGTGTGATCGCGCCGTTGCCGATCGGAAGCTCGTGATAATCCTCGTTGAGCTTTTCGTTCAGCCGGCTGAAGGCATCAACCGTTTCGGCCGCCTGCGGCGGTGAGACAAGGCCTTCACTCGGCTGGGGCTGCGGCTGCGGTTGGGGCTGCTGCGGAGGCGGCGGCGGTGCCTGCGGAGGTTCGGGACGCTCTTCGGTATAGCGCTGTTCCTCGAACAGCGGTTCGGCCTCCTCGTCCTCCATGTCCGTCAGGTCGAGGACATCTTCCTCTTCCCCGGATTCAGATTCTTCCTCGAGTTCCGCTTCCGGCTCGGGCTCGACCTCCGGTTCAGGTTCGGGCTCAGGTTCCGGTTCGGGTTCTTCCTCGGGCTCGGGCTCGGGCTCGGGCTCGGGTTCCGGCTCGGGCGCAACTTCCGGTTCGGACTCCGCTTCCGGCTCGGGCGCTGCTGCTTCTTCGGGAGGTGAGGCTTCTTCGCCCTCTTCGCCGTCTTCGGAAATAATTCGCCTGATCGAGGCGAGGATTTCCTCCATCGACGGTTCTTGCGCCGTATCGCTCATCCAGACTCAAACCCACAAGAAATCAAGAGGGTTGAAGGGTATCCTACAAGTCTATGAAAGGCCAGCCAATCCTCCCACCGGTAGTCCCGGCGGGTCAGGGCAGCTTGCCCTCGGGCTCGGTCCCCCACCAGCGGTCGGAAACCTCGCGGTAGTGCTTGTCGTAATCGTAGAACTCGACATCGAGACCGAGATCCGCCGCAGTCAGTTTGCCCATCGCCAGCAGAAGCGTATACGCAGCCACGACTTCATTGCGGTTTGCGGCAACAAGATTGACCTGTGCGTCCAGCAACTCCTGCTCCGCATCAAGCACATCAAGCACCGTCCGGGCACCCACGGTCGCTTCCTGCTCCACTCCCTGGAGGGCGATATCGCTGGCAGAGACACCAGCCTCGAGCGCCGTGATTGCCGCCACCGAGGTCTGCCATGCCTCGTAGGCACGGGCCGCCAGATCGACGGTATTGCGGCGAATCGACTCGACGAGGATTCGCGAGCGGTTCGCATCCTCCTTCGCCGCTCGGACCCGGGCTGAAACCTGGCCTTTTTGATAGAGCGGAATCGAGACCTGCGCCGTCACGCTCAACTCGGTGGTCTCATCATCATTGACACCACTGTCAGCCGAGTAATCGGCGCTGCCGATCAGATTTACCGAGGGCAGCAGTTCGCCATAGACGAGATCAACGACCTCAATGAGCCGGCGCTCGTCGAATTTCGCCGCGATCAGCGAAAAATTGTTCACGACCGACTGTTCGACAGCCTCCTCTCGGCTGGCCGGCAGGTCGAGTTCGATGTCCGGGAGCGAGAGATCGTTCGGCACGAAGCCGACAACGCGCTCGAAAGCCACCCGCGAACTGATCAGGTCACCTTCGGCCTGGATCAGGTCGGCCTCGGCCTGGGCGACGCGCGATTCCGCCTGAGCGACGTCCGTCCGCGTCACTTCGCCCACTTCGAAACGGTCGCGTGTCGCGCGAAGCTGGGTTTCGAGACGTTCCAGGTTCTTCTGCTGCAGTTCCAGCACGTACTGGTCACGAATCACGTTCATATAGACGGTCAACGCGTCGAGCAGCGTCTGCTGCTCGGTTCCGAACATGTTCGCGCGCTCCTGCTGAACTCGATATTCGGACTGATTGACGTCCGCCTCGGTTCTGCCGCCGCGATAGATCGGCTGGGTGAATGTCAGGCTGGCGTCCTTCGGGGTCGTATCGCCGTTCGCCGTACCGGTGTTGTTCTCGGTATCGAAATTCGTGTACCCGGCCGAAAGGGTCGACGTGACAGTGGGCCGCCAGCCACCCTTCGCCCGCGGAACCCCCTCGTTGATGACCCGAAGGTTTGCGCGCGCGGCGTTCAGCGTCGGATTCGTCTGGTAGGTGTATGCGAGCACCTCGGACAGCGTCTCGGCGGAAACACGAGGCGCGGAAACACCAAGGATACACGCCGACACGGTCAGCATCGCGGCGGTGCGAAACAGCTTTTTCATAACCCTCTTTCGAGTCATCCGAGATCTTCCCTCATTTCCGGCCAGGCAGCGCCCGGAGTCTAAAAGACGAATTTCGGCTCGTTGCGGAATTCCGGCAGAAGCGGAACGGATGCGTCAAAGATAACACGCTTGGAAACGGTCGCGCCGAACTTCTCGACAAGAACGGCAGTTCCCTGCCGCGCGCCGTCTTCATACAGGATCGTGACCAGACGCCCGCCATCGCCAAGTTGCTCGATCAGAGGTTCGGGGATCCGTTCGACGCCCCCTCCGATGACGATCAGGCTGTACGGCGCCTTCTTCGTGTAGCCCTGAAGCGGGTCTCCCGCGACGATGGCCGCATTGTCGACATCGAGCGAGCCAAGCCGCTCATTCGCGGCGGCGACCATCTCCGCATTCTGCTCGATCCCGTAAACGGTACCGGCGACGCGGGAAAGAACGGCGGTCGAATATCCGCAGCCACAGGCCACATCCAGTACCTTGTCGCTGGCATCCGGAAGCGCCGTCTGCAGCAACCGGGCAAAAACCATTGCCTCCATCAGGATCCGGCCCGAGCCGAGAGCCAGATCCTCGTCGACATAGGCGACACCCATCATCGCCTTCGGCACGAAGAGTTCCCGCGGGACGAATTCGAATGCTTCGATGATCGCCGGATCCGTGACCTTGTTCGTCCTGATCTGGCTCTCGACCATGTTGTGGCGTGCAGTGGCGAAGTCCGACATCGCGCGGCAATGCTCCAGCATGTGAAATGGCAGGCCGTTCCGTGGCCAGAGGGGAGTTATACTTTGCCCGTTTTTCGAACACAATCGAGATGGCACGAACGGGAGGAACGGCCCAGGCGGCCGGAAGAGGGTAAGCATGAAACAGTACAAGATTGCAGCCGTTCCCGGTGACGGGATCGGGCCGGAAGTGATCGATGCCGGGGTGGAGGTTCTGAGGTCGGCCGCGGAAACCGATTCCGGATTCTCGCTGGAGTTCGAGAATTTCCCCTGGGGTGGCGACTACTACCGTGCGCACGGAGTCATGATGCCCGAGGACGGAGTCGAAACCCTGCGCCCGTTCGACGCGATCCTGTTCGGCTCCGCAGGAGACCCCGGGATTCCCGACCACATCACGCTCTGGGGACTGCGCCTGAAGATCTGCCAGACACTCGACCAGTACGCCAATGTGCGCCCTGCCCGGCTGCTTCCCGGTATCAGCGGGCCGCTGGCGAATGTCGGCGCAGACGACCTCGACTGGGTCATCGTTCGGGAGAACTCGGAAGGCGAATATGCCGGTGCCGGAGGGCGTGTGCATATGGGACTGCCGGAAGAGGTCGGGCTCGACGTCTCGATTTTCACCCGTCCGGGCGTCGAACGGATCCAGCGATTCGCTTTCGAACTGGCGCGCTCACGTCCCCGGAAGAAGCTGACGCTGGTAACGAAGTCCAACGCCCAGCGCCATGGCATGGTGTTCTGGGACAGCGTTTTTGAGCGGATTCGGGGTGATTATCCCGATGTCGAGACCGACAAGATGCTGGTGGACGCCATGACCACCCGCATGGTGCTCGATCCGAAGAGCCTGGACACGATCGTCGCCACCAACCTGCATGCGGATGTCCTGTCCGACCTGGCGGCCGCTCTCACCGGTTCCCTCGGCATCGCACCGACCGGAAACCTCCGGCCGGAGCGCGACATGCCGTCGATGTTCGAACCGATCCACGGTTCCGCTTTCGATATCACCGGAAAAGGCATCGCGAATCCGATCGGGACCTTCTGGAGCAGCGCCATGCTGCTCGACCATCTGGGCGAAGCGGCCGCGGCCGCGCGCCTGATGGCCGCGATCGAGCGGGTAACGGCGGACGGATCCGTGCTGCCGCGCGACCTCGGCGGCAAGGCCACGACCCGCGAGGTCACGGATGCGGTGCTCGCGGCGCTGGCCAGCGGGAACGTCTGACCGGGAAACGGTGAAAAGACATTGACGGGCGGGGGCGGTGCCGTTACCTATCCCGCCCTGCTGGCCCGGTGGCAGAGTGGTGATGCAGAGGACTGCAAATCCTTGTACGTCGGTTCGATTCCGGCCCGGGCCTCCAGCTTCCCCGTTTTTCCCTGATTTCGCGCATTTTGACACGGAAAACCCCGTATTTCCGGGAAGCAACCCGGGTCCTCGGGAAATTTGTCAAACTGTCGCGTTTGGGGTTTGCACTCTCGGAAATGCGCTGCTATATACCGGCTCCTCGTCGGGGCGCGCGCTTCGACGAGCCGCTGATCCCCGGTAGCTCAGCGGTAGAGCAAGCGGCTGTTAACCGCTTGGCCGGCGGTTCGAATCCGTCCCGGGGAGCCAATCAAAGAACGGTCGGAGCTTGCTCCGGCCGTTTTTTGTTGTCCGACTCCTCCCGCCGTTGCCGCCGGAACGCTTTCCGGTAACGATCACCTGCCCGTAGCACTGCAGGATCGCCCCATGCTCTCGGATATTCGCATCGTCGAGATCGAAGCCCTCGGCCCCGCGCCCTTCGCCGCCATGCTGATGGCGGATCTCGGCGCGGATGTCATCACCGTGCACCGCAAATCCGCGTCGGACGTCCCCGGCAAGGGCGAGCGCAATCTGCTCGACCGCGGCAAGCGCTCGATCGCGCTGGACCTGAAGGATCCCGGCGACGCCGACATCCTCAAGACGCTTCTCCGCACCGCCGACGGGCTGATCGAGGGATTCCGCCCGGGCGTGATGGAACGGCTAGGGCTCGGCCCGGATCAGTGCCTGAACATCCAGCCGAGACTTGTCTACGGGCGGATGACCGGATGGGGCCAGAGTGGTCCGCGTGCGACCGAGGCCGGGCACGACCTCAACTATATCGGTCTTTCCGGCGCGCTCTGGTACGGCTCGCCGGCAGGCCAGCCCCCCTTTCCGCCACCGACGCTCGTCGGCGATATCGGCGGCGGCGCGCTATACCTTGCGGTCGGCATGCTGAGCGGGCTTCTGAATGCGCGCGCGACCGGCCGCGGCACGGTGGTCGATGCCGCCATCGTCGACGGATCAGCCCACATGATGAATCTGCTGATGTCGCTGCGGGCTTCGGGAAGTTTCCGGACGGAGCGCGGACAAAGCCTGCTCGATGGCCCGCACTGGAGCCGGAGCTACCGTTGCGCCGACAACCGCTTTCTATCCGTGCAATGCCTGGAGCCGAAATTCTACAGGCAGTTCCTCGAGCGGCTCGGTCTAGCTGACGATCCCGGATTTACGGAACAGTTCGACAGGACGCGATGGCCGGAGCTGAACCGCAGACTTGAAGACCAGTTCGCCACCCGGCCCCGCGATCACTGGACCAAGCTCTTTGGCGCAAGCGACGCCTGTGTAGCACCGGTTCTTGACCCGGAGAGCTCGCGCGACGATCCGCACATGGCGGCGCGCGGCGTCTGGTCGCAGGAGCACGGCCGCCTGCAAGCTCTGGCCGCGCCGCGTTTCGACGGAGAACCGCCCTCTCCCGCACGACCCAGCCCAACCAGAGGAGAACACGGCGCCGAAATACTTGCCGAACTCGCACGCCTCAAGCCCAGGACTTAGACGGGAGGCTTCGGCCAGAATCGTCCTGCATCCAGAAAACGGGCCCAGGCTTCCTCAATGTCCCGGTTCGCCCGGATCATCTCGACGCCGTGCCAGCCGATCACCACGCCGGCGGCCCTCGCCAGATTGTTGGTCTCCGGGCGGGAACTTCCGTCCAGCAGTCCCGAAAGCTGCTCGATCGAAACCGCGTAATCATTCGCGTAGCCAAGGAGGTTCTGCAAACGCGCGGCCGCCTTCGCGAAGGCCTTCGCCTTCTTGGCCGGGAACAGTGAGGAAAAGGACTCGGCCGCATATCGCATCTTTTTCATTTCAAGGCGCAGCTCGTGCAGGGCCTCGTTCGGCCCCTGCAACGCCCGACGCCCCATCTTCCGAACCTTGCGGAAACGCTTTTCAAGACGCGACGCGGCAAACGTCTCGCTCTGTTCCCGAGCGTCCTGCCTCGCGTTCTGAAGACGGGAGACCGTCTCGATCAAGAGACCGAGATCAAGCTGAAGTGCCGTGAAACGCCTTGACGCGACGGCAGCGCGCGCGTCGCGGTAGCCGATTTCCTGGCGCAATTCCGCAAGACCCCGCAATTCCTTGAGGGCCGGGATGCCCTCGCCGAGCGCACGTTCAACAGGAAGGTGCAACTCGTCGATATAGACATCCCACTCCCGTGCGTCGCCGAGAGCGCCGGCGAGCCATTTGGCCTCCGCACGCACACGCGTCGTCAAGCCTTCATCCCCGAGGTCCCGAAACATGCCGAGCGCCGCCCGGAGGCGGCGCAACGCCACCCGCATCTGATGCGGCCCCTCCGGGTCCGTGCTTTCCAGGACCGCGGCCTCGTTCGCAGCAATCTGGGTCAGACAGGTCCCGAGGATTATCGCCGCCGACTGGCTGATCCCGCTGCCCCGGACGAGTGCAGGCTTCTCCCTCTTCACAGGAAGCGGTTCCGGCGGCGCATTCAGCTGTTCCGCGCGCAAGGCCTTGCCGCGATATTCGATCCGGACCGGAACATCGTCCTGAATGGCCCGAGCCAGTTCGAACAATGCCGCCGCCGCGCCGTCCTTCAGTTCGAGCTCCAATTCGGAGACCGGCATCGATTTCATGCCTGAGCGGATTTCGCCGATGTCGAGATCGACGGAAATCAGGGCGTTGCCGAATTCTCCCTCGAACCGCACCTCCCGGCTCGTGCGTTTGAAATCGGTGACGAATGCCGGTTGAAGGCGCTCCCAGTGACCGCTCTTAGAAAGGAAATCGCGGACATCGGGCAAAGGAATATGATCAAGGACCGGTTGATCGTCTCGAACCCATCTCTCGACCTCAATCCTCTCCGTCAGTCCTGCTTGCCAGCCGCTCCCGATCTTGAGAGTCTGCAAGCGGCGTTTCCCGATTTCCCGGATGCGCAAGGTCATCCCGGCTGCGGCAAGAGCTCCATCGGGAGTGTCAAAGTAGGTCGACTTCAAGTGCGAGCTTTTCGCCCGCCCGGTTCCCGCATCGACCAGCAGGGGCAAACGTTTCAGTTTGTTCTGCCATTTCTGCGGAACGGCGAGACGCAGTTCAGCCTCAATGGGCGCCTCCTCCGTCCTCACGTTCATACGAGATCCTTGGGTGTCACGAACCGAATCAACTCCCCGGTTGCGGGTGCCAGCTCGGACCACAGATTTATGTTCACCTCAATGAAGGCCAGGCCGCCGGTCGGGAATTTCTGCTGCAGGCGTTCGAGTTCGTCTCCGCGCCGTCCGTGGCACAGAGCCGATGCGAGACGCTCCAATCCCGGATTGTGTCCGATCATCAAGACTGATCCGAGCGCATTGTCGAGATCGGATAAGACCTCGAGCAACCGGTCGAGATCCGCTTCGTAGATCGCCTCGCTCTTCAGGCATTCCGTATCCGGCTGAAGGAACGGACGGATGATTTCCCAGGTCTGCCGCGTTCGCCGGGCTGCGGAACAGAGCACGATGTCAGGCGCAACCGATTCCTGTCTCAGGAAATGTCCGATAAGCAGTGCCGCGCGCTCGCCGCGCTGGTTCAGCGGGCGGTCGAAATCGTCGAGCGATGGCTGGTCCCAGCTCGATTTCGCATGGCGCAGCAGAATCAGGGATTTGGTCACGCGCCGGTCTCCGCGCCACTGTCGGTATCAAGAAGCTTAACATATCAGAGATCGCGGTACCGTCCCGAGGCGCCTCGATCAAAATCAAGTAGATCGCCAATTCAGGCCGATTTCGACATAATTTTCAGCCGTTAAATTGACAGCGCCCCACGCTCCGGCCAAGGTCAATGACCGCTCCGGCAAGAGCCGCCGCCACATGCAAATTCAGGATAACCAATGAGCGCCGACTCTTCCCACGATCTCTCCGCGCGACACATCCCGGAAGATCAGACGGAGCTGACCTCCAGCCCGCCGGGAATCGTGGTTCGGGCGGCGCGTCCGAACGATGTCGACGCCCTCGCCCTGCTCGCACAGGAATTGCTCGCCTTCTACGGTCTGCCGGCCCGCAATCAGCGCTCCTACATGGCGCATGTGATGACAGCGGAACTGTTCGAGCGCGAGAGCAACCTCAAGATCCTGGTCGCGGATGCGGTCACGGGTCTCAGCGGATTTCTTGCCTATACCGAGGTCTTCGCCCTCGCCAGCTGCCAACGCAGCTTCTTCATTCAGGATCTGTTCGTGACCCGGCGCGCCCGCGCGGGAGGTGTCGGCGCGGCACTCATGGGAGAGCTCTTGCGCGAAGCCGATGAAAGCGAGATCGCGCAGATCGACTGGACGGCGGATCCATGGAACGAGAAGGCCTTGGCGTTCTACGAGAAACTCGGCCCCCTGTTGAAGAGCGACAAGACCCTGTATCGTCTCGCCGGTCCGTCGCTGCGACGATCTATGCAGGAACAGAAACGGTGAAATCCGCGTGATCCGAGTCGCTGTGTTCGATCGGACTGGCATAGCATTCAGGGGATCACTAAGTTCGTCCGGCAAACACCCCGTACGCGAGACCGGAGAAAAAGAATGCAAATTCGCGATGGCTTCGTCGGCACGATCGGCAACACTCCGCTGATCAAACTGAAGCGCGCGTCGGAGGAAACCGGCTGCACCATTCTCGGCAAGGCCGAGTTCCTGAACCCGGGCGGATCGGTAAAAGACCGCGCCGCGCTTGCCATCATCCGCGATGCGGAGGAGCGCGGCGCCCTGCGTCCGGGCGGCGTAATCGTCGAAGGAACCGCCGGCAATACCGGCATCGGTCTCGCGCTCGTGGGCAATGCGCTCGGCTATCGTTCCGTCATCGTCATGCCGGAGACGCAGAGCCAGGAAAAGAAGGACATGCTGCGTCTGGTCGGCGCCGATCTCCGCCTGGTGCCGGCCGTGCCATACAAGGATCCCAACAATTACGTGCGCTATTCGGGCCGTCTCGCGGAAGAGATCGCGGCAAGCGAGCCGAATGGCGCGATCTGGGCGAACCAGTTCGACAACGTAGCCAACCGCAAGGGCCACTACGAGACCACGGGACCGGAAATCTGGGAGCAGACCGACGGCAAGGTCGATGGCTTCATTTGTTCGGTCGGCAGCGGCGGCACGATCGGCGGCGTCAGCATGGCGCTCAAGGAACGCAACCCGAAAGTCCAGATCGGCCTCGCCGACCCGATGGGGTCCGCAATCTATAACCACTACGCGCATGGCGAGCTCAAATCCGAGGGCGGCTCCATCACCGAAGGCATCGGACAGGGCCGGATTACCGCGAATCTCGAGGGCATCACCGTCGACGCACCGTTTCAGGTGACCGACGAGGAAGCGCTCGACGTGATTTTCAAGCTTCTCATGGAGGAAGGTCTCTGCATGGGAGGCTCGACCGGCATCAATGTCGCCGGCGCCGTCAAGCTCGCCAGGCAAATGGGGCCCGGTCACACCATCGTCACCGTTCTCTGCGACTGGGGACACCGGTATCAAACGAAGATCTTCAACCCGGCTTTCCTGAGAGAAAAAGGCCTGCCGACACCGAGCTGGCTCGAGTAACACTACTCTAACGGGGAGAAAACCGTGACCTACGCCAATCCGCATGCCCTGGTAGAGACCGCCTGGCTGGCCGAGAATCTCGACACCCCGTCAGTGAAGATCCTGGACGCCAGCTATCACCTGCCGAACGTCGACCGGAATGCCGACGCGGAATATCGCGAGAAGCATATTCCGGGCGCGGTCCGCTTCGATATCGACGACGTGAAGGACGCGGACAATCCCCTGCCCCACATGGTACCGGATGCGGAAACCTTCGCGGTCAAGGCCGGCGCGCTCGGGATCTCCAGCGGCGACCATGTGATCGTCTATGACGTCTACGGCATGATGAGTGCCGCGCGGGTCTGGTGGATGTTCCGGCTTTTCGGTCATGATCGGATCTCGGTCCTGAATGGTGGCCTGCCAAAATGGATCGCCGAGGGACGAACTGTCGCCTCCGGCGTGGAAACGCTGCCTGCCGTGAATTTCTCCGCCGATTTCAGGCCGGCACTCGTGACCGACGTTCCGGCTCTGCTCGACAATATCGGCAGCAAGGAACGCACGGTGCTCGACGCGCGCGCCGCCGACCGCTTCAGCGGCACCGCACCGGAACCGCGCGCCGGGTTGCGCAGCGGACATATTCCCGGCAGCAAGAACCTGCCGTTCGGAAACCTGCTCAACAAGGACAAGACCTTTCTGCCGGCGGACCAGCTGCGCGCACGGTTCGAGCAGGATCTGGGCATGGATCTCGGCCAGCCGGTCTCGACGACCTGCGGCTCGGGCGTGACCGCCTGCATCCTTTCTCTCGGGCTCTATCTGCTCGGCAAGGAAGACGTTGCGGTCTATGACGGCTCCTGGAGCGAATGGGGCGCGCATCCGGACACCCCGGTCGAAGCCGGATAATCCGAAGGACGCACCATGTCTCTGGAAATTCGGCCGATCGCGGACGAAGACGTCTCGGATGTGATCGCGCTTTGGAAATCGGCGGCGCTGACCGTTCCGCACAATGACCCTTACGCGGACATCCGGTTCTGCCGGCGAAGCCCGTGCGCGGAGATCCTGCTCGGCTTCGACGGCGCGCGGCTCGCAGCGACGGTTATGGTCGGTCATGATGGTCACAGGGGCTGGTATTATTATCTCGGGGTGCACCCCGAAAGCCATGGAAGCGGCTTTGGCCGTCAGATCATGGAGGCGGCGGAGAGCTGGCTCATCGAGCGCGGCGTCGGCAAGGCACAACTGATGATCCGGCCGACAAACACGAAGGTGAAGGCCTTCTACGAGCGGCTCGGCTATATCGAGGAAGACCGCCTGGTCATGGCGAAACGCTTCCGACCGGTAGCGGACTGGCAGGCGGGCCGCGTCGAGACGACGGTCATCCATATGGAAATGCTCCGGCGCCCGGACCGTCCGGCGGCGCCGAAACCCAATTCGGAACATAAGGTCGTCCTGGAGCGCATAGGCATCCCGAGCACCCGGTTCTACCGCTATCTCTATAACGGGATCGGTGGCGACTGGTTCTGGGTGTCACGCCGTCTGATGGACGAGGAGACTCTCGCCCGGACGCTCGCGCGGAACGGGGCGGAATATTATCTGCTCGCGGTGGACGGTGAGCCCGCGGGCCTGATCGAGCTCGAGCGGACCATGGACAAGAGCGAAACCGAACTATCCTATTTCGGTCTCTTGCCCGGTTTCATCGGCCTTGGTCTCGGGCGCTATCTGATCGATGCCGCCGTCGACCTCGCCTGGGGCGCGGAAACACGACGCGTCTGGGTCCATACCTGCGATCTCGATCACCCGCGGGCACTGGGCAACTATTTGAGGGCCGGATTCGTGCCCTTCGCGCGCGAGACCGAAATCCTGCCGGATCCTCGCGAGGCGGGACTGACATCGCCGCCGGCGGCCGATGCACGGGGGCATGCGCCGGACAGCCTGTTTCAAGACAAGGCCGCTCTCGCGAAGCTTCCCGACCTTTCGGATTTCCCGGAATAGACAAAGGGCGCGCGCGATTTCTCGCGGCGCGCCCTTCGAAGGGGTCCCCTCCGGCCCCCCCCCTTTGTTGCGTCTCTAGTGCGCCAGGATCTGGCTGAGGAACAGCTTGGTCCGGTCGGACTTCGGATTGGTGAAGAACTCTTCCGGCGTGTTCTGTTCCACGATCTCGCCGAAATCCATGAAGATCACACGGTCGGCCACGCGCTTGGCGAAGCCCATTTCGTGGGTTACGACCAGCATGGTCATGCCGCTATCCGCAAGTTCCACCATAACGTCGAGCACTTCCGAGATCATTTCCGGATCGAGGGCCGAGGTCGGCTCGTCGAACAGCATGATCTGCGGGTTCATGCAGAGCGAGCGGGCGATCGCCACGCGCTGTTGCTGACCGCCAGAGAGCTGGCCCGGATACTTGTTCGCCTGTTCCGGGATCTTCACGCGATGGAGATACTCCATTGCGCGCTCCTCGGCCTCGGCCTTCGGGGTCTGCTTCACCCAGATCGGCGCCAGCGTGCAGTTCTCCAGCACGGTCAGGTGCGGGAACAGGTTGAAGCTCTGGAACACCATGCCGACATCGCTGCGGATCGCGTCGATGTTCTTCAGGTTGTTGTCCAGCGTCACCCCGTTGACGACAATGTCGCCGCCCTGGTGCTCTTCCAGCCGGTTGATACAACGGATAAGCGTCGACTTACCGGAACCCGACGGCCCGCAGATGACGATCTTTTCACCCTGGTAGACGGAGAGGTCTATGTCCTTGAGGACGTGGAACTCGCCGTACCATTTGTTGACACCGAGCAGTTCGATGACGACTTCGTCGCCTTTTGTCGACTTGTGCGTCGGAATATTTTCGACCTGAGCGTCCATGCTCATGTTCTGTACTCCTTGTTTCGAGGCACGACCTTGGGCTCTAGAGACCCGGAATCACTTCCGGGTCTGTCCTGCGCCAAGTGTGCGTTCGAGGTGCTGGCTGTATTTCGACATGATGAAACAGAGGACGAAGTACAGTGTCGCGCCGAAGAAAAGCGGCTCAGTGTGGATGCCGTTCCATTGCGGGTTCTGACTGACGGCCTTCAGCATCAGCAACAGATCATAGAGGCCGACGATGGAGACCAGCGTGGTATCCTTCAGTAGACCGATGAAACTGCCGACGATGTTCGGAATCATCAGTTTGAGGGCCTGCGGCATGACGATCAGGCTCATCATCTTCCAGTAACTGAGACCGAGCGCCTGAGCCGCCTCGTACTGTCCCTTCGGGATCGCCTGCAGCCCGCCGCGTACGGTTTCCGCCATATAGGCCGAGGAGAAGATACAGACCGCGATGATGGCCTGGACGATCTTCACCGGGTTGATGGCCTCCGGCAGGAACAGCGGCACCATGGTCACGGCCATGAAGAGAACCGTGATCAGGGGAACCGAGCGGAACAGCTCGATGAAGGCAACGCAGAAGACCCGGATGATCGGCATCTTGGACCGGCGCCCGAGTGCCAGGACAATCCCCGCCGGAAGCGAGACCGCAATCCCGATCCCGGAAATCACCAGGGTGACAAAGAGGCCGCCCCAGAGATTCGTGCTCTGACCTTCGAGTTCCCAACCTGCCTGAAGGGCAAAGACGAGAACCAGCAAGGCAACGAAGACCCCGATCACGGGGTATTTGTGCATTGAATCCGGCTTGCTGGCGAAGCCCGAGGCCGAGACGATCAGGTTTCTCAGGGATGTCCCGGTTGCGAGACAGGCCAGAACGTGCAGCCACGTGAAGATGAAGGCCGTGAGTGCGGCCGACATCATAAACTGAAGGAAAAGCCCTTTCTCCCCCCCGGCGAACAGATAGCCGAGCCAGAACGGCGAGATCAGGATCGCCGAGGCGCCGATGGCCATCTTGCCGGTGACCCGCGGGAACCAGAACGGCGCCATCCAGAGAATGAGCGTTCCGAATCCGAGATTGATCCGCCAGACTTCCTCGTCCGGATAGCGACCGTAGATGAAGTTCTTCATCCAGTGGGTCACGCCGGCCCAGCAGGCGCCGGAAAGCCCGACCTTGTCGAGACATTCACGGCGGGTTTCCGCTTCCCACACTGCGTTCAGGACAGCCCATTCGAAGATATTCGAGACCAGCACCCAGATCACGTAGAGCGACAGGATGGTCAGGACCGCGTTCAGCGGACTGCTGAAGAGATTCTTCCGGACCCAGCCAATCGCCCCCACGGTATTCGGCGGCGGCGGAAGGCTCGGTTTCGGCTGGAAGCTGACGTCCGAGGACGATGCGTCGAGATTTGCCATATCTTACCGCTCCTTCAGCTGAACGAGCTTGTTGTAGTAGTTCAGCGCCGCGGAGATCGTCAGGCTGACGGTCATGTAGAACAGCATCACCATCGCAACGATTTCGATCGCGTGGCCGGACTGGTTCAGCGATGTTTGCATGAAGACCGCGACGAGGTCGGGAAAGCCCACGGCGATTGCCAGTGACGAGTTCTTGACCACGTTCATCCAGTTGCTGATCAGCGGTGGCACGATCGCCCGCATGGCCTGCGGAATGATGACCAGACGCAGCGTCAGGCCCGGCTTGAGACCGAGGGAGTAAGAGGCCTCCGTCTGCCCGTGGCTGACCGAGAGGATTCCAGCGCGCACCATTTCCGCGATGTAGCAGGCATGGTAGATGACCAGCGCGATGAAGACGGCGCAGAAAGCCGGTGGAACGGACCCGCCACCGCGGAAATTAAAGCCTTTGAGGACGGGGATATCCCATTCGAGCGGAGATCCCGTGGCCAGAAACACCAGCAGCGGCGCTCCGAAAATGACGCCGACACCGGTCCAAAATGCAGGGAAACGCTCGCCTGTCGCATATTGCCGCTTTTTCGCCCAGACCGCGATGCAATACGCCGCGATCACGGCCGCAAGCAGGGTCAGCATGGTCATCCAGAAAAGCTCTCCTGGAACCGGCGCGGGGAAATAGAAGCCGCGGTTGTTCAACTCGAACAACCCAAGGCCGAGGACGTCGAAGCTCTGCTTCGGGCGCGGCAGAATGGCGAAGACCGCGAGGTACCAGAAAAGAATCTGCAGAAGCAGCGGTGTGTTGCGCAGGATCTCCACGTACCAGGAGGCGAGCTGTGCCACCAGCCAGTTCTTCGACAGCCGGAGCACCCCGATAACAAAGCCGAGGATTGTCGCCGCGACAATCGAAATAAACGAAAGCAGCAACGTGTTGGTGATGCCGACCAGATAGACCCACAGATAACTATCCCCGGCCTCGTAGGGGATAATCGAAAAAGAGATGGAGAACCCGGCCGTGCTTTGAAGAAAGCTGAAACCGGCGCTCATACCACGCGCTTCGAGATTGTGTGCGGTGTTCGTGAAAAGGTACCAGCCGGCCCACATCACGATGGCAAACACGAGGATTTGGTAGAATACGGAGCGGTAGCGCTCGTCGTTCACGACTTCGGATAACGACGACCCCTGCCTTGACGCCCCTCTGTCAACGACAGCCATATCAGCCTATCTCCGAGTAAGAGAAGGGAACCCAGAAACAGTCAGGCCCGGCCCTCGAGGGGCCGGGCCTGCTGCTTAGGAGGTCTTACCGGAACGGCGGGGAGTACATCAGGCCACCGTCGGTCCACAGCGCGTTCGGGCTGCCTTCACGCGGAATGCCGATGGCGAACTTGCCTTTGGTGCCCATGTACTCGTCGTACACTTCGCCATAGTTGCCGACATGCTTGATGATCCGGACGACCCAGTCCTTCTCGAGGCCGAGCCCCTTGTTCAGGTCACCCTCGACGCCGAGCATACGGGCCATTTCCGGATTGGTCGGATTGGCGGCCATGGCTTCGACATTGGTGCTGTCGATTCCCATTTCCTCGGCCTGAATCAGGGCGAAGACCGTCCACCGCACGATATCCATCCACTGGGAGTCGTTCTGGCGCACAACCGGGCCGAGCGGCTCTTTGGAGATGGTTTCCGGCAGAATCGTGTAAGCGCTCTGATCCGGGAACTTCGCACGGGTCGAGGCCAGGCTGGACTTGTCGTTGGTGATCGCGTCACAGCCGCCCTTGGCGAAGGTATCGTCGCGGACGTTGGAGTCCTCGAACACCACCGGCTCGATGTCCAGATTGTTGGTCCGGCTATAGTCGGTGAGGTTGAGCTCGGTCGTGGTGCCGGTCAGCACGCAGACGGTCGCCCCCTCAAGTTCCAGCGCGCTCTTGATGCCCGAATCCTTGGTCACCATGAAGCCCTGGCCGTCATAGAAGTTGATGGCGGTAAAGTCGAGGCCAAGCTGCGTGTCGCGGAACAGCGTCCAGGTCGTCGTCCGGGAAAGGACGTCGGACTCACCGTTCGCCATCGCGGTGAAACGCACAGCGCTGGTTACGGACTGGAACTCGACTTTCGACGGATCGTCGAAAATCGCAGCGGCGATCGCGCGGCAGACGGCGACATCGCTGCCATACCAGTTGCCTTGCTCGTCAAGCTGATAGAAGCCCGGCGCCGGCGTTCCGACCTGGCACCGGAGCATGCCACGCTGCTTTACAATATCCAGCGTGCTCTGCGCGGACGCTTCGCCGGCAGTAACGCCGAGGCTGGCAAGCATGCCGAGGCCAAGGCCCAAAAGACTCAGTTTCTTCATCCTGAAACCCACCCTGTTTTCGTTTCGGTTAACGACGGCCGGTTGTCCCGGTCTGCTAATCCCTGACATTTATTCTGGGATCGCCCCCGTTGATCCCGGTCGTTGTTCACCGCCATGGTTTCCGGCTTCTCGGCTTTTGTCTTGGCCTCGATCCGTTCCGCTTGAACGAATATTGGGCGACCTTGGAGCCGGTCTGCATGACAGTTGACATAATTCCAACACGCAGTTGATGTGTTTTGCAAGTGCGAGACGACCCGCCCGTTCAGATATGTTCATGCCGCGCATGCCTTCCTGACGGATTTTCGGCGGACAACCGTGGTTTTTTACTCCTAAGATTTAAAATTCCCGTCAGGATCAGATCACGCGCTATTTCCGGAGAAGTCATGAAACGCGGTGCCGAACCCCGAAAGAAAACGCTGATAACGCATGCCGGTCGCGCGCCGCATGCGAACCACGGCGTGGTCAATCCCCCCGTGTTCCATGCCTCGACGATCCTGAAACCGTCGCTCGATGCCCTGGAGACCTCACGGAAGCCGGACTTCAAGGGGTATCGCTACGGACGTCGCGGCACGCCCACCACACGGTCTTTCGAAGAGGCGGTTGCGGCGGTCTATGGCGCGGATGACTGTGTTGCGGTTTCCTCTGGGCTTTCAGCGATCTGCTGCGCGATCCTGAGCCAGGTCTCCGCCGGAGATCACATCCTGATGACCGACAACGTCTATCTCCCGACCCGCAAGTTCGCCGCCGGTTTCCTGCAGCGTTTCGGTGTGGAGACGACGTTCTTCGATCCCATGCAGCCGGCAGCTCTGGCCGGGATGATCCGCCCCGACACCCGGGTCGTGTATCTCGAGGCGCCGGGCACGATGACCTTCGAGATCTGCGATATTCCCGCCCTTGCCAAGACCGCTCGCGAGCACGACGCCACGGTCATCATGGACAATACCTGGGCGACGGCCCTCTATTTCGACGCCTTCGGACATGGTGTCGATATCGTCGTCGAAGCCGTGACGAAATATATCTGCGGCCATTCGGACGTGATGATGGGAGCGATCGTGAGCCAGGAGGCACATGCGGCATCGATCCGGGACTGCGTCATGATGCAGGGCAATTGTCCGGGGCCGGACGATCTCTATCTCGCACAAAGAGGGCTCCGCACCATGGCGGTGCGGCTTGCCGAGAACCAGGCGAACGCACTGGAACTGGCGCATTGGCTGGAAGCCCGGCCCGAGGTTGCCAGGGTTCTTCATCCGGCGCTGCCGTCCTGTCCCGGTCACAAGATATGGAAGCGCGACTTCACCGGCGCCAGCGGACTCTTTTCCTTTGTGCTCAAACCCGTTTCGCGCGCCGCGCTGGCCGCATTCCTGGACGGTCTCGAATTTTACGGCATGGGCGCCAGCTGGGGGGGCTACGAGAGCCTGATCCTGCCGGGTGATCCGGCCGCAGCGCGCAGCGCGACGTCCTGGGACGAACCCGGTCAACTCCTCCGTATCCACGCCGGACTCGAAGACATAGCCGACCTCAAGGCCGATCTCGAAGCCGGCTTCGAGCGGATTGAGGCCCTCCCCTGAGCGCCGGCCTTGTCAGCGATAGGACCGGAAGGAGATCCCGCCCTCGCGGCGGATCTGGTCGACCAGCGCGATCTCCCAGGTGAGGTAGGCGTTCATGCGCCGTTCCATCTCCTCGCGGCCCGCATCCTTGTCATAGGGACGCATATAGACGTCGTCGGGCGCCGCCAGCGGTTCCCCCATTCCCGCCGCCATCGGCAGTCCGGCGGACTCCCACCCGGCGGTTCCGCCAGCGACGGCGGCCGCCATGATGCCCTTCTCTGTCAGGTCCTTCGTCGCAAGACGGGCGAGCCGCTCGTCGGCCGCGATCAACACGACGCTTTCCGCTCCGGTCTGGGCCACTGCCGCGGCGAGCCCCTCTCGCGAACACCAGCGCGCACCTTCGGCATGGCTGTCCCGGTAATCCAGACTGCGGGTCAGGTCGACAAAGAGCGCCCCGGCATCGACCCGGCGCTTCGCCTCCGCCGGAGCGGGCATTTCGACTGCAGGCAGTTCGCCTGCCAGCAGCGGCGGCCTTGCTCCGGTCTCCAGCGTTTCCATGTCCTGCCCGTCCTCCAGCACATAGACCTCGTCCCAACCGAGCTGTCGCAGCCAGCTTCCGGTCATTTCAGCCCGGACCATTTCCGGGTCGACCAGCACCACGCGCGCGCGCCGTGTGGCCATATAGGCGTCCGTCGACTGCACCAGTTGCCCGCCGGGCGCATGCCGGGCGTCCGCGAGGTGCCCGGCGGCAAACTCCTCTTCCGTCCGCACATCCAGCACATAGAGCGTCCGCTGCCCGCGCTCGCGGCGCCAGGCGGCCAGCGTTCCGGCGTCGACCCGTCCGACCCCGAACCTGTCGGCAGCGGCCCGGGCGCGCTGCCGCGCCAGTTCCGCGCCGCTGGGGGTGACCTGCGGCGGCGGACGCATGTTGCCATGCTCGAGCCTATAGCCGGCGAGATGCCATCCCATGGTACCGTTGCGCAGCGCCACAACCTTGTTCGGAATGCCGGCATTGATCAGAGATTGGGCCCCGATGATGCTCCGCGTGCGGCCGGCGCAATTGACGACAATGGTCGTCTCCGGGTTCGGCGCCGCCTCCTGGACCCGGTACACCAGTTCCGCGCCGGGCATGTCGATGCCGGTCGGGATGTTCATCATGGTGAACTCGCTCATAGGCCGGGAATCCAGCACCACCATGTCTTCGCCGGACTCCATCATCTCCTTGAGTTCTTCGGCGGAGACCGACGGTGTCCCGTATTCGTGCTCGACGAACTCACCGAACGCCTTGCTCGGAACGTAGAGACCGCTGAACAGTTCAAGCCCCGCCGCGCCCCAGGCGTTCACCCCACCCTCAAGAATCGAGATATCGGCATAGCCGAGTTCGGCCAGCTTCTCCGCAGCCGCCTCCGCCAGCCCCTCTCCGCCGTCGCAGAGCGTGACCGGGGTGCCAATCCGGGGCACCAGGTCCGCGATCCGGAGTTCAAGCAGACCAAGCGGAATGTTGCTTGCGAGAAGGATATGGTTGGCGCCGTAGACGGCCTCGGGACGGACATCGATCAAGGCAAACTCTTGCGAGCCGTAGAGCGCATCGTGCAGTTCCCGTGCGGATATCGTGCGGGCCATGCCCTCCTCCCCCTCAGTGTTCTTCTGTTTAACTTGCTTGTTCCAGCGCGGCTTCCGCTTCCAGCCACTCAGCTTCGACGCTTTCGATTTCCCGGTCCACGGATTCCTTTTTCAAAATCATCTGCTTCAGGTCCGCCGTCGGACCTTCGTAGATCTTCGGATCGGCAAGTCTCTCTTCCAGCTTCGCCTTGCGCTCCGACAGCCTCTCCAGCTTCTTCTCCGCCTCGCGGATCTTCTTCCGGATATCGGCTGTCTGCCGGCGTCGCTCCGCTGATTCCTGACGTGCCTGTTTGCGGTCGTTCTTCTTCTCGGGCTCCTCGACCGCATTTCCCGAACGCGCGGCCCGCTCCTCCTGGCGAAGCCAGTCACGGTAACCGTCGAGATCGCCGTCATAGGGCTTTACTGTCCCGTTCGCGACGAGCCAGAGCCGGTCCACGGTAAGCTCCAGCAGACGGCGGTCGTGGCTGATCAGGATCACCGCGCCGGTATAGTCGTTCAGCGCCTGCACCAGAGCGTCGCGCGCGTCGATATCGAGATGGTTCGTCGGCTCGTCGAGAATCAGGATGTGCGGGCTGTCATGGGTGATCAGCGCCAGCGTCAGCCGCGCTTTCTCCCCGCCCGAGAGATGTTTGGCCTTCGTCGTCTGCTTGTCCTGCACCAGGCCGACGCCGCCGAGCCGTGCCCGCACCCTGTCCGGCAGTGCGCCCGGCATCAGGCGCGCCATCTGCTCTGCCGCCGTTGCTTCCGGATCGAGATCCTCGATCTGGTGCTGGGCAAAGAAACCGACCCTGAGCTTGGCGGTCCGGTGCTCTTCGCCGTCGAACTTAGCGAGCCGGCCGGCGATCAGTTTCGCCAGCGTCGACTTGCCGTTGCCGTTGCGGCCAAGCAGACCGATCCGGTCGTCGCCGTCGATCCGGAACCCAAGACCTCTCAAGATCGGTTTTCCCGTCTCGTAGCCGACGCTCGCATTCTCGAACGTCACCAGCGGCGGCGGCAGCTCTTCCGGGTTCGGAAAGGAAAAGCGCGTAGTCGGTTCGTTCACCGCATCCGGAAGCTTCTCCATTTTTTCGAGCGCCTTGATGCGGCTTTGGGCCTGGCGGGCCTTCGAGGCCTTGTAGCGGAAGCGCTCGATGAAGGCTTCCATGTGCTTGCGCTGGGCACTCTGCTTTGCCCGCTGCGCCTCGATCTGCGCCAGCCTTTCCTCGCGGGTCTTCTCGAACCGGTCGTATCCTCCCTGGTAGAGGGTCAGCTTCAGGTTCTCGAGATGCAGGATCGCGTCGACCGCCTTGTTCAGCAACCCGCGGTCATGGCTGACGATGACGAGCGTCTTCGGATATCTGGCGAGATAGGATTCCAGCCAGACCGTCGCTTCCAGGTCCAGGTGGTTCGTCGGCTCGTCGAGCAGCAGGATCTCAGGCTCGGCGAACAGGACTGCCGCGAGCGCGACGCGCATACGCCAGCCACCGGAGAAACTCGACATCGGCTCGGATTGCATGGCGTCGTCGAACCCGAGCCCGGCAAGGATCGATGCGGCGCGGGCGGGCGCCGCATGCGCGCCGATATCGGCGAGCCGGGTCTGCACCTCGGCAATGCGCATCGGGTCTTCCGTCGTTTCCGCCTCGTGCAGCAGGCGCTCGCGTTCCTTGTCCGCACGCAGCACCACTTCGAGCGGCGTATCCGGTCCGCTTGGCGCCTCCTGGCTGACCATACCGATCGGATCCTCGACCCCGCGACCGCCACTGACGATTATTTCGCCCCCGTCAGGATGGTACTCATCGGTCAGAAGCTTCAGGAGCGTCGATTTCCCGGTGCCATTGCGCCCGACAAGCCCGACCTTGTGACCATCGGGAATCGTGGCCGCAGCCTCATCGAACAGGGTGCGGCCGGCAATGCGGAACGTCATGTCGGTTATCTGGATCATGGCACGCCTGATAGCACTTGCCTCGAACGACGCCAATCCCGCGTGAGCAGGGTTGCAAAATCGGGAGGAGCGGTAGAGGGTCGAAGCCAACAAAAGGTCACTTTCCGTGTCTCCCGAAAAAGAAACCATCATCGTGGGCGCTCAGCCGATCAGCCCGTCCGCAACTCCGCTTCCGGTCAAACCGGCCGACGGAGAAGCCGCGCCGCGGCTTGGATGGATGTACGGTGCCGCCTGCATGACAGGCGGCATCGGGCTCGTGACCCTGAATGACGGCATCGCCAAATGGCTGACCGCGGACTATGCGGTCGGGCAGGTCATCGCGCTCCGCGGCGTGCTCGTTCTGATACTCCTTTTCGGATTCGCCTTCGCGACCGGACGGCGGGCGCAGTTGCGTGTGACCCGATGGGACCTCCAGCTGATCCGGGCAGGTGTCATCGTCGGCAGCACCTACAGCTTCATCTGGGCCCTGAAACTAATGGCGATCGCCGACGCCACTGCGATCGCGTTCGCCGGCCCGATCGTGACGGCTGCCCTCGTCGTACCGCTTCTGGGCGAGCAGGTCGGCTGGCGTCGCTGGACGGCGATCCTGGTCGGGTTCTGTGGCGTGCTCATCATGGTCAAGCCGACACCAGCCACCTTCTCCACCGTGGCACTCCTGCCGCTTCTGGCGACGGTGCTGGGCTCTTTCCGGGACATCGTGACCCGGAAGATGCACAGGACGGAAACCACGTTCTCGATGCTGGCGGTCGGCATGACGCTTGTCACGCTGTCCGGATTCGCCAGCCTGGCCTTCGAGGAATGGAAACCGATCGGCTGGCAGGAAGCCGGCCTACTCGCGGTCAGCAGCATCTTCGTCGGTGCGGCTCAATTCCTGATGATCGAGGCGTTTCGCTACAGCGAAGCCGGCTTCGTGACTCCCTTCAAATACACCAGCATCGTCTGGGCGGTCCTCATCGGCTTCGTGGTCTGGGGGAACATCCCGGACCTCTGGATCGTCACAGGAACCTTGCTGGTGATCGGCAGCGGTCTCTACATCCTGCACCGGGAACGGGTCCGGCGGACCGAGGAAGCGGCGCAATCAGACCGTTAGACCGGTTGTCTTGCGGGATGCGCGCTTGGGGCCGACGAAGGTAAATTCCCGGACTCCCGCCGCGAGAGCGTAGCACGCGAGCTCGACCGCCTTGGGGATGTCGAGCGGCTCTCCGTCGCGCTCTCCCTTTTCGTAATACTGGATCATACGCCGCTTCAGCCCGAGGGCCTCGGCCATCTCCTTTTGCGAAAGCTTCAGGAACTTGCGCAATTTCTTGAACTCACCGGACGTCATGCCGCCTCCTTGGAAAGCGCATTATATGCGCTTTTTTTCCGAGAAGTAAGCGCACAAAGTGCTCAACAGAAGACGCGGAGGAGCACGGATGCGCTCCTCCGCAGCCGATCTCAGAACGTCAGCCGGATCCCAGTGATGGCATAGGCCGCCTGGACGTCGCCGGCACCGCCCGTGTCGCTGGTATATTCGGAGTATCCGAGCGTCGCCTGCGCGCTCACTCCCGGGCCGAGAATATACTGGCCCGCCAGTGCAATCGTATCCCGGTCAGCCTGTACAGTGGCGGGAGCGGTGCTTCCCGAAAGGCCGGCCCGCTCGCCGTGCAGGTAGGTCATGCTCACTCCGTACGTACCAAAATCGTAGGCCGCACCGAGCGTGTAGCCGTCCCCGTCATGGGCGCCGGAATCCTGGAAAGCGGCAAAGGATCCGCCAACCTGCAGACCGCCGTAATCCAATGTGAGCCCGAAGGCATAGGCCTGCGGCTCGTCCTGCCCTGACGCTGTCTCGAGGAAGGTGCCGTAACCCGCCGATGCGGCGACGGTCACGCCGCTGAATTCACGGCGCAGGTCAGCGCTGGCCATGACGCCGTCTGAAAGCCCCGCATCGCGGTCGGGTTGCACATTGTTGTCCTGGTTGCTGTCCGGCGCGTAGGACATGGCGAGCCGGAATCCCTCGATCCTCGGTGTGTAATAGGTCAACTTGGTCGAGTCGTTCGCCCGCGCGGGCTCGACAAAAGTGCCTCCGAACGGTGCCCTGAAATATCCGCCGTCGCCGATCGAGGTGGAGCCGGTCAGTTCCCAATCGATCGTGTCCCCGGAATTGATCCCCATGCCGAATTCCTTCGGCGCCACGTGGGTCTTGTAGAGTGCGGAGTTCTCGTCGCCGATATCGATCTGGCCGAAATTGCCGCGCAGCGTCAGATAGCTTTCGTCGATCTGGTCGCTGGCGTTGCTGTTGCCTTCGAGCTGGACGTTGATCCCGACCTCCAGGCCGTTGTCGAGCTTGGTACTGCCGGCGAAATGGATCTCCGTGTCGGATTTCACGTCGAAGCCGCTGAGGTCGAGACTGCTGTTCCCCTCGTCGTCGATATCCGTGTATCCGAACCACTGTTCGGCATATCCCCCGACCGAGAGCTTGAGCTTTTCCGCGGCACTTGCCGCATCGGTGGATAGAAGCAGGCTCGCCGCGACGAGAGCGGTAGTCTGCAAGAGTGCTTTGCGTGCTGGATTTTCGCGCATGATTTGGTTTCCCGTGCACCGGTCCGGATTCCTCTCGTCCCGGCGTCGATCAAGTGGTCAGAAGCGGGCCGGCAGACATCCGCCGCACCTGGCCCGATTTCTCACAAGTGAGGCTGGAAGGAGAATTCCACAATTGGCGCGCGATGCACTCATTTGTGATGTCGCAGGGCGCCCCCCGAATTACCTTGCTCACACTCCAGCCCGGCGCGTGAGACGCACGGGAAACGGATTATTGCCGAATGCGGGGAGTTGAATTTCCGGCACAGATTCCCATCGACGCCGGCGACGAATCAACCGGTACGAACAGCGGCAAGAATGCGGTCGATCCGTTCGGAGAGGCTGGCCGCCTCGCGGCTCAGGGTTTCCAAGACCCGCTGAACCTGGCCCGATGCTCTGACATCGTCCTCCGAAGCCTTGCGGACGCCGCCAGTAGCATTGTCACCTGCGACACGCCTCGGAGGTGCGGCAGGGCGATTTGCTCGGCCGCGTTCCAGGCCTGCTCGGCACGGATTCCGACGGGGTTGGCAATTGTCCACGCCTGAGACGCATGATACTCCCGAGAACCCACCTGTTCGTTCTTCACGATCAGGTGCCCCCGCCTTCCCCGGGCCCTTCAGGGCTCCGGAGCGAACTTTGCACAGACGAATGACCGCGCCATGAGCACGCCCCTCTGGAAGAACAGCCCCGACGGATCGAACCGGCACGAGTGCGGCCCGAACGAGGAATGCGACGGGCGCGACCGTCCTAGGATCGGAGAAACGATATGAACCGAGCTGACTCCCTCCCCGATCTCCTTTCCCGCCTTGCCCTGGAACAGCCTGACGGGACCGCGTTGGTGGCCGGTACGCAAAGTGTCAGTTTCTCGGGACTGGAGGACGAAGTGAATCGGGTCGCCACGGGCCTCTCATCGCTCGGGATCGGCAAAGGCGACAGGATCGCGGTCTGGTTGCCGAACGGTATCCCGATGGTGGCCCTCGTCTTCGGCGCCGCGCGCCTCGGCGCGATTTCCGTGATCGTGAATACCCGCTACCAGAAGACGGAGCTGGAAGGTCTCCTGGAACGGACCCGGGCGAAACTACTGGCGATAGCCGCCGGCTTCAGGGGAATTCCCTTCCTCGACATCCTCGCATCCGTACCGGCAGCCTCCCTTTCAAACCTGACGCATGTTGTGAACTGCTCGCCGGAACCGGCGGCCGCACCTGTCGGCGAGACCGTTTCCTATGGCAGCCTTGCCGCAACGGCATCCGGTACTTTCCCGCCGGTCGACGGCTCCCGGCCTTGCGCCATGTTCGCCACCTCCGGCACCACGCGGGCGCCGAAGCTGGTGATGCACAGCCAGCAGGCGATCGTTCAACACGGCAAGGAGTCCGGCGCCGCCCTCGGCTACACGGATGCGGATGCCGTTATGCTCGGAGCCTTGCCGCTCTGCGGCGTGTTCGGTTTCTCCCAGCTCATGGGAGCACTCGCCAACGGTCGCCCGACAATCCTGATGGACGCCTTCAGCTCGGCCAGCGCGCTGGACCTGATCGAAAAACACAGGACGACGCATTTCAACGCGACCGACGACATGCTGATCCGCCTTCTCGACGACGCGATGCCCGGCCAGCTCGACCCGCTGCGCGAGGTCGGCTTCGCCTCTTTTACCGGAACCAACGCGGAGGGCCTGGTCGAGCGGGCGGAACGCGAGGCCGGCATCGTTCTGCGTGGACTTTTCGGAATGAGCGAGCTGCAGGCCCTCTTCGCGGCCCAGCCCGCCAGTCGGCCGGTCCGGGAGCGCGCAAAGCCGGGGGGCTACCCGGTTTCCTCTCTCGGGCAGGTCAGGGTCTGTGATCCGGAGACGGGCGACGAGCTTCCCGTCGGCGAAATGGGCGCCCTCCAGTTCAAGGGACCGAGTCGGTTTGTCGGCTATTTCGAGGACCCGGAAGCGACGGCGGCCGCTTTCTCGGGGGATGGCTGGTTCTTGGCCGGGGATGCCGGCGTGATGGAGCCCGACGGAAGGTTCCACTTCAAGGGCCGGATGGGTGACACCATGCGTCTCGGCGGCTTCCTCGTCAGCCCGCGGGAGATCGAGGGCGTGCTCGAGGATCATGAGGATATCGAGAGCGCCCAGGTGGTCGGCGTCCAGTCGGGCGACGGGCCCGTCGCGGTCGCCTTCGTCATCGCGGCGCCGGGCAAGACTGCGGATCCCGAAGCCCTGCGCGCGCTGTGCGTCGCGCAGCTCGCGAAATACAAGGTGCCCCGGCTCGTCCTTCCCGTATCCGCCTTCGAAACGGTGACCGGCCCTAACGGAACCAAGGTGCAGAAACAGAAATTGCGGGAATTGGCGGAAGCGGCGCTTTCCGGCGCCTGAAGATCCGGAAACTGGCGACCCCGGCAGGACTCGAACCTGCAACCGTCGGATTAGAAGTCCGGTGCTCTATCCAGTTGAGCTACGGGGCCGCGAAACCGTTGTGATTCAGTGGGTCCAGGTGCCCCAGGTGGCGAACCGGTCGGCCGCGAAATTGTCCGCATAGCCTTTCGGCTTCAGCTTGCGCTTGTGCTCGCCCTGCACGATGTAGTCGAGCCCGTGCTTCTTCGCGTAGGCGACAGCCTCTTCCTTGGTCTCGAAGGTCAGCCTGATCTGGTTCTTGGTATCACCGCTGCTGACCCAGCCCATGAGGGGTTCGGGACGCCGAGCGGTTTCGAGTTCCGGTTCCAGGACCCAGCGCTTGGTCTTGGCCCGTCCCGACTGCATGGCGGTCTTGCTCGGCCGGTAAATCCGCACGGTCATCGCATTCTCTCTCCTCGTCTCCGAGATACCACCGGACCTTATCGGCGCCCGGAAGGCATAAGCTCGGGTTTCGTATCGCTCAAAGGCGGGCAGAGGTCAATGCGGCTGACACTCAGCCGGGTGTCCGGACGATTCTCGGACCGAGGGTGGAGAGAACCTCGCGCGCGTCGTATGAATCCGTACCTTCGGCCTTGAGCTCGTCGCCGCCGATGACGATCTCCGCGATGGCCTCATAACGGGCGATCGGGATGCTGTCCGAGGGACCGGCTAATACGCTGCGGCGGAAATAATACCCGCCGTGATAGCCATAATAGCCATAGGTTCCGTAGTCGAAGGGGTAGTAGCTGTGGTGAACGTACCGTTCGTTCTTGTCGAGATCCCGCAGCACGATGACGAAATGGCTCTGCCCGTTCTCCAGCGTCAGTTCCGCGGCGCGATAAAGCAGGTATGTCTCGACCGTCTCCCTGTCCGTCGCCGAATTGCCATTGAAACTGACCCGGTAACGGTCCCGCTCAATGCTGCTGTCCTTGTATCCGAAGCGATCATCTGCAGGGGCGTAGGGCGTCGGTGTCGAACAGGCGCCCAGTGCCGCGGCTAGTGCCAGCACCCCGGCCAGGAAGGCCGTGCGGCGCAACGGTTGAAGAGTCCTCATGACGGGCACCTCCCGGCTGTCTGGGGTTTCCCCATCCCGGTCTGGACGAGAACAAGACGATAATAGGTCTCATTCTCAATTTCTACATCTAACGCAGTCAGAGCCGTCACGATCGCTTAAAAGATTGCGATGGTGGTCGGGGTGGACGGATTCGAACCGCCGACCCTCTGCTCCCAAAGCAGATGCGCTACCAGGCTGCGCTACACCCCGACAATGCCCAAAGGCGCGGATTTCCTAACTTCTCCCGCATTCCGGCGCAACTGTTCATTTCCGGCCAGAGGCAGGGAGCGGAATCTGTCCAGGCGAGCATGCGGTTCGTCAGCATCGTGGACGGCAAGTTCATTTCGACACCGATCCAGGTCACCCGGTACGCTCAAGCGCGGAATGCTCAACCCGATCACCCTTCCGAAGGCCGAGCCGTGCGACCGTTCCGGCAACGACTTCGAGGACCGCTTTCACCCGAAATCGTGACGATATGACCTTGGTCGAGTGCGGAACGGTACGCTCCGCTATGTGAAGGACGGTTCCATCGCGGTCAAGGAACAGCATGTCCAGGCTGACATAGGTGTTCTTCATCCACATCGAGACCCGGGACTTTCCGGGATAGATGAAGAGCATCCCGGCATCTTCTGCAAGCTCTCTGCGGAACATCAGACCGCGCGCCCGCGCCTCCGGCGTGTCCGCGAGTTCTACCGAAAAGACATGCGTGTCTTCGGCACTGTGTATCACCAGACGGGACGTGCTCTCGCTCGGATCGGCAGCTGCGCGTCCCCATGGAATCGAACATGAGAACAATGCAATGAGAACTAATCCCGGAAATCCGAATTTGCGGTGCAGTTTCATGTTTGTATCCCGCCTCCCGGAGACATGCTGTCGAACAGTCGCTCCATTGATTGCTCTTCGCTGGTGATTCACAGGGAAACCTTACGCTGAAAGAACCTCCAGGCGACGCAAGGTCCATCATCCGGGGCGTCTGACCAAGCGCGCAAGATCGACCACTTCGGCCCGCACATCGCCTTCGTTCGGCCGGTCCGCCAGAGTCGTGAACCAGTGCTCCGGCGGATTTCGGCCGCGGCTATGGTTCCAGAGCAGTTCCCGAAGGATGCGCTCGCCTCCCGTATCCATGTCGATGTCGCGCGGATCCTGCCCATTGAGCGTTGCCCATATTCCGGTCCAGCATCGGGCGACGGCCCAGGGATTGTAGCCTCCTCCTCCGACGACCAGAACCCGCGGTGCCAGCGAGGAGAGCCGCCGAACGGCCTCGAACAGCGCGTTGTTCGACAGCTCGAGCTTGCTCTGCGGGTCGTCGGCGAGCCCGTCGCACCCGCTCTGGATCACGACCGCGTCCGCGGCAAACATCTCGACGAGCGGAACAACACCTTCCTCGATCAGATGTCGGAACTCGCTATCGTTCAGTCCTTTCGGCGCCGGGAAATTCCGCGCCATGCCGCCGGCGCGGTCCTCGGCGGACCCGGTGCGGGGCCAGCGGTCGTCCTCGTGGATCGAGACGGTAAGCACACGATCGTCGTCGTGGAAAGCGTCCTGCACCCCGTCACCGTGATGGGCATCCAGATCGACATAGGCGACGCGTGAAAGCCCGCTGTCGAGCATGGCCAGAATGCCCAGCACCGGATCGTTGAAGAAACAGAAACCGTAGGCCATGTCCCGGCGCCCGTGATGGGTCCCGCCGGCAAGAGAATGAATCACCCCGCGCTCGACCGAGGCGAGCGTCCTGCCTGCAAGCAGCGAGGCCCCGGCAGCGGTCGCCGGGCGGCTGAAGATCTCGGGAAAGACCGGATTGCCCGCGCGGCCGATATTGTACTTCTCCTTGACCTCGTCGCTGACCCGCCCGTCCCGTTCCGCCGCGACGACCGCAGCGATATAGTCGGGTGCGTGAAACCGCGACAACTCCTCCGGCGAGGCCATGGGACTGTCGACGAACAGATCGTCGGAGAGCAGCCCGAGCGCATGTGCGAGATCCATGACGGGTGTCACGCGCTGAATCGAGAGCGGGTGTTTCACACCATAGCGCGAGCGGCGATAGATCTCGCTTCCGATCAGGATCGGTCGCCGCGGAAACGACACCGGGATGCGTGCGCGGGGCGGCCGATCGGTTTGCGACGCTTCGACGGTCATGAGGTCCTGCCGATCACCGCCCGCTGCGGCGCGGCCGTGCCGTCTTCCCCGGGAAGCAGGAACTCGGGGAGATCATAAGCCTTGAGACTCTCCCAGTGCTGCTCCACATCCTCGGAGAAAAGATCACGCACGATGCCGGAGACGAGACGTGGAACCGCGAATTTCATCGCATTGATCGAGGAACCGGACGGCCCGAAACTGAGCGTTGCGCCAAAGGTGAAGAGGCGCACATGCCGCAGCCAGGCGGCGGTGCCGGGTTCTCTCTCCTGAAAGGCGAAAGTGGGGTCGAGATAGGGATAACGTCCGAGGCGCGAGTTTTCCTCGTCAGCCGGAGGCCGGAAGCGGTCGCGCCAGAGCGCCGCCTTTGCCGCAATCTCGGAGAGTTCGGGAAGCGCCGCGAGATCAATGTCGAACCCGGTCCCAACGATCAGGAAGTCGGCCTCGAGCTTTTTCTTCGGTGTTTCGATCGCGATATGACCGTCCGAAGTATTGCAGGCAAGCCATGGCGCGCCGGTCAGCAGTTCGAAGCTCTCGTGTTTCGCCACGCGATCCCAGGTTTCCCTCGGAAATGCTTCCCGCAGGGTCAGCAGATGATTCATGAAGCGCCAGCGCCAGGAATCCTCAAGGTCGGAGAAATGTCCGAGAAACCCCGGGAATGAGAGCCACTTGAAGGGCTGCACCCTCTGTAATTCGGCGCGCCGGCAGCAAACGGTCACGCTGGCCGCCCCCGCCTCCAGCGCCGTTGCGGCATTGTCGAACGCCGATGCACCGGCGCCGAGCACGGCAACACGGCGACCTTTCAGGCTTTCGAAGTCGATATGTTCGGAAGCATGCGCCCAGAATTCGCGGTCGAGCGCGGCAACTTCTGGGGGCGTCCACCATTTTCCCGGTGTTTCGATACCGGTCGCGATGACGACCTTGCGCGCAAGGACGGTCTCGCATCCTCCCGATCCGGACTCCGCAAGCTCCACGGCGATCAGGTCGCCTTCCGGAACCGGTGCGATCCGTTCCGCCGCGATCCCGTTTTCTATACGGATATCCAGGACCCGCCTCAGCCAGAGGAGATAGGCGGCCCAGTCCTCCTTTGCGATCTTGTTGAGCGCCGCCCATCGCGTCCCGCCATGCTGGGCGATGAACCACGCGTAGAATGACAGGGACGGGATATCCAGGTCGGGACCGTTGACCTCCTTCGGGGAGCGCAAGGTCGGCATTCGTGCGTAGGTCATCCACGGGCCCTCGCGCCCTTCCGGCGCGCGGTCGACGATGCGCACGCGTTCGATGCGCGCCCGCTTCAATGCGTGAGCGATGGCGAGACCGCCCTGCCCGCCTCCGATGACCAGCACGTCCAGCACCGGACGGCCGTCGCGCGCGCGCCGCTCGGGAACCCAGTTCCCGTCGGGGTAGGAAATAGCCCTGAGGTCGTCGCGGACCCGCGCTTCCAGCGCATCAAGTCCGGTAGCCGGTCCGGCGTCGCTCACATGATCCCCGCAGAAACATCTGTCTCGGGTTTCTTAGGTAGCGCGCTTTCGCTCCGTCATCCAGAGGGGCCGGTTTCCCCCGCTTGCCATCCCGGAAAAGCTCGCTCATTATCGAGGCCGTTCAGGGGAGCCGCATCGGCGGCTGAGAGGTTCCGGTAGGAACGACCCTTAACCTGATCCGGGTAATGCCGGCGGAGGGAGAGCCAGATGTCCATCGGCGTTCGGCCGCATGTTTCAAGACCACATCTTTCACGCGGTTCAACATCGTGGCGGTGATTCGCGCTCTCGTGATCCTCGCCGGGCTGCTGATACTCTGGCAGGGCATCGTCAGCCTCAGCGGCGCGCCGCCCTACATCCTGCCGGGGCCCTGGCCGGTCGCGGAAGCGCTCTGGCAGCGCTCCGGGCTCATTCTTGACCATGCCGGGACGACGCTGGCCGAAATCCTTCTCGGCCTCGGTCTCGGAACCGTCTTCGGCGCCGCGGCGGCACTCGTGCTCAGCTGGTCGTCACGCCTGCGTCCCTGGCTCCTGCCGGTGCTCGTCATCAGCCAGGCAGTGCCGGTCTTCGCGCTAGCCCCCGTGCTCGTACTCTGGCTCGGTTACGGAATGGCCTCGAAGGTGGCGATGGCGGCGCTCATCATCTTCTTTCCCGTCACCGCCGCCATGTATGACGGACTGCGCCGGACGGACCCGCTTTTCATCGATTGCGCCCGCACGCTCGGCGCCGGGCGGCTCGACACTTTGCTGCATGTCCGCCTGCCCGCGGCCCTGCCCGCTTTCGCGTCCGGCCTGCGGGTCGCGACCGCCGTCGCACCGATCGGCGCCATCGTCGGCGAATGGGTCGGCTCCAGTTCAGGGCTCGGCTACCTGATGCTGCACGCCAATGCCCGGTTGCAGATCGACCTGATGTTCGCGGCCCTCTTCACACTCTCGATCCTCGCAATCACGCTGTACTACGGGGTCGATTTCCTGCTCAGGGCCGCGATGCCCTGGCAAGCCGGCGAAGCCCGGCCCACCACCAACACCGGAGGAATTTGAATGTTTATCCGCACCGTCGCGCTGCTGCTGGCGCTCGTCATGCTCGGCACAGGCCCGGCCCGCGCCGCCGACAAGCTGACAGTGCTGCTCGACTGGTTCGTCAATCCGGACCATGGACCGCTGATCATCGCCGAAGAGAAAGGTTTCTTTGCCGCCGAGGACCTCGAGGTCGAGCTGATCGCTCCGGCCGATCCGAACGATCCGCCGAAACTGGTGGCGGCCAAGAAGGCCGAGATCGCAGTCTCCTACCAGCCGCAACTGCATATCCAGGCGGCGGAAGGCCTGCCACTGGTGCGCTTCGGGACACTCGTCGCGACACCGCTCAATACCCTGGTGGCGCTGGAGAGCGGCCCGATCAAGTCGATCGCCGATCTGAAGGGCCGCAAGGTCGGGTTCTCCGTTGGCGGTTTCGAGGATGCTCTGCTCGGCGCGATGCTGAAGAAGCACGGCCTTTCGCTGTCCGACGTCGAACTGGTGAACGTGAACTTCTCGCTCTCACCCTCGATCATTTCCGGCCAGGTCGACGCCGTGATCGGCGCCTTCCGGAATTTCGAGCTCAACCAGATGGATATCGTCGGTCAGCCCGGGCGCGCCTTCTTCGTCGAGGAGGAAGGTGTCCCGCCCTATGACGAGCTGATCTATATCGCGCACAGGGACGCTCTCGGCGATCCGCGACTGAAAAAATTCCTCTCCGCGGTCGAACGCGCGACCCAGTATCTGGTCAATCATCCGAGCGAGGCCTGGGCGGCCTTTATCAACGGGCGGAAGGAACTCGACGACGAGCTGAACAAGCGGGCCTGGCGGGACACCCTGCCGCGCTTCGCGCTGCGCCCGGCGGCGCTCGATACCGGACGGTACGAACGCTTTGCGGCCTTCATGCGCGAGTCCGGATTGATAAATAAATCAATGGGCGTGGGAACTTATGCGACGGAGTTAAAGTAACGAACCGCGCTCCCGCGCCTTCTCCGGAGAAGGCGCGGGAGCATGCCGTTACTCGGCAGCGGCCTGCTCTTGCCGTTCGCTCTCGACGAAGTCCATGTAGAGCTTTCGGGCGCGCTCGAAGACCGGTCCCGGAGCCATCTCGCGCTCCTCGTATCCGCTGATCGCCTGAATCTTCCCGAAATTTCCGCAGACGATCATCTCGTCGGCGGTCGCGAGATCCTCGGCCGAGAGGACCGCTTCCTCTACCGGAATGCCGCCCTCTTTCAGGAGGCCGGTCAGCCGCTTGCGGGTGATGCCGGCGAGAAAGGTGCCGTTCGCCGCCGGAGTCTTCGCCACCCCGTCCTTCACGATCCAGATGTTCGCCGTGGAGAATTCCGCGACATTGCCGTCCGGATCGAGCATCACCGGCAGATCGAAACCGCGCTCACGTGCCTCCATCAGGGCGCGCTGCCCGTTCGGATAGAGGCAGCCCGCCTTTGCGTTCGTCGGCGCCTGATCGGTTGCACAACGCCGGAAGCTCGAGAGGCAGGCCCGTCCCGCGATCGGCTCCGGGAGAGGCGCCTCGAAGACGGCAAGCACGAACTCCGTATCGCTTCCTTCAGGCGCGACGCCCTGGCTCGTCGAGTAGAACATCGGCCGGATGTAGTAGTCCGTATCGGCCGGCAGCCGCCCTGCAGCCTCACGGCAGAGCCCCTCGATGGTGCGCGCGTCCAGCCCCGGATCGAGCAGCATCGCCTTGGCCGAATTCACCACCCGTTCGGCATGCAAGGCAATGTCGGGAAGCGCGCCCCTGATGGCCCTGGCCCCGTCGAAAACGGAACTGCCAGACCAGAATGAGATCTGCAGCGGACCGCTGACCATCGGTTCGTTTGATAGCCATTCGCCGTTGCGCCAGAATATTTGTTTCATTCTACAGGCTCCCTTGGCAACAAAACAGGACAGTATTTCTGACCTATATGCTCCGGAGCTGCTATCTCAACTTTGTCATGGAGACAATTTTTCGGCGGAAACCCGGCAGCTGTCACTCGGTATCGGGCACGACGCTGGCAGCGATACTCCCGTCTAACGCTTCGTATTCGCTGTAGCCAATATGCCTGTAGATATCCTTGCGGCTCATAAGGCGCTCGAGAAATCCCTCCTGGCTCCCCTGTGCGGCGAGGTGTGCATATAGATCGCGAACAATACCGGCGGCGGCCCTGAGAGAGGTCACCGGCCAGATGACCATCTTGAACCCCCAACTCTCGAACTGCTCTGCCGTGTAGTAAGGCGTCTTGCCGAATTCGGTCATGTTGGCGAGCAACGGCACGTCGAGCGCCTCCGAGAAAGCGCGGAAATGCGCTTCCTCCGTCAACGCTTCCGGAAAGATCGCGTCGGCCCCGGCGGCGATATAGGCCCGCGCACGCTCGATCGCGGAATCCAGTCCCTCCGAAGCCATCGCATCGGTTCGCGCGATGATCCTGAGATGGCGACGGGCCTTTCGCGCCGCGGCGATCTTCGCGCACATCGACTCCGGATCGTTCAACAGCTTGTCCGAGAGATGGCCGCATTTCTTCGGCAACACCTGGTCTTCGAGCTGAACCGCCGCCGCGCCGGCCTCTTCCAGTTCACGACACAGTCGCATCACGTTCAGCGCCTCGCCGTAGCCGGTATCACCATCGACCACGAGCGGCAGGCCGGAGGCGCGGACAATGCTTCGCGTCTGCCCGACGAGTTCCTCCTGTGTCATCATGCCGAGGTCCGGCAGCGCGAGGCTTGCGGAGAGCGCACCTCCCGACAGATAGAGCGATTCGAACCCCGCATCGCGCGCAATGACCGCCGAGAGAGCGTCATGGGCTCCGGGGATTCGAACGATACCCGGCCGCTTCCAAAGTGCCGCGAGGCGGTCTCCGGCAGCCGATCGATCCGCTCCCTCCTGCAAAAGCCAAGACATGTTTATATACCCTCCTCGTTTTTCATTGCTTCGCCGGAATGCGGAACAGGTTTTTTCAGCGACGGAGATTGCGCTCCGATTAACCCCTGTGTCATTGCATTGCCGTCACTATATTGACATTGCAGGCGCGCTGTCGGATTGGTTCCTGGTACACCAGACCGAGGCCTGCGAGGTCAAGAGAGTCTGGTCCGGGAACGAGCGGGGAAAGGTCGATGGGGCACATCTTAAGTCTGGGGGCGAGCCTGGCCGCCTTCTGGATGCTGCTTTCGGGTTCGATCAGTCTCGACCATAAATTGGTACTCGGTCTCGGTGTCGCGTCCCTGATTCTCTGCGTCTGGCTCGCAATCCGCATGGACCGGATCGACGGAAACCCCGTGTCGGTCAATCTGCGTCCAAGCCTCGTCCGGTACTGGCTTTGGCTGGCCAAGGAAATCGGCAAGGCAAACATCGATGTCGCCAAGATCGTCCTCTCCCCGAAGATGGAGCTTTCGCCGCGCATGATCCGGGTGAAGGCGAGCCAGCAGACCGACGTCGGCCTCGCAACCTTCGCGAATTCGATCACTCTCACCCCCGGGACGGTTTCGGTCGATATCGACGATGAGGATATCCTGGTGCACGCGATCACAGACGAGATGGCCCGGGGCCTGATGGAAAGCGACATGGATGCGCGCGTGACCGCCGTGGAGGCGAAAATCAAATGATGTTCGCCGTGGCCGCAGCCGGCCTGATCATTCCCATGCTGATGGCCCTCACCAGGGGCCTGATGGGTCCGACGCTCTATGATCGCGTACTCGCGGGCAACAGCTTCGGCACCAAGACCGTGTTGCTGATCGCTGTGCTCGGGTTCATCGGCGGGCGCCCGGACTTTCTCGATATCGCCCTTCTCTATGCGCTGGTGAATTTCGTCGGCACCATCGCGATCCTGAAGTTCTTCCGTTACCGCAATCTCGGGATCGCCGGCGAGACCGAGAACGGCAATGGAAGCGAAGGAGTAAATTGATGCAGCTCCTGATCGACATCCTGTCCTGGGGCTTCATCCTCGCGGGCGTGTTCTTCGTCTTTACCGGCACTCTGGGCATGCTCCGGCTGCCGGACTTCTATACCCGCCTGCACGCAGCCGGAATCACCGATACGCTCGGTACCGAACTCCTGCTCGTCGCGATGATGCTGCAGGCCGGATGGTCTCTCGTCACGGTGAAGCTGGCGATGATTTCGCTGTTCATCTTCTTTACCAGCCCGACCGCGACACACGCCCTTGCCAACGCGGCCAATTCCGTCGGGCTGCGTCCCTTCGGCGTTCCGGCCAAGGACCTTCAGTCCGGCATCGGGGAGCAGAAGTGATGGGCTCCGGACTCGTGAATGTCGCCGTCGACATCTCTCTGATGACTCTGCTGGCGGTGACCGCCATCGGAATAATCCGCTCTCGCAACCTGTTTGCAACCGCGATGCTGTCGGGCATCTACAGCCTGCTCACGGCGGCGGTCTTCTTCACCCTCGACGCAGTCGACGTCGCCTTTACCGAGGCAGCCGTCGGTGCCGGGATCTCGACGGTTCTGATGCTGGGGGCAATGACACTGACCCGGCGCAGCGAGAAGCACCCGGCAAGACTCAGCATCGGACCGCTGATCGTCTGTCTCGCTGTCGGCGCCGCGCTGATCTATGGCACCGTCGATATGCCACCCTTCGGCTCGACCGAAGCGGCGGGTTTCAATCATATAGTTCCCGAATATATCGCCGGTTCGCGCGACGATATCCAAGTGCCGAACATCGTCACCGCAATTCTGGCCAGCTACCGCGGCTTTGATACGCTTGGAGAGGTCGCAGTGGTCTTTACAGCCGGGATCGGCGTCTGGTTCCTGATCGGGCGCCGGCGCCGCGAGGACGAGGCCGACGATCCAGAACCCGAGACGTCGGGAGATAAGGCATGAGACATCACCTTATCCTTCGCGTTGTCTCGAAGCTGCTTATACCGTTCATTCTTCTCTATGCGCTCTATGTGCAGTTCCATGGCGACTACGGCCCCGGAGGCGGGTTCCAGGCTGGCGTGATCTTCGGAGCCGCCTTCGTGCTCTATGCCCTGATCTACGGAGTGGAAACCGCGCGAAGGGCATTTCCGGCAAGCTGGCTTGCGATCATGGTTCCGCTCGGCCTGCTGATCTTTGCCGGGACCGGCGTGGCCTCGTTGCTTCTGGGCGGCACCTATCTGGATTACGATGTGCTCGCCGCGACACCGACAGGCGGCCAGCATCTCGGCATTATCGTGGTGGAGTTCGGCGTCGGAGTGACCGTCACCGGCGTGATCATCGCGATCTTCTTCGCCTTTGCCGGTCGTACCGACGATATTCAGGATGACGACTGGTAAGCCATGCTTGAGCTCCTTCTCGACAAATACAATTACTGGATCGTAGTCGCCCTGATGCTGTTCGGGCTCTACATCGTCATTTCCCGCGGCAATCTGGTTAAGAAGCTTGTCGGTCTGAACGTTTTCCAGACCTCTGTCTTCCTTTTCTACATCAGTCTCAGCAAGGCGGAAGGCGGCACTGCTCCTATCCTGACCGGCAAGGACGAGCTTTTTTCCAACCCGCTACCGCATGTGCTGATCCTGACCGCGATCGTGGTCGGCATTGCCACGACTGCGCTAGGTCTCGCGCTCGTCGTGCGTATCCAGGAGACATACAACACGATCGAGGAAGACGAACTGGAAGACCTCAATGTCGCCGTGATGAAAATCGAGCAGGCGCGCGTAGCCGGGACCGAGGGAGAAACCCGATGATCGGTGCCGAGCATCTTCCCATCCTGCAGGTCGCCGGCCCGCTGCTGGCAGCGCCGATCTGTTCCGTCCTCCGGATGCGCAACCTTGCCTGGATCTTCACGCTGATCGTCAGCGTCGGCTCGTTCCTGTGCTCGCTCTATCTGCTGCAAACCGTGATGGAGAGCGGCCCGTTAAGCTACGAGATCGGCGGCTGGATGGCGCCGCTCGGGATCGAGTACCGGGTCGATGCGAGCAACGGGATCGTGCTGCTGATCATCTCCGGCATCTCGTCGGTGGTCCTGCCCTTCGCGAAGCGGAGCTTCGAGGCGGAAGTCCCCGAGAAGCTGCACAGCCTGCTCTACACCGCCTACATCCTCTGCCTGACCGGACTGCTCGGCATTACGGCGACGGCGGACGCCTTCAACGTGTTCGTCTTCCTCGAGATCTCCTCGCTCTCGACCTACGTGCTGGTCGCCGCGGGATCCTCCAACGACCGCCGGGCGCTGACCGCCGCCTACAATTACCTGATCCTCGGCACCGTCGGCGCGACCTTCTTCGTGATCGGCGTCGGTCTGCTCTACATGGCCACCGGCAGCCTCAACATGGCGGACATCGCCGTCCGGCTGGAGGCAGTCGAGGAAACCCGCACTGTCGACGTCGCTTTCGCATTCGTGGTCGTCGGTCTGGCCCTGAAACTGGCGCTCTTCCCGCTCCACACCTGGCTGCCGAATGCCTACACACACGCCCCGAGTGCGGTCACGGTCTTCCTCGCGGCAACGGCGACCAAGGCGGCCGTCTATCTGCTGCTGCGCTTCTCCTTCACTGTGTTCGGGACGGGCTCCGGCCTGCTTGCCCCGATGGCGGGAACGGTCGGCATTCCGCTTGCGCTCGCCGGCATGTTCGCCGGCTCCATCGCCGCGATCTACCAATACAATCTGAAACGCATGCTGGCCTATTCCAGCGTCGCGCAGATCGGCTACATGATCCTCGGTTTCGGCCTGCTCAGCGTGACCGGCGTGATGGCGACGATGCTGCACCTGTTCAATCACGCCCTGATGAAGGGCGCGCTCTTCATGGCGCTCGGCTGCGTCTTCATGCGCGTCCGCTCGGTCCATATCAGCGATCTTGCCGGCATCGGCCGGCAGATGCCCTGGACCATGGCCGCATTCGTCACCGGCGGTCTCAGCCTGATCGGCGTTCCGCTGACGGTGGGTTTCATCAGCAAATGGTATCTGATTTCCGCCGCGCTCGCGCAGGAAGCCTGGTGGCTGGTAGCCCTGATCGTCGCCAGCTCGCTGCTCGCGGTGATCTATATCTGGCGGGTTATTGAAGCCGCGTATCTGAAGGATCCGGCCCCCGGCCGCACTGTCAGCGAGGCGCCGCTCTCAATGCTGATCCCGACATGGGTTCTGGTCGGCGCGAACGTGTATTTCGGGGTTGACGCGGACTTCACCGTCGCCGTCGCGCGTGCTGCAGCCGAAGGGCTTGTGGGAGTGATGCAATGAGCCCCGAAACCGCCCTCCTCGCGACTCTCTTCCTGCCGCTGGTCGGCATGGTCCTGATCTGGCTCACCGGAAAGTCGCCGAACCTGCGCGAAGCCGTGACGCTGGCCTCCTCGGTCCTGCTCTTCGCCATCGTGCTCTCGCTGCTGAGCGAGGTGCTCGACGGCGCACGTCCGAGCGTCGACCTGCTGGAGGTCATGCCGGGCCTCTCCCTTTCGTTCGAGATCGAGCCTCTGGGTATGCTGTTCGCCTGCATCGCCTCCGGTCTCTGGATCGTCAATTCGCTCTATTCCATCGGCTACATGCGGGGCAACGGCGAGAAGAAGCAGACCCGCTTCTACATGTGCTTCACGATCGCAATCTCCAGCGCCATGGGCATTGCCTTCGCCGGCAACATGTTCACCCTCTTCGTCTTCTACGAGGTCCTGACCCTCTCGACCTATCCTCTGGTTGCGCACAAGGAGACCGAGGAGGCGAAACGGGGCGCCCGGACTTATCTCGGCATCCTGATCGGCACCTCGATCGGACTGCAGCTGGCCGCCATCATCTGGACCTGGATCGCCGCCGGAACGCTCGACTTCACCGCTGGCGGCATTCTCTCCGGCAAGGTCGATCCGGTGCTGCTGCCGTTCCTTGTCGCGCTCTACATGTTCGGAATCGGCAAGGCGGCGCTGATGCCGTTCCATCGCTGGCTGCCTTCGGCCATGGTCGCGCCGACGCCGGTCAGCGCCCTGCTGCATGCAGTTGCCGTGGTGAAGGCCGGCGTCTTCACCGTCCTCAAGGTCGTGGTCTATATCTTCGGGATCGATTTCCTGGCCGAGACCGGTGCCGCGAACTGGCTGATCTGGGTCGCCGGTTTCACGCTCCTGACCGCCTCGCTGGTGGCCATGAGCAAGGACAACCTGAAGGCCCGGCTCGCCTATTCGACGGTAAGTCAGCTCGCCTATATCGTTCTCGGGGCCGCGCTGGCAAACCACTACGCCATCCTCGGCGGAGCCCTGCACATCGCGACCCACGCGCTCGGCAAGATCACCCTCTTCATGTGCGCTGGCGCGATCTATGTCGCGACCCACAAGACCGAAATCAGCGACATGCAGGGCCTCGGGCGCAAGATGCCCTTTACCTTCGCCGCGTTCTGCATCGGCGCCTTCTCGATCATCGGGCTGCCGCCGCTCGCGGGAACCTGGAGCAAATGGTATCTGGTGCTCGGCGCCGCCGAGACCGGAATGCTGATCGTCGTCGCGATCTACATGATCAGTTCGCTGCTCAATATCGCCTACCTGATGCCGATCGTCGCCCGGGGCTTCTTCCGCCCTGCCCCGGATCTCGCGACCGCCTCCGCGGGCGCCGCGGTCGCGCCGTCGAAAAGCGGGATTCAGGAAGCGCCGCTGCTGTGCGTGCTGCCACCCTGCCTGACGGCGCTCGGCTGTTTCGTGTTGTTCTTCTATGCCGACGCGATAATCGCGTTGCTGCGTCCAATCGTAGAGTGAGGCTGGCTGCATGAGCGACCACGGCGAAAAACGTCACCACGGCGCTCCGGCAGGCGAAGCGCCCCGCTGGCTCGACAATCCACGCAACGTGAAGAAGATCATCTATATGCTCTTCGCCGTCTGCGCCGCGCTGTTCGCTGCCGATGCCTTCTATCACAAGCATCCGTATTTCGAGGCCGAATCCTGGTTCGGGTTTTATGCCGTCTACGGCTTCGTGATGTGCGTCGGGCTGGTGCTCGCCGCCAAGGGCATGCGGGTCTTCCTGATGCGGGACGAGGATTACTATGACCGCGATCGCTGATCTCCTCCTCCCGATGAATCCCGGCATCCTTCTGGCACTGGGCGGCCTGCTCGTTCCGTTCCTCGGGGCCAGGCTGTCGCGAGTCTATGTGATCGCCCTGCCGGTGGTGCTGCTCGCTTATGTCTTCGCACTGCCCGACGGTTCCCACGCGGCTGTGGATTTCCTCGGTTATGAGCTCGAATTGCTGAGGATCGACAACCTGTCCCGCATCTTCGTGACGATCTTCATGATCGCGGCCGTCCTCGGAAATCTGTATGCGTGGCACGAAGCCGATCCGGTGCAGCTCACGGCTGCGCAGGTCTATGCCGGCAGCGCCGTCGCCGCCGCATTGGCAGGCGACCTGATCTCGCTCTTCGTGTTCTGGGAACTGACCGCTATCTCCTCGGTGTTCCTGATCTGGGCCAGCGGAACCGAGAGCGCCTTCCGGTCCGGCATACGTTACCTGATCATTCAGGTCAGCTCCGGCGTCCTGCTGCTTGCAGGCCTTGTCGTGCATTTGAACGCAACGGGCTCGCTCGCTTTCGAACAGCTCGGTCTCGATGCGCCCGGCGCGCCTCTGATCTTGCTGGCCTTCGGCATCAAGTGCGCCTTTCCGCTGCTGCACAACTGGCTGCAGGACGCTTACGCGCAGGCCACTGTGGTCGGCACCGTCGTCCTTTCCGCCTTCACCACCAAGCTTGCGGTCTATGCCCTCGCGCGCGGTTTTGCCGGAACCGAGATGTTGATCTGGATCGGCGCGGTGATGGCGGTATTTCCGGTATTCTATGCGGCAATTGAAAACGACTTGAGGCGTGTTCTTGCTTATACCCTCAACAGCCAGCTCGGAATGATGGTTGTCGGTGTCGGTATCGGCACCGAACTCGCGCTGAATGGAACGGCGGCGCATGCATTTGCCAGCGTGATCTACAAGGGCTTGCTCTTCATGGCCATGGGCGCTGTCCTGTTCCGCACCGGCACCTGCAGAGGCTCGGACCTCGGAGGTCTCTTCAGAAGCATGCCCCTGACTATGGCCTTCTGTGTCGTCGGCGCTGCATCGGTTTCCGCATTTCCGCTGTTCTCGGGCTTTGTCTCGAAATCGCTGATCGTGTCCGCGAGCGGCAAGGAAGGTTACTGGCTCGTATGGTGTGCGCTGCTCCTGGCGTCCCTTGGCGCGTTCCATCAATCCGTTTTCAGAATCTGCTATTCGGTGTTCTTTTCCCGCGACCGCGGCATGCGCCCAAAGGAAGCGCCGACGAACATGCTGCTTGCGATGGGCGCCGCTGCGATTCTGTGCGTTGGCATCGGCGTCTGGCCGCAGCCGCTCTACGCCCTGCTGCCCTACGATGTCGACTATGCCCCCTACACGGCGTCTCACGTCATCACGCAGCTGCAACTACTGGCATTCGCGGCGCTGGCCTTCACCGTGCTGATTCTCTGCCGCGTCTATCCCCCGGAGCTGAAATCGAGCAATCTCGATTTCGACTGGGTCTACAGACGGCTTCTGCCACGCAGCCTGATTGCGGTCGGCCGCGGGATCGACACCGCCTACAAGCACGCAACGGGCGATGCCAAGACCGTCATCCGGTCCGCGATTTCCCTTTCGGCCAGCATTTTTGCGCCCGGGGGCCTCTACGGACGGACATTCGGGGTCGGGAATGCGGTTGCGATCATCGCCTTCCTTCTGCTTGTCGCCCTTATGGTGAGCTACTCGGCCGTATAATGACTGCTTTGGAATATGGTAACGAGCAGCATGCCGACCTATCTGGAACGGGTCGGGAAAAGATGATAAGTCGATCCTTCCGGGTTTCCTCCTGTTAGAGAAAGGTTCATCGCTATGGACATGAGCGGCGAGTATCTCGTCCCGGCGCCCCGGCAGAAGGTCTGGGAGGCGCTGAACGATCCCGAGATCCTCAAACAGTGCATTCCCGGATGCGAGGAAGTGAACCGCACCGCGGACAATGCGTTCGACGCCAAAGTTTCGGCGAAGGTCGGCCCGGTCAAGGCGAAATTCACCGGAGCGGTGACGCTGTCCGATATCGATCCGCCGAACGGCTACACGATCAGCGGCGAAGGCAAGGGCGGCGCCGCGGGATTCGCGAAAGGCGGCGCCAAGGTCGCGCTTTCCGATGCCGATGGCGGAACCCTGCTCAAATACGACGTCAACGCTCAGGTCGGTGGCAAGCTGGCGCAGATCGGCGCGCGGCTGATCGACTCGACGGCAAAGAAAATGGCGAACGATTTCTTCAAGACCTTCAGCGAGGTCGTCGGAGAAGGCGGTGAAGCGCCGGCCGCGGAAGCGCCGGCGCCGGTTGCGGCAGAACAAGGAAAGGACACAGCGATGAGCAAAGACGGCGTTCCGGCCGAGAACGAATATCACGGCCTGCATTGGACCGCGATCCTGACGACCGGCGTGGCGATCGCCAGCCTGGTCTGGTTCTCCATGATGGCGCTCAGCTTCTGATCCGTTGAAAAACTCCGGCCCGAGGCGGCCGGCACGAGACGGCGCGGGACACTTGTTCCGCGCCGTTTTTCTTTGTTCCGGGATCCCCACGGTCACGAATTCACGGCGCCATCTAACCGTCGCTTGACCTCGACCTCGATTGGCTGTGAGACTGAGCGCCAAGGTCGGAAGGAGCGAACTTTTCGGCATATTCAGGATCTTGGGATTCTGGGGCGCCCACTCTAGCAGCGCCCTGGGGAGATTGCAGGGAGAGAAGATATGACCACCGTGTCCATGACGGTGAACGGGAAAGCTGTCAGCGGCGACGTCGAACCGCGCACACTTCTTGTTCAATTCATCCGCGAACAGCTCCGCCTGACCGGTACCCATGTCGGCTGCGACACCAGCCAGTGCGGCGCCTGCGTGGTGCATGTTGACGGCAATTCGGTGAAAAGCTGCACCATGCTTGCCGTGCAGGCCGAGGGTGCACAGGTAACCACCATCGAAGGTCTCGCCGACGGCGAAAAGCTCCATCCGATGCAGGAAGCCTTCCGCGACAACCACGGTCTGCAGTGCGGCTTCTGCACTCCGGGCATGGTGATGAGCGCGGTGGACCTGCTGCAGAAGAACCCGAAACCGAGCGAGCACGAGATCCGCGACTGGCTCGAGGGCAACATCTGCCGTTGTACGGGCTACCACAATATCGTCAAGGCGGTGCAACAGGCAGCAGGCGTCTGAATATCTGAACAACAGCGGGCCAACCGCTTTGGGAATTGGGAGGATAGAATGCCGGACGGAACCACGGGTACGGGGATAGGCGCCGCGGTCAAGCGCGTCGAGGATTTCCGCTTTCTGACAGGCAAGGGCAACTACACGGACGATCTCAATCGCCCGGGACAAAGCTATGCCTACATTCTGCGCAGCCCGCATGCGCATGCCAAGATCAAGTCGATCGACACTGCCGCCGCCAAAGCCGCCAAGGGCGTGCTTGCGGTCTTTACCGGCGAGGATATGCAGGTCGGCTCCCTGCCCTGCGGCTGGCAGGTCCATTCCAAGGACGGCACGCCGATGCACGAGCCGGGGCACCCGCCGCTCGCACAGGGCAAGGTCCGTTATGTCGGCGATCAGGTCGCCGTGGTGATCGCGGATACCTATGCCCAGGCAAAGGACGCGGCCGAGCAGATCAATGTCGATTACGAGGTCCTGCAATCCGCAACGACAATGGACGCGGCCCTCGCGGACAAGTCCCTCGTGCATGACGAGATCGGCACCAATCTCTGCTTCGACTGGGAAATCGGCGACGAGTCCGAGGTCGATGCCGCGATCGCGTCGGCCGCCCATGTCACGAAGATCGATCTGGTGAACAACCGCCTGGTTCCGAACGCGATGGAACCGCGCGCCGCCGTCGGCGAGTTCGATCCGGCCACGGGCGAGTATACGCTCTACACGACGAGCCAGAACCCGCATGTCATCCGCCTGCTGATGGGCGCTTTCGTGCTTTCGATTCCGGAACACAAACTGCGGGTTGTCGCACCGGATGTCGGTGGCGGCTTCGGCTCGAAGATCTATCACTATGCCGAAGAGGCGATCGTAACCTGGGCGGCCCCGAAAGTCGGACGGCCGATCAAATGGGTCGCGGAGCGCGCGGAGAGCTTTGTCTCCGATGCCCATGGCCGCGACCATATCAGCCACGCAGAGCTGGCGCTCGACAAGGACGGAAAGTTCCTCGCCCTGAAGGTACAGACAAAGGCGAATATGGGAGCCTATCTCTCCACGTTCGCGCCCTGCGTACCAACCTATCTGCACGCGACGCTGCTCGCCGGCACCTACACCACGCCGGTGATCCACGCCAACGTCAAGGCGGTCTTCACCAACACCGTGCCGGTCGACGCTTATCGCGGCGCCGGACGCCCCGAGGCGACCTATCTGATCGAGCGCATCGTCGACCAGGCGGCACGCGAGACCGGGATCGACAAGGTGGAGATCCGTCGACGGAACTTCATTCCGGCCGACGCCTTCCCCTACCAGACGCCGGTAGCGCTGCAATATGACAGCGGCGACTACGAGGCCACGCTCGCCTCCGCGACAAAGATTGCGGATGTCGACGGTTTCGCCGCCCGCAAGGCGGAGGCCGCCGGCCGCGGCAAGCTCCGCGGCATGGGCTTCTCGACATATCTGGAAGCCTGCGGCATCGCCCCCTCCGCCGTTGTCGGCTCGCTCGGCGCCCGAGCCGGGCTCTACGAGTCCGCCGAGGTCCGGGTTCATCCGACCGGTTCCGTCACCGTCTTCACCGGGACGCACAGCCACGGCCAGGGGCACGAGACGACTTTCGCCCAGTTGGTCTCCGACCGGCTCGGCCTGCCGATGGAAAATATCGAGATCAGCCATGGCGACACCAACAAGGTGCAATTCGGCATGGGCACCTACGGCTCGCGCTCGCTCGCGGTCGGCGGCGAGGCCCTGATCAGGGCGGTCGACAAGATCATCGACAAGGCCAAGAAGATCGCGGCTCATGTGCTCGAGGCCTCGGCTGAGGATATCGAGTTCAAGGACGGCAACTTCACCGTGGCCGGCACCGACCGCTCGATGGCGTTCGGCGAAGTGGCGCTGACAGCCTATGTCCCGCACAATTTCCCGCACGACGAACTGGAACCGGGACTGGACGAAAAGGCCTTCTACGACCCGGCCAACTTCACCTATCCCGGCGGCTGCCATATCTGCGAGGTCGAGATCGATCCGGATACCGGCATTGTCGAGGTGGTGAACTTCACCGCGGTCGACGATATCGGGCGGGTCATCAACCCCATGATCGTCGAGGGCCAGGTGCATGGCGGGGTCGCTCAGGGCATCGGCCAGGCGCTGCTGGAACAGGCGGTCTATGACGAGAACGGCCAGCTCATGACCGGCTCCTTCATGGATTACACCATGCCCCGGGCCGACGACCTGCCCTCGTTCAATGTCGCGACGCAGAGCACGCTCTGCGCTCATAACACGCTCGGTGTTAAAGGCGTCGGAGAGGTCGGGGCCATCGGCTCGCCGCCGGCGGTGATAAACGCCGTTATCGACGCGCTCTGGGACAAGGGCGTGCGCGATATGAGCATGCCGGCCACGCCGGAGAAGATCTGGACCGCCTTGCAGGCGGCCGAGTAAGCGAAAGCCAGGAAGGAACCCTGACGATGTATGAGTTCGAGCATCACAAACCGGCCAGCGTCGCCGATGCGGTCAGCGCCCTGAAAGGCGCCGATGATGGCAAGCTGCTCGCCGGCGGTCAGACCATGATCCCGACCCTGAAGCAGCGACTGGCAAGCCCGTCGGACCTGATCGACCTTTCCGGTGTCGACGAACTGAAGGGCATCAGCGCCGGCGGCGGCACGGTCACCATCGGCGCGATGACCAAGCATGCCGAAGTGGCCGCCTCCGCCAAGGTCAAGTCCACGATCCCCGCGCTGGCCGAGCTTGCCGACAATATCGGCGATGCGCAGGTCCGCAATATGGGAACGATCGGTGGATCGATCGCGAACAACGATCCGGCGGCGGACTATCCTGCAGCCTGTCTCGCCCTCGGTGCGACCATCCATACCAGCAAGCGCGAAATCGCCGCGGACGACTTTTTCACCGGTATGTTCGAGACCGCACTGGAGGAGGACGAGATCATCACCAGGGTCTCCTTTCCTGTTCCGGGCAAGGCCGCCTACGAGAAATTCCCCAACCCGGCCTCGCGCTATGCTCTGGTCGGCGTCTTCGTTGCCCAGACTGGCAGCGGTGCGCGTGTCGCCGTCACCGGCGCAGGCCAGGACGGTGTCTTCCGGGTGCCGGAGATGGAAAGCGCGCTGGGCGGAAATTTCTCGGCGGACGCAATCGCCGGAATAAAGGTCTCCGAGAACGATCTCAACGCCGACATTCATGCCGGTGCAGCTTATCGCGCGCACCTGATTACGGTAATGGCGAAGCGGGCTGTCGCGAAAGCCGGCTGACGGATAGCGCAATACCTACACGAGAACCCCGGGCTTCCATCGCCCGGGGTTATTCTTTGCCGGCTATTTCTCCGCGAAGCGGCTCTTGCGCTCGTTGTAGCTTGAAATCGCGCCTGCGATCTGATCGACGAGATCCCCCGTGCTCTCGGAGGGAAAGAACGCCTCCAGGATGGCCCGGGAGAGCGGCTTCAAGAGCTCGACGTCGTCCGGCGCGGCCTCGGCCGGATCGGCGGCTATACGTCGCGCCAGCTTGTGAAGCGATCTGCAAAGCTGCGAGATTCCTTCGTACCGCGTACCTTGCAGACGCTGGACCGCCTCGCCGCTCATCCTTGCAAGCCGCTCGATATGTTCGACCGTTTCCTCGTTGAATTCGCTGATTCCGAATTTCGGAAGCACGAGATCGACCAGGAATGAAATCTGGAAGCCGATCCGGCGCAGCTTCTCTTCCTTGATCTGCAGGTTCGTTTCGGCAATCTGCTCTTTCAGGGATACCGAGTCGACCTTTACGCCTTCCTGCCGCATCCGGAGCGTGTTCGGCGGCTCAAAGACCGGGATGCTGCTTTTCCGGCTCGGATCCCTCCGGCGCTCGGGGCCGACATAATCGCTTGTCGCGATAAAGGGTTTGCGGTCCGTGATCATTTTTTGGATACGGTCGAGAAGTTGGCCCGTCGAATAGGGCGCGACGATCAGATCATCGACTCCGCTGTTGATCGCATCGCGCACATTCGCCGGGTCGTTTGCCCAGGTCGTCATAATGACCACGGAAAACGGATTCTCTCCGAGATCGCCATTGCGGATCTCCCGGACCGTCTCGATTGCCGCTCCCTCGTCGAGCTGATGATCGGCCACGATGAGATCGGAAATTCCGCTCTGCACCCAGCGGCGAAGCTCTTCATCAGAGCGGATCCATTCGGTCCCTTGGTATCCGAGTGCCATGAGCTCCGAGCGTACCGGCAGGAGAACCTGCCGGTTCAAGCCACAAAGAGCGATACGGATCTGCGACAGATCCGCTTTAGAAGCCTCTTTGTTCATAGACCCGCCAATCGTATCCCGGACCGGTGCAGCAATCGCACCAGAAAACATAAGATTCCGTCAAATGGCCAGAATCCAGTTCGCTTTCAATGTCATCCGCCTACGATATGGTGCCATTTCGTCACACTATGCGCTTAAACAGCCAAGAAATTCACCGATAAGAGTAATCTGATGATCAAGCATGTGCCGTCCGTACTGGATCTTGCAGCCCTTCTCCAACGCGACGTCGAGCAGCTTTGTCCGCTCGGGAATCATGATGATCTCCGCAATCAGCAGATCGGACCTCAAGAGGCCACCGTCGATCGGCAGCGGATCGCCGTCATGCAGCCCGGACGAAGTGGTGTTGATCACGATATCGCAACCGTCAGGGTCCGCGTCTCCGACCGATACGGGAACCGCCGGATAAGCTGACGCGACCGCAGCGGCCAGCTCTTCGGCCTTGGAGCGCGTCCGGTTATGGATCACCAGCCTGGAGACACCCGCATCAGCGAGCGCGAAGGCGATTGCGCGTCCCGCCCCGCCGGCGCCGAGCTGGAGCACGGCGCGGCCGGTAACCTCATGGCCTTCCGCCCGCATCCCCGCAACGAAGCCGGCGCCGTCGAAATTGTCCCCGATCATGCGTCGCCCGGCGTCGAACTTGACGGCATTCACGGCGCCGACGAGGCGCCCCTGCCGGCCGACTTCATCGCAGAGTTCCATCAGCCGGAGCTTGTGCGGAACGGTCACCGCCATGCCGCCGAAGTTCAACTGCGCCTTCAGACCCGCGATCGCGGTCTCAAGCCGGTCCGGTGCGACATGCACCGGAACCATCACGGCATCAATGCCGCGCGCCTCGAAAATCGGATTGAAGACCATGGGCGCCCGCACGTGATCGATCGGATCGGCGATGCATCCGAAGACGCGCGTTTTCCCGGTGATGTCGAGCGTGGCTCCCATCGGATCAGAATTTCACCTGGTCGCCGCCCTTGAGCGCGAGCATCTCACGGGCCTCCGTCGGTGTGGCCACCTCAAGCGAGAGATCCTCGACGATGCGCTTGATCTTCGCCACCTGGTCGGCATTGCTCTCGGCAAGCTTTCCTTTCGAGATGAACAGGCTGTCCTCGAGGCCGACCCGAACGTTTCCGCCCAGCATCGCTGCCATGGTGCAGAAATTCATCTGGTGACGTCCGGCCGCCAGAACCGACCATTCGTAATCGTCGCCGAACAGCTTGTTGGCGATGCGGCGCATATGCATGAGATTTTCTTCGTCCGCGCCGATTCCGCCCAGAATGCCGAAGATCGTCTGCACGAAGAACGGCGGCTTCACCAATCCGCGGTCGGCGAAATGCGCCAGCGTGTAGAGATGGCCGACATCGTAGCATTCGAACTCGAAGCGTACGCCATGGCCCTCGCCGAGCTCCTTCAGGATGTACTCGATGTCCTTGAAAGTGTTGCGGAAGATGAAATCCCGGGAATTCTCGAGGAACTGCGGCTCCCACGGATGCTGAAAGTCCTTCATCTTGTCGAGGATCGGAAACAGGCCGAAATTCATCGAGCCCATGTTGAGCGAGGTCATTTCCGGGCTGGCGCGGAACGCGGCCGCGAGGCGCTCCTCCAGGCTCATGCCATGACCGCCGCCGGTCGTGATGTTCACGACCGCGTCGCAGGACTGTTTGATACGCGGCAGGAACTGCATGAACATGTCCGGATCCGGCGTCGGGCTGCCATCCTCAGGATTGCGCGCGTGCAGGTGCAGGATGGAGGCGCCGGCTTCCGCGGCCGCGATCGCGTCTTTCGCGATCTCGTCCGGCGTGATCGGCAGATGCGGGCTCATCGTCGGCGTATGGATCGACCCCGTCACCGCACAGGTAATGATCACTTTCTTGCTTGCCGCGGCCATCGCTTCCTCCAAAATTTTTTCAAGCCGTTGAACTGGTTGCAGGCTACTCCGGGCACCGGCGGTTTGAAAGTCCCGGTTCGGAACGAGAGATTATTTTCCGCAGCGCCGACGGAATTTCCGGCCCCCGCCGTTTGTACCGATAACCCGATCGAATGGAACGGGTTCACGCAACAAGGGATCTATTCAGATGAAGAAGGTTTTTGCCGCCGCACTGCTCGGAACGGTCCTCGCGATGCCGGCCCTTGCCGACAGTCACGGCATGCGGGGCGGCCCGCGTGCCGCCGAACACAAGGCCATGATGCTTGAGCGCTTCAGGAACGCAGACGCGAATGGCGACCAGAAGCTGACCAGGGCCGAGATGTATCAGGCCCGCGGCAAGCGCGCGTCGGAGATCGATGCCAACAACGACGGAACCATCGACGCCTCAGAGATGGATGCGGCCCGCAGGGAACAGCGCCTGAAGCGCATCGAACGGTTCCTCTCACGGCTCGATACCGACGGCGACGGCATCGTGACGACCGAGGAATATGCCCGCGCCGGCGCGCATCGCATGCAACGCATGGACAGCGACCGGGACGGTGTCGTCAGTCTCGAGGAAGTCACCGAAATGCGCGGTCCACACGGGAGCAAACATGGCCGCTCTTGCGACAACCGGAGTTACCGGCACTAATAGCCGCGTGATCCAGCGGATACCGGAAGCGCGCATGGCGGAGTCGGACAATGACCTGCTGGGCCTGGTCGCCAATGGCGACCAGGCGGCCTTTGACAGGCTCGTGACCCGTCATCGCGGCGCGGTATGCGCGTTCGCCTATCGTATCCTCGGCAACCGCAGCGACGGCGAAGAGGTCGTGCAGGAATGCTTTGCCCGGGTCTGGAGCCATGCGCCCCGCTGGAACCCGGCCGGCAGCGCGAAATCGTGGATCTACCGGATCGCGCACAATCTCGCCGTCGACCGGCTGAGAGCCCGGCGCCCGAGCGTGGACATCGAGACCCGGGAATTCGAGGACGGCAATCCGACCCCGGAGCAGGCCTTGGCGGAGAAACGGGCCGCAACGGGCCTGCGTGATGCCGTTGCGCTTCTGCCGGAACGCCAGAGGATCGCGATCTCGCTCTTCCATCTCAAGGACATGACGGCCGACGAGGTGGCGAATAGCATGGAGATCAGCGTCGATGCCCTCGAGTCCCTGTTGCGGCGTGCGCGCGCGAAACTGAAAGAAATTGTCCTGCGGAGACAGTACGGCGCAAACGCCAGCGCGGTAGCGGGAGAACGCAGATGAGAGAGATAAGCGAAAAACGTTTCAGGGAACTGGCGGATGCCTTTGGCTCCGACCTCGCGAAATGGCCCGCGTCGGAACGAGATGCGGCGCGCTCCCTGCTCTCTGAGCGCCCGGACCTTGAATCGGTTCTGGCCGAATGGGCTGCTCTGGATGCCGCCCTTGCCGACTTCCTCAGCGAGACCGAACTTCCTCCCCGCCCGATCGCAGAACCGGGCGGTACCTTCGGTCTTCGCGGGCTCTTTGAAGCGCTCTGGCCCTTCGGCAGCCTGTGGCAGCCGGCGGCCGGTCTCGTCGCGGCGAGTGCGGCCGGCTTCATCGTCGGCATCAGCCTGACAGACCTGCCGGCGGATACGGCAACCGTTTACGACGATCAATTGACGGTTCTAGAGAGCGCGCTCGGCGTGGAGACACTGGAGATCAACCAATGACCTGGACCCGGACCCGCACTCTGGCTTTGCTGCTATTCCTGTCCCTCGCCCTCAACCTGTTCGTCGCCGGCATGGTCGTCGGCCGATGGGACCGCTGGGACGGTTTCAAGGGACATGGAGGCCCGCGGCACGGCAAGTCGATATCAAGGGTGATCGAATACGCCCTTGGCGACAGCCTGACGCCGGCGCTCCGCGACCGGCTGGAGCAGCACGACGATGCCATGCGGGAAAATTTCGAGGAGACGCGGGAAAGCAGGCGCGCGATCCGCGACGTGCTTGTCCGCGAGCCGTTCGACAAGAGCGCCTATCTCGAGGCACTGGACCGGATGAACGCGGTTCACGACCTGATGCGGGCGGAAACGCATTCCTTCATGATCGAAATCATGGATCAGCTGACGCCCGAACAGCGCCGCAAGCTCGTCGAGAAGCTCGATCGCAGACGGAAACACGACTGAGCCCCCGAGGCTGCGCTCAATCGGTCATCGGACAACGTTCCGCCTTACTCGCAACGCCTCAAGGACGATAGCCTCGGCCTGATCGGCCGGACGGAACCAGTTGAACAGCCAGAGCGGCACCTGCCGAGTGTCCCGTTCCAGTTCCCGCAACAACCACCTGCGCATGCGCATCCCCGCCTCCTCTGAGGTTCGACGATTGCGGGCGGCATCGCAAAGGATGCCGCGCCATTCGCCTAGACGCGAGAGGGAACGGTATGTGAAATCAGCCGGCTTTTTCCAACGCGGCAGCACGGATCGCGGAGAGCGTGGTCTTAGGCGTGATCGCTTCCGGATCGATCTTCACCTCGATCAGGGTGGGCTTGTCCGCCGCGAGCGCGCGCTCGAACGCGGGCGCGAAATCCGACGTTTCGAGCACGGTCTCGCCAAGCGCACCATAAGCGCGCGCCAGGGCCGCGAAATCCGGATTCTGCAGCTCCGTATGTTTCACCCGCCCCGGGAACTCGCGTTCCTGGTGCATGCGAATGGTGCCGTACATGCCGTTATTGATCACGACGATGATAAGCTTGGCACCATGTTGCATCGCGGTCGCCAGTTCCTGGCCATGCATCATGAAACAGCCGTCTCCGTTCATCGAGACGACGACCCGTTCCGGGTGCACCAGCGCCGCCGCAACCGCTGCCGGCAGGCCGTAGCCCATGGACCCGCTGGTCGGCGCGAGCTGGGTACGGAAACCGCGGTACTGGTAGAAACGGTGCATCCAGGTGGCGTAGTTCCCGGCACCGTTTGCGATGATCGCGTCGTCCGGCAATATCTTGTTGAGCCAGGCGGCGATTTCTCCCATCTGCACGGATCCCGGAACCTTGAGCGGCTCCAGCGTCGCCAGGTAGTCGGCGTGGCCCCGGGCAATATCCTTCTTCCGCTGGGTGCCGTCGACCGGCTCCATCGCGTCAAGCGCAGCCGCGAAGGCACGCGGCGATGCGTTGATCAGCAGATCACCCTGATAAACCCTGCCGAGTTCCTCGGCACTACCGTGGATGTGGACAAGTCCCTGTTTCGGACGGGGGATGTCGAACATCGTGTAGCCGCCCGTGGTCATCTCCCCCAGCCTGGTGCCGAGGGCGATCACCATGTCGCTCTCCTTGATTCTGGTCGCGAGCGACGGATCGATACCGATGCCGACATGGCCTACATAATTCGGGTGCCGGTTGTCGAAATAGTCCTGACAGCGGAAGGACGCGCCGACCGGAATGCCGTTGGCGACCGCGAACTGTTCGATCTTTTCGCAGGCCTCCCGGTCCCAGCCGCCGCCGCCGACGATCATCATCGGGCGTTCGGCTCTCTCCAGCATGGCGCGGAAATCAGCCATCTGCTGAGGTCCCGGATGCGGCTCGACCGCGATATAAGGTGCGATCTGCGCAGCCTCGGCATAGTCCGTCAGCATGTCTTCCGGCAGTGCTAGGACAACCGGCCCCGGCCGTCCGGAGACCGCGGTGTGGAAGGCCCGGCTGATATATTCCGGGATGCGCGCGGCGTCGTCGATCTGCGCCACCCATTTCGCCATCTGCCCGAACATGCGGCGGTAGTCGATCTCCTGGAATGCCTCGCGCTCGACCATCCAGCGCGCAACCTGACCGACCAGCAGAACCATCGGGGTCGAATCCTGGAAAGCGACATGCACGCCGGCGCTGGCATTGGTCGCGCCCGGCCCGCGGGTCACCATGCAAACGCCCGGACGCCCCGTGAGCTTGCCGTAAGCGTCCGCCATCATCGCGGCGCCGCCTTCCTGGCGGCACATCACGGTGCGGATCCCGTTGGTCTCCTGCAGGCCGTCGATCACCGCGAGATAGCTCTCGCCCGGCACGCCGAAGACAAGATCCACCCCCTCGGTCACCAGTGCATCGACAAGAATATGGCCGCCGAGGCGACCGGCACCGGAACCGTTACTTGAGGGAGAGGAGCTCATCTACATAACTCTTATAGCGTTGGGATTTGGGTTTGCGGCGGTCCGCCTCGTTCAGATAGCGGATCGAACTCTTGCCTTTCAATTCCTTGGGCAGGAGGAGAACGCGGATGAAACGCGTACACTCGTCGGTACAGGCGCTGGCCCAGACGGCCTCGCCACCCGGCTCGAACCAAGCATCGCCCGGATGGTAGTCCTGCGACTTCGTGTCTGTCGAGAGCGTCAGCTTGCCGTTTCGCATGCAGCGGATGCCGGGGCCGATATGGGTGTGCGGCACGGCCGTTCCTCCTGTCGGGAACAGCACGCTGTCGCAGCGGATCAGCCAGTCTTCCAGCTTTTCAACGCTGGGGACATCGTTGCTTACCACGAGTTCGCTGCGAATACCTTCGCCGAGATCCAGCTCGGGATTGACTTTCGCATCGCCGACTTCCCAGCGCCAGAGCTCACCGCCTTCGGTGCCGGCCCGCAAAGCATAACCGGTCCGCATGTAGCGGGCTTCGTCAGGCTGCAGAACACTGCCGCCCTCGAACGCCAGATCGCCTCCATTGCAATACAAAATCCGGAACGCGTCAGGCAGGTTCTTCGAAACGGCATGCGGAGAAAAAACGTCTTTGACGAGACGCAAAACATTGGTGGATGTCGCCATCAAACCATTAGGCAGGATCTTCGCCTGCCTCCCTTGATCGTCCCGCTTCACGCGGGTTGAAGTTCCAGTACTACCTCACCCGCAGCGCATCCGAGGTCAAGGATCGCTTTGCGATCAGTTTCTTTCGAATCCGAGACGAACAATCGTTCCAGGAAGAATCCGTCAGCTTTCGAACACAAGCTGGAACCGGTCCGCGGCATAGCGAGCAAAGCCGTACTCGATCGGGTTCCCGTCCGGTGTGACATTGATCGACTCAACAACCAGCACCGGCCGGCTGCGCGGCTGCTGCAGGAGATCCGCATCGGCCGCATCCGGCATCCGGGCCGTCACGCGCGTGACATGCCGGGTATATTCGCCGTGCCCGAGCCGGGTCAGAACCTTGGTGATCGAGTCCAGTTCCTTATGCAGTTCCGCGAATCCTGGCACGCGGAGCGATGGGAAATAGTGGCTGCCTACGGATATGGGCCTGCCATCCACTTCCCCGACGCGATCAAGCCGAGTAAGCTTGCTGCCTCTCGCAAGGCCGAGCTGATTGAGGATCACGGGATCCCCATCCTCTTCGCGCAGCAACAGTGTCCGGCCGCCGGGCGTGCGCTTCTGGCGCAGCACATTGTCGGAGAAGCGCGTCTTTTTCGCGACGAGATAGTCCAGCACATGCTCCTGCACGAAGCTTCCGCGCCCCTGCTCGACCCGGATGACACCGTCTTCCGCCAGTTCGGAGACAGCGCGGCGCAATGTGTGCCGGTTGACGCCATATAACTGGGAGAGTTCGGCTTCGGTCGGCAGCTTGCTGCCGGGTGCATAGCGTCCGGAGCGGATTGCGTCGGAAATATCGGTTGCGATCTGCCGCCATAGGGCCTGTCCGCTGTTCCGTTCGATCAAGGCAATCCCCCCGACATTCATCAAAGTTTCACCCGGCACCCGTTGCACGGAGCGTTGCGCGGGTCTATAACACATAAAGATATAGATATCTAGACAAATCAGGAATTTGTCGAACAAGAGGACAAGACGATGGAACCGCAGGCTTCCCCGCCGAACTCGACTGAGCGCAAGCGCTGGATGTCCATTCTCGCAAAGGCGTCCTACGCCGACCTCAACAGTCTCTGGCAAAATCTGCCGGACAAACCCGAATGGAGCCGGATCCGCGCGCCTGAAATCGGCATGGTCATGGTCCGCGGGCGCATGGGCGGCACAGGCAATCGCTTCAATATCGGCGAAATGACGGTCACCCGCTGCACCGTCGGACTCACCTGCGGCGCGATCGGCCACGGATATGTCTCCGGCCGAAACAAGGAGCATGCCGAAGTCGCCGCCGTGATCGATGCGCTCATGCAGCGCAAGGAACGGGCCGAGACCGTCGAACATTCCATCATCAAGCCACTTGAACTTAGACATCTCGACCGCCGCAACCAGGCCAGCAAAAAGGCTGCCGCGACCAAGGTCGAATTCTTCACCGTGGCGCGGGAGAACTAAGCCGATGTCTGCCGACAAGCTCGCCCAAGCAACGCATCTCACGCCCGGTTTCGCGGATACGGTGACGGAATCCCAGAAGGTCTTCCGCCATCTACTTGACGCCATGGCAAGGCCCGGAACAGTACAAACCGTCGAGATAGACATAGATGGACCTGCGCCGCTCGATCTCGCGGCGACGGCCATCGCGCTGGCCCTCGTAGATTTCGAAACCCCGCTCTATCTCGCCCCGGCACTCGCGACCGATACGGCAGAGGCCTATCTGAAATTCCACTGCGGAACGCGGATCACCGGCGACAGCAGTGAAGCCGCCTTCGCCATTCTGGATAAGGCACCTGAAAGCCTTTCCGCCTTCAATTGCGGGACGGATGAGTATCCGGAGAACGGCGCGACCCTGCTGATCCAGGTCGAGACCATGAAGACCGGCGGTCCACTCGTCCTGACGGGCCCGGGCATCAAGGACCGGATCAAGCTCGATCTGCCGGACGTTTCCTCCGGCTTCTGGACTGCGCGCGCGGCACAACAGCGCTACTTCCCCCGCGGCGTCGACCTCGTCTTCGTCTCTGGCGCCTCGATGGTCGCGGTCCCGAGGACAACGACGGTGTCCCTCACGGCTGGAAAGGAATAGCTCCATGTATGTAGCTGTCAAAGGCGGCGACAAGGCGATCGAGAACTCGCTGCGCTACCTCGCCGACATCCGCCGGGGCGACCGCCAGGTACCCGAACTCTCCATCGCGCAAATCCGCGAACAGCTTCCGCTCGCCGTCGACCGGGTGATGACCGAGGGATCGCTTCACGACCCGGATCTTGCGGCACTCGCCATCAAGCAGGCGAACGGCGACATCCAGGAGGCGGTCTTCCTGCTCCGCGCTTACCGCACCACCCTGCCCCGCTTCGGCGCTTCGCTGCCGATCGATACGGCGAAGATGCAGATCCGCCGGCGCATTTCCGCGACCTACAAGGACCTCCCGGGCGGCCAGATCCTAGGCCCGAGCTTCGACTATACGCACCGGCTTCTCGATTTCACCCTGGCGGCGAACGGCGAGACCGAGGAAGCGCCGAAATCCGACGAACCGGTTCCGGACGGCATGCCGCGGGTCGCCGACATCCTCGACCATGAGGACCTGATCGAGCTTGAGATCCCGGATGACGAGGACGGACCTGTACCGGACCTTACACGGGAGTCGATGACGTTTCCGGCCGACCGGGCGACACGCCTGCAGAATTTGGCTCGCGGCGACGAGGGCTTCCTGCTGGCGCTCGGCTATTCCACCCAGCGCGGCTTCGGCAACGCCCACCCTTTCGCCGGCGAGATCCGCATGGGAGAGCTTGCCGTGTCGTTCGTTCCGGAGGAGCTCGGTTTCGAGATCGAGATCGGCGAGATCACCGTCACCGAGTGCCAGATGGTCAACCAGTTCAAGGGATCCTCGAAGGTGCCGCCGCAATTCACCCGCGGCTACGGCCTCACCTTCGGACATTGCGAACGCAAGGCGATGTCTATGGCGCTGGTCGACCGGGCGCTCCGCGCGCGCGAGTTCGGCGAGGAGATAGAAGCGCCCGCGCAGGACGAGGAGTTCGTCCTCTACCATTCCGACAATGTCGAGGCCTCGGGCTTCGTCCAGCACCTGAAGCTTCCGCATTACGTCGACTTCCAGGGCGAACTCGTGACCGTGCGGGAGCTCCGCGCGGAAATCGAAGCGCGCGAGAAAGGCAATCGAACCGATGACGACGAACTGGCCGCGGCCGAGTAGGACGAGAGCATGAGCACAGGTCAAAGCGCCCAGCCCTGGCAGGCCCCGGAGGACGACCGGCCGGTCGCCCAGGTCGAGGGATACAATTTCGCCTATCTCGACGAACAGACAAAACGGATGATCCGCCGCGCGATCCTCAAAGGCGTCGCGATACCCGGCTATCAGGTCCCCTTCGGCAGCCGCGAGATGCCGCTGCCCTACGGCTGGGGCACAGGCGGGATGCAGGTGACGGCGGCCGTGATCGGCCGCGACGACACCCTGAAGGTTATCGACCAGGGCGCGGACGACACCACGAACGCGGTGAATATCCGACGCTTCTTCGCCAAGACAGCCGGCGTTGCGACGACCGAAAAAACCTCCGAGGCGACAGTCATCCAGACCCGGCACCGGATCCCGGAGAAACCTCTGACCGAGGCGCAAATCCTGGTCTATCAGGTGCCGATCCCCGAGCCGCTGCGCTGGGTCGAGCCGCGTGAGACCGAGACGCGGAAGATGCATGCGCTTGAGGAATACGGCGTGATGCATGTCAGCCTCTACGAGAGCATCGCGCGCTACGGCCGGATCACTACTTCGTACAACTATCCGGTCCAGGTGAACGGCCGCTACATCATGGCGCCGAGCCCGATCCCGAAATTCGATAATCCGAAGATGCACCAGATGGCCGCGCTGCAGCTGTTTGGCGCCGGGCGGGAGAAGCGGATCTATGCCGTGCCGCCCTATACCGACGTGAAGAGCCTCGATTTCGAAGATCACCCCTTCGCCATCCAATCGTGGAACGACACCTGCGCGCTGTGCGGTGCCGGTGACAGCTATCTCGACGAGGTCATCACCGACGACGCGGGCGGCCGGATGTATGTCTGCTCCGACAGCGACTATTGCGCAGAACGCCGAGAGGCCGGCCATGTCGGTCATCTGGGTGTCGCGAACAGCTCAGAAGGCAAGGGAGAAGCCGAATGACGACACGGCGCGAGGACGGCCCCCTGCTCGAAGTCGAGGGCGTCACCCAGAAATACGGCCAGAACATCGGCTGTCAGGACGTCGGCTTCTCGCTCTATCCGGGCGAGGTCCTCGGCATCGTCGGAGAGTCCGGATCCGGCAAGTCGACCCTGCTGCGCTGCGCCTCCGGCCTGATGCAGCCGACAGACGGCATTGTGCGGTTCAATACCCGCGTCGACGGGCTGCAGGACATCTACGCGCTCTCCGAAGCCGAGCGGCGTATGCTGATGCGCACTGACTGGGGCATCATCTTCCAGAATGCCCACGATGGGCTGCGCATGAATGTTTCTGCTGGAGCCAATGTCGGCGAGCGGCTGATGGCGGTCGGCGAACGTCATTATGAGACCATCCGCGAGACCTCGTCCGAATGGCTGCAGAAGGTGGAAATGGACCTCGGACGGATGGATGACCTGCCGCGCACCTTCTCCGGCGGCATGCAGCAGCGCCTGCAGATCGCCCGCAATCTCGTCACCAAACCGCGTCTGGTCTTCATGGACGAGCCGACCAGCGGCCTCGACGTCTCGGTACAGGCGCGGCTGCTGGACCTCGTGCGCGGGCTTGTGCGCCAACTCGGCATCGCCTGCATTATCGTCACCCATGATCTCGGTGTCGTCCGCCTGCTTTCCGATCGGCTGATGGTGATGCGTCGCGGCCGGGTCGTCGAACAGGGCCTGACCGACCAGGTGCTCGACGATCCGCAGCACGCCTATACCCAGCTTCTTGTTTCCTCGATCCTGCCGGTGTGATCCGATGACCGAAAATCCGAACGAAATGATCCGTGTCGAAAGCCTGCTCAAGAGCTTCACGCTGCACAACCAGGGCGGCGTCACGCTGACCGTGCTGGAGAACGTCTCGCTGTCCGTCCAAAGGGGCGAGTGCGTGATCCTCGCCGGCCCGTCGGGCGCCGGAAAATCGACCCTTCTCCGCTCACTTTATGCCAACTATCTGCCGCAGCAGGGCAGCGTCTCGATCCGTCATGACGGAGAAATGGTCGATCTGGTCACCGCGCCGCCGCATGTCGTGCTCGATATCCGCGCCAGAACGCTCGGCTATGTCAGCCAGTTCCTTCGCGTCATTCCCCGGGTCACGACGCTCGATCTCGTGATGGAGCCCCTGCTCTCCCGCAGAATAAACGAGATCGCCGCGCGCGAGAAGGCGGCAACGCTGCTGACCCGCCTGCGCATTCCCGAAAGCCTCTGGTCGCTGCCGCCCGCGACCTTTTCCGGAGGCGAACAGCAGCGGGTGAATATCGCCATGACAATGGTCCAGGATTATCCTGTATTGCTGCTCGACGAACCGACCGCCTCTCTCGATGCCGAGAACCGTCAGACCGTCGTCGACCTGATCAACGAGGCCAGGGAAGCCGGCTCCGCCATCGTCGGGATCTTTCACGACGAACAGGTCCGCGAGGAGGTCGGGACCCGCACCTATACCCTTGAGGAAGCGAGGAAAGCAGCGTGAGCAATACCGAAACGCCGGATGACGTGCTGACCAATGCGCGAATCATCCTCGCCGATCGAGAGATCCACGGCACCGTCACCATCCGGGGCGACCGGATCGAGGATGTGACGGAAGGCATTGTCTCGATGCCGGGTGCGGTGGATTACGACGGCGACATCCTGATTGCCGGACTCGTCGAGCTGCATACGGACAATCTTGAAAAGCACCTGATCCCGCGCCCGAGAGTCCATTGGCCCGTGGTTTCGGCGCTGATGGCCCATGATGCTCAGGTTGCCGCAGCGGGGATCACCACGGTCCTGGACGCGGTCGCTGTCGGCGGCACCGTCAAGGACGACGCGCGGGACGAGATCCTGACGGAGTCAGCGAACTCGATCCACGAAGCGAATGCGAGCGGCATGCTGCGCGCCGACCACTTCCTGCACATGCGCTGCGAGGTGGGCAATCCACGCGCGGTCGAACTGTTCGAGCCCTTCAAGGACGACCCGCTGGTCCGGCTGGTCTCGCTGATGGATCACACCCCGGGTCAGCGCCAGTTCGTCGATATCGAGAAGCTGAAGATCTACTACACCGGTAAGCACGCCATGAGCGATGCCGAGTTCGACGCCATGGTCGAGGACCGCAAGAAGAACCAGGAACTCTATTGCGACAAGCACCGCCGGATCATCGCCTCCACCTGCGCCGAACGCGGGATCGTCACCGCGAGCCACGACGACGCGACGGCGGAGCATGTCGAAGAGGCGCACGCGCTCGGTCTCACAATCAGCGAGTTCCCGACCTCGCTCGAAGCCGCTGTCCATGCCCGCAGAAAGGGACTGAGCAATATCATGGGAGGGCCGAACGTGGTTCGCGGCGGCTCCCATTCCGGCAATGTTTCGGCTGGGGAACTGGCCGAGGCGGGTGTTCTCGATGCGCTTTCCTCAGACTACGTGCCGGCGAGCCTGCTGCACGGCGCCTTCCTGCTGCACGAATGGCATGGCCTGCCGCTGCCCCAGGCCCTGGCGACGGTAACCCGCAACCCGGCTCGCATGGTCGGGCTCGACGATCGGGGCGAGATCGCGCCGGGCAAGCGGGCCGACCTGATCCGTGTCCGCCGCGCCAACGACGGCACCCCGATCATCCGCAAGGTCATGCGCTCCGGCATCCGGGTCGCCTGAGTTACGTTTGCCGAAAGCGAGCGAGAGATATGGGACAGAAGCAGCTTTCCCCGATGCCGAGCGTGCACGAGACCGCGACCGTTCGGGACTCCGAGCTTGGCTCCTGGACCGAGGTCGGTGCCCGCACCTCCGTGATCGAGAGCGAGTTGGGGGATTATTCTTATGTGGTCAACGACAGCGACGTGATCTACACGACAATAGGAAAATTCTGCTCAATCGCCGCGCATACCCGCATCAATCCCGGAAACCACCCGAGTTGGCGCGCCTCGCAGCATCATTTCCTTTATCGCAGCGCCGCCTACGGTATGGGTGCGGACGACGAGGCTTTCTTCGACTGGCGCCGCCAGCATCATTGCAGCATCGGGCACGATGTCTGGATCGGCCACGGCGCGACCGTACTTGCGGGCGTCAATGTCGGAAGCGGCGCGGTGATCGCGGCGGGTGCCGTCGTCAGCAAGGACGTCGCCCCCTACACGATCGTCGGCGGCGTTCCCTCGAAGGAAATCAAGCGCCGGGTCGACGAAGCGACCGCCGAAGGCCTGATGGAGCTCGCCTGGTGGGACTGGCCGCACGAGTTGCTTGCAGAGCGCATCGGCGACTTCCGGAGCCTCTCCGCGGCGGATTTTCTCGCCAAATATCGTTAAAAAACGATCTCATCAACGGAAATAGCCGACCAATTCCTATCGCGTGAAGAGTGCGGTGAAGGCGGCGACGGATTCCGCGAGGGGCCGGTCGTTGGAGAATCGAATCACCCCCGGGCCTTCGAGTGCGAACGCCTCGGCGCGCTCGAGCCGCTTCAGGATGTCTTCCTCGCTTTCCCGTCCCCGGGCCCTGAGCCGCGCCTCGAGCACGTCGCGGGGCACCTTGATGTCGATCACGCGGACATCCGCATAACATGCACGCGCCTCCTCGATCACCGCGCGCGAGACATTGACGATGACTTGCGCACCCCGCGCCAGATCCTCTCCGATCGAGGACGGGATGCCATAGAAGAGACCGTGCGCGCCCCAGCTCAGAGCATAGGCACCGGCGGACCTTTTCGCCTCGAAATGATCGACGGAGACAGTCGTGTGATCCTCCCCGCCGACCTCTGCCGGGCGCGTGATATCCCGGCGCACGAAGACATGCACCGGGCTGTCCTTCAGACGCTGCTTCGCTCCCTCCAGCAAGCTGTCCTTGCCGGCGCCGGACGGTCCGACGACCAGCCAGAGGGTCCCGGTCTCGTTCTTCATCGAGAGTGCTCACGCGGGTGGATAACCGGTCCTCTAGTACCCCTTCTGCCGACCGGATGCGAGCCCCCGCGCCACTATTCCATGTCTTTTCATCAAGCTGTCACAACGTCACCGAGCCCGCGCATTCTCCCAGCATCACAACGCAATCGGTTGCGAAATCGTGCGCATTCGGCACTTTCCGATACTTCAAACCCAAACTACTCTCCGGACGATGACAGAGGAACTCGACTATGTGATGGGAGACCGCCGTCCCGACGACGGGAAACTCCTCCAAGTGGCGCCGGGCATCCACTGGCTGCGGCTGCCGCTGCCCTTCTCGCTCGACCACGTCAATCTCTACCTTCTGGAAGACGATGCGGGCTGGGTGATCGTCGATTGCGGCCTGAACTCGGAGGAATGCCGGACCGCCTGGTCACGAATTCTCGAGGACGTCATCGGCCAGGATCCGGTACAGGCGATCATCGGCACCCACTTCCACCCGGACCATGTCGGCCTCGCCGGCTGGCTGCAGGAACGTACCGGTGCGCCGCTCTTGATGAGCCGGACGGAATGGCTGAACGCGAGGGCCTACTATCTCGATACGTCCGATGATTTCGTCGAGCAGATGGTCGGCTTCTACGGCCGCCTCGGACTCGGCGGCAATGCCGGCGAAGAAATGCGGAAGATCGGCAACGAGTACCGCAAACTGGTGGCCCCCATTCCGCCATCCTTCAGGCGGATCGGTCCGGACTCGCGGCTCCGGATCGGCGGCCGGGTCTGGCGTCCCTATTTCGGCGCCGGCCACTCGCCTGACCATGTCTGCCTTTTCTCGGAGACGGACAACATCATGCTCGGGGGCGATCTTCTGCTGCCGCGGATCACGCCGATCATCGCCGTTTGGTGGACCGAACCGGAGGCCAACCCGCTGCAGGATTTCCTGGGCTTCCTCGCCCGCATGGAAGGCGGCGAGGACGAAATGCTGATCCTGCCCGGCCACGACGGTCCTTATCGGGGCATGAATTTCCGCATCAACGCGCTGAAGAACCACCATGACGAACGGCTCGAAGAAGCCGCGGCGGCTTGCGCGCGGCCCGGATCGGCGGCGGACATCATGCGCTCCCTATTCATCCGGGAACTCGACCTGCACCAGACCCGTTTCGCCATCGGCGAGACCCTTGCGCATCTCCATCTGCTGATGCAGGACGGCGTGGTCCTGCGGACGATTGGGGACGACGGGGCCTACCGTTTCGAGCGGGCCGCCTAGAGTGCGTCGCTGACCTGCACCACGCCGCTGATCAGGTTCTCGCGATAGAGCGCGGTCTCGTCGAGCCAGGCCGCGGCCGGCGTCAGGGATGCGAGAAGTTTCAGGATTGCCGATTCCTGCATCCGGCGCGCCTCCTCTGCCCCTTCCACGTCGATTTCCTCGAAAGAGAGCATATCCCCCGGCTTCATCCGCCCGAGACGCGGAATATCGGCGGAGATAACGGTGCCGATCTTCGGATAGCCGCCCGTCGTCTGGTGGTCGGCGAGCAGAATGATCGGCATGCCGTTGCCCGGAACCTGGATCGCCCCGGTCACGATCCCGTCTGAGGTGATGTTATAGCCGCGCGCATGTTCGAGCGCCGGGCCCTCGAGCCGCATCCCCATGCGGTCGGCCTCCCGGCTGATCGTGTACTCCGCCTGAAAGAACGCCGCAGTGCTCGCATCGCTGAAATAGTCCCGCTGGGGGCCGAGCACGACCCGTGCCGGGCCCGTCTCGTCAAGATAGGACAGGTCTTCCAGGCGCAACTCGCCGCGTTCTTCCACTGCGGAGAAGCGGAGCGGAAGGTCGTCGCCCTCCGTCAGGGCGCGACCGTGATAACCGCCGATGCGGGATCGTCCGTAGGTCGAGAGGCTGTCGAAGACGCTGGGCAGGTCGAACCCGCCCTCGACACAAAGATAGGCAACCCCGCTGTCCGTCACAGGTGCGACAGACACGCGCTGGCCGCGGAGGAGCGTGACGCTCTGGCAGGAAGGCAACGTGACCCGCTCTCCGGCCTCGACAACGAGACCGGCACGGGTTCCGGCCAGCGCCACGCGCACGCTTTCCGCCGTCACTTCCAACGTCGGACCGACCAGTCGGAACTCAATTGCCGCCGTCCCGCCGTCATTGCCGACGAGCGCATTGCCGATACGCAGCGACACCGGGTCCAGCGCACCGGAGACCGGCACACCGCGATTCTGGAAGGCGGGGCGGCCGAAATCCTGCAAGGTCGGCGCGAACCCCGCTTGAATGACCCTGAAACCGGTCATGGCGCGATCTCCTCGGAGACCGGCGTGTAGTCCTCCGCCTCGACGGCTTTCCGAATGCTTTCGTAGTCAGCCACGGATACCGGTTCGAAGCGGATGCGGTCGCCCGCCGCCACGAGAATCGGCTCTGCCCTCTCGGGATCGAAAAATTCGACGGGAGTCTGTCCGATCAAATGCCAACCGCCAGGGCATTCGACGGTGTAGACCGTGGTCTGGCGCACCGCGACAGAGATCGAACGCGCCGGCACCTTCACCCGCGGCTCGAAAAGACGCGGAATGTCGAACTCCTCCGGCAGAAGGCCGAGATAGGGAAACCCGGGCAGGAATCCCATCATGAAAACCTCCAGCGGTTCGGCTGCATGACGGCGCACCACCTCGCCGGTATCGAGTTTCATTTCCCGCGCGACATTGTCGAGGTCCGGCGCACAGTCTCCCTCGTAGCAGACAGGGATCGACCAGAGCCGGTAGGAATCCTCGTCGGCACCCCGATGGTGCAGCAGCTCCGATATCGCGGCCGTCAATTTTCCGGCACTCGTTTCGAGCGGATCGTAGTGCACCATCAGCGAGCGGATCGTCGGCACGATATCGACAACCCCCCTCTCCGACGACTCGCGCAGCTTCGCGGCGAGATGACGGACACGGCGGTTCACCGCGGCATCGACCGCCTCGCCGAACTGGACCACGAGCGCCGTGTCACCGGCGGGAAGAAAAACAGGTTCCGACATGACAATGGTTCTGTTGAGGACATGGACCGGGCGAAGCAAATGGCGCTAGTCTCAGGTACCCATCTAGTTTCGTCGGGGAGAGCGCAAGCGCACACCCCGACAATAGCCACGCGAGCGACCCATGACCAAAGTTAATCTGAACGCCGACATGGCGGAAGGATTCGGGGCCTACGACATCGGCGACGACGCCGCGATGCTCAAGATCGTCCGCTCCGCCAACGTCGCCTGCGGTTTTCACGGCGGCGACGCGAATGTAATGGACCGTGTCTGCGCCGCCGCCAAAGAGAAAGGCGTCTCCATCGGCGCGCATCCGGGATTTAACGATCTCTGGGGTTTTGGGCGTCGTCGCATTTCGATGCCGGCGCGCGAAATCGAGGCGATGATCGCCTACCAGGTCGGCGCGCTGCAGGCGATGGCCGCGATGCACGGCCTGAAGGTCACGCACATGAAACCGCATGGCGCGCTCAACAACATGGCCTCCGAGGACAGGAACCTCGCCGAGGCCATCGTCCGCGCGACGACGGCCGTCGATCCGACGATCATCCTGCTGGCGACGACCGGCTCCGAACTGTTTAAGGCCGGCGAGAGCCTCGGCGCGCCGACCGCCTCGGAGGTCTTCGCCGACCGCACCTACGACGGAGCGGGCAACCTCACCAGCCGGAAGCGCGACGACGCGATGATCCGCGATCCGGACCGGGCCGTGGAACACGTCCTGCGCATGGTCGAAACCGGCCGGGTCCGCTCGACCGACGGCGTCGAGGTGCCCGTCATCGTTCATTCGATCTGTGTCCACGGCGACGAGCCGACCGGTCCTGCCATCGCCGGGGCCGTCCGCAAGGCGCTCGAGGCCAGGGGGATCGAGGTCGTGCCCCTGCCCGACGTTCCGCTCAATTGATTTTCCGTCATCCACGCACCGAGGAGTTTCCCAAGTGAGCCGCGAGCAAGCCATCTCCGCCGCCGCCGCCTATTTCGACAGCGGCGAATTCCTGAAGGACATGACCCGCCGGGTGGCGATCCGCACCGAGAGCCAGCTCTACGAGGAACGGAAACCCGAGATGGAGGCCTATATGGCCGAAATGCGCGGAACGCTGGAGCCCATGGGCTATGTCTGCGAGCGCTTCGACAATCCATCGCCCAAGGGCGGCCCCTTCCTGATCGCCACCCGTCACGAGGCCGACAATCTGCCGACAGTCCTCACCTACGGCCATGGCGACGTGGTCCGCGGCATGGAGGGCCAATGGGCAGAAGGGCGCGATCCGTGGACCCTGACCGAGATCGGGGACCGGCTGTACGGCCGGGGGATCGTCGACAACAAGGGCCAGCACTCGATCAATATCGCCGGCCTCAATGCCGTCCTGAAGACCCGCGGCAAGCTCGGCTTCAATTCCAAGATCCTGATCGAAAGCGGCGAGGAATCGGGCTCGCCGGGGCTGGCCGAATTCGCCACGCAACAGAAAGAAAAGCTGAAGGCGGATTTCCTCATCGCCTCCGACGGCCCGCGCATCAGCGCCGACCATCCTACCGTCTTCATGGGCTCGCGCGGCGCCTATCCGATGGAGATCACCTGCGACCTCCGCGAGGGTGCGCACCATTCCGGCAACTGGGGCGGTCTGCTGGCAAACCCGGCGGTCATCCTTGCCCATGCCCTCGCCACCATCGTCGATCGGCGCGGCCAGATCCGGGTACCGGAATGGCGGCCGACCACCCTCACCCCGGCGATCCGGGCCGCACTTGCCGAGTGCGAACTCGAGGCGGAAGAGAACGGTCCGCAGATCGATCCGGATTGGGGCGAAGAATCCCTCACCCCGATCGAGCGGGTGATCGGCTGGAACAGCTTCGAGATCCTGGCTTACACATCCGGCCTGCCGGACAAGCCGGTCAACGCAATTCCCGGCCGGGCGACCTGCCGCGGCCAGCTCCGTTTCGTCGTTGGCACCGATCCGGAAGACATCGTTCCCGCCTTGCGCCGCCATCTGGACCGCGAGGGTTTTCCGATGGTCACGGTCTCCGACGCGGACCGCGGATACATGAAGGCGACGCGGCTCGAACCGGACCACCCGCTGGTTCAGTGGGCGGCGAATTCCATCCAGCGCTCGACCAACAAGAAGACCGCGATCCTGCCAAATCTCGGCGGCTCCCTGCCGAACGACGTGTTCAGCGAAATTCTTGGCCTGCCGACGATCTGGGTGCCCCATTCCTATGCCTCCTGCTCGCAGCACGCGCCGAACGAACACGCCCTGAAGCCGGTCCTGCGCGAAGGATTGCAACTGACCGCCGGTCTCTTCTGGGATATCGGCGAGGGCACTCTGCCGAAAAGCTGGTGACGCGATGACCAAGCGCCGCATCCTCTCCGCCGAGATCAGCCACGAGACCAACACTTTCAGCGTCCTGCGGACCGATCTTGACGATTATCTCCGCCGGCAATGCTATTTCGGCGACGAGATCGCGCGACATATGTCCGGGACGGCGACGGAAATCGCGGCGCATATCGATGCCGCGAAGACGCATGGCTGGGAACTGATCCCGACCGTCGCAGCCCACGCGACGCCGAGCGGGATGACCACGGCGGAGACCTGGGAAAAGCTCTGTGACACAGTGCTCGGCGGCCTCGACACGGGTCCGGTCGACGGCGTCATCCTGGCGCTGCATGGCGCGATGGTCACGGAAAGCAGCCTCGATGCGGAAGGCGACCTGCTTGCGCGGCTCCGCAAACGCCTCGGTCCGGACATCCCGATCGCGGTCACCCTCGATCTCCATGCCAACGTGACCGACAAGATGGGCGAACTCGCCGATTTCATCGTCCCGTACCGGACCTATCCGCATATCGACCAGTACGAGGCCGCCACCGAGGCTGCCGGTCTGCTGCAATCGGCAATGGACGGAAAGATCCGGCCCGTCACCGTGGTTGCGCGCACCGCGGCGCTCGACGGCCTCAATCACGGACGCACCCAGGAGGGCCCGATGGTCGAGGCGCTCGCGCGGGCAAGAAAGATAAAGGACGCGGATCCGGCAGTGCTGGAAATCGGACTCTGTGCCGGATTCGCCTGGTCCGATCTCGCAGAAGCCGGACCGTCCGTCACGGTGACCACGGACGGCGACGCGGCGAAGGCGAAGGCGATCGCGGCGGAATTCGCAGCATTCATCTGGGAAACCCGCGAGCAGAACACGGTTCCCCTGCTCTCTCTCGCGCAGACCGAGGCGAAGATCCGCTCTGGACCAAGCGGCGGGGGACCGCTTGTCATCGGCGATACCACGGACAACCCGGGCGGCGGCGGATACGGCGACGGCGTAAGACTGCTGGAAACGATCATCGCGTCCGGGAACCGGAACGCCGTTCTGGCCGCCATTTGCGATCCGGCGGTTGCGGACCAGGCCCACGCGGCCGGCGTGGGCGCGGTGATCGCCATCAGCCTTGGCGCCAAGGTCGATCCGGAGCATTACGGTCCGCCGATCGCGGCCAATGCGCGCGTGCTCGCCCTCAGCGAGACCGGCGCTTTTGTCTGTGACGGGCCGATGTGGGCCAATATGGAAGTCCGGCTCGGAAAGTCAGCACTGATCGAGATCTCCGGCGTCAAGGTGGTGATCGCCAGCAGCAACCTTCAGGTCACGGATCAGCAGGCGCTGAAACTGTTCGGCCTCGAGCCTGCCACGTTTGACGTCATCGGGGTGAAGTCCTCTCACCATTTCCGGGCCGCCTTCCAGCCGGTCGCCGGAGAGGTCGTTCTGGTAGACAGCGGCGGCCTCGTCTCGCAGGACTACGGGAGCTTTACCTACAAGCATCTGCGCCGGCCGGTCTGGCCGATCGACGACATCACCGGCTAGCGCCCTCAGTGCCTTGGCGCGAGGCTCCGCTCCACCAGCGCCATGAAGCGCCGTGTCGGGCCGTCATGGTAGGGCGTCAGCACACCGCCATGGAACGCGCCGGACCGGCGGCCCAGCTGCATGCGCTCGACCACGTCGATGTCCTCGGTGAAAACCTCCACCCAGCCCTCGAGAAGCTGGTCGCGGATCTCCGCATATTCGGCTCCGAGCGCGGTCTCCTCGGCGAAATAGATATGCAGGTCCTCGATCGTGCGCCCGGGTCCGTCCGCACGCACGATGATGCCGAAGAGGTGGTCGCGCTGAACACCCAGCATGAGATTCGGAAACACGACCGGATATTCGCCGATCCGCTCTCTCGTCTCGTCCAGGTCTGGAAATGACGGAAGCTGTTTGCCTCCGATACCACCCGGCCGGTAATTCGCGCTCGACTGCCCGAAAATATGCGGCGCGACATCGATCTGGCCGTGGATTTCCAGCGGGGAAACCCTGTTCAGTTCCGGATGCACCCATGGAAGATGATAGCTCTCGAGGTAATTCTCGATCGCGAGTTTCCAATTGGCCTCCAGCGCGAATGTTTTCCTGAACCCGTGCGCCAGCCGGGAGAAATCGTAACCCGCCCAGCGGGCGGTCAGGGGCGCCATGAAATCCTCGAGTGGCGGCGCCTCTCCGGAAAGATCCACGAAGACAAAATCCAGCCACAGTTCGGTGCGGATCGGCCGAAGGCCCAGTCTGGACCTGTCGAGCGCCGGGCATTCATGGGCATCCGGACCGCCGACAAAGGGTGTCCGGACAAGCCGGCCGTCATGGGCATATGTCCACGAGTGATAAGGACAGCGCAGGCTCGGCTGCCGCTTCATCGGTCCGCTCGCAAGCAGCACACCCCGATGGCTGCAGACATTGTGGAATCCGTTGATCCGGCCGGCCTTGTCGCGCACCAGAATGACGGGCTGGCCGCCAACATCGATGGGGAGGATATCGCCCGCCTCCGGAAGATCTGCGCCGACAGCGACACAGACCCAACCGCCGCGAAACAGCCTCTCGGCCTCGGCCCCATAGTTAGCGGGATCAGTATAGTGGGGATTATCCAAGCCGCGGCCCGGCATGCAGCCCGGATCGAATACACTCGGCAGATCGATTGCATCGACAGACATCTGATCCTCCTGCAACGGGACTTGCAGCAAGTCTGCAGCCGTATTCCCTGCAGTGTCTGTCTTTCGGACGACCCGGGATTATTCCGGAATCGTCTCTACTGTTGTCAGTCCTTGGTCTCGACCGGGCCGCCGGCCTCGATCCAGGCGCCGAGGCCACCCTCGAGATGTGCGACCGGGGTCAGTCCCATATCCTGCGCCGTCTTGGCGGAAAGCGCCGAGCGCCAGCTGGCCGCGCAATAGAAGACGAAAGTCTTGTCCTCACCGAAATAGTCCTTGAAGTAGGGGCTCGCCGGATCGATCCAGAATTCCAGCATGCCGCGCGGCACGTGGCGGGCGCCGGGGATCCGGCCGGTCTTGGCGATCTCCCGGACGTCACGCACGTCGACGAAGGTCACATCGTCACGGCCGACCATAGCCTTCGCCTCCTCGATACCGAGAATGCGGACTTCCTTGTTGGCTTCCGCCACCATGGATTCGACGGTCTTGATCTGCTTGGCGCCCATCGGGCCCTCCCTCGGACAGAGTGTTTCGGAAGAGCCTAGGACGGGCGCCGGCGATTTGGAATGGCCTTTCGGGAAAGGCTGATTTGCGGGCTCTCCCGAACCGGGAATCAGCCTTCGGCCGCCATCTTCCGAGCGTGCTTCTTGCGCTCGTGGATGTCGAGATAGAGCTTCCGCAGACGGATGTTGTTCGGCGTCACCTCGACCAGTTCGTCGTCGCCGATATAGGAGATCGCCTTTTCCAGGGTCATCCGGATCGGCGGCGTAAGAACGACCGCATCGTCCTTGCCGGAAGCACGGAAGTTGGTGAGCTGCTTCGCCTTCAGCGGATTGACGTCGAGATCGTTGCCACGGCTGTTCTCGCCAATCACCATACCCGGATAGATATCCTCGCCGCCGCCGATCATCAGCGGGCCGCGCTCTTCCAGATTGAAGAGCGCATAGGCCGCCGCCTTGCCCTTCTCGAGGCTGATCAGCACACCGTTGCGACGCGCCGGAATCGGCCCCTTGTAGGGACCATAGCTGTCGAACACCCGGTTCATGATCCCTGTACCGCGGGTATCGGTCATGAACTCGCCGTGATAGCCGATCAGGCCGCGCGACGGGCAGCGGAAGGTGATCCGCTGCTTGCCGCCGCCTGACGGGCGCATGTCGGTCAGCTCGGCCTTGCGCTGCTGCAGCTTCTCGACCACGGCGCCGGAATACTCCTCGTCCACGTCGATCACGACTTCCTCGATCGGCTCCAGGCGCTGGCCGGTCTGAGGATCGGACTGGAACAGCACGCGCGGACGGCTGATCGAAAGCTCGAAGCCTTCGCGGCGCATCTGCTCGATCAGCACCGCGAGTTGCAGCTCGCCGCGCCCGGACACCTCGTAGGCGTCCTTGTCCGCTGTCTCTCTGACGCGGATCGCCACGTTGCCTTCCGCTTCCTTCTGCAACCGGTCCCAGATCACCCGGCTGGTGACCTTGTCGCCGTCCTGTCCGGCAAGCGGGCTGTCATTGACCGAGAAGGTCACCGCGATGGTCGAGGGGTCGATCGGCTGGGCCGCGATGGGCTCTGTCACTTCCGGCACGCAGATCGTGTCGGCGACGGTCGACCTGGAGAGCCCTGCGAGCGCCACGATGTCGCCGGCCTCGGCCTCGTCCAACGGAACCCGCTCCAGGCCCCGATAGGCCAGGATCTTGGTAATACGACCCTGCTCCAGCACCTTGCCGTCGCGGGACAATGCCTTGACCGTCAGGTTCGGTTTCACCGAACCGCTCTCGATCCGACCGGTCAGCAGACGGCCGAGATAGGGGTCGGCCTCGACCGTGGTCGCCAACATGCGGAACGGCGCGTCCCTTTCGACTTCCGGTGCCGGCACATGGCTCAGGATCAGGTCGAAAAGCGGCGTCATGTCAGTGCCGGTCTCGTCCGGGGTCTCGCTCGCCCAGCCGGCCTTGCCGGAAGCGAAGAGCGACGGGAAATCGAGCTGCTCGTCGGTCGCCTCGAGCGCCGAGAAGAGATCGAACATCTCGTCCTGCACCTCGTAGGCGCGCTGCTCCGGCTTGTCGACCTTGTTGACCACGACCATCGGGCGCAGACCGAGCTTCAGTGCCTTGGCGAGCACGAACTTGGTCTGCGGCATCGGCCCTTCGGCCGCGTCCACCAGCACGACGACGCCATCGACCATCGAGAGGATGCGCTCCACCTCGCCGCCGAAATCGGCGTGGCCCGGCGTGTCGACGATATTGATCCGCGTCCCCTTCCACTCAACCGAAGTGCATTTCGCGAGGATCGTGATCCCACGCTCGCGCTCGATGTCGTTGCTGTCCATCGCGCGTTCCTGAACCAGCTGGTTCTCGCGGAAAGTACCGGATTGTTTCAGCAGAACGTCGCAGAGCGTGGTCTTGCCGTGGTCGACGTGCGCGATGATGGCGATGTTTCTAAGTTTCATGAAACGGCTCCAAACGGGATCGCCGCGCGCCGCATTCCGGCGCGGTGCCAGCGTCCAAAACTGCGATGATTTCCCGCGGGCGTCTCCGGCCCGGACTCGCGTCATACTCGGGGCAAAATGGGTCGCCGCTAAAATACGGATATTGCAGCGCAAAACAAGCGCTGGATTGCATGGCTGCGTCCCACGGAGGCGTGAACTCGCGAGGCCTTCCAAGCACACGCCGGATATGAGAACATTTACAGAACAAATCAAGGGAATCGGAAAATGGGGACATCGCGGGAACTCGCCGACTACATCACCGATATGCTCGAGCCGCTGGGCGAGGTTCGCGCGCACAGGATGTTCGGCGGGTACGGCATAAAATATGGCGAGATAAATTTCGCCCTTCTGCTGGACGATCTGCCCTATTTCCGCACCGATGACGGCAGCCGCCCCGCTTATGAAGCGCACGGAAGCACGCCCTTCCGGTACATGCGGAAGGGCAAGCTCGCCACGCTCGGTAACTACTGGGAGGTTCCGGCCGACATCCTGGAGGAGCCCGAGATATTAAGGGAATGGGCCCGGATTGCGATCGAGGCCGCAATCCGGGCGCACAAGCCGCCGAAAAAGCGGAGAAAGAGGATCTAGCCGACCAGAGGCACCCGCCCCTCCACCGGATAGGCCGGATCGTTGTAGCCCGGCGTCGAGGGATGACCTTCCGAGACCAGTCCGTTGACCAGCACCTCGTCCTCTTCCGTGAACTCGTAGTGATAGGCCTTCGCATATGCCTTCCACTGTTCCATGGTGCGCGGGCCGACGATGGAGCCCGTCACCAGCGCATTGTTCAGCACCCAGCCGACAGCGAGGTCGATGATCGTCGCACCCTTGGCCTCGGCATGGGCCTTGATCTTCTCGGCGATCAGCAGACTCTCTTCGCGCCACTCGGTCTGCATCATGCGCTTGTCGGCGCGCGCCGCCCGGCTGCCGGCCTCGGGCTCGGCTCCCGCCTTGTACTTGCCGGAAAGCACGCCGCGGGCGAGCGGGCTGTAGGGGAAGACGCCAAGGCCGTAATAGTCGCAGGCCGGCAGATGCTCGGTCTCCGGCATCCGGTTCATCGCGTTGTAGTAGGGCTGGCTGACGACGGGGCGATCGATGCCTGCCGCATCGCAGAGATTGCAGATCTCGGCAACGCGCCAGGAGCGGTGGTTGGAGACGCCGAAATAACGCACCACGCCGGCTCGGATCAGGTCCGCCATGGCGCCGACGGTTTCCTCCAGCGGCGTCGAATGGTCTTCCTTATGCAGATAGTAGATGTCGATATAGTCGGTATCGAGCCGCGCCAGCGAATCCTCGCACGCCTGCAGCATCCATTTGCGCGACAGGCCGCGCGCGTTCGGGTCCTTGTCGTCCATCGGATTGGCGAGTTTGGTTGCGAGCACCCAGTACTCGCGTTCCGCCGCGATGGCCCGGCCGACCACGCGTTCCGACTCGCCGCCGTTATAGGCGTCGGCCGTATCGATGAAATTGAGTCCGAAATCACGCGCCTCGGCGATGATTTCCCGGCTCGTGTCCTCGTCTGTCGGACCGCCGAACATCATCGCGCCGAGGCAGAATTTCGACACCTTGAGGCCCGAACGGCCGAGATTGCGGTATTCCATTGTGGTCCCTCCCCTGAATCATCCCGTCCCTCGCAGTCCGGTCCGTCCTGAAACGGAACGACAGCATAACCGGCTCGTGTGCGGACCGCACTTGAGGATCCGCTTTTCTCCTGCTCTGATGCGGCACGAAAGAATCCGGTACCGGGAGGAACGGCAATGTCCGGACTGAGCGAAAGCGCGCGGGAGAAACTGACCGCTGTCAGCACCGCCACCCTGACGACACTGCTCATGAAGCATGGTCTCAGGAACCGTTGCATGCAGGGTGTGAGCCGCCTCACGACGCATGACCGCAACATGGTCGGGGAAGCCTTTACCCTGCGCAACATTCCGGCGCGCGAAGATATCGACGTGGTCGCCGCCTATGACGACTACGACCACCCGCAGCGCCGGGCGATCGAGACCGTACCACCGGGCAAGATCCTCGTGATCGATGCGCGCCAGGATCCGACCGCCGCGACAGCCGGAAACATTCTGATGACCCGCCTCGAGGTGCGCGGCGTGGCCGGATTCGTCTCAGACGGCGGCGTCCGCGATTCCAGCGAAATCGCCGAATATGACATCCCCTGCTATGTATCCGGGCCCTCGGCCCCGACGAGCCTGATCAAGCATCACGCGGTCGAGGAACTGAACACGCCGATCGGCTGCGGTGGCGTCGCGGTCTATCCGGACGACGTGCTCGTCGGTGATGACGAAGGCGTTGTCGTGATCCCCGCACATCTTGCCGAAGAAATTGCCGACAAGGCCTTCGAGCAGGAGCAAATGGAAGCCTTCATTTCGCAGGAAGTCCGCGGCGGCCGTCCGTTGCGTGGCACCTACCCGCCGGATGCGGACACGAAGGCACGGTACGAGGAATGGCGGAAGGAGAAGGAAAACTCGTGACCGGTGACGGCCACGATATCGATACCGCGATCGCCGTGTATGATCAGCATGCGCGGCGTCTCGCGGAACAATGGTCCGCCCACGCCAACGCGTTCGAGGAATTTCTCGATTTTCACCGGCCCTATCTGCCGGAGCCCGGCGGCTCAGCGCTCGATATCGGGGCAGGCTACGGCACGCACGCCAACGGTCTCGAAAGGCTCGGTCTCACCGTGATCGCGGCCGAGCCGTCAGCGGGTATGCGCGCCGAGGGACGAAAGCGCTTTCCGGAGAGCAAACTACTCTGGCTCGACGACCGCCTGCCATGGCTGGACAAAGCGGCGGCGCTTGGAAAACGCTTCGATTTCATGCTGATGAATTCGGTCTGGATGCACCTGCCGCCGGAGTTCCGCGAGGACGCCATGGCGGTCCTGGCAAGTCTTCTCGCACCGGGCGGCCATTTTTCCGTTCTGCTCCGCCACGGTCCGGCGCCGGAGGATCGTCCGATGCACGAGTCGGAGGCCGATCCGTTCCTTTCCCTCGCCGCGCGGCACGGTTTCATCTGCCGCGAGCGGGTCGCGCGTCCCGACGAAATGGACCGGCCCGGCGTCTCATTCACACGGCTCATCCTGAGCAATTCCGGATAGATCGATGACCTACGAAACCCTACTTCTCTCGATCGACAATTCGATCGCGCGCATCACCCTCAACCGTCCGGAACGCATCAACGCGATCACAGCGGTCATGCACGAGGAACTGCGCGACGTGTTCACCCGACTGGAGGAACCCGGCAGCGCACGCTGCGTGATCATGACCGGCGCCGGACGCGGTTTCTGTTCCGGCCAGGACCTTGCCGACCGCAAGGCCGCCGATCCGGGCACGCGACGCGATCTCAGCCAGTCGATCCAGCAGAACTACAATCCGCTGGTCAAACGCATGGCCTCCCTGCCGATCCCGATCATCGCCGCAGTGAACGGCGTCGCAGCCGGCGCCGGGGCCAGTCTGGCGCTTGCCGCAGACATTGTACTCGCCGGCCACAATACCAAGTTCGTGCAGGCCTTCGTGAATATCGGCCTTGTCCCGGACGCGGGCGGCACATATGTCCTCCCGCGCCGCGTCGGGCTTGCCAAGGCGCTCGGCATGACCCTGACCGGCTCGCCGATCACCGGCAAGCAGGCCGCCGACTGGGGCCTGATCTGGAATTCCGTCGAGGACGAGAGCCTCATGGCCGAAACGGAGGCGCTGGCGAAGACCCTTGCCGCGAAGCCTCCGATCGCCCTCGCTTCGATCAAGAAGATCATGCGCGCCTCGCTGGAGAACGGCTTCGCCGAGCAACTTGATCTTGAAGCCGAGTTTCAACGCCATTGCGGCTACACGGACGATTACCAGGAAGGCATCGCCTCCTTCCTCGAGAAGCGCGCCCCGGATTTCAAGGGAAAATAGGAGCCCTGGATGAGCGTCGTGATCTATCACAATCCCCGCTGCTCAAAGTCGCGTCAGACGCTGGAGCTGCTGCGTGGCAAAGGGGTCGAACCGGAGATTCGGGAATACCTGAAGACGCCGCCGAGCATTGCCGAGTTGAAACAGATTCTGGGACAACTTGGCCTTGAGCCCCACGCATTGATGCGAACGAAAGAGGCACGTTACAAGGAGCTGGATCTCGGCAACCGAGACAAGAGCGCGGATCTCCTGATCCGGGCCATGCACGAGAACCCGATCCTCATTGAACGGCCAATTGTCGTCTCCGGGGACAAGGCCGCGCTCGGCCGGCCGCCGGAAGCGGTGCTGAACATCCTCTAGCTCAGGAGCTCTCGACCCAGGCGGGATTGCGCTCTTCGGGTGTCAGTTCCCTCAAATGTGCGACCATGCAGGGACGGGTGCCACCGCAGGGCGGCTCGTCATGGACATGGACACAGGGCGAACAGGGCAGCGCGCTGTAATGCACCGCCTCGTCCGTTCCGGGGAGATCCTGCAACAGCGTATGCGGCGCGGTCGGCCCCCAGAAGGACGTTGTCGGCACACCGATCTGCCGTGCGATGTGAAGCAGCCCGGTGTCGATGCTCCAGAAGCGGTCCATCTTCGCGATCCGAGCCGCCGTTTCTTTCAATGAGCAGCGTCCGCAGGCATTCTCGACAGTCGCACTCGGCAAGGCCGTCCGGATCGCCGCCGCCATCTCCTCGGCGGCATCCCGGTCGCCCGGCCCGCCAAAAAGGGTGATCGAGAGATCGCGCCCCTTCATTTCCCGCGCCAGCAGCTCGCCCCATTCCCGCGCGCTGAACATCCTCTCGAGCGCAAGATCGGAACAGAAACAGGCAAGACCAAGCCGCTCCCGTCCATCTCCCGTCTGGCTATGTGGCGCGAGACCGTTGGCCGCCAGAAACGAATCCCGACACGCTTCGGTATCCGGAACCTCAGCGCCCAGAGCCCGCGCGATCTGCGCGTAATGCAGAGGCGCCGAACCGGACCGATTGAAATAGAATAGATGCGTCGCCAGCCCTTTGCGCCAGTAGGCCGTATCGAGATAGAAGCAGAGCCTGTTCCGCGCCATCGTGAGCAGGCAGAAGATCGTCGAAAGCCGGCTGTAGACTTCCAGGTCGATAATCGTGTCGCAATGCGAGACGGCCCGTAGCGCGGTGAAACTGCTTCCCATGAGCTTGAGCAGGGAACCGCCGTCATCGACCGAATGAATCTCGTCAAAGATGCCGAGCAGCTCGGCGAAAGGCCGGGTCGCGCCGGTACAGACGAGGCGCAGCTTCCTGTCCGGATAGCTCGTCTTCAGACCGAGCAGCGCCGGGTAGGCCAGCACGAGGCTGCCACCGCCAAGCATCTTCAGGACCACGATATCGCCCTTCGGGCGGATATCGTGGTCCCGGCGAAGGAGGCTCCCCAAGACGCGCGCGAGCGGCTTCAGCAGCAAAATCGCCAGGCCGCCCGCGCATGCGTCTAGTCGTTGTTTCGCGCGCAGTTTCAATGCTCTGCGTCCCGTTCTCCAAGTGCCCCCGCTTCGGCGGCGTAGGTCGCGAGTTTCTCTCTCTCGGGCGCCTGCAGCAGGAAAGCCACACCTGAGATCACGCCTCCGGTAAGCGAAAGCGCGCCCCAAACAAGGGAAATCAGCAAACCTGATTCGGCAGGGATGCCGACAAGTCCGAGGGCGAAGATCATCGCCCCCTCGCGAACGCCCCATCCGGCGATCGAGATCGGCACGGCAAGGGTCAGCAGGACCGGCAGGGTAAGTCCCAGCATAGTGAAGAAGCCAATATCGGCGCCGGCTGCCAGGGCGATGAGCCAGACGCAGGCAGCGGTAGAGAGCTGGGTCATCAGCCCGAAGACGGCAATGCGCAGGCTCGCTCCCCCCTCGGACCAGAGCAGGTTCGCGTTCATCGCGATCGGTGCCAGTTTCCGCAGAAAGCGCATACGATCGAGCAGGCGTCCGACCGGGCGCGCCAATGCGAACCCGACCGGCATGACGACGATCGCCACGAGCACGAGCATCACCAGAGACTCGGTCACGGGGCCGTCCGGAAGGATCGTCGCCAGATGCGGAAGCATCGCTGCCAGCAACAGAACGAGGACCATGAGCGCGGCGACCCGGTCCAGGAGAACGGAGCAGACCGCCCTGCCCCAGCCCCTGCCGCCGCGGCCGGCGCTCCAGACCCTGTAGGCATCGCCGCCGAGCGCGGAGGGCAGCATCTGATTCAGGAACACTCCGACCAGGTGGATTCGGATTACTTCGCGGGTGTCCATATCCAGCCCGATCAACCGGAGCAGCTCGCGCCAGCGCAGCGCACCGAGCGGATACTGCATGACCAGTACGGCAAAGGACGCGCAAAGCAGTACCGGGTCGAGATCCAAGACGGCATCGAACAGCCGGGCGCGGTCTATCGAACCCAGCACCCAGAAGAGCAGCCCGCCGCTTACCGCGAGTTTCACCAGCAGGATGAGGACGGACCGATTCACCGCTGCACCGAGGCGCCGTGTCGGCGCGCCGCTTTCTCGAAACGCGATACGGACGCACCGCTGCAGCGCGGATCGAGATCGAGACCGAGGCGAAGAGTTTCCACCCGTCCGGCATAAAGGACCAGCGGATCCGCGTCGAGGGGCACAACGTGAAGACCGGAAAGAAGATCGAATTCCAGTGAAACGCCGCCATCGACGGTGACCCGGCCGCGCCCGGTGGCTTTTCCGGTCGCGCAGGTCAATTCGAACAACAGGAAATCCGCATCCGGGCCGGGTTCGATTTCAAACCTAGCCCGGTGACCCGACATCTCGAAACGCCCCGCTGCGACTTCTTGTGCGCCCGCAGCCCCTTCAAGCGACTCGATCTCCGCACGCGGTCCGGACCAGTCCTCATCGAACGATGCGCCCCAGACCGCAGGAAGCTTCGCCAGGTGCGGTGGCGCAAAGAGCCTGGCCAGAAAGTCTTTCTGTCCGGCATCCGCGGGAAGCGGACCCGTCAGCCGCTCCGGCCGGACGGCGAATAAAAAAGGCTCTACGAAAACGACATCGTAGATACCGTCGCGGATTTGCTCGAAGACCCATTCGGCCAGAATCGGCGCTCGCAACGGCAGGGTAAACGGCCCGGCACCGCTCGGCAGGGTTCCGAGCAGCAAGACCGGTGGCGGCGCCCGCCGCAGCCGCGCGACGGAGCGGATCTGCATGGCCGCGGCAGGCAAGGTCAGCACGGCACCGCTTTCGACCGGCACCGCGCGTTCGGTGTAGAAGTACTGGGCGTTCGCATTCGAAAGATCGAGATAGGTTTCGCCGGGACGAAGCCAACCATCGAGCGCGGCCTTCAACGGTACCATCCGCGCAACCAGAGGCTCGCGAACAATGGTACGGCCAAGTGCCGGAAGGCCGACCGACACGCCATCGACCGCTCGTTCTCCCGGCGCGATCGACCGGACGGTCTGCGGCACCCTGAGGAGATCACCGACGCCGAGGCGATGGGCGAAAGCCGGGCCGAGCAATCCGAGCGCAGCCACCAGGGCAACGACCAAACCGGTCCGGACGCGCGCCGCCATGCTCCAGGCAAGCGGGAGCCCGACCAGCGCCAGCGCAAAGACGGACAGCGCCCCTGCCCGCGACGGTCCGCCGGCATCGATCCGCCCGATCGTGTGCGGAACGACCAGCAACAGAAAAAGACCGGCAACCCCGCCGAACGAGACCAGCCTGTCTTCCCGCAATATACCAGCGATATCGAAACGGCCGTGCCAGAGTCGCGTTGCGGCAAAGGCCAGCGACAGAAGCGCCACGGGAAGCCAGAGATTGCGGACAAGCTCCCAGAATGCGCCGTTCACCGGCCAGTCATGGGCCAGGCTGTGGCCCCAGTCGAGACCGTGAACCGCGCCATAGAGCGGCCGGTTCTCCAGCATGAAACGGACTTGCGCGAGGACAACCTCGCCGGGGCCAAGCAGGAGCAACGCTCCGGCCAGCACCAGCACGCCGCCCCCCGCCGCGACAAGCTTGCGCGGCGTCTCGCGCGCAGCATTCCAGAGGTGCAACAGTGCGAGCGGCGCGCATGCAATCACCGCCATCGCGCCTTGCCCGGGCGCGAACAGGACGAGCACCGTACCGGCACCGAGATAGCACCAGAGCCACCGGACCGGACGGGATTGCAGGCTATGGCGGGTCAGGAACACGAGCCCGCAGAACACGGCGATGAAGATCGGATAGCGCCCAGTTACCGGAAAGAGCAGGAGCGCGAGCAGCGCCGGCACCGGACCGGCAAGCCGTCCGATCGCAACAGCGGCTGCGAGCGCCGATGCCCCGCGCACAAGCTGGCGGGCCTGCTCGAAGCCCGCGAGCGTTCCGTCGAGCAGCAGGTCGTTCAGCATTCCCGAGAGGTAATCGACCAGACCGTGGGAGGGGCTGTAGTCGATATAGGGCAGCTTGCCGAAATCGGCCCATTGCTGCCACGGGATCAGCCATTCGCCGTGATGGTAGAAGTCGAGCGGATTGTCCATGCCATAGGGCGTCGGCCGGCCGTCCGCGAAGAGAACGAGTATGGCAATGGCGGCGATGCTCATGACGGGCAGGACCGGGTCCGAACGTCGCCAGACGGAAACGAGGGCAGCGTATCCGAAGAGAGCGGCCAGGACGAGCGGCGCCAGAAAAGCCAATGTCAAAGGCGTTGTTCTGTCCCACGGCAATCCCTCGGCTGCCGGCGGCAATACCAGAGCGAGGAAGGCGAGCGGCAGGCCGGCCTGTGCTATCGCGAAAATACGCCCGGGACCGGGCTTGGAGACGCGCCCCGACAGCACCAGGAACGACGCCGCGGCGACAAACAGAAACGCTGTTGCGGCCGCCGCGCCGACGAACCGGCCCGACATCATGTCCGGCAAGAGAAAGAGCCGTGCAGCCGCTGTCGTCACGCAGATCACCGAGAGCGCCGCGAGGACCGGCGCGCCGACGGTGGCGGCGACCGTTTCACGATAGGTTTCCGCCGCGTGAGCCCCCATCCGCCAGGCGACCGACGCCCCAAGCAACAGCAGAACCAGAACCGCGGAAAAATACAGCAGGCTGAGATCGGCGAAATAGGGCGGTCCCGCGAAGGGTCTTCCCAGAACCTGCGAGGCACACCAGAGTACTGCCGGAAGCACGGCGAAGGTCAGATACTCATCGAAGGCGGCACGCGTCTGCGGGCGGTCGACCGCCCATGATCGGCAACGGCCGATCAGAGCGAAGGCGCCCAGCGTTCCGGCCACGAGCAGCCAGACGAGCAGAAAGTCACTCTCCTTTCCCATGCCGGAGAAGGTCAGTTCGCCGACGACCGGGGCCGGATGCGCTTCAGGTCCGCCGTCATGGAGCGTCAGGCCCAGGGCTGCGATGACCGCACCGAGGCAAAGCGAAGCGGCCCACCCGCTCCAGTGGCTTCCGCCCTCGATATCGCGCCCGCCCCGATGCATCGCTTTCAGGTGTCCCGCTTGCTGACACCCGGGACAATATCGAGCGCCACGAGTCCGGTGATCGTGTCGTCGTCGTCGGGAAGCACCTTGAACATGGTAGCATCCATGATCCTGTGCAGAGACTTCCGCTCGTTCTCGTAGAGCCCGTTCACGCCGGCGTTGAGGAAGTAGGTTCCGGCCGTCAGGTCGCACTCGAACTCGAACTCGACGTCGATCACATCGCCGGCCTCGAAATCCGGCAGGCCGCGGCGCAGGCTGTGCGTCGTCCGTCCGGCGAGCAGAACACCCTGTATCGTCTTGATCATCATCGCGCACATCACCTGCTCGCGCGCTTCGGAGAAGGCGACCCGGTAGCGGAATGCGTAGTGCCGGCCGCGGATCAGCAGATTGACCGGCTTGCCATCCAGCGTTTCGATCCGCGGGTCCTGGATTTCCGCGCCCAGGCTGACATAGGCGGTGCGGCTCTCCGGCACCATCTGGGCGTCATGGGTCTCGGTCGCTTCCCGCCGCTCGGTCACGTCCCGGCGGATCTCCTCGCGCACTGACTCGAACTGATCGGCCGGCGCGTGGGTCAGTTTGTGATAGCTGGAGATCACCGCTTTCGGTTCACCGTCCATCAGCATCTCGCCGCGGTCGAGCAGGACCGCCCGGTCACAAAGCTGGGTAATCATCCCGGCGGCGTGGCTGACGAAGAGGATCGTGGTCCCGCGCCGCTTCAGTTCCTCGATACGGGCGAAGCATTTGCGCTGGAATCCCTCGTCGCCGACGGCGAGCGCCTCGTCGACGATGAAGATCTCCGGGTCGACGCTGACGGCAACGGCAAAGGCAAGCCGGACATACATCCCGCTCGAATAGGTCTCGACCGGCCGGTCGAGAAACTCAGCCAGCCCTGAAAAGGCGACGATGTCGTCAAACCGTGCGTCGATCTCCTCCTTCGAGAGTCCGAGAATCGCGCCGTTCATGTAGATGTTCTCGCGCCCGGAGGCCGACGGGTTGAAGCCTGCCCCGAGTTCCAGCAATGCAGACACGCGGCCGTTCACGCTGACATGGCCTTCCGTGGCCGTGAGCAGGCCGGCGACGATCTGCAGAAGGGTCGATTTGCCGGAGCCGTTGCGTCCGACGATGCCGACGGTTTCGCCCCGGTTCACCTGGAAGGAGACATGATCGAGGGCGACGAAAGGCGTGAAATAGGTTCGCCTGCCCCGCAGCAGAGCCTGCTTCAACCGATCGAGGGGCTGGCGGTAGATGTTGAAGACTTTCGTGATACCGGAAATGTCGATGGCAAGTTCGCCTCCATCGCCCGGCCGTGTGGCGGCAGCGCCGTCCTGCATGCTCATTTCAGATCCTTCGGGCACGGCGGCTCGCTCCTACATCACTTCCGAGAACCCGCGCTTGGTGCGCAGGAACCACCAGGAGCCGACCCAGAGTGCGGCGACGGCGACCGCGGAATAGATCCCGAGGCGCTCCCAGTTCGGAAAATGTCCCCAGAGCAGCAGATCGCGCGAGGCGTCGACCGGGATCGTCAGAGGGTTCAGAAGCAGCCAGGGGCGCAGTGGCTCCGGCAGCATCTCCGGCGGAAACAGGATCGAACTGCCGAACATCAGGATCGTCATCATGAAGCCGAGCACCTGACCGATATCCCGGATGAAAACCCCGAGCGATGCCACCAGCAGGCCGAGGCCCGCAAGCATCACGACCAAGGGCAACCAGGCGAGCGGCAGGAGAAGTCCCGTCCAATGCAGCGATACGCCATATACGAGAATCACCACCACCAGGACCGCGAGTGCCATCACGGCATGCACCAGATTGCTCAGCAGCGCCGCGACGGGAAGGATTTCCAGCGGGAAGACCACCCGCTTCACATAGTTCGGGTTGTCCAGGACGATGGATTGCGCCCGGAGCAACGTTTCCGCCAGCAGCACGTGCAGCATCAGGCCAGAGAACAGCACGATGCCGTATGGGACTTCGGACTGGGCGGGCGTGGCGCCGAAGCGCACTTCGAAGATCAGGCCGAAGACGAAGGAATAGACCAGGATCATCACGAGCGGATTGATCAGCGGCCAGAGAAAGCCGAGCACGGTGTTCCGGTAGCGCGACGCAAGCTCGTTGCGGACCATGCTCTTCAAGATGAAGCCGTTGCCGCGCAAACTGGCCGCCAGGGCAAACAGCGCGCCTGCAAAACTGACCGGTTTGGCCGGCCGGCCCGGAGCCGAGGTGGCGCCGCCCATGGTATTCTCCCGGAATCAAACAACTGACCCGGACTGTTACACCAGATCGGGAGCAAACCGGAAGCGATTGTGCCTTTTTTGGGCCGCCTGTTCAGGCGTTCGGCGCCGCGAACATCGCCTCCATCTCGCGCCGCACCCTGACCGCCTCGTCCTCCGGGTCGATCTCCACGTCGGCCCAACGGAGCGGCGCGCCTTCCGGGATCGCGCGCTTGAGTTTCACATGCTGGGCCAGACCTAGCGGCAGATAGCCTTCATCCAGCGAGTGGCGTGCGGGCGTCTGTTTGCCCCAGACGCAGAACCCGCCCTCGCCATCCAGCACCTCGCCTGTCCGGAGGTCCCGTTTGGCCGTCGCAACGACGTCCGAATTGAAGGCGACCGGCGACCCGGTCGGCTCCTTCCGTAGAGCAGCCGAGGCAACGGACACCCCGAGTTCGAGGCCGATCATATGTGTCGGTCGGTAGAGAGAGGCGAAGCGAAAGCTGCTGTCGGGGAGCATGTGATACTCCTCGAAACAGTAGCGCGCGTAATCGGTTTCACCCTCGATCACGACATAGGTGCCGTATTGCAGATGTCCCGCGATCTCGCCGCCATCGCGGCTGAGCGAGGAGACCACCTCGGTGGTACCGGAATGGGTCAGCGTGCCGCCGAATTCCTCCGGCTTGCAGATCTCGGCCAGATCGAAACGGGAGCATGGGGGAAAGGCGAGCCCGTCCGGTTGCGGTGTCAGGCCGGTCGCGTTGCAGACCGCACTCATCTCGATGCCGGACTTGGTACCGTCGATAAAGCTGTTGAACATCTTCGGGTTGAGCCGCCCGCGCTTCACAACGTCCAGATCCCAGCCGAAATGGTCCCACACCGTCTCCGGAGTCGATTGGTGGAAGGTCGGCAGGTAGCGCGTCCCCTTGCCGGCGGAGACCACCTTGAAGCCGCAGGCGCGCGCCCAGTCGACATGCTCGGCGATCAGCGCCGGCTGGTCCCCCCAGGCGAGGCTGTAGACCACGCCCGCGAGTTCCGCCTTGCGGGCCAGCAGCGGTCCGGCCACGACATCCGCCTCGACATTGACCATGACGACGTGCAGGCCGTGACTGATTGCCGAGAGGCAATGACGGATGCCCGCGGCCGGATCTCCGGTCGCCTCGATCAGAACGTCGAGCCCGCCATTATTAATCAGGGCCGGGCTGTCCTCGGTGACGAAGGTCGAGCGGGTCCGCTCCGCTTCGTCAAAGCTGGCAGCTGAGAAACGTTCCGCCTCCCAGCCTATATGAGCGAGCGTCTCCTTTGCCCGCGCGACATTGAGATCGGCAATGCCGACGACATGGACGCCTTTCGTCAGCCGCGCCTGCGACAGATACATGGCGCCGAATTTGCCGCAGCCGATGATGCCGACCCGGACCGGATCGCCGTCCGCTTCGCGCCTTGCCAGCATGCGTGACAGATTCATCCCGTTCCTCCCCTGCCCGCGTTGTTCTTCTCCTTCAGGCCGTCAGTTCAGGACGCGGATCGGGCTCCCGGCGTGCCAGGCCTCAATGTCCTCGACCATCTCACCGTAGAAGAGCCTGTAGGTCTCTTCCGTGACGTAACCCATGTGCGGCGTCAGCAAGATATTGTCGAGATCGCGGATCGGATGGTCGGCCGGCAGAGGCTCCGGCTCGAAAACATCGACGGCGGCGCCGGCGATCCGGTTGTTCTTCAAAGCATCGATCAGGGCACCCTCGTCGACGATCGGGCCGCGCGAAGTGTTCACCAGCAGTGCCGTCGGCTTCATTTCCGCGAGCGCCTTGGCGTCGATCATGTGGCGCGAGCGGTCGCTCAACACAACGTGGAGAGTGACGATATCCGCTTCGCGCAGGAGGTCCTCCTTGCTCGCCGCCTTGCGGACGCCGACCTCAGCGCAGCGTTCCTCCGTCAGGTTCGGCGACCAGGCGACCACGTCCATGCCGAAGACCTTGGCGATCTCGGAAACCTGGCTGCCGAGCTTTCCAAGCCCGATCACACCAAGCGTGCGGCCCATCAGATCGATACCGATCCGGGTCTGCCATTTGCCTTCCCGCATCATCCGGTCGTCATGGGCGACCTGGCGGGCCAGCGCCATCAGCATGGCCCAGGTGTGTTCCTTGGTCGTGTTCCCGCTGGTCGCCGTCCCGCAGACGGGAATACCGCAGGCGCGCGCCGCCGCGAAGTCGACCGAGTTGTTCCGCATGCCGCTGGTGACAAACAGTTTCAGATTCGGAAGGCGATTGAATATTTCCGCCGTAAACGGCGTCCGTTCGCGCATCGCGCAGACGATCTCGAAGTCCTTCAGCCGCTCGACCAGCGCGTCGTGCTCGACCAGATTGTCCGTGAAGACGACCGGTTCGTAACCCTCCGGCAAGCGTCCCCAATCGGCCATGCGCAGGGACACATTGGCATAGTCGTCCAGTATCGCGATCCTCGGCATTTCTTCATCCGATACATAAATAATTGCTCTTAATTCATTGTTTTAAGGTGTTTTCAGACGGAAGAGAAAACACCTTCAGTCATCTTTTGGCTTCAGGTCGAGAGAGGCCGAATTGATGCAGTAGCGCAGGCCGGTCGGCTGCGGCCCGTCGGGGAAAACGTGCCCGAGATGAGCCTCGCATTTCGCGCAATGCACTTCCGTGCGGACCATGAAGTGACTGCGATCGGTCTCGGACTCGATCTTCGCCCCTTCGATCGGCTGGTAGAAACTCGGCCACCCGCAGCCGGCATCGAATTTCGTCTCGCTCTCGAACAACGGTTCGCCGCAGCAGACACAGGTATAGATGCCCGGATCCGTTGTTTCGGCGTATTTTCCGGTGAAAGGCCGTTCCGTCGCGTGCTTGCGGGTCACCTGGAACTGCTCCTCGGTGAGTTGCGCCCGCCATTCCGCGTCGCTCTTCACGATCTTGTCCATCGTGACCTCCTGTTTTTCAGACAATCCCGAGATTGATCGGATCCGGGACGCAGGCAAGACACCTTTCCGCGATGCGCTAATTCGCCTTGCGGCGTTCCTCCAGGACCACGCCCCCGTCGACAAGATTCTGGATCTCGTCCGGCGCGAAACCGTGCGCCTCCAGGATCTCGCGCGCATGGGCACCGTATTTCGGTGGCACGGAGCGGACGGAACCCGGCGTGCGGGAGAATTTGATCGGAATCCCCCACCCCTTGTACCAATCCTTCTCGACCGCCATGTCACGGTGCTTCGTGTGCTCGTGCGCCATCACGTCCGCCGTATCGCGGATCGGCCCGACCGGCACGCCGGCCCGCAGCAAGCGGTCGCAAATCTCGTTGCCGTCAACGTCCGACAGCAGGACTTCCAGTTCCTCGCGCAATGCGACGCGGTTCGCGAGACGGTCCGCATTGGTCTTGAAACGCGGATCGGCACCAAGCTCCGGCTTGCCGAGTTCCGCCGCCATGCGCTGCCAGGCCCTGTCGTTGCCTCCGGCGATGAAGATATCCCCGGTCTTGGTGGTGAACTTGTCGTAGGGCGCGATGTTCGGGTGCTGGTTCCCGGTGATGCCGGGGACCTTGCCCGAGAGCGAGTAATTGGCGACATGCGGATGCATCAGCGAGAGGCCGCAATCGTAGAGCGTCATGTCGATATACTGGCCGAGGCCCGAACCGTGACGCTCGAACAGCGCCATCATGATCGCGTTCGCGGCATAGAGGCCCGTCCCCATATCCACCATCGGAATGCCGACGCGGGTCTGATCGCCCGGTGTCGAGCCGTTGACGGAGAACCAGCCGGTCATCGCCTGGATAATCCCGTCATAGCCGGGAAACCCGCCATAGGGTCCGGAACCACCGAAGCCCGAGATCCGGCAATGCACCAGCTTCGGAAAACGAGCCTTCAGCACCTCCTCGTAGCCGAGGCCCCATTTCTCCATCGAGCCCGGCTTGTAGTTCTCGACCAAAACGTCGGCGTCTTCAAGCAGGCGCAGCAGCACCCGCTTTCCTTCCTCCTTGGAAAGATCGAGACCGAGCGACTTCTTGTTCCGGTTCACACCGACGAAGTAAGAGGCGTCGCCTTCATGGAAGGGCGGGCCCCAATCACGCACCTCGTCGCCCTGTGGCGGTTCGATCTTGATGATCTCCGCGCCATGGTCGCCCAGCATCTGGGTGCAGTAGGGTCCGCCGAGGACCCGCGTGCAGTCGACGATCTTGATGCCCTTGAGCGCGCCGGCCGATGCCGCAGTGCCACTCATTCCGTAACTCCTCGTTTCGTTGATAGCTCGGGTCGCGCACGGTCCGATTTGACGTCAGGCCGCCTTCCCGATACCAAACACCTCGGCCGCGAATGCCGGATAGATTTCCGCTATTTGCGCCGCGACCGGGCCGCGGATCACCGCGAGAGTCTCCGCATCCGGAAGCGGTGTTTCCGGCACATCCGGCGGGACGTCATAGTCGAACCCGGTCTGCTCGCGGATCTCCTCGACGCTGTGCCCAGGATGCACGCTTGCAAGCCGGAACCGTCCTCTCTCCCGCTCGAAGGAGAAAAGGCAGCGGTCGGTGATCAGCGCGTGAGGTCCACCCGGGCGGTAAACGTTCGGGTCGGACGTGCCCGGCGCACTGATGAAGTCCACCTTCTCGACCAACGTGCGCGGTGTGTGTTCGAGACGGAAGAGAATCACCCGCGGCACCGTGAAATACATGTAGGCCGAACCGAACGAGCCCGGAAAACGGACCTTCGGGCGATCAGGATCGCCGACCGAGACGAGGTTGATATTCGCCTGTCCGTCGATCTGCGCTCCGCCAAGGAAAAAAGCGTCGATCCGTCCCTGTCCGGCACAATCGAACAGCTCCTTGCCGCCGTCGGTGAAGAAATTGTTGTCCTCGCTGCCGAGCACGGACACCCGCGTCGTCTCCGGATGCCGTGCGCGGGCCAGCATTGCCGCCGCACCGGGTACCGGCGAGGAGGCACCGACCGCGATATGAGGAAGCCCGTCCAGCATCTCCGCTATGGCCGCGATCAGGATTTCCTCGGCACGCACATTCTCTAGGTCTGTCACCGTCTCACTCCGCAGCCTGAACCTTGGCACCGGCCATGTATGCCGCGAAGCCTTGTTCGTTCCGCGCCATCTCGACATAGCGCGCGAGTTCTCCGGCATCGGCGCCGTAGCCACCCGGAATGCCGAGCGGCCATGCGCCGTGTTCGGCCTCGGAAAGGGCGCCGACATAGAGCCCCGGAATGGTTCCCGCTGCGCGGACCGGGTCTTCCAGCAGGTTCCCGTCGACGATCTTCTCCGCTGTCACGAGGCTGCTCTTCGCGGCATGCGCCATCAGCATCAATTCACGACGTACGCCAACCCAGACATTCCCGAAGCGGTCCGCCAGCGGAGCGTGAAAGACAGCAAGATCTGGCTGGATCGCCTTGACCATGAGGATTGGGTCGTTCTTCTCGAAAGGATTGTCGGCGACAATCCAGTCGTCGCGGCGTTTCTCAAGGTCGGAACCGATGACACCGCGCAATGGCATGAAGGGCACGCCCTTCTCCGCCGCCTGAAGTCCGGCATGGATCGCCGGACAGGTCCCGTCCAGCATGCGGATCGAACCCGACTTGATCGCGGCGCTGAAGCGAGGGGCGAGGCCGTACTCGCCGAGGGTCACTGCCGCGGTTTCGACCGTCGCGACGCAGCCGGCACCTATCAGCTGGTCGGCCTGGAAGCCAAGGGCCGGCACGCCTATGATATGCAGGTCCTTGACCTTGCGCGCGATGATCGCCCGGACAAGCGCCATGGCACAGCAGGAATAATCCGGCGGCAGCGCGATCTTCGCGCCGTCCGGCACCCGTGCCGCAAGTCCCTCGAGATCGAGGCGGATGGCGTCCATGTTCCGTCCTCCCGTAAGTTTTTCGCATCCTACGCCAATCCGGCCCGCTGAAAAGCAACAAGCCGTCACGACATCCTTTCCTCCGGCGCGGCGCCATATCCCATCGACGCGTCCGCCCGCCTCGTCCTATCCTCTCCTGCAAAAGAATAAATGCGCGTGCCAGGGAGGCTCGGGGTGAGCGAGATCTACGATTACATCGTTGTCGGTGCGGGTTCTTCCGGCTGCGTCGTCGCCAACCGGCTGTCGGCGGACCCAAAGAACAAAGTGCTCTTGCTGGAGGCTGGCGGCAAGGACCGGAACCCTTGGATCCATGTTCCCGTCGGCTACTACCGGACGATGTATCACCCGGATCTATCCTGGGGCTACGAGACCGAGCCGGATCCAGGTGTGGACGGGCGGGTGATGGTCTGGCCGCGCGGGCGGGTGCTCGGCGGCTCGAGTTCGATCAACGGGCTGCTCTATGTCCGCGGCCAGCAACAGGACTACGACCATTGGCGCCAGCTCGGGAACGAGGGCTGGAGCTGGCAGGACGTTTTGCCCTATTTCAAGAAGTCGGAGAGCTTCGAACGCGGGGAAAGCGCCTTGCGCGGTGGCTCCGGCCCGCTATCGGTCTCCGACATCGCCGACCGTCGACCGGTCTGCGAGGCCTTCCTCGATGCCTGCGAGGAAGTCGGGATCGAACGCAACGAGGACTATAACGGTGCGGTGCAGGACGGCGCCGGCTACTACCAGACGACGAGCCGCAATGGACGTCGCTGCAGCGCCGCCGTCGCCTATCTGAACCCGATCCGCAATCGCAAGAACCTCCGTATCGAGACACGGGCCCTCGCCTCCTCTCTGGAGCTGACGGACGGCAAGGCGACCGGCATCCGCTATCTGCGCGACGGTATCGAATACCGCGCCGAAGCCGGTCGCGAGATCGTACTCTGCGGCGGCGCCATCAACTCACCCCAGCTGCTCCAGCTCTCCGGCATCGGCCCGGCGGCGCACCTGCGCAGCGTCGGAATCCCGGTGCAGCACGAGCTGCCGGGCGTCGGCGACGATTTGCAGGACCATTTCCAGGTCCGCGCGATCTACGAGCTTGACGGGCTCGAGTCCCTCAACACCGATGTCGGAAATCCGCTGAAACGGGTGATGATGGGCCTGCAATATGCGCTTACCCGCCAGGGTCCGCTGACGATCAGCGCCGGCCAGGTCTTTGTCTTCACCAAGACCCGGGAGGAACTGGAGACGCCGGACATCCAGTTCCATTTCATCCCCTTCAGCGCCGACAAGCCGGGACAGTTGCTGCACCCCTTCCCCGGGGTCACCTCTTCGATCTGCCAGCTCCGGCCGGAAAGCCGCGGCACGATCATGGTGAAGTCGGGCGATCCGCGGCAATATCCCAGCATCCGGCCGAATTATCTTTCGACCGAGGGCGATCGCCAGACAATCCTCGCCGGCATGAAACTGAACCGGAAGATCTCCCAGGCGCCTGCCTTCAGGAAATATCTGAAGAACGAGTACGAGCCGGGTCTCGACCGGGCCGACGACGAATCCCTGCTTGCCTATGCCCGCGAGAAGGGCGGCACGATCTTTCACCCGACAAGCACCTGCCGCATGGGGAGCGACCCGAAGGCCGTGGTCGACACGCGCCTCCGCGTGCACGGTATCGGCGGCCTGCGTGTCGCCGACTGCTCCATCATGCCGACCGTGATCTCCGGCAACACCAACGCGCCGGCGATGATGATCGGCGAAAAGGCGGCCGACATGATCCTGGAGGACAACCGGGGCCGATGACGGCGCCGATTCCTTCTCCAGCAAGGCTCGGAGACGCCAAATCGGCGATGGACGGGGGCGATCCCGCAACAGCTGCAATGATCGCGCTTGCGGTCGCCAGATCGAGCGACCGGCCCGCCGAAGTCGCCCAGGCGCTCTATTTCGCCGCCTTGATGGAGCTTGAAGTCGAAGACCACGGGAGGCGGGCATATCGGCTAATTCGCAAAGCGCTCCTGATCGACCCGGCACGCGCCAGCGCCTATGCGAACCTCGCGCAGATGGTCGGCGCGTCGGACGCCCCCTTGCGCCAGGCGCGCATCGCCCTGTGTTCGAATCCTCGCTCCGAAATTGCCTGGTCGGCCTTCTGCATAGCCAGTGCTGAGGCGGCGCGCATCGCGCGCGGGCAGCACGAATTCGAAGCTGCGATCACGCATTCGCGGCGCGCCCTTCTGCTGCGTCCAGACTTCTCCGAGGCCCTGCACGGCTTCGTCCTCGATCGCCGCTGGCTGTGCCTGATGGACGACCCCGGGTGCCGCTTCGAGCGGATTACCCGTCTGGTCGCGCATATCCGGAATGTGCCCGGGCACCCGCTGACGCTTCTGGCACCGCACGCGACCCCGGAGACTCAGCGTCGGGCGGCGGAAAAAATCGTTCATTCCTTGCCGCGCGCTTCACCGCGGCCGCCGCTCTCGTCGGATGCCTCCGTGAAGCCCAGGATCGGCTATGTCTGCAGCTTCCTGAAACACCACGCACTGGCGGAAGCACTGCCGGAGATGCTTGGATGTCACGACCGTAGCCGGTTCGGCGTTCATGTCTATGCGATGCCGAGTGCCGAACGCGACGCGGTCTGGAACGACGCGATTGCGGACGCGGCCGGCGAACTCGTCGATCTCAGCCGCCTGTCACCGGAGAAGCAGGCGGAACGGATCAGGAATGACGGGATCGACATTCTTGTCGATCTCGACGGCTTTCTCGGGAATCAGCCACTCGCATTGCTGTTGCTCGGAGCCGCACCGATCCTTGTCAATTACTTTGGCTTTCCGGGAACCTGTGGCGGTTTGCACGATTACATCGTCGGCGACGCTCGCCTGATTCCGGATTCCGCCTCAGGCGACTACAGTGAGCGGATCGTCCGTCTGCCCCATTGCTATATGCCGTTCGACAGTACACGCCGGATTCCGGCGGCGCTTGACCGGACAGACACGGGACTGCCGGAGAATGCCCTGGTGTTTCTCGGCTTCCACAGTCAGAACAAGATCGCGGCCGACGCCTTCGCGGCCTGGATGCGATGCCTTCGGGAGGTCCGGGGCAGCGTTCTCTGGATGCTCGATCACGGCGAGCCTTGCCGGTCCAACATAGTGGCCGCCGCGCGCGCTTCCGGAGTCGCGCCGGAGCGGATCGTGTTCGCCCCGAAAGCGCCGGCACGAGAACATGTCGCCCGGCTCGCACTCGCGGACCTCTATCTCGACAACACCTGGTTCAACGCGCACACGACCGGCGCGGACGCCCTCTGGCGCGGTGTCCCGGTCGTGACCGTCGCCGGAGAAACTTTTGCGTCCCGGGTCGGCGCCTCGCTTCTCACGGCGGCCGGCCTGCCCGATCTGATCGCCAGCTCGGCGGAGGAACAGGCCGAGATCGCCATTGCTCTTGCGCGGGCGCCGGCGCGGCTTTCCGCCCTGCACCGTCATCTCCGGCGCGCACGGCAGCGCGCGCCGCTGTTCGACATGCGGACCTACACGGCGGCTCTGGAGCGCGCCTATTCGGAGATGATCGCGCGCGCGCGCGAAGACCTTCCTCCCGCCGACATCACAATCTCTCCCTGACGGAGCTCTCGCATGAATTTCACCGAAGACCCGATCCTGGAAGCCGTGCGCGAAACGGTGAACCGCGTATACGAAACCGAGATCGCACCCAACATCGACGCCTTCGAGAAATCGGGCGAGTTTCCCTATCCAATCATCAGGGCAATGGGAGATGCCGGCCTGTTCGGGGCGGCCTTTCCTGAGGATTTCGGAGGCACCGGCATCGGCTTCGCCGCGGTCGGCGTCATCGCCGAGGAAATCTCCCGGCTCTCGCCCGGCTTCGGCTACGCGATGAACATGCAGGCCATGACATGCCCCTTCACGATCTTCAACTGGGGCACGCCCGAACAGGTGCGAAAATATGTGCCGGAACTGATTTCCGGCCGGAAGATCGGCATGTTCGCCCTGACGGAGCCCGGCGGCGGATCGGATCCGGGCGGCGCGATGCGGACCACGGCACGACGCGACGGCGACAGCTATATCCTGAACGGCTCGAAGATATGGATCACCTTTTCCAACGCCGCGGATATCGGCGTGCTGTTTGCCAAGACTGACCCCGAGGCCGGCAAGCGCGGGATTTCGGCCTTCATCGTCGAGCCGAAGTGCGGCCCCGGATACAGTGCGACGCCGATCGACATGCGCCCGCTGTCGAACTGCCTCAGATCCTGCGAAGTCTTCCTCGACGATTTCCGGGTTCCGGTGGAGAACCGGCTGGGCGCCGAGGGCGACGGCCTGAAGATTGCGCTGAATGCACTGGAATATGGGCGCCTTACCGTGTCCGGGCGGCTGGTTGGCCTGGCCCAGGCCTGTTTCGACGAAACCCTGCGCTACGCCCGGGAGCGCGAGGTCGGCGGCCAGGCGATCGGTCGTTACCAGATGCTCCAGCACCCGATCGCGGACGTCGCGGTCGGGATCGATGCCGCCCGCCTGATGCTGCGGCGGATGGCCTGGCTGATGGACGAAGGCGAACGCTCGACCCGCGCCGCGGCCCGGGCGAAATATCTTGCCTCGGAAGTCGCGCAAAAGGCGGCCGCGACCGCCCGCGATGCATTCGCCGCCTATGCGCTGGCCGAGGAATACCCGATCAACACGCTGACGGCCTATGTCAACATGCTGACTGTCGGGGAAGGCACGCCGAACGTACAGCGGGTACTGATCGCGGAAGACGCGCTCGGCTTCAAGAACGCCAATCGTCACCCGGTGATGAACCCGCTCCGGCGCCCGGCCGAATAGCAAAAAGGCCGCCTCTCGGCGGCCTTTTTATTCCTAAATCCAGAAGTGACGGTCAGAGTTTTTCGACGTTCACGCCGACTGTAATCGCACCGATCGGAGTACCGCCGTCACTGATGGTCGCGGAAAGCTGAGACTGGAACGCGCCCGAGCTTTCGTCGAACTCGACCTCGTCGATAAAGACGGCATCCGCGCCGGCACCGAAGGTCTTCTGGTGCTTCGCTTCATCGCCCTGCATATAGTCGGACGTCGTATCGCTCATGCCAACATTCAGGCCCTTGGCATCCATGACAAAAACCTCGGCGATCTTGCCGCCGGCAGCGTCCTTCTTGCCTTTCAGCCAGCCGGAAAGAGAACTCCCGGCAACCTTGTTCACCAGATCGCCGCCGCCGGCCTTCGCTTCCGCACGCCACTGCTTGTCGAGCGAGTCGATTTTGCCGGCATCATAACCAGAGGTTTTCGCGTTCTGCGCCTTGATGGCTTCGATCACCGCCGGGTCGGAAAGCCACGCCTTCACGGTGCTTTCATAGTAAGCCTTGATCTGCGGTTCGAAATCGTTGGCCCGCGCGTCCGCAGAAACTGCGAACACGACTGCCATGGCGAGTAGTCCCTTAAAAACGAATCTCATGGGTGTCTCCTCCAAGTCTGCCCGGGTCCATCCCGCATGAATCTTGTAAAAATATCGTTAACATCGTAATTAAAATTCTCATTAACCTCATCTTAAACAAGGAATGAACATCCTTTGTATACGGATCGAATTGTCACTTGCAGACAGTGGAGTCAGAGATGCGTATCGCCTATCGAATCGGTGCAGGATTTGCAGCGACTTTGTTGGTCGCCGCCGGAGTTGGCCTGATCGGGTTCGTGGGCCTGACTCGCTACGACAAGGACATCACACTCACCCTGAGTTTGCTCGGTGCCATCGACACCTTCAGAGAAGCAAACGGGGACGCCAACATTTATGCAGTCAGCCGGAATCCCGTCTATTACGAAGCCGCCATCGCGAAGACCCGGACGGCCGAGAAGAAACTCTCGGATCTGGCCAATGGGACCGACGCCGACCCGGCCCTCGTTGAGATCGGAACGGAACTGGAGAAATACGAGACGAAGCTCGGCGATCTCAATGCGGTGAACATCGAAACGGAAGATATGACCGTCGAGATGGCCGCGAAGGCACAAGCCATCAAGGCCAATGCCGAAAAACTCAGTATGGCGGCAAACGAGATCTTCACGACAAGTCGGGCGGCGGAAGCCGATGCCGCCGCAATTCGGGACAGCAGCATTGCAATCATGAACGCATCCAACGCGCTGCTCGCCGAGAGCAACGCGATCAGAGCTGCGGAGGCCGCATTCCGCCTGGACCGCAACGACGAGAACAAGAAAACGCTGGAGAACGGGACGAAGAAACTCTTCCTCGGCGCGCTTGCGCTCCGGAAGGTGGCGAAAGGTTCGCCGGCCGAATCCGCCGCCGGTGAGGTTGCCAAACTCACTGGCAGCTATCGCAAACAGTTTTCCGGCCTGGTACAGGCGATCGAAGACAATTTGTCGGGAATTCCGGACCTCTTCGACGAGCTTTCGAAGCTCAGCTTAGCGCTTGGCCAAACCACGGGCGCCATCCTGGAAGACCGGAAAAAGGCGCTCGCGGACGCGAACGCCGATTACAAGAGCGCCGCCGAAATCAGCGGTGCCGCCACAAATGCCCGGATCGCCGCCCTTGAAATGGTTATCGCCGCGGACACGATGGCAGCCGAAACCAGCGCATTCGTTGAAGCGTCCGATGACGAGGAACGAATGGCTCGGATGGACGCAATATCGAGTGCTGTTTCAAAAGTGTTCTCGAAAGCGCTGGTTGTGAAGAAAGCGCTTCCGGAAGAGTCCGGAATGCTGGCGATCGAAGCCGCGAAAGCCGCAAAGAGCTTCCGCGCACGGCTGGATGATGTCGCCGAGACCTTGGCGCGCCAGGCCGCCATCGAGACCGAGATGCATGAGGTCGAAAGCCGGAACGCCAAGCTCACCAGCGATTTCAAGGACCAGAAACTTGCTGAGTTGAGGGACCTCAAAGAGCAGTCCAACCAGCTGATCATGATCGGAACGGCCGTCGGAATCGCGATTGGATTCGTCCTTGCCTTCCTGATCGCTCGCAGCATCGTTCGTCCGATCTCGACCATAACGAGTTCCATGAATGGCCTTGCAGATGGCGACCTGGAGAGCGAAATCCCGATGACCGAACGAAAGGACGAGATCGCCGAAATGGCGCGGGCGGTCCAGGTCTTCAAGGACAACGCAAACGAGATGAAAAGGCTGGAACGGGAACAGCAGGACAACGAACGCCGTTCGGCCGAGGAAAAACGGAGAGAGATGGCCGCCCTCGCGGACAGTTTCGAGCAGTCGGTCAAGACCATCGCGCAACGGGTCGCCGATGCGGGCGGCACCATGCAGGGCTCCGCGGCAGAGGTCACGAATGCCATTTCCCAGACCCATGACCAGGCCGCCGCCGTCGCCGCCGCGTCGACCGAGGCGAGCGCGAACGTTCAAACCGTTGCCGCGGCAACCTCTGAGCTCACCTCTTCGATCCAGGAGATCAGCCGCCAGATCGCTGTTTCGAACGACCGATCCCGCGATGCCTCGACGCGCGCCGGGCAGTCGGTGGAACTGATGCGGGGTCTGCGCAAGGCCGTCGACGAGATTACCGAGGTGGTGCAGCTAATCCAGGATATTGCCGAGCAGACCAACCTGCTGGCCCTGAACGCGACGATCGAGGCCGCCCGCGCCGGGGACGCAGGCAAGGGCTTCGCCGTGGTCGCCTCCGAGGTGAAGAATCTCGCCAACCAGACCGCGCAAGCGACCGAGCGGGTTTCCGAACGGGTCGGCGCGATCCAGCGGGAAACCGACAATGCCTCGGTGAATATGGAAGAGGTTTCCAAGGTCATCGAGGAACTCGGGGAAATCTCGGCGAGCATCGCAGCGGCGATGGAAGAGCAGACCTCGGCCACCCAGGAGATTGCCCGCAATATCGAGGAAGCGAGCATGAGCGCCGACGATGTCGCGCGCAACATCGAGGGGGTGAACGATAGCGCCCAGATCTCGGGCGGCGCCGCCGACGCGGTCAGCAGCCGGGCGCGGGAGCTGACCGAGCAGATCGAAAGCCTGAACCGTCAGGTCGAGGATTTCCTCTCCCAGGTGCGCAGCAAGTAACGGCCTTCAATCGGGATTATCGGCGCCGACCGCCCAGAACAGGCCGGCGCCGATAATCGCAGCCGCCGTGCAGACCGCGAAACCGGTACCGTAACCTCCACTCAGATCGAACAGAAACCCGGAGAGAAATGCGCCGAAGGCCGCACCGATCCCCTGGCCGAAATTCGCCGCACCGAGGATCGCTCCAATCCCGGAGCCGGAGAACCGCCGCGCCATGAGCGTGGTGATGATCGGCCCTCTCGCCCCCATGCTGAGGCCGAAACAGACGATATAGACCACCAGAAGAGTGCCGGTCCGATCCGACGGCAGAAGATAGAGCGCGCCGATCGCAATCACCGTAAGGCCGTAACTTCCGGTCGCCACGATGCGGTGGCCGAACCGGTCCGCCGCCATGCCTGTCAAAGTCATTCCGAAGAACGACAGCATCCCCGCCGTGCCGAAGGCGAAGGCCGCCTGCCGCTCGCTCATCCCCTCGCTCACGAGATAGGCGACCGATTGCAGGCTCACGCCATAGATCGACATCGCGGTAACAAAGAAAATGACAAAGAACATCCAGAAAGCCGGAATTTTCAATGCCGCTCGCAGGGTCGGACCGGATTTTCCAAGCGATCTGGAATAACGCCTGGGATTGCCGTCCGCCCCCTCCGCGATCCGCCCCCACGGCAGGAACAGCACGAAGAGGCAAAGCAGCGCAAAGACCGAGGCGTACCATTCGTAGGCGAGACGCCAGCCCCGCTCCGCGATCAGATATTCCGCCAGCGGCGCCATGATCAGCGTGCCGACGCCGAGGCCGCCATAGGTCATGGCCAGCGCCGTCGCCAGCCCCTTGTCAAACCATCGGCTGACCACGGCCTGCGCCGGCGCGAGCCCGATCAGGGCCGCTCCGAAGCCGCAAAAGACGCCGATCGACAGTTGGAAGTGCCAGAGCTCCGAGAGCGATCCGGCGGCGAAATATCCTGCACCCAGGGCGGCAAGCCCGACAGCGTAGACAAGACGACCGCCGAACCGGTCGAACAGATAGCCCGCAAGCGGCGCGAAGAAGCCGGTCGCGGCCATGAAGATGGAATAGACCGAAGTCGCCGAGGAACGGTCCCAGCCGAGGTCGCCGGAGAGCGGCAGGAGAAAGACCGCGTAACTCTCGCCCGCCCCGCGCCCGAGCGCCGTCATACCGAGACAGAGGGCAAGCACGCCGAGCGATGCGGCCATCGCCCTTCCGCTGATGAGTGCCATAGGAAAACCGGCTCCGGCATGAAATTCCGAACGCGCTCAGCCTACTGGCACGTCAGTCCCGCCGATAGTCTCCGCTCAGGCACATCAGTCGCGCGACTTCCCGAAAAGCTGGCTGAGGATCAGCAGCGTCGAGGAAATCACGATCATGATGGTCGAGATCGAGGCGATGGTCGGATCGATCTGGTCGCGCAGCGCATTGAACATGTTCCGCGTCAGCGTTGAATTGTCTCCGCCGGAGACGAACATCGCGATGATCACCTCGTCGAACGAGGTGAGAAAGGACAGCAATGCTGCGGTCAGGACGGAGAAGCGTATCTGCGGCAGGGTAATGCCGAGGAAGGCCGTAAGCCTCGAGGCCCCCAGACTCCGGGCCGCCATCTCCTGGTTCATGTCGTAGCTCTTCAGTGCCGCGCTGACGACGATGAGCACCAGGGGCAGGGCCAGGATCGAATGCGCGATCACCAGACCGAACAGGCTGTTCACCATCCGGATTTGCACAAACACGTAGAACGCGGCGATCGCGATCAGGATCACCGGCACCATGATCGGGGTGATCAGCACGACATAGAAGAACTGGCCGAGCGGGTGACGCGAGACATGCAGTCCGTAAGCCGCAGCGACGCCGACCGGCGTCGCCACGCACATGGTCAGGAACCCGGCCTTGAGCGATGTCCAGGTCGCGTCGATCCAGGCGGGCGAACTCAGATAGTGTTCATACCAGCGCAGCGACCAGTCGCGCGGCGGAAACTCCAGATATTGCGAGGCCGAGAAGGACATCGGAATGACGATCACGGTGGGCGCCACGAGCAGAATCATGATCACGCTCGCCACGATATAGAGCCACAGCCGCTGGCCATGCGTGATCTGGGTTTCCGAGGCGGGGCGTTTCAGCCAGTTCATCAGTGCCCTCCCCCCAGCACGCGGTTCAGGTTCAGGAGCCGCGAGGCGGCGAAGAGGATGCCGAGAGTGATCACCAGCAGCACCACGCCAAGCGCGCTCGCCGCGCCCCAGTTGAAGAACAGCTCGATATTGTTGGTGATCTGGTTGGACACCATGATCACCTTGCCGCCGCCGAGCACCGCCGGCGTCACGAAGAAACCGAGGCAAAGCACGAAAACGATGAGTGCTCCGGCAAAAAGCCCCGGCAGCGAGAGCGGAAAGAAAACGTGCCAGAAGGTCTGCACCGGTCCGGCGCCCAGATTGGACGAGGCCTTCAGGTAGTCTTCGCTGATCGCCTTCATCGAACCGTAGAGCGGCAGCACGAGGAATGGCAGCATGATATGGACCATGCCTATCAGTGTGCCCGTCAGATTGTGGACCAGCGCCAGCGGCTCTTCCCAGAGCCCAAGTCCCATGCCCCATTCATTGATCAGGCCCTGGCGCTGCAGGAGCACCAGCCAGGCATAGGTCCGCACCAGCAAAGAGGTCCAGAAGGGGAGCAGCACGGTCAGCATGCAGAGCGCGGCGGCACGCTTCGGAAGCTGGGAGAGGAAATAGGCGAGAGGATAGCCGAGCAAGATGCAGATTCCGGTGGTCAGGAAGCTGACCTTGAAAGTCGTCCAGAAGATCCGCGCGTAGGCCTTGCTCTCGAGCATCCGGTTGTAGTGCTCAAGCGAGAAACTGCCGTCGTCGGAGAGGAAGGAGAGATAGAACAGCCAGCCGACCGGGATCACCATGACGATGAGGACGGTCAGCACTGCCGGAGAGGCAAGTCCGAGCAGCGCCCAGCGCTCGCGCCAGTCCTGCCGGGACAGCAGCGCCTCGTTCGCGCGCGTGCCTGCGGCCGAAGCGACCTGCGCCGCGGCGCTCATTCGGCCTCGTCCGGGATCAGCACGACATCGGCGGACCGCAGCCCGAGCGCGACACGTTCGCCGACCGAAAGCTTTTCGATCGCAGCATCACTGCGCATGCCGGCGCGAACCGCGATATCGGTGCCGTCCGCCAGCGTCACATAGGCGAGCGTGGTGTCGCCCTGATAGACGAGATCCTTCACGGTACCGGGAAATACATTTGTCTTGCCGGGATCCGCCGCGTCCAGAATGGTCAGCCGCTCCGGCCGCACCACGAGAGAAAGACCGGGACTGTCGGGCACGTCGCCCACATCCAGTTCGACACCTGCAAAACTGAGCCGGTCGCCCTTGCGTTCGAGCTTGAGGAAGGTGGACTCGCCGATGAATTCGGCAATGAAGCGGTTCGCCGGGCGCTCGTAGATTTGCCGCGGCGCATCGAGCTGCATCAGGCGGCCGTGATTGATGACGGCGATCCGGTCCGACATGGTCAGCGCCTCGCGCTGGTCGTGGGTTACGTAGACCGTGGTCATGCCGAGCTTTTCGTGCAGATGACGGAGTTCGATCTGCATCTGTTCGCGGAGATTCTTGTCCAGCGCGGAAAGCGGCTCGTCCATCAGCAGGATACGCGGACTGAAAACGATGGCGCGGGCAAGTGCGACCCGCTGCTTCTGACCGCCGGAAAGCTGGCCGATCCGCCGGTCGCCGTAACCGCCGAGCTGCACCGTCTCCAGCGCCTGCTCCACGAGACCGGCGGCTTCGGACTTGGGAACTTTCCGCAGCTTCAGCGGATAGCCGACATTGGCCGCCACGCTCATATGCGGAAACAGGGCGTAATTCTGAAATACCATGCCGACACCGCGCTTGTGCGGCGGCATGGTCACGATTTCTTCCCCGCCGAAGCGGATACTGCCGTGATCGGGGCGCGTGAACCCGGCGAGCGCCATCAGCAGCGTGGTCTTTCCGGATCCGGACGGCCCGAGAAGTGTCAGGAACTCGCCGCTCTCCACCTCGAGGTCGACGTGATCGAGCGCGTAGAGACTGCCATAGCTCTTCGTAAGGCCGGAGATCGATATCGGAAGCGCGTCCTGCTTCGGCATTCCAAACTCTCAGAAGTTCGTCTCGGGGAAGTGTGACCGGAAATGCAGCGGAGAAACGGGGACGGCTGCCGAGCGCCGCCCCCTCCCCAAATTGACCAAGAGCCGGATCCTACTCGGTCAACATGTCCTGATACATGGCGGCTGCTTTCTGTTCCCACTTGGCGTACCAGGCGAGACTGATCGGAAGCTGCAGCTTGGCATTGTCCGGATGGGACGGCATCGCGCGGGCCATCGCCTCGTCGATCTTGCCGATCTCGTAGGCCTTCTTGTTGGTCGGGCCGTAGGTGATATGTTCCGGCAGGTTCGCCTGGATTTCCGGCTTGCTCATCTCGGCCAGGAACTTCATGGCCAGGTCCTTGTTCGGCGCGCCCTTCGGAATCGCGAAGCAGTCATAATCCAGCAGCGCCTGGTTGAAGGTATAGGCGACCTTGGCGCCGTCCTTCTTGGCCACGTCGAAACGGCCGTTCCAGCCGGTGGTCATGTCGACTTCCCCGTCCTTCATCAGCTGGGCATGCTGGGCCCCGGATTTCCACCAGACCGCGACATGCGGTTTCAAATCGCGGATCTTGTCGATGGCGCGCTTGATGCCCTCCTCGCTGTCCAGAACCTTGTAGACGTTTTCCGGCGCCACTCCGTCAGCCATCAGGGCCGGCTCCAGCGCGCCGGCGACCTTGTTGCGAAAGGCCCGCTTGCCCGGGAACTTCTTCACGTCCCAGAAATCGGCCCAGCTCTTCGGCCCGTCGTTGCCATAGGTCGAGGTATTGAAGGCCATGACCGTGGAGAATACGTCGCTGCCGATGCAGTAGTCGGTATAGAGGCCCGGATAGAAGGTCGAGACGTCGACGACACCGAAATCGATCTTCTCGAGCAGACCTTCCTCGGCCGCGCGGGCGGCGCTGCCGGAGCCGCTCGAGACGATGTCCCAGCCGACAGCGCCGGCCTTGACCTTGAGACGAACGTCGGACATGCCGCCATAGGTCTCTTCCTTGACGGTGATGCCCATGGCCTTCGCCGCAGGCTGGAACAGCGCCAGGCTCTGGGCATTCTGGTAGGAACCGCCCCAGGAGGCCACGGTTACGCTGCCATCAGCAAATGCGGGCAGTGCGACGGCGGACAGGGCCATCGCTCCGGCAGCCACGGAGAGAAGTCCGCGGCGGGAAAAATTCTTCTTGTATGTCATCTGAGGGTTCTCCGCTGTTCGTTTGCCGGGTCTTGATCGGAGAAAGACATCCATGCCCCTCCCCTGGACTACATCCAGTCCGGCCCGTTACGAAAAATTGAAAGACCAAATTGGCCCTCAGAACAGGTCCATTCTCGAATAAACAACAGACCAATCTTGCGGGATCTGCCCCAACGTGCAGAGAAACCCGTTACCGGCTCCAGCCGTCGCGCCAGCGGAAATAGGCAACCGACGCCGCAAGGAACCAGGGTCGCCCCGTATAGAATGGCCGCGTCGGAAAGCCGATCCCGTCGAAAGCCGTTCGGCCCTCCTTCAGTCCCAGCATCTGTTGAGCGACTCGCATTCCGAGATACCCCGACATGGACACCCCGGAACCGCAGTATCCCATCGCAAAATGGACATTTTCATTGCAGCCCACATGCGCCAGCGTATCGAAGGTATAGGCGACGAAGCCCATCCAGGAATGGCTGACCCTGATATCGGCCAGTTCCGGGAAAATCGCGGCGAGGTCACGCCGCAGAAGTGGCGCGCTCTTGCGCGGATCGGTCTCGCCTGCGGAGACCCGGCCACCGAACAGGATCCGTGTGCGGTCCGGCGACGGTCGGTAGTAATACACCACTTTGCGGCTGTCCCCGAGCATCCGGTCGGTCGGCATCAGCCGGTCCATCAGCGCCTTCGGCAGCGCCTCAGTCGCGATGATGTAGCTGCCGATCGGGATGACGCGGCGACGCTGCCAGCCGGACACCGCACCGGTATAGCCATTGCTCGCGACCAGAACATTGCGGGCGCGGACGACGCCCCTGCCGGTGGTCAACCGGAATCCCGGCGCGGCCTCCTCAATCGCCGTCACCGGGCAGCGCGCGGCAATGAGGACACCCGCCTCCCGCACACGATCGAGCAACCCGGCGTGGAATTTCGCCGGATCGAGCGAGGCGGTGCTCTCGTTCACGATCCCGCCGTAATAGGCATCAGTGCCGATCTCCGCGTGCTGCTCGGCCCGCGTGACGACGCGGAGCGGTTCGGCCAGTCCCTCCGGCTGATTTTCCGCCGCCCGGGCCATCTTCTCGAATTCGACCGAGCTATGCGCTGCGGTGAACTTGCCGGGCACGGCGAAATCGCAATCGATTCTCTCCGCAGCGACGAAGTCGGTGACCCAGTCGAGTGCGTTCGCGCCCTCGCGGATGATCCCAAAGGCGGTGTCCGCGCCGTAGCGCCGGGTCAGTTCCTCGTAGCCAGGCTTGATCGAGCGGCTGATTTGTCCGCCATTCCGCGTGCTGCAGCCCCAGCCGGCTTCCTCGGCATCACAGACCAGCACGGAACGCCCCGCCCGCGCCAGCTGCAGCGCCGCCGAGAGCCCGGTATAGCCGGAGCCGACCACCACCACATCGACCCGCTGCGGCAGGTCCGGCCGACCGGGTTCGGGGCGCGGCGTCTCGTCCCACCAATAGGGATCGGTGGTAAAATCCTCTGTGAAAATGTCGCTCTGCATGATGGCTCCGGTCGGCTCAATCGAGTTCCGAACATTGATACTCCGCACGCTCGAGCCAGTCTCGCCGGATCTCGACCCCCCAGCCGGGTCCGGCCGGAATTTCGACCATCCCGTCCCGCGCCACCGGGAACGGGTCGTAAAGATCCTTCTGCCAAGGATAGTAATCGAAGTCCTCGATCGCGAATTCGACATAAGGTCCCGCCGACTCGATCGCCCCCATCAGGTGCAGGGTGAAGATCGTGACAAGTCCGAGATTGGCCGAATGCGGCGTGCAGGCCATGCCGTATTTCTTCGCCAGCTCGGCAACATGCAGCGCCCGATGGATGCCGCCGATATAGAGGATGTCCGGCTGCAGCACGTCGACTGCATGCATCGCGGCCATACGGCGCCAGTGCGCAAGGTCGCAATCCTGCTCGCCGCCGGTAACGTCGATCTCGAGTGCGTCCGCGACTTCTTTCGTCCAGTCCAACTCCCAGTAGGGACAGGGCTCCTCGAAATGACAGAAGCCGTGATCTTCCATCATCCGGCCGACCTCGATCGCGCGTTTCGGCGTGAAGCAGCTGTTCGCGTCCGCCAGCAGGTCGCAGCTGTCGCCGAAGGCCCTGCCCATGGCGCCGATGATCTCCTCGGTCCGACCCGGCCATTCGTCGACGTCGTGGCCATATTCGCTGCCGACGCGAATCTTGAAGGCATCGTAGCCGCACGCGTCCTGCTGCCGCTTGAGACGCGCGACCTCGTCGGCCGGCGTGATATCGCGCCGCATGCTGGAGCCATAGACGCGGAACGGCCGCGGCGTGCCGCCGAGCAGCTCGCAAACGCTCTTGCCCTCGCGTTTGCCGTAGAGGTCGTAGAGCGCGGTATCGAGCCCGGCCATGCCGCGGCGGAGATAGGCGCCCGGAAACTTGTGCTCCCTTTCGGGGATGATCCGCATCAACCCCGGAAGATCGAAAGCATCCCAGCCGAGCGCATAGGGCGCAACCTGACGATGCAGGACCAGCGCGGAAATGTCCGAATTATAGGTCGAGACCTGCCCCCAGCCCTGGCTACCGTCGGCAATCGTCACGCGGACGAAGCCGACAAATTCGGTGCTGAATGTCTCGATCTTGGTGATTTTCATGAACGGAATTCCACAGCTCGTGTGCCGGCTGGATGATCTTACTCTGTCGGATGGCCATCCGATTGCATCATCTTGACGATCAATTTGGACTTAACTTAAGGTCCATTTTCGACAAAAGAACAAACCAATCTGCAAACCACACCCAATTCGGCCCGGAGCCTGCGGTATCATGGTGAAACGCGCCGCCGGCGCCTTGCTCAGCGCCATCCGGATCGATCACGATTCGCCGCGCCTGCTGGCGACGCAGATCACCTCTTCAATACGGGAGATCATTCTTGCGGGCGGCCTGCGCGGCGGCGACCGGCTGCCGGCGACGCGCACTCTGGCGCGCGATCTCGGCGTCTCCCGTACCACGATGGTCGACGTCTATGAGAGATTGATCTCCGAAGGATTGCTGGATGCACGCACCGGCGCCGGCACATTCGTCAGCGATTCCGTCCGGATTGCCGACCGAAGCGCAGCCGACGCCGAAGCCGAGATACCGGATACGGGACCTCCGATGGAAACGCGCTCCCGCCCCCCCGTGAGTTTCGGCACCGGGTTCGCGGTGCGTCTCCCGCATACGATTCGCGCCTTCACAACCGCGCTGCCGGCGGTCGACATGTTCCCGGTCGCACAGTGGACCCGGCAATCCAACAAACACTGGCGCGAACAGCGCGACCTGGTTCTGGGCTACGGCAACGTCGCCGGGTTTCCGCCACTGCGCCGGGCTATCGCGGCGCATCTGAGGGCCAATCAGGGAATCAATTGCGACGAGGAGCGGATCTTCGTCACCAACGGCGCCCAGCATGCGTTCCATATCATCGCGAGTATGCTGCTGAAGCAGGGCGACAGGGTCTGGTTCGAGAATCCGGGCGCCATAGGGGCTCAGAACGCGCTCAGGGCCGCCGGCGGCGATCTCGTGCCGTTGCCGATCGACACCGACGGGCTCGACGTTGCCGCCGGTCTCGAAAGGGCGCCGGAATTCCGCCTCGCCTTCGTCACCCCGTTGCACCAGCAGCCGCTTGGCGTGACGATGAGTCTCGAGCGGCGCTTTGCGCTTCTGAACGCGGCGGAAGCCGCCGATGCCTGGATCATCGAGGATGACTACGACGGCGAGTTCTACTACGGCACTCATCCGATCCCGACCCTCAAGAGCATCGACCATGCCGACCGTGTCTTTTATGTCGGGACCTTTTCCAAGACTCTCTTCCCCGCACTTCGCCTAGGCTACATTCTCGCGCCGCCGTCCTTTGCCGGCCTCCTGAACCACCATTTCGATACCTGGCTGCCGAGCGCGCCGCTGAACAGCCAGGCGATCGTGGCGGGATTCATGGACGAAGGCCATTTCGCCACCCATCTGCGCCGGATGCGTCGGGTCTACACCGAGCGCTATCAGGTTCTGATGCAGTGCGCGTCAGAACAGCTGGACGGTCTGCTGGCCCTGAAGCCGACGGATACCGGCCTGCACACAACCGGTCGTCTGGCTACCGGTCTTGCCGAAAATGCCGTCGCTGATGCGGCCAACGCCGCGGGCATCACCGTGACGCCTTTCGGACGTTACGCGATGTCGCCCCTGGACAAGAGCGGTCTCGTTCTCGGCTTTAGCGGTGTGCCACCCGAAGAGATCGAACAGGGTGTCCGGGGGCTTGCCCGGATCCTCGAGACCGAATGCGCAAGGCAAGAAACCACTTCCCGATTGGACGTCTCATCGTGACAGACACATTCGACTATATCGTTGTCGGCGCCGGGTCGGCAGGGTGCGCGCTGGCGGCGCGGCTCAGCGAAAGCGGCCGGCACCGCGTCCTGCTGCTCGAAGCCGGCGGCGACGACCGGCAGTTCTGGATCCAGGTTCCGATCGGCTACGGCAAGTCCTTCTACGATCCGTCCGTGAACTGGATGTATATGTCCGCGCCGGTCCCGACCGCCGGCAACCGCCAGACCTACTGGCCGCGCGGCAAGGTGCTCGGCGGCTCCAGCTCGATCAACGCCATGGTCTATATACGCGGTCAGGCGGAGGATTACGGGGACTGGGAAGCGGCCGGCAATCCCGGTTGGGGCTGGGACGACGTGCTGCCGGTCTACAAGCGCATGGAATCCCATCAGGGCGGCGAGAACGCTTGGCGCGGCGGCGACGGCCCCCTGAAGATCACCGCTCCGCTCGCCGACCTGCACCCACTCTGCGCCGAGTTCTTCAAAGCCGGTTCGGAGGCGGGGGTGCCGGTCAATCCGGATTTCAACGGTCCCAGCCAGGAGGGTGTCGGCCCGTATCACGTCACGATCGGCAACGGTATCCGGATGTCGGCGGCCAGGGCCTATCTCTGGCCGGCACGCCGCCGTGCGAACCTCCGGATCGAGACGAATGCCGTCGCCGAGCGGCTGCTGTTCGACGGGCGTCGCGTCACCGGGATCGACTACAGGATCCACGGGGTCGCCCGCCGCGCGCACGCCGACGCAGAGATCATTCTCGCCGCCGGCGCCATCGGCAGCCCTGCCCTGATGCTGCAATCCGGCATCGGTCCGGCTGGGGACCTGCGCGAGCTCGGAATCGCGGTCCATACCGACCGCCCCGGCGTCGGGCGCAACCTCATGGACCATTACATCGTCGACCAGATGTACCGTTCGCGCCGCCCCTCGCTCAACAACGAGCTCGCGCCCTGGTGGGGCCGCGCCATGGCCGGTCTGCGCTATCTGCTGACCCTGCGCGGCCCGGTCGGGATGAGCCTTAACCAGGCGGGGGGCTTCGTCCGCACCCGTCCGGAGCTGACACGACCGAACATGCAGCTGTATTTCTCGCCGCTGAGCTACACAAAGGCGCCTCCGGGCAAACGCCCGCTTATGCATCCTGACCCCTATTCCGCCTTCCTCACCAGCATCTCGCAATGCCGCCCGACCAGCCGCGGCTTCATCAAGCTGCGCTCCGCCGATCCCCACGAGGCGCCGGAGATCCAGCCGAACTATCTCGCCACCGACTTCGACCTGCAGGAGAATCTCGAAGGATTCAGATTCATCCGGCGCCTCATGGAGACGCCGACCATGCGGGAGCTCGTCGAAGCGGAGGTCTCGCCCGGTCCCGATGTGCGGAGTGACGGAGAGATGATGGACTATTTCCGCGATACCGGCGGGTCCGTCTTCCACCCGTCCGGCACCTGCCGCATGGGGCCGGACCCGGCGCACGATGTGGTACGGCCGGACCTGCGGGTCCATGGGCTGGAGAATCTGCGCGTCGCCGACGCCTCGATCTTCCCGACAATCCCGTCCGGCAACACCAACGCGCCCTCGATCATGGTCGGCGAAAAGGCGAGCGATATCATCCTCGGCAACCGCTGAACCAAAGGTTTCCGCCACCTGTCGGGCATGCGGAAAAAAATCTGTCATCCGGCGGGACAGCATGCGTTGACAGCGTGGGAACGCCCGCATAGAAGGAGCGCAGCATACGCCGTGTTGTGGGCTCGCCCCACGTTGATGCCCCGTGCGGAGGGGTGGCCGAGTGGCTGAAGGCGGCGGTTTGCTAAACCGTTATACTGGGAAACCGGTATCGAGGGTTCGAATCCCTTCCCCTCCGCCATTCTCCCCCGTTTTCCAGCTTGAGGCGTTTCTCCTCTTACGTTGTTCGCCCCCGGGGTACCGCCCGGCATCAATCTTATTCACGTGCCTATATTACCCATCAATATATTACCCATTGACATATGTTGAGCGCCGCCTCAGATTCATCGGATGAACACTTCTTCCCCATCCCGCCGGATGAAAACGGTTCCGGCCGCGGAAGTCGACTACACCGACCGCGAATACTGGAACGGACTCATAAAGATGAGCCTGTCCAAGTTCTTCATTCTCTGCGTGCTCAATCAGCGCAACCTGCACGGCTACGACATCAGCAGGGCGGTCGAGACGCAGACTCAGGGCTGCTGCTCACCGACGCCGGGCGCGCTCTACCCGGTCCTGAGGGAATTCGAGGCCGGCGGATACGTGACGGCGGAAGAGCAGATCGTGGGCGGCCGGCGGCGCAAGGTCTATTCGATCACCGACAAGGGTCGGGAAGCCTTCCGGGTTGCCGTCGAGGCATGGAGCGATGTCGGCGCATGCATAGCCGCCAGTTGTCCGGATCAATGCGGTCCGGCCGTCTGCGGCTGAGTTTTTTTTGCCATGAAGTATCACCCATCGATACATCGATGACCTGTTCGGAGAGCCGCAAATGAACATGTTGAACGCTTCCACCGAGGCTTTGCCGGTTGCTGTCATCGGCGCCGGCCCGGTCGGCCTCGCCGCCGCAGCCCAGCTGACCGAGCGCGGTTTGCCGTTCCTGCTGCTGGAAGCAGGTGACAAGGTCGGCGCGGCAATACGCGAATGGGGGCATGTCCGGCTCTTCTCTCCTTGGATCTACAATACCGACAGAACCGCACGCCGGATGCTCGAGGAGACCGGCTGGACAGCCCCGGCGGATTCCGAACTGCCGACCGGACACGAACTCGTCGAGCACTACCTCGAGCCGCTCTCCCGCCTTGACGCGATCCGGCCGCATCTGCGTTTCGGCGCCCGCGTAATCTCTGTCGGGCGCAAGGATTTCGACAAGGCCAGGACCGCGGGGCGCGCGCAACAACCCTTCGAACTGCGTCTGGCCGACGGCAGCAGCATCGAGGCCCGGGCGGTGATCGACGCCTCCGGCACCTGGCGCACGCCGAACCCGGTCGGCTCCGGCGGCGTGAAAGCCCCGGGCGAAGAGACTTTCTCGGCCCGCATCAGCTATGGCATCCCGGATGTGCTGGACGAGGCACGCGCCACCTTCACCGGCCGGCGCGTACTGGTCGTCGGTAGCGGCCATTCGGCGATGAATGTGATCCTCGATCTTCTGGATCTTCAGCGGGAAGCACCGGGTACCCAGGTGATCTGGGCGCTGAGGAGGACCAGTCTCGATGCTGTCTTCGGCGGCGGCGAGGCAGACGCCCTGCCGGCCCGGGGAACCCTTGGCACCCGCGTTCGCGAAGCGGTGGAGGCCGGCCGCCTGCAACTGCTCATGCCGTTCCGCATCCGCAGCATCGGAGAGCAAGACGGGGCCCTGCTGGTGAACGGCCAGAGCGCCGCCGACACGCAATCCGTTCCGGTCGACAGGATCGTCGGGACCACCGGATTCCGTCCGGATCTCGACATGCTGCGGGAGATCCGCCTCGATCTCGATCCGTGGCTGGAAGCGCCGCGCGCCCTGGCGCCGATGATCGACCCGAACCTGCACAGCTGCGGCACCGTGCGCCCGCATGGCGCGCAGGAGCTGGCCCATCCGGAGCAGGATTTCTTCGTGGCCGGCATGAAATCCTACGGCCGGGCGCCGACCTTCCTGATGGCGACCGGCTACGAGCAGGTCCGCTCCATCGTTGCCGCGCTTGCGGGCGATCATGCGGCGGCGGCACGGGTCGAACTCGATCTGCCGGAAACCGGGGTGTGCAGCGCGCCGACAGAAATGGAAACCGCGAGCTCTTGCTGTGGATCGGCCACGCAAACGGAGCCCGTCGAATCCGCGGCCCAGACCTGCTGTGGCGGCCCGCCGCCGTCCGGGGTGGATGCGTGCTGTCTGCAGGATGCGGCCGCAAAGGCCGCAGGTGAGGCAGGGTGCGGTTGTTCCAATTCCTAGGAATGCGGACACAATCGATAGGCAGGTTGATCCCATTCGCAGCCCGGCCCGTTTCCGGCGACAGTGCCCCGGCGCGGTCTAGTCCTCGAAACGTCCGCCGGGCTCGCGGTCGCGCTCATAGCGCCTTTCGAGCGGGAAAGGCGGCAGCCAGGATTCGCGCCGGACGGTCCAGAGTTCGTAGGTCGGCTGCAGCTGGTCCGGCGCATCCAGCGACCCCAGATTGACCTCGACCTCGTCCTCGCTGCGCCCGTAGACCGTGGACCCGCAGCGAGGACAGAACTTCCGTCCCTCATAGTCATGGGTCTCGCCCTCGATCGTGACCGCATCCGCGGGAAAGATCGCCGAGGCGTGAAACAGGGCCCCGTGATGCTTGCGGCAATCGAGACAATGACAGAGTCCGACCCGGAAGGGGCGTCCCGTGGCCACAAGACGGACAGAGCCGCAAAGGCATCCTCCGGTATACCGCTCCATGCGACTCCTCCCCTGAAACATGCGCAGGAAGCAGTCTGGATGAACCGCTTTGTCCCGACAACCGGCCTCGCATCGACCCGCGCCAGTTGGCATAGGAGGTCGTGATCTCCTCCGCCTGGCTCTAGCCACACTCACTCTCGAGACTTACCTCCGCGCCCCCCCGAACGTCAGCCTTGACAATTTGGCGCGTTGACCGGGCGGGTTGGCCGACCGAGAGTGCTTGCCCTAATATCCCCGCCGGATTATCCGGTAGGAACCGTCAAATGCTGGTGTCCGAGAGACTTGCGCCCAACCGAGGAAACGCCCCGTGAAGAATTCCAGACCCCTACTCATCGACCGCCATCCGGGCCGCTCGGCCCAGACCATCGGGCTTGCGCGCGAGCTCGGCACCGATCCGGAACTGATCCACGAGCCGTCCGTCGGCGTCGTCGGCACCAAGGGTGACAGCCAGTGCTATCTCGGCGTGCAGGCGAAGGTGGACGCGATCCATGCCCGCCTGCGCGACCGCATTGGCCAGGAAGACGGCAAACTCAAGCTGCGCCTCGTCCAGCCGGAATTCACCATCGCCACCTCGGACGGTGTCCGAAACGGCACGCCGGAGATGCGCTATTCGCTGATCGGCCGAGAAGTGACCAACGACGCGCTCTGCGAGCACCTGGAAGCGACCGGCCTCGCCGGTACGATCGCGGTCGTCGCCTGCGACAAGCCTCCGGTCGGAACCCTTGCCGCCCTGCTCGAGCACAACCAGCCGGCCATCATCATGTCGGACGGACCTATCCACCCCGGCAAGGATCCGGAAACCGGTGAGGCCCTCGACATTGTCAGCGCCTACCAGGTCGCCGGCAATCCGGATCCGGAATTCCGCCATCACATCTCCTGCCACGCCTGCCCCGGCTTCGGCAGCTGCGGCGGCATGTTCACCTACAACACGATGCAGACTTTCATCGGCGTTGTCGGCATGCAGCCGCTGCACATGGTGGCCCCGGCCTCCGACGATCCGCGCCGGCTGAACGAGTTCCCGTCCGAGTTGATCGACCATCTCTCGCACATGATGGAGTCGGACCTGAAGCCGCGCGACATCGTGGTTCGGGATTCCCTGCGCAACGCGATGATCGTCTCGATGGCGATCGGCGGATCCACAAACGTGGTGCTGCATGCGCCGGAGATCGCCCGCGCGGCTGGATTCGCTGACTTCTGGAAAGAGGTCATCACACCGGAGGAATTCAACCACCTCTCGCAGCATGTCGTCCCGGTGCTGACGGATGCCCGCCCCTACGGCAAATACTCGATGGTCGATATCGACGCGGTCGGCGGCGTGCAGGTGATCGTGCGCGAACTGCTCGAAGCCGGACTGCTCAACGGCGACGTCCTGACCTGCACCGGCGAGACGCTCTCCGCCCAGGTCGAACGGCTGCAGAGCAAGAAGGTGGACGGCACCGTGATCTACCCGGTCGACAAACCGTACAAGCCGACCGGCGGCCTGCGGATGCTGGGCGGCAACCTGTCCCCCGACTTCTCCGCCATCCTGAAGCTGGCCGGCGTCGAGGGCGGGCTGGAGAACAACCGTTTCGTCGGCAAGGCCCGTGTCTTCGAAGGCGAGGCCGGCCTGCTCGCAGCCCTCGACGAGGCACCGGAGCAGTTCGAGAACAACGACATCGTCATCGTCCGCTACGCGGGCCCGAGCGGCGCGCCGGGCATGCCGGAAATGCTCGATCCGACCTCCCGCATCACCACGCTCTGCCGCGAACGCGGCATCGTCATCGCGCTGATGACAGATGCCCGCTTCTCCGGCGGCTCCGTCGGTCTCGTCATCGGCCATGTCGGCCCCGAAGCCGCGCTGGGCGGCCCGATCGCGCTGATCGAGAACGGTGACGAGATCGTTGCCGATCTGGAGACGAACGAGCTGAACTGCACGGCACTGCAGGATTCCGCCACGGTGGCCGCGCGCAAGGCCGCCTGGGAGAAGACCGTCGCCGACAATGGCGGCATCCACCCGAATTGCGGCGCGGCGGATACCCGCCTGCTGCACCGCGCGCGCCACACCGCGGTTCCGGCCATCCGGGGCGGCGGCCTGCATCCGAATCGCGAGGTCTGGGTGCGCGAGCCGCGGAACGCGGAGCGCTCCGGGTTCGTGCCGAAAAACCGGTCGCGGCCGGGGGCCGATAAGGCGTTCTGATGCACGGGGAAGTGCGCCATCGGGCCGGACATGCCACCAAGGCGGGTTCGGCCCTTTTTTAGTCGTGCGTCGGTACCGGTTGCCAAGATGCGGCGGCTCCAGCGAGGCTGCGCCATTGTCCAGCCACTCGGCCCAGGTGTCCGATTGCCGCGCTGGTGCCGTTCGGCCAAATTTCCGCCCATCCGCAATCCAGCACGCTGGGCCAACGTTTGGAAAAGAGCGCCGACGCCGGAATATCCGCGCCCTGTTCCAGGCAAACTTAAATTTGGCGATTTTCTGATAGACGACCTAGAAACCGATCGTCCCTCGCGCGACCGGTGAAAGGGACTGTAAATCAGTCTCGACCTGAATTTTGCAACTCGCTATTCCGGTCAAAGGTGTCGGTATAGATCTAGCCATGCTTGACCGGGAACGCGCAAGCCCGGAAGTCGCGCACCTTCGAGGGTGCGCGTCTTTCGGCATGCACGTATCTCAGCATCATGAGGCCGAACATCAACTTTTCTTAGAATACAGGTCTGTGCTGATAGGTATCGGAAATCGTGGTGTTGAAGAAGTTGACCAGACGCCCGACCACAGCATCCAAGAGGCAGCGTGCAAAATCATCGCGTTGAATTGCACTTTGCATCCAGCCGCATCGAACGCCGCGGATAGACATCGAAGATCATTGCGAGGCTGACGAGGTCGGTGAACAGCGGACAGCGTCGCGTCCGGTCACCACACGACCCGGGGCCCCGCCTTCAGGTTGTTGTTCTCCTCAAACGCGGAAAGCGGGCAATCCGGCAGAAGTTGCGGGAGAGCCTGCTCGGCATCGATCCGCATATGAGCCGACAGGATCTGGTCAAGTCCCGTGCCGTTCGAAAACGGAAGGTCGAGGCCCACCACCTTGATGTGCGACCGGCCGTATTCCGACAGGCTCCCGCCGGCAAGGCCGAAGAACGGTCTGCGCGCCATCTCCTCAAAATACCGGCGCTCGACCGCCCAGGCCTCCGGATCGGAGGACTGGGTGCCCAAGGTCTGCCCGGTATAATCCACACGCCACCATTCCGACAGCGTGCTCCCCCAGAGGGTGAACCTGAGATCGAACGGATCGTGCTCGATCTTTGCGATGAATATGCGCCCCATCCAACCGGCAAACTCTTCGGCCCGGAAATCGCTCCGGCGCGGCAAACGTCCATTGTCGCGTATCCGGCTCCGCCACAAAGCAACGAGATCGGCGAAAGGACCGAACCGATCGGCTTCCGTCTCGAGCGAGCACATCCAGTAGCCCCAGTCGAACGCGACAACCGGCTCGGCCTTGCCCTTCGGGTGCATCGCGACGGCGCTGGAACGAAAAGATGTCATCTTGACCATCAAGACTTTCACGGCAGCGAGGAGTACTACATAATTAAATTATCAGTTTATACCGCTCAATGCGAATTTTCTTGCGGCAACCAGGGGTATCCGGCCGGAACGAGCAGGCGTTGGACGCTTAGGTCAGCTCGACCGCGTAACAATGGTTCCCTGTCACAAAGTGACTGGTGCGCTGTTCGACCGTGCGCCCCGAGAGGTCTCTCGCCATGCGGTCGACCCGGAGCATGGGGAGTCCCGCCGCCGCCCCGAGCCGTTCGCACACCCGAGGCGTGCCGGAGACAGCTCTGATGTTCTCGTTCGCCTGGACGATGGCGATGGAATATGCGTGCTGGTAGAGCACATAGAGCGTGTTCGGCAAAGGCGAGCGTTCCGGAAGCCCCGGAAAGAGCGGGGTCGGGACGACAGATATCTCGTGGACCAGGCGCCTGCCGTCAATCGAGCGAACACGCTCGATTTCGAACACGTGGTCCGGCCTGCCGAACAGGGTCTCTCTCTCGCATTTCGACGATTTGCGACGCCGCACGCTTTCCTCTTCGAGTTCCGGCACCGAATGGCTGCCGTCAGGATTGCGCAGGCGGAAGAAGTGGAACAACGCGCTCTCGGGCGTCCTCGCGGCGACGAAGGTGCCGACCCCCTGCCGCCGGCGCACGATCCCCCTTCGTTCGAGGTCGATCAGGGCTTTTCGAGCAGTGCCCTGGCTGACGCCGAGTTCGGCACCGAGATCGGCCTCGCTCGGCAGCATGATTCCGGGCGCGAGTTCGCCTGACGCGATCCGGTCGATCAGTGTCTCGATCACATATTTGTAGAGTGGCGCCGACAGAATCCTCTCCCTGGTGCCGCTTGCTGCGCTCATTCTTGCATTCTTAGCAAGAGTTGAGGACCAAGTCTTGTATAAGAATTCCGGTACAGGTATTCACACTGATAGCACGCTTCACGAAAACCGGGAGGAACAGGGAAATGACCAACATTCCCCAGCTGCTGGTCCATCATCCAGACGACAATGTCGGCGTCGTCGTGGTCGAGGGCCTGAAGGCGGGCACGGAAATGCTCTGTGTCATCACGCACGACAATTCGGATTTTCGGCTGACCGCCAAGGCGGACATTCCGATCGGCCACAAGGTCGCGCTCAAGGATCTGACGACCGGAGACACCGTCATCAAGTATGGCGAGGATATCGGCAAGATGGTCGGCGCCGCCGGTACCGGCGAGCACGTCCATACCCACAACCTGAAAACCAAGAGGTGGTAGAGATGGCCGATCTAGCAAATACGTCTGTGAATGCGTGGCGCCGCGAGAACGGCCGCGTGGGCGTCCGCAATCATGTCCTGATTCTTCCGGTCGACGACATTTCCAACGCCGCCTGCGAAGCGGTCGCCAACAACGTCAAGGGCACCATGGCGATCCCGCACGCCTATGGCCGCCTGCAGTTCGGCGAGGATCTCGAGCTGCATTTCCGCACCATCATCGGCACCGGCGCCAACCCGAACGTGGCCGCCGTCGTGGTGATCGGCATCGAGCCGGAATGGACCCAGGTGATCGTCGACGGCATTGCCAAGACCGGCAAGCCGGTCGAGGGCTTCTCGATCGAGCAGAAGGGCGATTTCGAGACCATCCGCCAGGCCTCCTGGAAGGCCAAGGAATTCGTCCATTGGGCGACCGAGCTGCAGAAGGAGGAAGTCCCCCTCACCGACCTCTGGGTTTCGACCAAGTGCGGCGAGAGCGATACCACGACCGGACTCTCCTCCTGCCCGACGGTCGGCAACATGTACGACAAGCTGCTGCCGCACGGGCTCTACGGCTGCTTCGGCGAGACCTCCGAGATCACCGGGGCCGAGCATATCTGCGCCAAGCGCGGGGCGACGCCGGAAGCCGGCGAGAAGTTCATGAAGCTCTTCCAGGCCTACCAGGACGAGGTGATCGAGCCTTTCAAGACGACCGATCTCTCCGACAGCCAGCCGACCAAGGGCAACATTCTCGGCGGCCTGACGACGATCGAGGAAAAGGCGATGGGCAATCTCGAGAAGATCGGCCGCACCTCGACCTATATCGACGCCATAGGGCCGGCCGAGACACCGGAAAAGGGTCCCGGCCTCTATTTCATGGACAGTTCCTCGGCCGCGGCGGAATGCGTCACCCTGATGGCGGCGGGCGGTTTCGTGATCCACACCTTCCCGACCGGCCAGGGCAACGTCATCGGGAACCCGATCGTGCCGGTGATCAAGATCTCGGGAAATCCGCGCACGCTCAGGACCATGTCGGAGCATATCGACGTGGACGTCACCGGCGTGCTGACCCGCGAGATGACCATCGACGAAGCAGGCGACGCACTGATCGAGATGATCGTCCGCACCGCGAACGGCCGGCATACGGCGGCGGAAGCGCTCGGGCACCGGGAATTCTCGATGACAAAGCTGTATCGTTCGGCCTGACGGCCGGAACGGTTGCGGCAGAAAGGCCGGCTCCCGCGGGAGCCGGCCTTTCTGTTCGTTCGCTCCCTGGCGGCATCGCTGTCTTTGCGGCGGGAAGATTGATCGCCGCCGCCCCCGGGGCCATGCTTTTCCCACACGGCGAACAGGGAGCGGAACATGGCGGAGAACATCGCCGCAGAGGCCCGAAGTGTGGCGGGAGCCGCCGAGCAGGTTGAAGCGCTGATCATCGGTGCCGGCTTCGCCGGGCTTTATCAGTTGCACAGCCTGCGCGACCGGCTCGGCATGAAGGCTCTGGTGCTGGAAGCGGCGGACGGCGTCGGCGGCACCTGGTACTGGAACCGCTATCCGGGCGCGCGCTGCGACAGCGAGAGCCATTCCTATTGCTACTACTTCTCCAGGGAACTTCTGGAGGAATGGGAATGGTCGGAGCGCTATCCGGGCCAGGAGGAAATCCGGCACTATCTGAACCACGTGGCCGACCGCTTCGATCTCCGCCAGGACATCCGCCTCTCCGACCGCGTCATCTCCGCCCGCTTCGACGATGCGGCCACGCTTTGGCACGTCACGACCGCCTCGGGCAAACGCTATGCCGCACCGTTTCTGATCACCGGTGTCGGCTGCCTCTCCTCCGCCAACGTTCCGGATATTCCCGGTCTCGAAGACTTCAAGGGCGACTGGTACCACACAGGTGAATGGCCGCACGAGGGCGTGGACTTCCATGGCAAGAGGGTCGGGCAGATCGGCACCGGCTCGACCGGCATCCAGTCCGCCCCGGTGATCGCGGCGTCGGCGGAGCACCTGACCGTCTTCCAGCGCACGGCGAATTACAGCATACCGGCGCGCAATGCGCCGCTGACGGAAGACTTCAAACGCCATATCAGCGAGCACCGTGACGAGATCCACGAGATCATGGTCTCGACCCCGAACGGCCACCCTTTCCGCATCGAGGAGCGGCTGGCGGCCAGCGTTTCGGAGGAGGAACGACAGGCGATCTACGAAGAGGCCTGGCAGAAAGGCGGCCTGCGCTTCCGGGCCGTGTTCAAGGACCTCATGGTCGACAAGGCGGCAAACGACACCGCATCGGATTTCATCAAGGCGAAGATCCGGGAAATCGTGAAGGATCCGAAGACCGCGGAACTGCTGAGCAATCTCGACCATCCGTTCGGTACCAAGCGTCCGCCGATCGACAGCAACTACTTCGAGACCTTCAATCGCGACAACGTGACCCTCGTCGACATCAAGTCCGATCCGATCAAGCGGATCACCGATACCGGGATCGAAACCGGACATGCGCATTACGATCTCGACATTCTCGTCTTCGCGACCGGGTTCGACGCCATCACCGGCCCGCTGCTCCGCCTGAACATCACCGGCAAGAACGGGCTCGCGCTGAAGGATGCCTGGGCCGCCGGACCGAAGACCTATCTCGGCCTGCAGATCGCCGGCTTTCCGAACCTCTTCACGATCACCGGACCCGGAAGCCCCTCCGTGCTGACCAACATGCCGGTCTCGATCGAGCAGCATGTCGACTGGATCACCGACTGCATCCGGCAGATGCGCCAGAAAGGGCGGACCCGGATCGAGGCAACCGAGCAGGCGGCGGAGACCTGGGTGGCGGAGACCAACCGTGCCGCCGAGGCGACCTTGCTACCGCTCGCCAACTCGTCCTGGTATCTCGGCGCGAACGTGTCCGGGAAACCGCGCGTCTTCATGCCCTATGCCGGCGGGCTGCAACATTATCGCGCGCGCTGCGACGCCGTCGCCGAGGCAGGCTACGAGGGATTTGTCCTGAGCTGACCCCGATCAGATATTGCCGCCATCGACTCTGAACTCCTGCGCGGTGCAGCCTCGTGAAGCGTTCGAGGCGAGGAACAGCACCATCTCTGCGACATCGTCTTCCAGCATCGCCCGCTTCAGACACTGGCGTCGGATGACAGCTTCCTTCGTCTCGGGATCGATCCAGTCCCGAAGCTGCCGCGGCGTTAGAATCGCACCCGGTACAACGGAATTGACCCGGATACCGGCCTCGCCGAAATCGCGCGCCAGGGACCGGGTGAGCCCGAAAACCCCTGCCTTGCAGGCGCTGTAGACTGAAAGATCCGGGACCCCCTGCCCCGGCGCAATGGACCCGAAATTGATGATCGAACCGGCGCCTTGCGGTGCCATCAGCCGGTAGGCCGTCTGCGCGGCGAAGAATTGCTGTTTCAGATTGACGGCGACGAGCGCGTCCCAATCGTCTTCGGTCACCGTTTCGGCGGGAATGCGCAAGTCCCGCGCCGCGTTATTCACCAGTGCATAGAGCGATCCTGTAACGTCGGAGGCCCGTTCGATCGCGTCTCTGAGCGCTGCCGTATCGGTCACATCACAGCGGTGAAAGAATGGCGAGGTTCCGGTTTTATCGGCGACTCCGGCGGTGAGCGTTTCACCTGCCGCCTCGTCGATATCGACGAAGTAGGTATGCGCGCCCTGCCAGCAGAAGGCCTCGACGATTGCCGCGCCGATGCCGGTCGCACCGCCGCTGACGAACACGGCCTGTTTTTTCAGGTCAGGATAGCGTGTTGCATATGCCGCCATCTCGTCTGCTCCCTTTCGCTCCGCCCGCTGAAAACATTGACGGCCAGACCGGCATGCGGCAACATATTTTTTAATCACTAAAATAAATCAATTGGCGAACAACGCCGCATTCCTTGAGGGAGGAAGACATGAGGATAAATCTCACGAGTATGCTTGCCGCCGGGATACTCGCGCTCGGCGGAATCGCCGGCGTCCCGCAGCCGGTCATGGCCGCCGACACCATCGTCGGCGTCAGCTGGTCCAATTTTCAGGAAGAGCGCTGGAAGACCGACGAGGCAGCGATCAAGGCCGCACTCGAAAAGGCGGGTGTCGAATACATCAGCGCCGATGCGCAGAGCTCGACGGCCAAGCAGCTCTCGGACGTGGAGAGCCTGATCGCCCGCGGCGCGAACGCACTCATTATCCTGGCCCAGGACGCTTCCGCCATAACGCCGGCGGTCGAGAAGGCCGCAGCCGAGGGCATCCCCGTCGTCGGGTACGACCGACTGATCGAGCACCCGGACGCCTTCTACATCACCTTCGACAATGTCGAGGTTGGCCGCATGCAGGCCCGTGCGGTCTATGCCGCCCAGCCGAAAGGCAATTACGTTTTCATCAAGGGGAGCCCTCAGGATCCAAACGCAGATTTCCTGCATGACGGGCAGCTCGAAGTGCTGAAGGCGGCGATCGACAAAGGCGACATCAAGGTGGTCGGCGAGCAGTATACCGACGGCTGGCTGCCCGCCAACGCGCAGCGCAACATGGAACAGATCCTCACCGCCAACGACAACAAGGTCGATGCCGTGGTGGCCTCCAACGACGGTACCGCCGGCGGCGTGGTCGCGGCATTGACCGCGCAGGGTCTGGAAGGCCTCCCGGTCTCCGGCCAGGACGGCGACCATGCGGCGCTCAATCGGGTTGCTCTCGGCACCCAGACGGTCTCGGTCTGGAAGGATGCCCGCGATCTCGGCAGACGTGCGGCTGAAATCGCCATCGAACTTGCCAAGGGTGCCGACAATGACGCGGTCTCCGGCGCCCAGCAATGGAAGAGCCCGAGCGGGCAAATGCTGAGCTCGGTCTTCCTTGCGCCGGTGCCGATCACAAGGGACAAGCTGGACGTCGTGATCGACGCCGGCTGGGTATCGAAGGACGTAGTCTGCAAGGGCGTGAAAAGCGGCACGGTCACGGCTTGCGATTGACGCCGAAGCTCCGTCCAACTGACCGGCACCGTCTGGTGCCGGTCTCTCTTCTTCGACCGAGTGGATACCCGCATGAGCGACCAGGCACCAACCACGTCCGCTGCAACCACGAGCTCCGTTAGAGCAACGCAATCCGGACTCTCGGGCCTCGTCCGGACGATGGAACTCGACCTCCGCCTGCTCGGCATGGTGGGCGCGCTGCTCGTCATCTGGCTGCTTCTGGACCTGTTGACCGAAGGACGCTTCATTACCCCGCGCAATCTCTTCAACCTCTCTGTCCAGACAGCCTCGGTCGCGGTGATGGCAACGGGCATGGTTTTCGTTATCGTCACCCGCCACATCGACCTTTCGGTCGGGTCTGTGCTCGGAGTCATTGCCATGGTGATGGGCGTGGTGCAGACCGAGATCCTGCCCGACTATCTCGGCTTCAATCATCCGGCCAACTGGGTGCTGACCATCGGTATCGGTCTCCTGCTCGGGCTGCTGATCAGCAGCCTGCAGGGCTGGGTCATCGGCTATCTCGGCGTGCCGGCCTTTATCGTCACACTCGGCGGCCTGCTGGTCTGGCGCGGCGCCGCCTGGTGGGTCACGACCGGGCGCACCGTCGCGCCGCTTGACGGAACCTTCGTGCTCTTCGGCGGCGGCATCGCGGGCACTCTCGGAGAGGTCGGATCCTGGATCTTCGGAATCATCATGGTCGCCTTCGTGCTCTTCGGCATCCTGAACGGACGGCGGCGACGCAAGCTCTTCGACTTCCCTCTGAAGCCGCTCTGGGCAGACTGGCTGAATATCGGCGTGCTTTGCATCGCCATCGCCTCCTTCGTCGCGGCGATGAACGCCTACCCCGTCCCGGCCCGCGCCGCGAAACGGATCGCCGAGGCCAAAGGCTGGGAAATTCCTGAAGGCGGGCTGGAGCTCGTGCATGGCATCGCCATCCCCGTCGTCATCGTCGCCGTGGTCGCCATTGTCATGACCATCATCGCCCGGCGTACGAAATTCGGACGCTACGTCTTCGCCATGGGCGGCAACCTGCAGGCGGCCGAACTCTCCGGCATCGACGTCCGGCGCATGACGCTCTACGTCTTCACGCTGATGGGAGGGCTCTGCGCGCTCTCGGCCGTGATCGCCTCGGCGCGCCTGCAGTCGGCGGCAAACGATCTCGGCACGCTTGACGAGCTCCGGGTGATCGCCGCCGCGGTGATCGGCGGTACTTCGCTCGCAGGGGGCGTCGGCACGATCTACGGCGCCATTCTCGGCGCTCTCGTGATGCAGAGTCTGCAGAGCGGGATGGCGCTGATCGGGGTAAATACCTCCCTGCAATCGATCGTCATCGGCCTTGTGCTGGTCCTCGCCGTCTGGATCGACCAGGTCTATCGCCGGCGGATCGGGGAGTGAGCGCCATGACACACGAACCAAGCACCCCGCTCGTCGAGATGCGCGACATCCACGTCTCGTTCGGCGGCATCAAGGCCGTCGACGGGGTGACCTGCGATCTCTATCCGGGCGAGGTCGTCGGCTTGCTCGGCCATAATGGTGCCGGCAAGTCGACGCTTGTAAAGGTGCTCTCGGGAGCCAATCCGAAAGACAGCGGGGAAATCCTGATCGACGGGAAGAGCGCGACGATCCGGAACGCACGCGACGCCCGCCGCTACAACATCGAGACCATCTACCAGACGCTCGCCCTCGCCGATAACCTCGACGCCGCCGCGAACCTTTTCCTTGGCCGTGAACTTCTCACCCCTTCCGGCACACTCGACGAGGTCCGGATGGAGGCCGAGACACGCGAGATCCTGGGGCGGCTCAATCCCAATTTCCGCAAGTTCGCGGCACCGGTGAAGGCGCTTTCCGGCGGCCAGCGCCAGTCGGTCGCGATCGCCCGCGCGGTCTATTTCGACGCCCGCGTCCTGATCATGGACGAGCCGACCGCGGCCCTCGGCGTGCAGGAGACGCAGATGGTCTCCGAACTGGTCAAGCAGCTCAAATCGGAAGGGATCGGCATCTTCCTGATCAGCCACGACATCCATGACGTCTTCGATCTTTCCGACCGTCTGACGGTAATGAAGAATGGGCGCCTGGTCGGAACCGTCCGTACGGACGAGGTTTCGAAGGACGATGTGCTCGGCATGATCATTCTCGGGAAGATGCCGGATCATCTGGGGGAGCGTGCCCTTGCCTGAAGCCGTCCGAGCCCGCCTGCTGCTCGATTGCCGCAATATCCTCGCAGAGGGGATCCAGTGGAACGCCGAGCACAAGAAGCTCTACTGGACGGACATCCACGGCCGGTCGCTGTGGAGCTGCAATGCCGACGGAAGCGGCGTAGAGAAGATCGATTTCCAGAAACGCATCGGCAGTTTCGCCTTCACCGAACAGGACGGAATTCTTCTCGCCCAAGAGGACGGGCTCGCGCATTTCGACCCTGTCGCGGCGCAACTGACCGAGCTGCTGGAGATCGAACCGGATCGCCCAAGCACCCGGCTCAACGACGGGCGCTGCGACCGGGATGGCAGGTTCGTCTTCGGCGGGCTGGACGAGGAAAGCCTGCGGCCATTGTCGGCTGTCTATTCATATGGCGGTGGTGATACTTCGCAGCGCCTGATAGACGAAGTCGGCTGCACGAACAGCCTGTGCTTCTCACCCGACGGGGAGACCATGTATTTTGCCGATTCCTCTGGTCACAAGATCTTCAGCTTTGCCTATGAACGGAAGAGCGGAACGCTGTCGGGCCGTGCAATATTCGCCGAACTGAGCGGCATGGAAGGCGCTCCGGACGGCTCCTGCGTCGACGCCGAGGGCGCGGTCTGGAACGCCCAGTTCGAGGGCGGCTGCGTGCAGCGCTACCTCGCAGACGGCACGCGCGATATACGGGTGGAGGTTCCGGTCAGCCAGGTCACCCTCGCCTGCTTCGGCGGCGACGAACTGAGCAGCCTCTACATCGCGACCGGCCGCGAAGGTTTTTCCGCCGAGCGGGAACGGGCGCAACCGACGGCTGGCGGCATTTTTGTCGCCGAACTCGACGGAATCAGGGGCCTTCCGGAGGCACGCTTCCGGGGCGCCCTGACACTCTGAGCCGATGGAATTGCGGGACAAGAGGCTCGGTCGGCATATCCCGGACCCGGCACGGGCAAAGAACCGGAAAGCCGTCGTCGATTGCCTGCGCCGGCGCGGCGCGGTGGCACGGATCGAACTCGCCGAACATATCGGCATCAGCCCCGCAACCGTCACCATCATCACCTCCGAACTGCTCGAGGACGGCGTCATCCGCGAGGAACGGGACTCGCCGGAGCGGGACGAAACCGTACGCGGCCGACCGCGCACCCGACTCGAGTTGAATCCGGAAGCCGGTTTCGCCGTCGGCATCAAGATTTCGATGCACCAGGCCTCGGTCTCGCTGACCGATCTGTCGGGCAACATTCTCGGAGCGGAAACGATCCCGGTCAGGGCCAATCGGGACGCACCGGAGTGGATCGCCGATATCTGCATGAAACAGGTCCAGACGATCATCTCCGGGTCAGGGATCGATCCGAACCTGGTGCTCGGTCTCGGGATCGGCGTACCGGGTTATATCGAATATCCGTCCGGGCTCGTACGCTGGGCGCCGGTCTTCTCCGAACGGGACGTTCCGTTCCGGGAGATCGTGGAGAAACGGACCGGCTTCCGGACCTTTATCGACAACGACGCCAACATGACGGCGCTGGCTGAAAAATGGTTCGGGGTCGGCCGCGCCTTCCCCACCTTCCTTGTCGTCACGGTGGAACACGGTGTCGGCATGGGACTGGTCGTGAACGAGAAGCTCTACCGCGGGTCCCGTGGTTTCGGGGCGGAGTTCGGCCATACCAAGATCGTGGTCGGCGGCGCGCTCTGCCGCTGCGGCCAGCGCGGCTGCATCGAAGCCTACGTGTCCGATTATGCCATCGCGCGCGAGGCAAATATCCTCGGCCCCTCGGTTGCGACCGACGACCCGATCGCCCTCGAAGCGCGGATCCAGAACCTCATCGCGCAGGCGGACGCGGGCGACTCCGCGGTAATTTCCATCTTCGAACGGGCCGGCACCATGCTCGGCACCGGCATCGCCAACCTGGTCGACATTCTGGACCCGCCCGTCGTGGTCCTTTCCGGTGCCCGAACACACTCCGCGAAAGCGTTTTACGCCGCCCTGAGAAAGGCACTTGAGAATAACATCCTGGCCGGCACGGATACCTCGGTGGACCTCAGGATCGATTCCGGCGGAGACGAGGTCTGGGCCCGCGGGGCCGCTGCCCTCGTGCTGGAGGAAACGCTGATCTGAATCAGGCCGGCGAAACGGCGTTCCGCGCAGGGTCGAGCGCGTAGACCAGCTGGCGCAGGTCGTCGAGCAGTGCCTGCCGGTCCGATCCACTACCGAGATCAGCCGCCCCGATCGGCGCACCGATATGCGCCCTCACCTCATCACCGATGCGGCGCACCACCTCCCCCATCAGGAGAGCTTCGCGCAAAGCTTCGCTAAACCGGCTGACGAAATGGAACATCAGGCGGTTCTGTCCCTCGAAGAAGATCGGCACGACCGTTGCCCCGGAATGCGCAATCAACTTGCCTGCAAAGAGCTTCCACGGCGCATCGGTCGCACGGCCAAAGACATTCTCGGCCGTCGAGACCCTGCCCGCCGGAAATAACACAAGCGCGCCACCTTCCTTCAGATGGGCCAGTGCCCTGCGCTTCGATTCGACATTGCTCCGGAGGGCACTGGAAGCGCCGTCGAATTCGATCGGTATCAGAAACGGGCGCAGCGGCTCGGCCCGGCCAAGCGCGGCGTGGGCCATCAGCTTGAAATCCGGCCGGACCCGAGAGGTGATATGGCCGATCGCAATACCGTCCAAGACGCCGAAGGGATGATTGGCGACAACGATCAGCGGGCCATCCGACGGAATCGCTTTCAGCCGCGATTCCTCGAAACAGACGGAAAGCCTCAGATACTCCACCGCTGACTGCCAGAAGTCCCCGGCCGCGAGGTGCTTGCTGCAGTAGTCGTCATACATTCGCTGCAGGCGCGGCTGACCCGTCAGCAGTTCGAAACACCGAATCAGGACCTGCCGCGCGAAGGTGTCATCCGGATTGCAATACGACACGACCGGCGTTTTCCGCTCGAACGCCCGCCTGAACCGCCCCGCCCCGAATTTCATACCCATTCTTCCGTCGCCTGATGCATGCTGGTCGACGAACGCTAGCGACGTTGCATGACAGTCTGATGACCGAAAAATTGCGGGACGCAGGCAGCGGACACCTTGCACTTTGTCCGGAAAGCAGGTTGATCCGACGGGCGCTTTCGTTAGACCATTGAGTTGAATGACTCGCGAGTGTCGGCGCGCGTCGCGCGCCGGCCAAACCGGCCAAGAGAGGCGCTTGCCGAAAGGCAGAGGCTTGACGATGGTGGACGCTCTATATGACGGAAACCGACCCCCTCTGATCGTCTCGCCGCCGAAGCGCAACTCGAGCCACGACGATGTCCTGAAAGTCGGCCTCCTCGGCGGATTCGCGATCGAGGCCCCCACTGGCGTGGCCAATCTGCCGAGTCGCAAGGCACAGGCGATTCTCGCGTATCTGATGCTGATGCCGTCCCATAGCGAAACCCGGGAGCGGATCGCCGGCCTGCTGTGGAGCAGTGCACCCGAAGAACAGGCGCGTGCGTCCCTCAGACAGGCTCTGAGGCGCCTCAACCAGTTTTTTGGCAAGGTCCGGCATGACGCCATAGAGGTGACACGAAACGAGATCCGCTTGCGCCCCGAAGCGTTTACCTCCGATCTCTGGACCATCCTCGATCAGGACGCGATGGCACCGGTTCATCCGATCCTGCTGCAACGGAGCGACATTTCCTCCTCACTCCTGCTCGGTTTCGAGGATCTCGATCCTGTCTTCGGGTCGTGGATCACCGTGCAGAGGCAGATCCTGCACGACCGGCTGGTCGCCAGCCTCGAAGCCCGGATCAGCGACCACACACGGGCAAACGCACCGCATGCGGAGCGGATCTCGAAGAATGCCGCACTCGCGCTTTCGAATCTCGATCCGACACACGAAGCCGCTTGCCGCGAACTCATGCTGCAACATGTCCGAACCGGAGACATCGCGTCCGCACTGAAGCGCTACAACAGGTTGTGGTCGCTGCTCGAAGCCGACTACGACATGGAACCGTCAGAGGAGACCAAGGCTCTCGTTGCGCTGATCAAATCCGGCATGGCCCCGGATGCCCCTGACTCGGACGGGAAGGACGCCATGGCGAGAGCCGTGCGGATCGCCGTCGGCGCCCCCCGTCTGGTCGTCGGTACATTCTCCGACGCCGGCCTGCCCGAGCCGCTCAGGTTCATGGCCCGTGCCTTCCGCCATCAATTCATGTCGAACCTGCTGAAATTCAGAGAATGGCTGGTAATCGACGGAGAACGTGCGGATGCGGGGAAAAGACTTGCCTCGCTCGATCCAAGCTACAGCGTCGAGGCCGACGCTTTCGTGAAGCGGACGGTTCTGCATGTTCTGGTATCGGTGCGCGAGACCGCATCAGACACCATCCTCTGGAGCGAGGAGAGTCCCGCCAGTCTGGAGACCTGGCCTCGGTCACTAAAGCAGCTGGTGCAAAAACTGGCTGTCGCCGTCAACGTCCATCTGTCCCTCGGGCGACCGGGAAATCCCGCCAGCGAGTCTCCGGTTTCTCCATCGATCCACGATCGATGGCTCCTCGGGCGCGGGCTGATGCGCCGCTGGACACCGGCCTCCTGGTCACAAGCCGCCGATACCTTCGACGCGATCGTCGCAGACGCACCGGATTTCGCCCCCGGTCTATCCAGCCGCTCGCTGTGCTCGAGCTTGAAGCGTTTCGCCTGCCCCGGATACCAGCAGGACGCGGGGACGGAGGCCGAAGCGCTGGAATATGCCCGTCGGGCAATCGAGGCCGGACCGCGTGACATCAAGAGTTACCATGCTTCCGGCTGGGCCAACCTCGGCGCCGGCGCGTTTGATCGCGCGATCCTCTGCTTTGGTATCGCCGAGAATTTGAACGAGAACGATGTCGGCACAGCGATCTCTTCTGCCCTCGGACTCGCCTTCTGTGGAGAGACGGCAGAAGCCCTGCGCCGCATCGAGGCGCCGCGTGAGACAGACTCCGCATATCGCCCTCTGAATTGGTGCTTCGAAACCGCCTGCCGTTACATTTGCCGCGACTATCCCGGAACCATCTGGGCGGCGGCGAAGGCTGGCGAGAACAATGTTCTCTACCCCCCGGCATGGGCCGCCGCCGCCTTCGCCCAACTCGGAAACAGCAGGGCCGCCGAACGGGAAGCCGAGCGTTTCCTGGCCGTCGCGCGGGAAAACTGGGTCGGCGCGACGCCGCCCCTGCCAGGGGATGTTACGCGCTGGTTCCTTTCGACTCACCGGTTCCGCAATCCGGAAGACTATTTTCACATGAAGCACGGCCTTGAGCGGGCCGGCCTCACGGCGCGATAGGTCCCGGACCGGACCCGCCTCAGTGCCCGACCCGGTGCTCCATCCGGCTGAGGAGCCGTACCACCGGCCAGAGCATCACCAGATAGGCCACCGCGGCCATGACGATCGGCGAGGCGTTGTATGTCACCGAGCGGGCCATGTCGGCGGAATAGAGCAACTCCTGGAACGATACCACGCTGGCGATTGAGGTCAGCTTCACGATCTCGATGATGTTGCTGAGCAGATCAGGCAGCACGTTCCGGGTCGCCTGCGGCAGGATCACGTAGCGCATGGTCTGGATGCCGGTGAGCCCGGTCGAGCGCGCGGCCTCGAACTGTCCCGCGCCGATACTCTCGATCCCCGCCCGGTAGATTTCTGCGAAATAGGCCGAATTGTTCAGCAAGAAGGCAATGCAGACCGCCATGAACGGCGAGATGTCGACTCCCGCAAACGGCAGCCCCGCATAAACGAAGATGAGCAGAACGAGCGGCGGCACGGCGCGGAAGAGGTCGATCAGCGCAATGACGGCATAGCGTAGCGGCCGGTGTCTCGTGCGCGCAGCGAGGGCGACAAGCAGACCGCCGAGAAGCCCGAGAGGGATGACCGCAAGACAGAGCAGCAACGTCATCCCGGCGCCTCGCAGCATCAGCGGGAAGACCTCTTTCATGATGTCGATATTGAAGAAGTTGTAGATCAGCTCGTCCATCTCAGGCGCGCCTCCACTGGAATCGGGTCTCGATCCAGCGGCCGACAGCAACGACCGGGATGAAGAGCAGGATATAGGCGATGGCCCCCATCATCAGCGGCGTGGCACTGCCGGAGAAGGATTGCGCGGTCGAGGCCTGGTTCAGGATCTCTCCCACTCCGATAACGGTGCCGAGTGCGGTGTTCTTGGTAATTGCGATGGTCCGGTTGGTCAGCGGCGCGACGGTCATCCGCACGGCTTGGGGAATGACGACGTAGATCAGAGTCTGGTTGAAGCCGAGACCGGTCGAACGCGCCGCCTCCCATTGTCCTTTTCGGACCGAGAGGATCCCGGCCCAGAAGATCTCTTCTGCAAAAGCCCCGAGTACCAATGTCAGGACCAGCCAGAGCACGAAGAACCCGGAGAGCGTGATCCCCACGGTCGGCAGGCCGAAATAGATCAGCAAAATCAGCACAAGCGGCGGCAGCGAGCGCATCAGGTCGACAAAAATCACGATGAGGGCCGAGAGCACCTTGTTGCGGTAGCTCCTGAGAATGGCGAGTGTCATCCCGAGCGCGATGCCGCAGAACACGACGAGCACCGCGATCTCGCAGGTGACGATCACGCCTTTTCCGATTGCGCCCGCATATTCCGCGATCAGGTCCGGACGGAAGAAGGTCTCGACGAAGCGGTCCCACATGGTGTCGGGCACGACCTCGCTCATTGCCCGATCTCCGCCATGAAATCACGGGTGCGCGGATGCTGTGGCGCCTCGAAGACCTCTTGAGGCGTTCCCTCTTCGAGGATCTGACCGTCGGCCATGAAGATGACCCGGTCCGCCGCCGCTCTTGCGAAACGCATCTCGTGGCTGACCACCACCATCGTCATGCCGGCATCGCGCAACTGCTGCATCACCTGCAGCACGCTACCGACCAGTTCGGGATCAAGTGCGCTCGTGGGCTCGTCGAAGAGCATGACGGCAGGCTCAAGCGCAAGCGCGCGGGCGATGGCGACGCGCTGCTGCTGCCCGCCCGAAAGCGCTCCCGGATGGGACTCCGCCTTGTCGCCAAGGCCGACCCGCTCGAGCATTTTCTCCGCGATCTCGTTTGCCTCGATCCGGCTCTTGCCCAGCACCTTGCGCAAAGCCAGCGTGATGTTGTCGCGTGCATTGAGGTGCGGATAGAGATTGAACTGCTGAAACACCATGCCGATGCGCCGCCGCATGAGATTGATGTCGACGCTCCGGTCCATGAGGTCCACGCCCTCGAAGATCACGACCCCGTCGCTCGGTTCCTCGAGACGGTTGAAGCAGCGCAGCAGCGTGCTCTTGCCGGACCCGGAGGGACCGATGATGAAGACGAGTTCCCCCGTCTCAAGCGCGAAGTCGACGCCTTTCAGCGCCTGAAAATCGCCAAATGCCTTCCAAAGGCCATGGGCCTCGAGGATGGGTGCCATGAACCAATACTCTGAACAGTTTGAAAACGGGCATGCCGCCGGACACGGAGTGCCCGTGTCCGGCGTTGTGAAGCTTCAAGTTGTCAGCCGCAGCTCGGCGTGTGCTCGGTCGGATCGTGACCCTCGAAGCCCGGCTCTCCGTAACCCGGCTGCACCGTGATCAGGGCAGAGCCCGGGGCTGGCGTCACACCGAACCATTTCTCGCTGAGCATGGTCATGGTGCCGTCAAGCTTCATGCACTCGATCGCTTCCTCGACCTTGTTCCGGAGCTCGGCGCTGTCCTTGCGGAAGGGCATGGAGAAGACCTTGCCGGTGGAATGGATGTAGGAAAGTTCGATCTGTGGGTTCTTCTTCACCGCCCATGCCGACGCGGTATTGCCAGCGACATTGGCGAAGGCACGTCCGGAAACCACAGCCTGAATCGCGTCGGTGTTGGTGCCGTAGGACTCGACCTTCCAGCCGACCTCGCTCTCCAGATCCCGCGCCCACTTGTCATAGACGGCGCCCTTGTTCACCGCGATGACCTTGCCCTTGAAATCTTCGAGATTGGTTATCTTCGGGCCGCCTTTCTTGAGCACGAACTGAAAGTCCGTGTTTATGTAGCCCTCGGTGAACAGCATGCTCTTGGTGCGTTCTTCCGTGAGCGTGGTCGGCGCGACAATGAAGTCGTAGGTGCCGGCCTGCATGCCCGGCAGCAAACCGGACCACTGGGCCGCGGTGATATCCATCTCGGCCCCGAGGCGCTTGCCGATCTCGTTCGCGAGATCGACGTTGAAGCCCTCGACCCCGCCGGACAGTTTCGGCATGGCGTGAGGGGCAAAAGTACCGTCAAGCCCGACCTTGTAGGTCTTGGCATCGGCGACGCTCGCAACGGCGACCGCGAGGGCGGCACCGAAGAGCGGGTATTTCAGGAAATTCATGATCAGCCTCCATGTTCGATTGCAAGAGGTCCGCCGTTTTGTTTTGAGTGCCTCCGCCTTGCGGCGAAACCCACCTCGGCTGAACCCTCGGCCCGGCAGAATACGGGTCGATGCGTCAGTCAGCATGAGAGCGGGGAAGTGCCCTCACCGCTGGATTTCGAAGTCTATGCAGCGATCGTGTAGCGCAACAATAAAGATTCTTTCGCTTCCTTTTCCTGAGCTTATACCGCAGGAAAACCGGTCCTTCTTTAGCCCCTTGTTGCCGAAGCGAATTTCGTGGAGTAATGCGGGCACGTGTCCTCCCGTGGAGGGCCACCTAGTACCGGCCCGTTCCGATCCCCATATGCGGACTACCCGCCCGAGACCGGGAGGGGCCAGATATCACCGGCAAGCACGCGGCAGGTCCGAGGGACCCCGCGGGAGGAACAGATGGAACGGAAGACCGATTTCTTCATCGACGGAAAATGGGTGGCGCCGAGCAAGGCGAACGATTTCCCCGTCATCAACCCGGCGAACGAGACCGAATACGCGACCATTTCCCTCGGCAGCGAAGCAGACGTAAACGCTGCGGTCGCCGCCGCCAAGCGCGCGTTCCCGGACTGGAGCACCACGCCCCATGCCGATCGCGTTGCGAAAGTCGAGAAGCTCGCGGAAATCTATCAGGAGCGCATCGAGGAGATGGCGGCCGCGATCTCCGGCGAAATGGGCGCGCCGAAGAACATCGCCTCGAGCCAGCAGGCCGCGGCCGGTCTCGGCCACATCAAGGCCTTCATCCGGGCGCTGAAGGAATTCACCTTCGAGCACCCGCTGAACGACAAGTTTCAGAGCGAATACATCATTCATGAGCCGATCGGCGTCTGCGGTCTGATCACGCCGTGGAACTGGCCGATGAACCAGGTCACGCTCAAGGTCGTCCCGGCCGTTGGTGTCGGCTGCACCGTGGTGCTGAAGCCGTCCGAAATCGCGCCGATGTCCTCCCTGCTCTTCGCCGAGTTCATGGAACAGGCCGGCTTCCCCGCGGGCGTGTTCAACCTGGTGAACGGCGACGGCCCGACGGTTGGCGAGGCAATGAGTCGTCACCCCGACATCGACATGATGAGCTTCACCGGCTCCACCCGTGCCGGGGTCGCCGTGACCAAGGCGGCCGCGGATACGGTCAAGCGCGTGGCGCTGGAACTCGGGGGCAAGGGACCGAACCTCGTCTTCGCCGATACCGACGTTGCCAAGGCGGTGAAACGCGGCGTGCTGCACATGTTCAACAACAGCGGCCAGAGCTGCAATGCGCCGAGCCGGATGATGGTCGAGAAGTCGGCCTATGCCGAAGCGGTCGCGACCGCGAAATCCGTTGCCGAGGCCCAGGAAGTCGGCGATCCGACCCAGGAAGGCCGCCAGATCGGTCCGGTGGTCTCCCAGGCCCAGTTCGACAAGATCCAGGGCCTGATCGAGGCCGGCATCAAGGAAGGCGCGACATTGCTCGCAGGCGGTCCCGGCCGTCCGGACGGTCTCAATCGCGGCTACTACGTGAAGCCGACGGTCTTCGCGGACGTCACCAACGACATGACGATCGCCAAGGAAGAGATCTTCGGTCCGGTCCTGTCGATCATGTCCTTCGAATCGGAAGAGGAAGCGGTCCGGATCGCCAACGACACGCCGTACGGGCTCACCTCCTATGTCCAGACCGGCGATCCGGAACGGGCCAAGCGTCTCGCCCGCCAGCTCCGCGCCGGGATGATCCAGTTGAACGGTGCGGGTCGCGCGCCCGGGAGCCCGTTCGGCGGCTACAAGCAGTCGGGCAACGGTCGCGAAGGCGGCAAGTTCGGCCTTCTCGAATTCCTCGAGGTCAAAGCAGTCGCAGGCTGGCCTGTTCCGGAAGCCGCGGAGTAAACACCGCTCCAACCGACAGCGAAACGGCCGCATTGTTCCGATGCGGCCGTTTTTCGTACGTTCTCTAATATCGGTCTTGCGGCCGGATATCTCGCCATGCAGATATCCGCACCGATCCGGAGCATCAGTGAGGACATCCGCAAAGCGGCCAGAGTGCGGGGTCTCGGAAAACCTGGCACCAGGTTCACAGATCGTCGAGGTCAATACGATTGGTCGCTCCGCCGGTCAGATGAAATCTGGCCTGCGCTCACCCAAGCGCAAAGTGACGCCTGATCTGGCCGCCGGTATGACCGGCATCGGCGAGATCGCCTCCTTCCGGGCCGGTCACAAGGGACTCAGCATCCTGTTCATTTATATTGAAGGCTTCATCAGGAATGCCGAAGGGAAGGAGCGAGATCACCAGATCGTAGAAATGCGAGAACTCCGACCTGGTGCCCGGCGCGATCAATCACTCGGGCGGGACGATCGACAAGTGCATGGATTATGGCTTCCTCACCTTTTTCAATGCACCACGCGATCCTGCCCGATCATACCGCTTGAGCATGTAACGCCGCGCTTGATGCCATGCAATCTCTCTCCAGCCGAGAGCAGGGTGATGGATCCCAGGTTTTTTGCGTCCGGACCGGCCTTGACTGCGGCGAGGTCGCGGTCAGAAAGATCGACACATCGGACCATTTCGGAAACTCGATCATTGGTGATGCCGTGAATGTCCGCTCGCGTCTCGAATCCCTCAACAAGGTCAACGACATCCGCATCGCTGCAGGTCGCCGCCGGCGAGGGATTCGAATGGCGCCATCTCGACCGGGTCATTGTCGCCGGGCACGCCGCGCCGACAGATATCTGCGAATTGCTACGCTGAACGGGAGAGATCGCGCGACCGCCCCCTGGGGCTCTCGTGACTTCTTTCCGCGGTGATTTCAAGCAGGCGAAGGCAGGTTTTGCCGCCGCAGAGAGGCTGCGTTCCAGCTCCGCACTGCGCTCACGCTCCGCGCCAGGCCGGCGAGACTCGCATCTGCCCCTCCCGCAGACTGGAACGGCTGTTCACCGACACCAGCAAGTGACACTCTCTCAGGAGAGATAGCCAAGCTTACGCATCACCGCGCCAAATTCAGCGACGAGACGGTCGCGCTGCCCTGAAGCGAGCTCCTGCGCCCCCGCTCCGCTGCGACCGGCACGAAAGAAACGCTCCATATGCGGTGGCCGTTCCGAGAATCCGCTCTCGCTTTCCTGGCGGCTGAGTTCCTCGAATGAGGAATGGCGCACCGCCCGTGCGAGCCGGTCCGGATCGGACGGCAGACCGAGGGTCCTTATGACCTGCCCGAAGGTCTTTTCCGGCGCCGCGCGCATATCCTCGTACCGGACGAGGCAGACCGGCAGCGACTGAGCGTCATCCAGCCAGCTCGCGACATGCGTGTCCCAGCGCCCGATCGCCGTCTTGATCTGGACATCAGCCTCGAGCGTCGCATGATCCGGATCCGCCATCACCCCGATGGCCCGGTCGATGTCCACACCGAGATGGCTCGCATAGGACGGCACGACATCCAGAGGGTTGCGCACGATATAGATCGCGCCCGCCGAAACCGACCTGTCGATCAACGGCATTCCTTGCAGCATGCCCTGGCGCGAATGCGTCTTGACGAAATGGTCATGGTCCTTCGCCGCAGCGAGACGCCGCTGCGCCGCGGCGCGCAGACTCACGCTCTCCCCTGCCGTCATCCGGCGGATATCGCCATCGAAGACCTGATCGTAGAAGCGCGGGCGGACATCGCTCAGGGAAAAGGCCCGCAAGTCGCCAAGCGGCACCGGATCCGGCGTGTTCAGAACGTAGTTTGCGAGAAAAGCCCGCATCCAGGTATTGCCGGATTTGGGATAGGATGCGAGCCAGATGATACGCGACATGACTATGGCCGGTGATGTGGGGAAAGCGCTCCGCGCGCGATCATACTAAACCGGGACTGGAGATTCGAGCCAGCCGCGCAGCAACGCCACGGTTTCCTCTGGCGCCTCCAGCGGCAACATGTGGCCGCAATTCTCGACGATCTCGAGCCGCGCTACCGGAATGCCGTCGGCGAGTTCCCGCGCCTCTTCCTGGCTCCGAAGCTCGTCTTCGCGGCACCAGACCACCAGCGTCGGACAGGTGATCCTGATCAGATCGCCATGCCCGTCGCGCCGTGCCACACCGATCTGGTTGACGAACCCCGCCTTGCCGATCCGGTCGGCCATCTCGCGGATCTTGCCGACCATCCTCTCGTCGTCACGCCGGTCCGGGTGCAGGGACGAAAGGATCGAATGGCGGGACAATCCCCGGAATCCCCGTGCCTCCGCCGCTCTGGCAAGTCCTTGCTTGCGGCGCGCCTGATCCGGATCGTCGCCCCGCGCGCTGGTATTGAGCAGGGCAAGCCGCTCGACACGATCCGGGGCTCTCAATGCAATCTCGCGCGCAACGAAACCGCCCATGGAAAAGCCCACGAGCGAAAACCGGTCAGGCACGGCCGCCAGGACCCGCTCGGCCATCGCCTCGAAACTCCGGTCACGCGCAAGATCCCCAAAATGCAGTCGTCCGCATGTCTCGAGTCCCGGACGGACATCGTCCCAGAGATGGGAGTCGCACATGAAACCGGGAAGAAGAACGATATCGTGCATGCAAAACCAAAAATAAGGTGCGGTCAGTGGCAAGAACTACTGTCGGCGGGGACGATCGGCCACCAGAGAAAAAAGGCGGCCGATGGCGGCCGCCTTTTCCCGGATGATGCAAGCGCCGCCTATTTCAGCGCCTTGTCCGTGATCAGGTGGGTCCAGGCGTTTTCCGGCTTCCTGGTGATCACCGGGCTGGAGCCGCCTTTCAGGAGCGTGTTGACCGTCCGCTCGTAGTCAGCCGGATCGAGCGCACCGTTCGAACCGGCCGTCAGCTTCGCGACCTCGCGCATCATGCGGCGCTGATGCTTTTCGGTCTGCGCACCGGTCGCGTCGTTTTCCAGCACGATGTCGGCAGCCTCGTCAGGATTGGCCTCGGCATATTTCCAGCCCTTCATAGAAGCCCGCACGAAGCGCACCATCTTGTCGACGAAGGCCGGATCCTTCAGATTTTCCTCAAGGACATAGAGCCCGTCCTCAAGCGTTGCGACGCCCTGATCCTGGTATTTGAAGACCACCAGCTCCGATGCCGGAATGCCGGCATCGATGACCTGCCAGTATTCGTTATAGGTCATGGTGGAAACGCAATCGGCCTGCTTCTGCAGCAGGGGATCGACATTGAAGCCCTGCTTCAGCACGGTAACGCCGCCGGCGCTCCCGTCCGTCGGGATCTTCAGCTGGGACATCCAGGAAAGGAACGGATACTCGTTGCCGAAAAACCAGACGCCGAGGGTCCTGTCCCTGAAATCGTCCGAGCTCTTGATACCGGTCTCCTTGAGGCAGGTCAGCATCATGCCGGAGCTCTTGAACGGCTGGGCGATATTGACCAGCGGCACGCCCTTCTCGCGCGATGCCAGCGCGGACGGCATCCAGTCGATAATCACGTCGGCCCCTCCGCCGACGATCACCTGCGGCGGCGCAATGTCCGGCCCGCCCGGCTTGATCTCGACATCGAGGTTCTCGTCTTCGTAGAAGCCCTTTTCGGCCGCCACGTAGTAACCCGCGAACTGGGCCTGGGTGACCCATTTCAGCTGCAGGGTGACCTTGTCGGCCGCCATGGCGGTGGTCGCCATCAGACCGACAGCTCCTGCGAGCATTCCAGTCAGCACTCTTTGCATCGTCACTCTCCTCAATGAATAAAGCCTCCCCGGCCCCGCTCTTATCTGTTTGACGGGTGCCAGAATGTCAGCGCGCGCTCGATCAGCACCAACGCGCCGTAGAACGCGGAGCCGGCCAACGCCGCAACCGCGATTTCCGCCCAGACCATGTCGACATTCATCCGGCCGACCTCGGTTGAAATGCGGAATCCCATTCCCACGATGGGGGTGCCGAAAAACTCGGCCACGATGGCACCGATCAGCGCCAGCGTCGAATTGATCTTGAGGGCGTTGAAAACGAACGGCAATGCTTCGACGAGCCGCAGTTTCCAGAGCGTCTGGCCGTAGCTGGCGGCATAGGTGCGCATCAGATCCCGCTGCATCGCGCTCGAGGCCGAAAGCCCTTCCAGAGTGTTCACCAGCATCGGGAAGAAAGTCATGATCACGACGACAGCTGCCTTGGAGTGCCAGTCGAAGCCGAACCACATGACCATGATCGGCGCCACGCCGATGATCGGCAGCGCGCTCACCATGTTGCCGACCGGCACAAGACCACGTTTGAGGAAGGGCGAGCGGTCGACCAGGATGGCGGTACCGAAGCCGATGCTGCATCCAAGCGCATAGCCGACGATCACCGCCTTTAGGAAGGTCTGCACGAAATCCGCCCAGAGGATCGGCACCGAGGCAGTCAGTTTTGCCCAGATCGCGCTCGGTGCCGGCAGCAGCACCTGAGGCACCCCCGCGCCACGCGTGACCGCCTCCCAGATCAGCATCAGCCAGAGCCCGAAGATCAGCGGGATCAGCAGGTCGAGGGCGCGCCGACCGCCGGTCGGAAGGGTTCTGGAGAGCGCAGCAAGACGGCTGACGCTGGTCCAAGCCATCAACCAAGCCGATACCAAGAGGCTCCAATAGGCCCCGTCCATCTCGCCCGGCGCCGAGTCGACATGCAGCATCAGGGGGATCGCCGCAGCATGAACAGCAAGGAAAATCGCAACAACCCCCAGCGGCCCGTCGCGTCGAACAACAGCAGATCCGACGGCCGCCAGGAGCAGTCCAGCGCAGGCGACGAACGCGGCGGAAACCGAGGCATGCCCGGTGAGCGCGGTACCAGCGGCAAAGAGCCATGCCGCCGCACCGCCAAGAACGGTCAGGGGGATTCCGGCAATCATTGCACCATCCCCATGCGCCGCCGCACGGCCTTGTCCGCCACACCGACAATGGTCACCAGCATGGCGGCGAGGAAGGCCGCGCTCAGCAGCGCCGACCAGATCTGTACCGTCTGCCCGTAGTAGGACCCGGCGAGAAGACGCGCGCCGAGGCCCGCGACCGCGCCGGTCGGCAGTTCGCCAACGATCGCGCCAACGAGGCTGGCGGCGATGGCAACCTTCATCGAGGTGAAGAGAAACGGGATCGAGGACGGCCAACGCAGTTTCCAGAAGGTCTGCAGGGACGACGCGCTGTAGGTCCGCATCAGGTCGAGTTGCATCGGATCCGGCGAGCGCAGGCCTTTCACCACGCCGACGGTGACCGGGAAGAAGGAAAGATAGGTCGAGATCATCGCCTTCGGGATGAGGCCGGAGATCCCGATCGCGTTCAGCACCACGATCACCATCGGCGCGATGGCAAGGATCGGAATGGTCTGGGAGGTGATGATCCAGGGCATCAGGCTGCGCTCGAGGCTTTCGACATGAATGATCGCGGCGGCGAGCACAATCCCGAGACAGGTTCCGATCAGGAACCCGAGCATGGTTGAAGAAAGCGTTATACCGGCATGATAAACAAGACTTCTTTTGGATGTTATCTTCTTCTCGACCGTGGTCTTCCAGATCTCGGCGGCGACCTGGTGCGGCGCCGGCAGCACAGGCCGTTTCTGGTTCAGGGTCTGAACGACGAATTCGCCGGTGCTCCGCTCCACCTTCGCGCGCGCGTCCTGGTCGCGCTGGAACGGCGTGTTCAGCGCCACCGCGCCCACATACCAGACGCAGAGCAGAACCAGGACCACGGTCAGGACCGCGGCAGTCTTCGAGTGCAGGAAATCACTCATCGTCATAGGCGTGCCCTGCCCGCAGCCCGTCGCGAACGCGGTGCGCGATCTCCAGGAATTCCGGCGTCTCCCGGACATCCAGCGTTCGCGCGCGCGGCAGGTTGCAGTCGATCACGTCATGCACCCGGCCCGGGCGCGGCGACATGACGACGATCTTGGTCGAGAGAAAAACCGCCTCGGGGATCGAGTGGGTGACGAAGATGACCGTCTTGTTCGTGCGGTCCCAGAGCTGGTTCAGCTGCTCGTTCAGATGGTCGCGGACGATCTCGTCCAGCGCGCCGAACGGCTCGTCCATCAGGAGCAGATCCGGCTCGACCGCGAGCGCACGGGCAATGGAGGCGCGCTGCTGCATGCCGCCGGAAAGTTGCCAGGGGAATTTGCGCTCGAATCCGGCGAGATTCACAAGTTCAAGATTGCGCCTGATGCGCGCCTCGCGCTCCGTCTTGTCCAGTCCCATGATCTCAAGCGGCAGAGCGACGTTGCCGGCGATGGTGCGCCAAGGATAGAGCGCGGCGGCCTGGAACACATAGCCATAGGCCCGCGCCTTGCGCGCCGCGTCCGGCGTCATCCCGTTGACGGAGATCGTGCCCGAAGTCGGCTGTTCCAGATCTGCGATCACCCGGAGCAGCGTTGTCTTGCCGCAGCCGCTCGGACCGATGAAGGAGACGAACTCGCCGCGCTCGACCGTCAGGTCCACGTTGGAAAGCGCGTGGACCGGGCCGTCGTTCGTCTCGAAGGTCAGGCAGAGGTCCCGCGCCTCGATCACCCGGAAGGCGGATGTCTCCCCCGCGCCGCTTGCCCCGTTCGCGGCGCCGGTCGCCTCGATGTCTGTCACCATAGTCTCCAAACCGGCGGACCGGCCGGCACCCTACCGGCGGTCCGCTTCTGTTTTCGTTGTGCCGGGCGGCCTTAGACGCCGGCCGGCATGTTCTCGGCAGAACGCACCACCTTGCGCGGCGCCGACAGTTCCTTCCACTTGGACAGCGCCTTGTTGGTCGCCGGATAGGGATCGCGGCCGACGAATTTGCCTCGCCCTTCCGCAGCATCGACCTTGCCCTCGGTCGCGACGATCTCGCCGCGGCTGAGCGTGAAGCGCGGCAGCCCCGTCACCTCGATCCCCTCGAAGACATTGTAGTCGATCGCGGAGACCTGGTTCTTGGCGGTGATGGTCTTCGACGCCTTTGGATCCCAGACCACGATATCGGCATCGGCGCCGACGATCACCGCGCCTTTCTTCGGGTACAGGTTCAGGATCTTGGCGATGTTCGTTGATGTCACCGCGACGAACTCGTTCGGCGTAAGGCGGCCGGTATTCACGCCGCGCGTCCAGAGCACAGGCATCCGGTCCTCAAGACCGCCTGTACCGTTCGGTATCTTTGTGAAATCGCCGATCCCCATGCGCTTCTGCTCGGTTGTGAAGGCGCAGTGGTCGGTTGCGACGCATTGCAGCGAGCCGGCGGCAAGGCCGTTCCAGAGACCGTCCTGGTGCAACTTGCTGCGGAACGGCGGCGACATCACGCGACGCGCGGCGTGGTCCCAGTCGGGATGGGCATATTCGCTCTCGTCCAGCACGAGATGCTGAATCAGCGGCTCTCCGAACACCCGCTTGCCGTTCTGCCGGGCGCGGCGGATCGCCTCGTGCGCCTCCTCGCAGGAGACATGCACGATGTAGAGCGGCACATTCGCCATGTCGGCGATCATGATCGCCCGGTTGGCGGCCTCGCCCTCGACTTCGGGAGGACGGGAATAGGCATGCGCCTCCGGGCCGTTATTGCCTTCGGACATCAGCTTTTCCTGCAGATGGGCAACAACGTCGCCGTTCTCCGCATGAACCAGCGGCATCGCGCCAAGTTCGGAACAGCGACGGAACGAGGCGTACATCTCGTCGTCGTCGACCATCAGCGCGCCCTTGTAGGCCATGAAGTGCTTGAAGGTGTTGATGCCGCGCTTCACCACCTGCTGCATCTCGTCGAAGACCTGCTCGGACCACCATGTGATGGCCATGTGGTAGGAATAATCTGTGACCGCCTTGGACGCCTTCTGGTCCCAGCTTTGCAGCGCCTGCATCAGGGACTGGTCAGGCACCGGGAGACAGAAATCCACCAGCATGGTGGTCCCGCCGGAGACGGCGGCCGAGGTGCCGCTGTGATAATCGTCCGCCGAATAGGTGCCCATGAAGGGCATTTCCATGTGCGTGTGGGGATCGATCCCGCCCGGCATGATGTAGCAGCCGGTCGCGTCTACGGTCTGATCGCCCGTCAGGTCCTTGCCGATCTGGGTGATTTTCCCGCCTTCGATCAGGACGTCGGATACGTAGCTGTAATCGGCGGTGACGATGGTCCCGCCCTTGATCACCTTTGACATGAACTTTCTCCTGTATCGATTTGTTTTTATTCGACGATCTGTGCCGTCTCGACCACGGCATGGAACAGCACGTCCGCCCCCGCGGTCGCCCATTCACGGGTGATCTCCTCGTCTTCGTTGTGGCTGAGCCCGTCGACACAGGGGCACATCACCATAGCGGTCGGCGCCACCCGGTTGATCCAGCAGGCGTCGTGGCCCGCGCCGGACACGATGTTCCGATGGGAATAGCCGAGCCGCTCTGCCGCATCCCGGATCGCCGTCACGCAGCCCTCGTCAAAAGTAACCGGGTCGAAGCCGCCGGTCTGCTCGATCTCGAGGCCGAGCCCGATCTCGTCGGCGATCTGCTTCGCCCCCTTGCGGAGCTTCGCCTCCATCTCCTCGAGATTGGCCTTGTCCGGGTGGCGGAAATCGACGGTGAAGACGGTCTTGCCCGGAATGATGTTGCGGGAGTTCGGATAGAGCTCCAGATGCCCGATAGCACCGACGCCGTTCGGCCCGTGCTCCAGCGCGATCCTGTTCACCAGTTCGGTCACCCGGGCCATTCCGAGGCCGGCATTGATGCGCTTGGGCATCGGGGTCGAGCCGGTATGGCTCTCCTTGCCGGTCAGTGTGATCTGGAGCCATTTCAGGCCCTGGCCGTGGGTTACCACGCCGATATCGAGATTCTCGTCCTCGAGGATCGGTCCCTGCTCGATATGCAGTTCGAAGAAGGCGTGCAGCTTGCGCTTACCGACCGGTTCGTCGCCCTTGAAACCGATCCGCTCCAGCTCGTCACCAAGCTTCTTGCCTTCGGCATCGGTCCGGTCGTAGGCCCATTCCTGGGTATGAACGCCGGCAAAGACGCCTGAGGCAACCATGGCGGGGGCGAAGCGCGTGCCCTCTTCGTTGGTCCAGTTAACCACCTCGATCGGGTGCTTTGTCTTGATGCCGAGTTCGTTCAGCGTCCGGATGATCTCGAGGCCGCCCAATACGCCGAGCACGCCGTCGTACTTGCCGCCGGTCGGCTGGGTATCGAGGTGGGAGCCGACCATGACGGGCAGTGCCTCAGGATCCGTGCCTTCGCGCCGGGCGAACATGTTGCCCATGCTGTCGACGCCCATGGCCAGGCCCTGCTCGCCGCACCATCGGGCAAACAGCTCGCGCCCTTCCTTGTCGGAATCCGTCAGCGTCTGGCGATTGTTGCCGCCGCGGACGCCGGGCCCGATCTTCGCCATTTCCATGAGGCTGTCCCACAGCCGCTGACCGTTGATCCGGATATTGCTTGCCGGCTCGCTCATCCAAGACTCTCCTGTCCGCTCCGTCCCGGGGACCGGGACATTCTGCGCTTTCGGTCATAAGTCCATGTCATCAAACAAGACTTTGACCGTTAACGATTTTTGAGAGCAATTGTCTTCATGCTCTTCTGCCAGTATAAGCAAAGACAAGTTTGACCATTCGATCAAGATTAAAGTGTAGGCAATCCACGCCCTTCACTGCCCGGAAACCACGCAGGCAACCCGACCCCCGACATGATCCTCACCCATCCGTCCTCACCGCCACTCTCCAGCCCTTCTTCCGCTGCCGAAACAGGTTCTGCGTAATGGCCGCCATCACCGGCGAGGCGCCGCGCACGCGGATCCAGCAGGAGAACCGCGAGCGCATCCTGAAGGCCGCGCTCGACATGTTTTCACGCTCTGGCTACCGCGGCACCACGCTCGACCAGATCGCCTCGGCCGCCGGCATGTCGAAGCCGAACATGCTCTATTATTTCCGAACCAAGGAGGAACTCTACCGCAGCGTGCTGCAGGACACCCTGGATGACTGGCTGACCCCTTTCGCAAAACTTGACCCCGAAGGCGATCCGAGCGCCGAGCTTGGCGCCTATATCTCCGCGAAACTGGCCCACGCCCGGATCAACCCGAAGGCCTCCCGCCTGTTCGCCAATGAGATCCTTCAGGGCGCCCCATTGCTGGAAAAGACCCTGAAAGGTCCCCTGAAGAACCTCGTCGAGGAAAAGTCCAAGGCAATCCGCGCCTGGATAGCCGCCGGCAAGATGGTGCCGATCGAGCCATTGCACCTGATCTACATGATCTGGGCCGCGACCCAGCATTACGCCGATTTCGAGACCCAGATGGATGCGCTCGAAGGCACTGAACCGGAGACCCGCGAGAAACGTTTCGAGACGGCCGAGCGGACACTCTTCACGGTGCTGTTCAACGGGCTGAAACCACGTTAACAATACCCGCCAACCGATTCATTTTCCTCATTATATGTCACCCCGCATTTGATCCGGGACCTTTCGAAGCGCCACTGAATGCTTCGCCCATAAGGTCCCGGCTCGGCAGCCGTGATGACGATCTGTCGGTCTATTCCGCCGCCACCCGCATCGGGTTGTTCGGGTGGGTCGTCCAGTTGGCATAGTCCGGATTGATCTTCTGGCCGGTGCGCGCATCCACGCCCTCCGTCAGATGCTCCATTGTGATGCAATCCTCGACCGGGCAGACATTGACACAGAGATTGCAGCCGACACATTCCGCGTCATTCACCTCGAAATGCCGCTGACCGTCCTTCTCCGCCCAGATCGCCTGGTGCGAGGTATCCTCGCAGACGATGTGGCACCGGCCGCACTTGATGCAGCTCTCCTGGTTGATCCGCGCTTTGACCACATAGTTCAGGTTCAGATACTGCCAGTCGGTGACGTTCGGCACGGCGAGGCCGACGAACTGGTCGACCGAGCTGTATCCCTTCTCGTCCATCCAGTCTGAGAGCCCGGACTTCATCTCCTCCACGATCTTGAAGCCGTAGGTCATTGCCGCCGTGCAGACCTGCACGGTGCCGGCGCCCATGGCCATGAACTCCGCGGCATCACGCCAGGTAGTGATCCCGCCAATGGCGGAAATCGGCAGGTCCCGCGTCTCAGTGTCCCGAGCGATTTCCGACACCATGCTGAGCGCGATCGGCTTCACTGCCGGTCCGCAATAACCGCCATGCGTCCCTTTCCCGTCGATATGAGGGCTCGGCGCCATCACATCGAGATCGACGCCCATGACCGAGTTGATCGTGTTGATCAGGGAAACCGCGTCGGCCCCGCCATTCTTCGCCGCCCGCGCGGGTTGGCGGACATCGGTAATGTTCGGCGTCAGCTTCACGATCACCGGCATGCGGGTGTGCTGCTTGCACCAGCGCGCGACCATCTCGACATATTCCGGCACCTGGCCGACGGCGGATCCCATGCCGCGCTCGGACATGCCGTGCGGACAGCCGAAATTAAGCTCGATCCCGTCGGCTCCGGTCTCCTCGACCAGCGGCAGGATCTTCTTCCAGGCCTGCTCCTCGCAGGGCACCATCAGCGAGACGACGACGGCCCGGTCCGGCCAGGCCTGCTTCACCGCCTTGATTTCCCGGAGATTCACCTCCAGCGGCCGATCGGTGATCAGCTCGATATTGTTGAGGCCGATCAGGCGCCGATCGTTCGAATGCACGGCGCCATAGCGCGGGCCATTGACATTGACGACATGCGGATCCTCTCCGAGCGTCTTCCAGACGACACCGCCCCAGCCCGCCTTGAAGGCACGGGTGACATTGACCTCGCGGTCGGTCGGCGGCGCGGAGGCGAGCCAGAACGGGTTGGGGGATTTGATCCCGAGGAAGTTGGTCTGCAGATTTGCCATGATCTTTCTCCCGATCCGGCTCAGGCGCCCGTCAGCGCCGCATGGATGGAAAGCGCGGCCTGTTTGCCGTCCTCGACCGCGGCGACGGTCAGATCCTCGCCGCCCGCGACCGCGTCGCCGCCCGCCCAGACCTTGGGGTGACTGCTGCGCCGATCTGCGCCTGCCTTGATTCGCCCGCCCTCGAGCGCGATTTCCGCCTTGGCTCCCTTGAGCGGCGCCGGCACGAACGCCTGTCCGATTGCCTTCAGCACCATGTCGGCCTCGAGGGTGTAGCGCTCGCCGGTGTCGACCAGCTTGCCCCCCTCGTCCCGCGTCTTCATGAAACTGATCGCGGCGACCTTGCCGTCCTGCCCGGCCTCGATCTTGTCGGGCCGCGCCCAGTGCCGCAGCACGACGCCCTTCTCCTTGGCCAGCGACTGCTCGTAGGCGCTTGCATTCATCCGGTCCGCGCCGCGGCGATAGACCAGCGTCACCTCCTCCGCACCGAGCAGTTTCGACTGCACCGCGGCGTCGATCGCCGTCATGCCGCCGCCGATCACCACGACTCGGCGGCCAACCGCGACCTTTTCCAACGCAGGCGCCTGTCGCAGATCTTCAATGAAATCGACCGCATCGGCGACGCCTTGGAGCTGCTCGCCTGCAACGCCGAGCCCGTTGGTCGCCCCGAGGCCGAGACCCAAGAAAACCGCGTCATAATCCGCGATCAGCGCATCCAACATCACGTCCCGGCCGAGCGCGACGCCGGTCTTCAACTCGATGCCACCGATGGAAAGCACGAATTCGAGCTCGCGCCTGGCGAACTCGTCGACCGTCTTGTAGGCGGCAATGCCGTATTCGTTGAGCCCGCCGCCCTTGGCTTTCGCCTCCAGGATCGTGACATCGTGCCCGAGCATGGCGAGGCGATGGGCGCAGGAAATGCCGGCAGGTCCGGCTCCGACCACGGCAACCTTCCGTCCGGTCGGCGCCGCCCTTTCGAAGGGATGGGCACCGGCCGCCATCAGATGATCCGTCGCATAGCGCTGCAGCTCGCCGATCCGGACCGGCTTCTGCTCCGCGGTCTCGCGCACGCAGGCCTGCTCGCAGAGCGTCTCGGTCGGGCACACACGGGCGCACATCCCTCCGAGGATGTTTGCGCCAAGAATGGTCTTGGCCGAGCCGGAAGGATTGTCAGTCAGGATCTGGCGGATGAAGAGCGGAATGTCGATCCCGGTCGGACAGGCCGTGACGCACGGCGCGTCATGACAGAAATAGCAGCGGTCCGCCTCGACATAGGCTTCATGCTTGCTGAGCAGCGGGTGGAGATCGGCGAAATTCGACTCGACCTCCGCCGGGGACAGACGGTCCCCACGGATATCAGACGGCATAATCTCTCCTGTTCGATCACGGTGCATTTGCACTCGTTTTTTACTATCTGATCAAAAACCTTGGGAGACGTCAAACTGTACGATCGCATGCGGTGAAAAAAACGCCGGAAGGAGTATCCTTCCGGCGCTCAAGGTCGCTCTGACGCAGAGGCAGTCGGGTGGGCGTCAGATATCGTGGCTAATATGCCCAGCTCGCAAGCACGGCGGGCTCGACGCGGCTGTAGGCGCCGCCGGGAGCGACATTCCGCTCGCCCCTGTCGTCCAATGCGCCTTCCGAGATCGCGAGTGCAGGCTGGTAGAACCCCTTGAACCGTTTCAGCGCCCGCATCCAGGCCTCGCGCAGCTTGCCGTCCTCCACCTCCACCTCGACCGCATCCACGCCGCAGCGCTGAAGGAACAGGAATTGATCCTGGATGACATGACCCGTCGCGCGAATTTCACCCTTGAAGCCGAAACGGTCCCGCAGCAGACGGGCCTGCGAGAAAGCGCGGCCGTCGTTGAATTTCGGGAAAACCAAGATGACGGCATCAATGAAATCGAGATCGTCTGCGATCTCCTCGACCGCATCAGCATTCTCCAGCCGGACGGCGCGACGGTCGAAATTGGCTATCAGCGTCTCGCGGCCCGCGATCCATTCCGCGAGCCCGACGACAACCGGCGTCTCGCGAGATAGCGCTCCCGGATCCGTCTCGGCGAGCGAGACCCACACATTCTCTTCGATCCGGCCATTCTTAATGATTGGCATAGAGAGTCTCCTTGAAAGGTTCGATGCCGACCCGATTCACGGTGTCGATGAAGAACTCGCCTCCCTCCCGGATCTTTCGGAAGGTGGCGATCAGGGTATCGATGGCGTCGACCACCTCCTCGGCCGGGAAAGACGGTCCGAGAATCCGGCCGATGGCCGCGTTCTCGTCGGCGATGCCCCCGATGGTGATCTGGTAATGCTCCACGCCTTTCTTATCGACGCCGAGAATGCCGATATTCCCGACATGGTGATGCCCGCACGCATTGATGCAGCCGGAGATGTTCAGCGTGACCGGACCAATCTCCGCCTGCAGCGCCGGATCGGAGAAATGCCGGCTGATGCGTTGCGCGATCGGGATCGCGCGGGCATTGGCAAGGTTGCAGTAATCCAGCCCCGGGCAGGAAATGATGTCGGTGATGAGGCCGATATTGGCGTCGGCCAGACCGTGTTCGCCGAGTTCCTGCCAGAGCCGGTGCAGGTCCTGCTTGCGGACGTTTGGCAGCACCACGTTCTGTTCGTGCGCGATCCGGAGTTCGCCAAGAGAGTAGCGCTCGGCAAGATCGGCCAGCGCCTCCATCTGCGCCGAGGTAGCATCGCCCGGAACCCCGCCCGCCGGCTTCAGCGACACCGTGACGACGGCATAGCCTTGCTGCTTGTGCGGGAACAGGTTCGTCCTCGTCCAGGCGGCGAATGCGGGATCCGTAAATCGCGCCGCGTCAAACGCCGCCACAGGCTCGGCGATCTCCTCATAGACCGGCGGCGCGAAATGTTGCTCGATCTCCCGGATTCGGGATGGCTCCAGGGTCAGTACGCCGTCCTTGATCGCCTCCCATTCCTCCTCGACCATAGCCGTGAATTTCTCGATGCCGACGGCAGCGACCAGGATCTTGATCCGCGCCTTGTAGAGATTGTCGCGCCGGCCGAGCAGGTTGTAGGTCCGGAGGATCGCCTCGAGATAGGACAGAAGATGCTGCTTCGGCAGGAACGTCCGGATGGTCTCGCCGACGATCGGGGTCCGTCCCTGTCCGCCGCCGACAATCACCTCGAAGCCGGCCTCGCCTGCCTCGTTGCGACGCATCCGAAGGCCGATATCGTGCAGCTTCACTGCCGCCCGATCATGCTCGGAGCCGGTTATGGCGATCTTGAACTTGCGCGGCAGGAAGGTGAATTCCGGATGTAGCGTCGACCATTGCCGGATGATCTCGGCCCAGACCCGGGAATCCTCAATCTCGTCCGCCGCGACGCCGGCGAACTGGTCTGCCGTCACATTGCGGATGCAGTTCCCGCTGGTCTGGATCGCGTGCATCTCGACATCGGCGAGCGCATCCAGAATGTCCGGCACGTCGTCCAGCTTGATCCAGTTGTACTGGATGTTCTGACGGGTGGTGAAATGGCCCCAGTCGCGATCCCAACGCTTCGCGATATGGCCGAGTTGGCGCATTTGTCTCGCAGAGAGCGTGCCGTAGGGAATGGCGACCCGCAGCATATAGGCGTGAAGCTGCAGATAGAGCCCGTTCATCAGCCGGAGCGGCTTGAATTCGTCCTCGGTCAACTCGCCCGCGAGGCGGCGCGTGACCTGTTCGCGGAACTCTTCGGTGCGGTCCCGGAGGAAGGCATGATCGAATTCGTTGTACTGGTACATCTCTCGTTATCCGGGGCTCAGCGGAGGGGCGTGGTTTCAGGGAGATCCGTGCCGACGGTCGGCCCGGCCGAGCGGATGATCTCGCGCTGGCTGACCGCCGAGATCCCGCATTCGGAAACGTCGACGGCAAAAAGATAGGGACCGACGATCTTTTGCTGCTTCATCGCAAGACCGGCGCGTTCCTCGAGGCGAACGGCTTCTTCTTCGCCCTCGGCCACCTCCGCGTCATGCAGACTCAGCACCCACTCGTCGTCCGCGCCGAGATAGACAACGGCACCGTCGCTGAGCCTGTTCGCGGTCATGATCTGCTTCTGGGAAACCTTCTTCATGTCACTCTTTTCCTAGACAGCGACGCGGTGATGCCGGGCATCGGCCGCCTCGAAACTCTCACCGTCGGCCAGCGCCGCCACATCGCCGATCACGATCAGGGCCGGAGCCTCGACCTTCCGGTCCTCGACCAGTCCGGCCAGGCGGCCGAGTTCGGCCTTCAACACGCGCTGCTCCGGCAAGGTTGCCTTTTCGATCACGGCGACCGGTGTCGACGCAGCCCGTCCGGCGGCAAGGGCATCGGCCATGATCCGCGGCGCGGCGCCAAGGCCCATATAGATGACCAGCGTGCCTTTCGGATCGGCCAGAAGGTGGCGGTCGAACTCCGAGAGACCGTTGCGGTCGTGCCCGGTCAGGATGGTCAGTCGGTTCGCGTGATCGCGATGGGTCAACGGAAGGCCTGAAACCGACGCCGCACCAAGTGCCGCGGTGACACCCGGCACAACCTCGACGGCGATGCCGCGCGTCTTCAGAAAGGCCAGTTCCTCGCCCCCCCGGCCGAAGATGAAGGGATCGCCGCCTTTGAGGCGCACGACGCGTCGGCCGGCCCCGGCATGTTCGGCGAGAAGCGCATTGATCTCGTCCTGGCTCCAGGACTGGCAACCGGCACGCTTGCCGACGTCGATGCGCAGCGAATCCCGCCGGACATAGTCCAGCATGGTTGGACCGATCAACGCGTCATGGACGATGACATCCGCGTCCTGCATCAGCCGCAGCGCCTTCAGGGTCAGGAGGTCGGGATCGCCGGGTCCCGCACCGACGAGCGCGACCGATCCGGGCAACCCCGAATGAGCTCCGCTGTTGACCAGGCGCAGCATCGCCTCGCGGGCTTCCGTGTTCCGGCCCTCCAGAACGTCCCGCGCGACCGGGCCGTCGAAGAAACGCTCCCAGAAAAGGCGCCGGCCGGCGCCGGCCGGCATCGCCGCGGAAACCGCGCCGCGAAAGCTTTGGGCAAACCGGGCCAGCGCACCGAGGCGCACCGGGAGCAGCCGCTCGATCTTCTCGCGAATACGCCGCACCATGACGGGCGCCGCGCCTTCGCTGCCGATGGCAATCAAGACCGGGTCGCGATCGACGATGCCGGGGATGATGAAGGTGGACAGATCGGGACGATCGACGACGTTTGTCGGGATGCCGGCTTCCCTGATCCAGCGCGCCACTTCCTCGATTTCAAGATCCTCGGCGTCGCCGACGATTGCGAGGCGCACCGCCTCCAGGTCGCGGGGCTCAAATGTCCGCCTGTGCAGCTCGATCCGCCCCGCGCCGGCGAGCGCCGCGATCTCGTCGATCGGCGCAACGCTGACGACGCGGATGCGCGCCTCCGTCTTAAGCAACAGACGAAGCTTGCGCGCGGCATCCTCGTTGCCGCCGACCAGAAGCGCACAATGGCCGGAGAGGTCCGCGAAGACCGGAAGATACTTCATCGGAGGAAATCCGCAGTTGGAATGGCAGTTTCGAGATGCGACCGCATGGCCGGCTCCGTTCCGTTGTCACGAAAGGGCCCACGGGATCCGTCCCGTGGCGCTTTAGCGGTTTGGTGCGCGGCCGCAAGCTGCCCTTCAAATCACCGCGTTCCCGTCTCCGGGCGAGGAGAGCTGTTGAACTCTCAACGCCCCTGAAATATCATTATTTTTCCCGCATCGACAATATTACCCCCTCAAATAGAACGGATCGTTCCCACCAAACTCAGGAAATGACGATACTTGTCAGAAAATTGGATGTTTAAGAATGGATGACATGGACAGAAAGATTCTGCGCCTCCTGCAGCAGGACAGCAGCATCTCGGTTTCCGATATCGCGCGGCAAGTCGGGCTCTCGGCTTCGCCCTGCTGGAAGCGAATCAACCGGATGCAGGTCGACGGACTGATAAAACGCCAGGTCGCGGTCCTGGATGCCGAAAAGCTCGGATACGGCCTGACGGTGTTCGTCAGTATCAAGACAGGGGAGCATTCCGCCGACTGGCTGCAGACTTTCGCCAAGACGGTAGAAGCGATGCCCGAAGTGCTCGAGTTTCATCGCATGGCCGGCGAGGTCGACTATCTGCTCAAGGTCGTGGTTCCCGACATGAAGAGTTTCGATCTGTTCTACAAGAACCTCGTGGAACTCACCGCCCTCAGCGAAGTGACCTCTCGCTTCTCGATGGAGACGATCAAGGAGACCACCACCCTCCCGGTTTGAATCGGCATCTGATTGAAGGGGTTTGATTCGGGGGCTCTCGGAAGTTCAAAATCGAAAAATTTGACATTATCTAACCGCGGCGAGGGGGTTCCGAGCAAATTTATGCCGCATTGCGGTATAGATGGAGATGAATGGTTGCCAAATCCGAATTTCGAACGCACAAATTCCGGCGAGCTGCGAATAGATACTTGTAAAGAGTGCGGTCAGTGGCTTCACTCTGCGATCTGTTCGCATCTGAAGAAACAATCTTACCAGGGAGCTTCGAAATGAAACGTCGCGACTTTATCACCAAGGCCGGACTCGCCGGTGTCGGCGGTGCCGCCGCCGCCGCTGCCTCGTCCTTCCCGAAACCGTCGCTCGCCCAAGAGCGCATCGAGATGGTGATCGTCTCCACCTGGGGACGTGACTTCCCCGGTCTCGGCACCAACGCCCAGCTTCTGGCCGAGCGCATTCAGGAAACCTCCGGCGGCCGCATCCAGGTGCAGTATTTCGCCGCCGGCGAGCGCGTCGGTGCGTTCGACGTGTTCGACGAAGTCGCCTCCGGTAACGCGCAGGCCTATCACGCTGCCGATTACTACTGGAAAGGCAAGCACCCGGCCTGGGCCTACTTCACCTCCGTGCCGTTCGGCCTGACCTTCAGCGAGATGGCCGCGTGGATCCATCACATGGGCGGTCAGCAGCTTTGGGACGAACTGGCCGGCGATTTCGGCCTGAAATGTCTGCCGGCCGGCAACACCGGCGTGCAGATGGGCGGCTGGTTCAACAAGGAAATCAACAGCGCCGACGACCTCAAGGGTCTGAAGATGCGTATTCCGGGCCTCGGCGGCGACGTCATGGCCAAGCTGGGCGCTTCCCCGGTTTCCCTCCCGGGCGGTCAGATTTACGAGAACCTGGTCTCGGGCGCCATTGAGGCCACCGAGTGGGTCGGCCCGTGGAACGACTATGCGATGAAGTTCTACGAAGCCACCAAGTACTACTACTTCCCGGGCATGCACGAGCCGGGCGGACCGGACTCCCTCGGCATGAATGCCTCCTGGTGGGGCTCCCTGACCAAGACCGATCAGGCGCTCATCACCTCCGTGGCAATGCAGACGAACGACTGGATGATGGCAGAATACAACGCCAAGAACGGCGAGTATCTGCGCAAGCTGGTCGACGAGCACGGTGTCGTTGTGAAGGAATTCAACGACGACGTCTATGACGCCTTCGGCGAAGCCGCGGACGAGGTCTTCGAAGAGACCCGCCAGCACAGCGATCTCGCCAACCGTGTCCATGAGAGCTTCCTGAATGCCCGCTCCGCCGCCGGCGGCTGGCTGAAGCTCGCCGACGTCGGTTACTCCCTGAAACGCAACCGCGTTCTAGGCATGTAATCTCCTAACCACCGCAAACGATAGAGACGGGATCACGCGATCCCGTCTCCTTTCTTGAAAGAAGACTTCAGGACATGGTCGGATCGGCTTCGGGGGCATCGATGGGTGCCGCGGCGGCGTCTGGATATCAGACGCCTGTATCTTCCATCACCCGCATCTTTTGTTGGACCGTTGTCAGCGCAACCCTCGTTTTCGCGCTGAACAACTACCTCATCTTCTGGCTGGACTGGCCCGGCATGGTGACCTTCCTCGGTCATCTGGGGCTGCTTCCCGCCTTTGCTCCAAAGAATCCGCTGGACGGAACCGCTACGACCCTCGGCGCGGTGCAGACCCTTTCCTACCTGTTTTGTGCCGTCGGCGCCGTTCTCTACACGAAGCGCACGCCGGACCGTCCGCTGAGAGCAGACTCCGAAACCATGGTTTCGGTCTCCGCCTACATAATACGGGCCTCGTTCTGGGCCGTGATCTTCGTTGGCGTCGCAGATATGGTGATCTCCTTTCTCCGCGTCGAAGATCTGCTCACCGTTCTCTTCGGCGACGAGATGGCCACCGCGCTCGGACGTCCGCAGTTTCGTGGCAGCTATGTTCACATTCCGCTGATCGTGGCCGGTTGCGTGATGGCAGCCTTTTCCCGCTCGCTCGGTTTCACATGGCTCGCCCTGCTGGTTGTTGTGGCCGAACTGAGCATCGTGATCAGCCGCTTCATCTTCTCATACGAGCAGGCCTTCCAGGGCGACCTCGTCCGGTTCTGGTACGGCGCCCTGTTCCTCTTCGCCAGCGCCTATACGCTCTACGAAGACGGGCATGTCCGGGTCGACGTGCTTTATGCCGGCCTCACGAGCCGCATGAAGGGCCTGGTCAATATATGGGGCTCGCTGCTGCTCGGCATGTCGCTCTGTGTGACCGTGCTCGCCATTGGGATGGCTGGTAAGAGCTCGATCATCAACAGCGCGCTGCTGAGCTTCGAGGTCTCCCAGTCCGGCTTCGGGATGTATGTGAAATATCTGATGGCCGGCTTCCTCGGGATCTTTGCGATCACGATGATGATCCAGTTTGCCGCCTACATGCTCGAAAGCCTTGCCGACTATCGAGACGACCCAGGCAAGCGCCAAATCACCGAAGCTTCAGCCCACTAAAGACCCGAAGAGCGAACCCGACTGATGGAACTCGTATTCCTCCTCCTGCTTGTCGTTATCATGGCGGGCGCTTTGGCGTCCGGCTTCCCGGTCGCCTTCGCGCTCCCCGGATCCGCGATCATCACCATCGGCCTTGCCGCCCTCTCCGGGGAGATTTTCGCCGGCGATACGGCCGCATATTTCGCCCAGGGCGGGCCGATGAACTGGCTCACGGCCGGTGTCACGAACTTCCGCGGCGTCTATTGGGAAGTCGAGCGAGACACACTGATAGCCATCCCGCTCTTCGTCTTCATGGGCATCATGCTGCAACGCTCGAAGATCGCCGAAGACCTGCTGGTCTCCATGGCGCAGCTGTTCGGACCGATCCGCGGCGGCCTCGGCATCTCCGTCGTCTTCGTCGGCGCGCTGCTGGCAGCCACCACCGGAATCGTCGGCGCGACCGTCGTCGCGATGGGCCTGATCTCGCTGCCGGCCATGCTGCGCAACAACTATTCGCATCCGCTTGCAACCGGCACGATCGCCGCTTCCGGCACGCTCGGACAGATCATTCCGCCCTCGATCGTCCTCATCATCCTCGCCGACCAGTTGGCAAGCGCCGTCGATCAGGCCGGCATGGCGCGGACCGCCTATTTCAAGGAGATGACCGGCGAATTCACCATGCCGAGCTCCTTCGGCGTCAGTTCTACAAGCGCCGGCGACATGTTCATGGGAGCTCTCTTGCCGGGCTTGATCCTTGTCGGCCTCTATATGGCTTACATCCTGATCATGGCCTTCTTGCGGCCGTCGGTGGCTCCGGCGGTTCCGTTCGAAGGCAGTTACGACCGCAAGTTTGTGCTCCGCGTGCTGCTCTCCCTCGTGCCGCCGCTGACCCTGATCTTCGTCGTGCTCGGCTCAATCATTACCGGCATCGCGACCGTGAATCAGGCTGGCGCAATCGGTGCCGTCGGCGCCATGGTAATGGCCGGCTACCGCCTCTACGAAGGACGCGCCGGCGCCTTCCATCCGGCAATCCTCGCCATGGGATCCCTGATCGCGGTCCTCGTGCTCACCAGTTACCACCCGATCAACATCCGCAACGTCCAGACATCCGCCGATGTGGCGGCAGTCGTGGTCGCGGCCGTCGCGGTCGCGGTGTTTCTTGTCGCGATCGTCTGGAGCGGCTGGCGGGCTTTCATCATCGAGGACACTCTGCGCGGTGTCATGGTGGAAACGGCGAAGACGACAGCCCTCGTCTTCATCATCCTGCTGGGTGCGGCGATGCTGACCGCCGCCTTCCGCGCCTTCGGCGGCGAGGAGCTGGTGCGCGAGTTCCTGGCCAGCCTGCCGGGCGGGTTCTGGGCCCAGTTCATCATCGTTATGGCAGTGATCTTCATCCTCGGCTTCTTTCTCGATTTCATCGAGATCGCCGTGGTCGTGGTGCCGATCGTGGCGCCGATCCTGCTCGCCGATCCGTCCGCCAACATCACCGCGGTCTGGCTCGGCGTGATGATCGGGCTGAATATCCAGACCTCTTTCCTCACTCCGCCCTTCGGCTTCGCGTTGTTCTATCTGCGCGGTGTTGCTCCGGCCGCGGTGAAGACCCTCTCGATGTACAAGGGCGTCATCCCGTTCATCTGCCTGCAGCTGTTCGCCCTGCTCATCGTCGGCCTGACGCCGCAACTGGTGAACTACATCCCGAACCGGATGTCGCTCACCTCCGAAAGCGCCCCCCCGCCGAAAAACCCGCGGCTGCAGAACTGCATCGAGGATTATGTGCTGGCGACCTTCCGTGAAGAAGGAGACCAGATCCGTTCGGCCATCTCCGAGGCGAAGACCTGGGACCTCTCCTACCTGCCGAAATCCGTACAGAAAGACCTCGAGAAGAGCTTCGATGCCGCGGAAAAGTCTTTCCCTGCGATCGAAGAGGCGTTTGCGGCCTCGGCAGCCATCGAAGAAGCGGCAAAGACCTACCGCCCGCTTCACGTCGAGGTTCGCGCGACGCAGCGGGACATAGCCAAGCACGTAGCGGAAATCGAGGAACTCGAGGACAGAATCGAACTGCTCAGGCATTCCAACGGCGAGCAACTCGAGGCGGTCGAAAAACTGTCGACCAAAATCGAGAGGCTGAAGGCTGAACAGGCCGAACTCGAAGCCCAGGTCCCGTCGAACTGGGATCCGGATCACAAGGCCTTTACAAAGGTTCTCAGCGCCGAAAAGAAGGCGCGTCTGACCTATCGCCGGACGGTCGACACCGCGTACGAGCCGATTGCGGTCCTGCAGGCAACCCTGCGTGACACCGAAGCTCTCGCCGCGCTGTCCGGTGACATCGAAGGTCTTGCCGACCCGATCGCCAACCTCGAACCGCAAGAGGCCGAGGAGGTCATCAAGGAGGTCGAGTCCAGGATTGGAGCCGTCGTCGAAGCCGGGTCGATCCGCTCCGCCGTCGCCAAGGCGCGCCGCGCGCTTCGCGGCAAGAGCCCGGACAAGGAAAAGGCGCTCGAAGAACTGCAGAACGCCCTCGAGGTCTATGCGGATGAACTGGCCTGGCGTCAGCAGGCAAAGACCGCCATCAGCGCCAAGCTCGACGAGTATGAGGCGGCGATCCGCAACACCATCGGTCTCCGGCTGCTGGATCGCTTGCCACACGACATCGCCCTCGAGGTTGCGGCGTGTCAGTCCGACCACAAGGACATCTCGCTCTACTTCTAGCCGAACCCGGGTATCCGTTCGGACGAAAACCGGAGGCCATACGGTCTCCGGTTTTTTCGTTCTTGTTCCGTATCTTTCCGCCACGGGACAGTGGACCGCGTTCAAACGCGCCCGCTCCGTTACCGAACTGTCAAAAAACGAACATTAATTCCGTAACAGACGCCCAATAGCCTCCGCCTCGCATTCATTCGAACATGTTCTGCGAAGGCGATCCCGTGACTGCCAGAATCTCCTCCAACGCTTCCAAGCGCCGGGCCGAAATAACAGAAATGGTCCGCGCAGCGGGCTATCAATCGATCATCGATCTGGCGGAGCGTTTCGCCGTCACCGAGCAGACCATCCGCCGGGACGTCAATCAGCTCTGCGACAGCGGTCTGCTGCGCCGGCGCCATGGCGGTGTCGAACTTCCCTCGCCCAACGCGAATATCGACTTCGACCAGCGCATGATCCTGAACGCCGGTGCCAAGGCGCGGATCGCGGCCGCCGTCGCTGCACGCATTCCGGACGGCGCCTCCCTCGCCGTCTGCATCGGCACCACGCCGGAAATGGTCGTCCGCGCCCTGCACTCGCACAACGGCCTCCGCGTCGTGACGAACAACATCGCCGCCGCGCTGACTGCGAGCAGCAATTCCTCCTTCGAGGTCACGATCGCCGGCGGACGTATCCGGCCCGAAGGGCGCGACGTGCTCGGCCAGCAAGTCGAACAGTTCTTCTCCGCCTACAAGGTCGATTTCGGCCTCTTCGGTGTCGGCGGTGTGGACGTGGACGGCAGCCTGCTCGACTTCACCGAGGACGAGATCCGCGCCCGTGAGGCGATCAGCCAGAACTGCCGCACCAAGGTCGTTGTGCTCGATCATACCAAGTTCGGCCGCGCCGCCTATGTCCGCGGCGGACATATTTCCGATCCCGACCTCGTGTTCTGCGATGTGCCGCCACCGGCCGAAATTGCCGAGATGATCCGGGAGGCCGGACACGAACTGGTCATCGCCAGCGATGGCGACGCCGCCCTTTCGCTTCTCCCCGGCATGGCGGAAGCCGGAGAATGACCGGGATTGCCGTAAAAGGCCTGAGCAAGCGCTGGGGCGAGACCTTCGCGGTCCGTGACGTCTCTTTCTCCGTCGAACCGGGGAGTTTCGCCGTGCTTCTGGGACCGTCCGGCTGCGGAAAATCGACCTTGCTGCGCCTGATCTCCGGTCTGGAGACCGCGAGCGCCGGCAGCATCGAGATCGGCAGCAAGGACGTGACTGCGCGCCCGCCGGCGGAGCGCGACCTTGCCATGGTGTTCCAGTCCTATGCCCTCTTCCCGCATCTGAGCGTCGCCGAGAACATCCTCTTCGGTCTCAAGGTCCGCAAGACCTCGAAGCCGGAGCAGGCGGACCGTCTTGCACATGTCGCCGACCTGCTCGGTCTATCCGGACTCTTGGAGCGGCGGCCGAGCCAGCTTTCCGGCGGCCAGCAACAGCGCGTCGCACTCGGCAGGGCGATCATCGCCGAAAAGCCGATCTGCCTGATGGACGAACCGCTCTCCAATCTCGACGCCAAGCTGCGGCACGAGATGCGGGTGGAGATCCGCGCCCTGCAGCGCAAGCTCGGCATGACCATGCTTTACGTTACCCACGACCAGGCCGAGGCCATGGGCATGGCGAACCGCATCATCCTGCTGAAGGACGGCGCCATCGAGCAGGATGCGACACCGGCCGAAACCTATGGCCGCCCTGCGACGAGCTTCGCGGGCCGCTTCATCGGCACGCCTCCGATGAATGTTCTCGCGCTCTCCTGGGAATCCGGCGGTTTGCGGATCAAGGGAACCGGCACGGCGCTGCTGAACGGGATTCCCGAGACGGCTCTCACGGCCGGGATCCGCCCCGAGGATATCGCCCTCGATGCCGCGAGTCCGCACCGCGCGCAGGTCGAAACCATCGAGTATCTCGGCGCCGACACACTGATCGACTGCCGTATCGGCAACGAGCGGCTGACCGTACGGGCGCGCAGCGCCGACGGTCTCGCACCGGGCGCCGAGATCGGCCTCTCGTGGCCGCGGACGGCGCTGCATCTGTTTGACGCCGCGTCGGGGACCCGGCGCGACGACCTTCTGAACGGCGCGGGAGGATAGCGCGAACGCCGAATGGAATTGGTGTCCCGCGCGTGCGGGACATCCGTAAGAGCCGGGCGGATGACGTCCGGAACCCTTTTGAGGCAAGAGGATCTGAAAACGATGCACTTCACGAAGAAACTCGGACTCGGCGCCGTCGCGGCTGCGATGTCGCTCTCCATGGCCGGCGCCGCGCAGGCGGTCGACCTGCAGTTCTATTTCCCGGTCGCGGTCGGCGGCAAGGCGGCCGATACGATCGAGGCACTGACTCAGGAATATGCCGCCGCCCATCCCGACGTCAAAATCGACGCGGTCTATGCCGGCAGCTACCAGAACACCATCACCAAGACACTGACCGCCGTCAAAGGCGGAAAGGCTCCGCAGCTCTCGGTGATTCTCGCGGTCGACATGTTCACCCTGATCGAGGAGGACGCGATCGTTCCCTTCGAGGATCTGATCAAGACCGACGCAGACAAGGCATGGCTGAAGGCCTTCTACCCGGCCTTCATGGAAAACAGCCAGACCGGCGGCAAGACCTACGGCATTCCCTTCCAGCGTTCGACCCCCGTGATGTACTGGAACAAGGAAGCCTTCAAAAAAGCGGGACTTGACCCGAACACGCCTCCGGCGACCTGGCAGGAACTGGTCGAGTTCGGCAAGAAACTGACCGTAAAGGACGCGTCCGGCAACGTCACCCAGTGGGGTGTTCGGATTCCGAGCTCCGGCTTCCCCTACTGGCTGTTCCAGGGTCTCAGCACCCAGAACGACGTCATCCTCGCCAACAGCGACGGCAACAAGACCAATTTCGCCGATCCGAAAGTGATCGAAGCCCTGCAGTATCTCGTCGACCTCAGTGCCAAGCACAAGGTGATGGCGCCGGGCATCATCGAGTGGGGCGCCACCCCGAAGGCCTTCTTCGAAGGCGAGTCCGCTATCATGTGGACCACCACCGGCAACCTGACCAACGTCCGCAACAACGCGCCGTTCGAGTTCGGTGTCGCCATGCTCCCGGCCAACAAGCGTCGCGGCGCCCCGACCGGCGGCGGCAACTTCTACATCTTCAAGGACTCGACGGACGAGCAGAAGGCGGCCTCCCTCGACTTCATCAAGTGGATCACGGCGCCGGCGCAGGCGGCCAAATGGTCGATTGCGACCGGCTATGTCGCGCCGCGCGCGGATGCATGGGAAACGCCGGAGATGAAGGCCTATGTCGCCGACTTCCCGCCGGCGCTCGTCGCCCGCGACCAGCTCGAATACGCGGTGGCCGAGCTCTCGACCTACCAGAACCAGCGCATCACGACGATCTTCAACGACGGTCTCGAGGCCGCGATCACCGGCAAGATGACGCCGGAAGAAGCGATGAATGATGCGCAGCAGAAGGCGGACAGGATCCTCAAGGACTACCGCTGACACTCCGGGACCCGGCGGCGGGCGACGTCCCGCCGCCGGTCTTTTGCGTTTCCGCACGAAAGCGCCGCACCCAATGGGATTTCTCTCCAATCGCACCTGGATCCATGCCTGGCTCTTCCTCAGCCCGGCGATGATCCTGCTGATCGCCTTCACCCACTATCCGGCGGCGGTGACCCTCTTCCATAGCTTCTTCTCCACGCCGCGCGGCAAGCGTCCGGCGAGATTCGTCGGGCTGGAGAACTACGAGACCCTGCTTGCGGACGAGACCTTCTGGACCGTGCTCGGCAACAATCTCTGGTATGCGCTCGGCACCATCCCGGCCTCCATCGCAATTGCGATCCTTATGGCGCTCTGGGTGGACAGCAACCTCAAGGGCCGGAGTTTCGTGCGCATGGCCTATTTCACCCCGACTGTGCTGCCGCTCATCGCCGTCGCCAATATCTGGATGTTCTTCTACACACCCGGTTTCGGCCTGATCGACCAGATCAGCGGGGCATTCGGCATCGCACAGCATAACTGGCTCGGCGATCCGGAAACCGCACTCAATGCTGTCATCGTCGTCGCGGTGTGGAAGGAGGCCGGCTTCTTCATGATCTTTTATCTCGCGGCGCTTCAGACCATTCCGGCGTCGCTCCGCGAGGCGGCCGCCATCGAGGGGGCCGGACGCTGGTATTTCTTCCGACGCGTCACCTTCCCGCTACTGATGCCGACCACGCTCTTCGTCTCGGTCAACGCCGTGATCAATTCCTTCCGGCTGGTGGACCATATCTTCGTCATGACCGAGGGCGGACCGGACAACGCGAGCTCGCTGCTGCTCTTCTACATCTACGAAACCTCGTTTCGGTTCTGGGACACGGCCTATGCCTCGACGCTGACCGTCGCCCTGCTCGCCCTGCTCTTCGCGGTCGCGATCGGCCAGTTCCTTCTGCTCGACAAACGGGTGCATTACCGATGAGCGCACACCGCACCTCAGATTTCGACTACGACCGCGCGCTGAACAGCGCGGGCGCGTGGGTACTCGCGCTTGTCTGGTTCGCACCGCTGATCTATGCCTTCTGGACAGCCTTCCATCCGAGCGCGTTCTCGACCCGCTTCGTATTGACGGCGCCGCTGACACTGGAGAATTTCGTCGCCGCCTGGAACGCCGCGCCTTTCGCGCGCTATTTCCTCAACACCGTTCTGCTGGTGACCTCGATCCTGATCGGGCAGTTCGTGCTCTGTACTCTGGCGGCCTTCGCCTTCGCCCGCTTCGAGTTCCGCGGCCGCGACACGGTCTTCGTACTGGTGCTGCTGCAGCTCCTGGTGATGCCGGACATCCTGATTGTCGAGAACTACCGCACGATGCGCGTCCTCGGCCTGCTCGACACAATCCTCGCCATCGGCCTGCCCTACATGGCGTCGGCTTTCGGAATCTTCCTTCTCCGGCAAACATTCAAGACCATCCCGAAGGAACTGGATGATGCGGCCCGGGTCGAAGGCGCCGGGTTCCTCACCATTCTGCTGAAGGTTTATGTCCCGCTCGCCAAGCCGACCTACCTTGCCTACGGCCTGGTCTCTGTCAGCCACCACTGGAACAATTTCCTCTGGCCGCTGATCGTCACCAACTCGGTCGAGACGCGGCCGGTGACGGTCGGGCTCAGCGTCTTTTCCTCGACCGACCAGGGAATCGACTGGGCCGTGATCACCGCCGCGACGCTGATGACTTCCGGCCCGCTGCTGATCGCTTTCCTCCTCTTTCAGAGGCAGTTCGTCCAGAGCTTCATGCGGGCCGGGATCAAGTGATCAGGGAATAACCTTCCCCGGATTCATCATGTTCTTCGGGTCAAGCGCCTGCTTCACCGCCTTCATCAGAGCGATCTTCGAGGGCGATCCGTATTTGGCGAGATAGGGCAACTTCTCCGAGCCTATGCCGTGTTCTGCGGAGAAGCTCCCACCAAGAGCGAGCGCTGTCTCGTACATCCGCGCGGTCAGGCCGGGTGTCTTCTCCTGCCACTCTGCATCACTCACCGAGGCCGGCTTGCGGGCGGTGTAATGGATATTTCCGTCGCCCATATGGCCGAAGCAGTTGAAGAGCAGGCCCGGCACGTACTCGCTCATCGCCGCCTGGGACTTTTCGAGATAGTCGGCAACCCGCGAAACCGGCACCGAGACGTCTCCGGCGATGCGGGGCGTTCCCTCGCGCTTGCCCGCCTCGGCCTGTTCCTCGCGAATACGCCAGAGTTCGCGACGCTGGGCCTCGCTCTCGGCGATCACACCGTCGGTCACCCAGCCCTGTTCCATCGCCTCGGCGAAGATCGCCTCCAGCTTGGCGCGGAGATCGTCCAGCGGCGACGGCGTGCCCATCTCCAGCAACACATACCAGGGCGAGCGCTCGGAGAGCGGGTCGACGGTACCCTCGATATACTTGATCGCCATGTCGAAAGAGGCGCGCGGCATGATCTCGAAGGCGAGGATGGTGTCGCCCGACAACTCGCGCGCCGCGCTGAGCAGCTTCTGCGCCGCGTGCGGGGACGGCACCGACAGCATGGCGGTCTCCCGCACCCGCGGCAGCGGCATAAGGCGGAAGGCGGCAGCGGTCACGATGCCGAGCGTGCCCTCGGCGCCGACGAAGAGCTGCTTCATGTCGTAGCCGGTATTGTTCTTGCGCAGCGTCTCCAGCCCGTCGAAGACGGAGCCGTCGGCCAGCACCGCTTCGATGCCGAGGATCTGCTCTCGGGTATTGCCGTACTTGATGGTGTTATTTCCGCCGGCATTGGTCGAGAGCGTGCCGCCAACCGTGCTGGAGCCTTCCGAGGCAAGTGACAGCGGGAACAGCCGCCCGGCCTCGGCGGCAACCGCCTGCATGTTCTGGATGACGCAGCCCGCTTCCGCGACCATCGCATAATTGTCAGGGTCGAGCGTGCGCACCGCGGTCAGACGGTCGGTCGAGATCACGATTGTCGGGCGCGTCTCGGTCGGCACGGAGCCGATGGCGAGACCGGTATTGCCGCCCTGCGGCACGATGCAGATTCCGGCCTTCACTGCCGCTTTGACGACCGTCGCCGTCTCCTCCGTCGAGACCGGCCGGGCGACGCCGAGCGCCTCGCCTTCCGGCGCGCCACGCCAGTCGGTCCGGTATTTCAGCGTGTCGCCCGGATCCTCGAGCCAGCCTTTCGGCCCCAGGGCCGCCCGGATCTCGGCAAGTGCCGCGTCAATGGACTGGGGTGTCTGATCGTTCACCCGCTCTCTCCCGCTCAAATGATTTCAGCCCGAAGGCTAGCAGCGAAGAGAAAAAGCGCCAATCAGACCGGCAATCGGTTTATGGAACTTCTCTCTGTCACTTCGAGACGCTGTGCGGCGCCGAAAAGGATACCGATCCGCCGCGCCGCCTCCTGCATTCCGACGGCAAAATCCTCTTTCGAGGTTTCCGCCCGCACCATGGAGAGAGAGCGGGAGAGCGTGCGGTCATCCTCGGCGACGCTCAGCAGCGTGAGGATCAGGGTCGCGAGATCGCGGTCCGGCGCACCGGCCGCATCACGGTCATGAGTCTGAGGGGACAGTCTGGTCATCTAAACCTCCTCCGGTGCACCCCGCCCGGGCAAAAAATGGGACACAGCGTTGGCAGGTTTCCTGACTCCCGGCTCTTCGATCCCGACCGCCTTCCCAGCCTCACGCGAGGCCAGTGGCATTCCCGGTCGGATCTTGCCGGCTACAGTTGCGGGGGCAGTCCCGGACTTGCCGCAAGGCAGCGCACCGGATTCCCTTTCGTCCCGAAGGACACCAACATTGCGAGGCTCGTTTTTCGGAGCGCTGCTGTCAAGCGCCGCAACCCGGTCTCAGGTCCGCAGCATGCGCTCGAGTTCGCGGATGAAGGATTCCCGGTCCCTTTTCGAGAAGGCCGGACCGCCGCCGGTGACCTCGCCCATGGCACGGAGGTCCGACATCAGGTCGCGCATCGCCATCGCCATCCCGATTCCCGCTTCGGTGAATTCCCGCCCGCCATGGCCAAGCGCCTTGGCGCCGGACTCGATCGCGCGCCTCGCGAGCGGAATGTCGCCAGTGACAACGATATCGCCGGGCCGCACCCGCTCCGCGATCCAGTCGTCCGCCGCATCGAACCTGTCCGAGACCAGAACGTTCTTCACGTTGGCCCGGTCACCGGTGCGGAAGCCCCGGTTGCTGACGATGTAGAACATCGCCTCGGTCCGGTCGGCGATCGCCAGGACCTCGTTCTTCACCGGACAGGCATCGGCGTCGACATAGACAGACTTCATTGCAGCTTTGGCCTCTTTGGCGGCGGCCCAACCATGCTAGGTTCGGCGCCCCTTGCATTGCTCACGAAACAGCCCCAAGAAACACGGATGTACAAGGTCCTTCAAGATTTGACGGTGGTCGAGGGTGCCTCCTTCATCGCCGCACCCTCCTGCACCCTCAACATGTTGCAGATGGGCGCTACTGTGATCCGCTTCGACGCGATCGGCGGCGGGCTCGACTACCGGCGCTGGCCGAAGGCGCCGAACGGCGCCAGCCTCTACTGGGAGGGCCTCAACAAGGGCAAGAAATCCATTGCCCTCGACCTGCGCAGCCCGGAAGGTCGTGAACTGGCAATCCGCCTCGCGACAGCGCCGGGCGACGGCCGCGGCCTGTTCGTCACCAACTATCCGGTCGGGGGATTCCTCGCCCACAAGGCGCTGAAGGCGCGGCGGGAGGACATCATCAGTCTCCGCGTCATGGGCTGGGCCGACGGGACTCAGGGCGTGGACTACACGGCCAATGCCGGCGCCGGTTTCCCGCTGATGACCGGCGAGCCGGGCCTCCCGGGAGAGAAACGCCCGGTGAACCATGTGCTGCCCGCCTGGGACCTGATCGCCGGCGCCAACGCCGCCTTCGCCCTGCTCGCCGCCGAGCGCGATCGACAAAAAACCGGCAAGGGCACCGAGATCCGTCTGCCCCTCGGCGATATCGCCCTCTCCACCCTCGGCACCCTCGGTCAGGTGGCGGAAGTCATGACCGAAACGGAAGACCGCCCGAGCTACGGCAACGATGTCTTCGGCGCCTTTGGCCGCGATTTCAGGACCGCCGACGGGCGCTACATCATGCTGGTCGCGCTCTCGCCCCGGCAGTGGACCGGCCTCCTCGCCTCCCTCGGCATCGAGGCGGAGATCGCCGCCGTGGAGGCGGAAACCGGCGTCAGCTTCGCCAGGGACGAAGGCCTGCGATTCGATTATCGCGAGAAAATCAATCCGGTGGTCGAGAAAGCCGTCGCCGCGCGCACGCTGGACGAACTTGCACCGCGGTTCCGCGAGAACGGTGTCTGCTGGGAGCCCTACCGCACCGTCCGAGAAGCAGTTGCGAGCGACCGGTTTCGGGAGATGGGCAAGCCCTATCACGATGTCACCCATGGCAGCGGCCTCACCTACCCGACCTCCGATACGCCGATCGATTTCCGCGACCTTGCTTCGGTCGCGCCGAAGGCGGCACCCCGGCTCGGCCAGGATACGGACGAGGTGCTGGCGGACTTCCTCGGCATGGACAGTGGCGAGATCGGCCGACTGCATGACGACGGCATCGTCGCCGGAGCGGATGAATGAAGACGACCCGGGAAAATCTCGCCGTGCTGGACACGGCCGATCCACTCGCCCGCTTCCGGGCGGAGTTCGAGCTGCCGGACGGCGTCATCTATCTCGACGGCAATTCCCTCGGCCCGCTGCCCCGGATGGTCCGGGAACGGGTCTCCGCCTGCGTCGATCACGAATGGGGCCAGGGCCTGATCCGAAGCTGGAACGATGCCGGCTGGATCGATCTGCCCACGGCGGTCGGCGACAAGATCGGCCGACTGATCGGCGCCGAGCCGGAAACCGTGGTCGCAACGGACTCTACATCGGTAAACCTCTTCAAGGTACTCGCCGCGGCCCTTGCACTCCGTCCGGAGCGGAAGGTCGTGGTATCGGAGAAGAGCAACTTCCCGACCGACCTCTACATGGTCGAAGGGCTGACGGAACTGCTCGGCAAGGGGCACGAACTGCGACTGATCGACGATCCGTCGGAATTGCCCCGTGCCCTCGGCGAGGATGTCGCTGCCGTCATGCTGACCCATGTGAACTACCGCAGCGGCCTCATGCACGACATGGCGGCGGTCACATCGGCGGTCCATGCAGCCGGCGCCCTAGCGATCTGGGACCTCGCCCATTCGGCCGGCGCCGTCCCGGTCGACCTTTCCGGCGCCGCGGCCGATTTCGCCGTCGGCTGCGGCTACAAGTATCTGAACGGCGGGCCCGGCGCGCCGGCCTTCGTCTATGTCGCGCCACGCCACCAGCAGGCCGTCCGGCAACCGCTGACCGGCTGGTTCGCCCACAAGGCGCCCTTCGCCTTCGATCACCGCTTCGAGCCAACAGACGGAATCAAGCGCTTCCTCTGCGGCACTCCGCCGGTGCTCGCCATGACGGCGCTCGATGCGGCGCTGGATATCTGGTCCGACGTCGACATGGCTGTCCTCAGGGAGAAATCCGTCGCGCTCACGGAATGTTTCATCGAACTGGTCGAGAACCGTTGCGCCGGGCTCGGCCTGACGCTCGCAAGTCCGCGCGAGGCGGCGCAGCGCGGCAGCCAGGTCTCCTTCGCGCACAAAGACGGCTATCCGGTGATGCAAGCGCTGATCGCCGGCGGCGTGATCGGCGATTTCCGCGCCCCGGACCTGCTGCGCTTCGGATTCACGGCGCTCTACACGCGCTTTGTCGATGTCTGGGACGCGGTAGAGCAGTTGGAAGAAACCCTCCGGACCCGTTCCTGGGATCGGCCGGAATTTCACGCCCGCGCGGCCGTCACCTAGGCAGCCGGAAACATTTCCAGAAACCGCCGCTCGCCTTCACCCGTAAAGCTGACGATGCGCGTTCCCTCGATCCGCTTCGCCCAGCCGAGATCGTAGAACCGGTCGAGCAAGGCTGTTCCGAGGGCGCCGGCAAGATGTGTCCGCCGCATGCTCCAGTCGAGACAGGACTTGCAGAGCGGGCGGCGGAGTTTCGTCAGTGCCGGCAGGTCGATCCCGAGGCCCGAGACAAAGCTCTCGCCCTGAACGGTCAGGGAAACGTCTTCTCCCTCCTCCACGACCAGGCTCCGCGCCGCCAGGCTGTCGAACATGCGCACGCCGAACTCGCCGGCGAGATGGTTGTAGCAGACCCGGGCCTTGCGCAGCGCCGGGTCACGCGGACCGGTGCGGGCGCGCATGTGTCCGCGCTTCGCGGCGAGACCCATCATCGCCTCCAGCAGGTTCCCGACTTCGTCGTCGGCGAGCGCGAAATAGCGGTGCCGCCCCTGCTTGCGCTGGGTCAGCAGCCCGGCGCCCTCCAGCTTGGAGAGATGGGAACTCGCGGTCTGCGCCGTGATCCCGGCCTCGGCCGCGAGCTCGCTCGCGGTCAGCGCCTTACCGCTCATCAGCGTGGTCAGCATGTTGGCCCGGGCCGGGTCGCCGATGAGCGAGCCGATCAGAGCGATATCGGGTCCTTCTTTCATACTTTGACCTTAACCGAAGCATGAGCGTCCGGCAATGTGGGACTGTCCGCCGACCCGAAACGGAGGACCACATGCTGACCTGCTTCATCCGCTATCATATCGATCCGACCAAGAAGGCCGAGTTCATCCAGTACTCAAGAAACTGGGGCGAGGCCATCCCGCGTTGCGGCGCGGACCTGATCGGCTATTTCGCCCCGCACGAAGGCTCCAGCACCCTCGCCTACGGCGTCTACAATGTGGGCAGCCTTGCGGAATACGAAGCCTACCGCCAACGGCTTGCCGCCGATCCGCTCGGACGGGAGAACTACGAATTCGCCCGGAAGGAAGGGTTCCTGCTGCGCGAGGACCGGACTTTCCTTATCAATGCCTCGAACCCGGTCAACAAGGGAGATATGCCGTGATCGCCGTGATCTTCGAAGTCGAGCCTCATCCGGAATTCAAGGACCGCTATCTCGAGATCGCGGCCAGCATGCGCAAGCTCGTGGAACAGGTGGACGGTTTCATTTCCGTCGAGCGCTTCGCCAGCCTGACGCACGAGGGCAAGCTGGTCTCGCTCTCCTTCTTCCGCGACGAGAAAGCGGTCGAAGACTGGCGCAAGCTGGTCGCCCACCGCGGCGCACAGGCCGAAGGGCGCAACAAGCTGTTCAAGGATTACAGGCTGCGCGTCGCTTCGGTGCTCCGCGACTACGGCATGACGGAGCGCGACGAGGCCCCGGCGGACAGCCGCGAGACCCACGCGGGCTGAGGACTCACTTTGCGCCGCGTTTGTCGATGACGCGGCGCGCCTTGCCCTGGGAGCGTTCGACGCTCCCGGGGTTACCGACCACGACCTTCGCACTAATTCCGATCACGCCCTTGATGTGATGCGCGAGTTCCCTGGCGCTGGCCGCGGCATGCGCCTCTTCGCCGGCCGCGGACGACACCGCCTCGCAAAGCACCGTCATCACGTCCATCCGGCCGTCCCGGGTCAGTTCGATCTGGTAATGCGGCGCGAGATGGTCGCATTTCAGCAATTGCTCCTCGATCTGCGTCGGAAACACGTTGACGCCGCGCACGATCATCATGTCGTCGGCCCGGCCGGTCACCTTCTCCATCCGCCGCATGGTGCGCGCCGTCCCCGGCAGCAGCCGCGTCAGATCACCGGTGCGGTAGCGGATGACCGGGAAGGCCTCCTTGGTGAGCGAGGTCAGCACCAGTTCGCCGCGCTCACCCTCCGGGAGCACCGCACCGGTCTCCGGATCGATCACTTCCGGGAAGAAGTGATCCTCCCAGATATGCAAGCCGTCCTTGGTCTCGACGCATTCGTTGGCGACTCCGGGCCCGATGATCTCGGAAAGCCCGTAGATATCGACCGCGTGCATGTCGAAGGCATCCTCGATCTCCTTGCGCATCGCATCGGTCCAGGGTTCCGCCCCGAAGATCCCGACCTTCAGTCCGGTGTCGCGCGGATCGATCCCCTGCGCGCGGAATTCGTCCAGGATCGACAGCATGTAGGACGGTGTCACCATGATGACGTTGGCGCCGAAATCGCGGATCAGGGCGACCTGACGCTCCGTCATACCGCCCGATACCGGGACCACGGTGCAGCCCAGTCGTTCCGCTCCGTAATGCGCGCCGAGCCCGCCGGTAAAGAGTCCGTAGCCATAGGCGACATGCACCACGTCGCCGGGGCGCCCGCCGGAGGCGCGGATGCTGCGCGCCATGACCTCTGACCAGACGTCGATATCCTTTTTCGTGTATCCGACCACGGTCGCTTTGCCCGTGGTGCCCGAGGAGGCATGGATGCGGGCCAGCTTCTCGCGCGGTACTGCGAACATGCCGAACGGGTAATTCTCCCGGAGGTCTGCCTTCCGGGTGAATGGGAAACGCGCAAGGTCGTCGAGCGAAAGGATCTGTTCCGGATGAACGCCCGCCTCCTCGAACTTCCGGCGGTAGACCGGCGAATTCTCGTAGGCGTGTCCGAGGCTCCATTGCAGCCGGCCGAGTTGCAGCGCTGTGAGCTCGTCGCGGCTCGCCCGCTCGATCGGATCGAGCTCGTGTTTCTTCGGCGCCAGATTGAGCACGCGTTCCTCCCCTCGGGTCCGGCAGCGCGCGTTGGCGCCGCCAGTTCTTCTTTTGCCGGAACGTTAGTGCGGCCTTGGAGCGGCTGCAATCGCGGTGCGACTGTTGACCGCATGCGATGAGGCGACGTCTAATCGCCTCCTTCTCGCGATCCCACTTGCCTCCGGACCTTGCCCCATGACCGACTTCAAGACCGCCAAGCCCGCCAAACACGGTTTCAGCGCCGCGCGACTCTCGCGCATCAGCGACTGGATGGCGCACTATGTCGATGGCGGGAAACTGCCGTTCGCGGAAACTCTGATCGCACGCCGTGGCGAGATCGTCTTCCACGAGGTGACGGGTGACCGCGACGTGGAGAACGGCCTCAAGGCGGAGCCCAGTGGCATTCACCGGATCTATTCCATGACCAAGCCGATCGTAAGCGCGGCGATCATGCAGCTTCTGGAAGCCGGCAAGCTGCAGCTCGACGATCCGGTCGCGAAGCATATTCCCGAGCTGGCCAACCTGAAGGTGCTCGGCGAGGATGGCGAGAGCACAAGCGTCGCCCGGACCCAGCCGACGCTGCATCACCTGCTGACCCATACCTCGGGCCTGACCTACGGCATCTTCGATCCGGGACCGGTCGGCAAAGCGCTGCGCAAGGCGAAGATCGACTTCTCCGAGAAGCACGGCCGGCTCGACGAGACCGTCGCGAAGCTGGCCGAGATCCCGCTAGTCTTCGAACCCGGCACGCGCTGGAACTATGGCGTCTCGACCGACGTCCTCGGCCGTGTGGTGGAAACCGCCTCCGGCATGAGCCTCGCCGAATATCTGCACGACCACATCTTCGGGCCGCTCGGCATGGAGGACACTTTTTTTGCCGTCCCGGCGGACAAGCTGGACCGCTTCAGCGCCTGCTACGCCAAGACCGAGGACGAAGGCATCCGGCGCGTCGACGAGATCGAGGACAGCCGGTATGCCAATTCCGTCACGATGTTCTCCGGCGGCGGCGGGCTCTGCTCGACAACCTTCGACTATCTCCGCTTCATGGAGATGATCCGCACCCACGGTGGCGGCGGCGAGGACCCGGTGCTCGGCCGCAAGTCGGTCGAGATGATGCTGATGAACCATCTGCCGGGCGACATGGCCTCGATGGGCCAGTCGGTCTTCAGCGAGATGCCGATGAAGGGCATCGGCTTCGGCCTTGGCGGATCGGTGGTGCTGAACCCGGCCGAGGCGCAAGTGCTGGGCTCGGCCGGCGAATGGGCCTGGGGCGGGGTCGCGTCAACCGGGTTCTGGATCGATCCTCAGGAGGAGATCAGCGTCGTGCACATGACCCAGCTGATGCCCTCCTCGTCCTATCCGTTGCGCCGCGAGCTACGCACGCTGGTCTATCAGGCTCTGGTCGGCTGACCTCGCCCGGACTGCGCGGCGGCGCTTGCCCGCCGCCGAAGCGCCTGCGAGACTTAAAAGAAACATATATCGGGGATGGAACGACCGTGGCCAGGGATCTCGGGACCTACGACTACATCATCGTCGGCGCGGGCAGCGCCGGCTGCGTGCTGGCGAACCGGCTCTCCGCCGACCCGTCGAAAAAAGTCCTGCTGCTGGAAGCGGGCGGCGACGACAATTACCACTGGATTCACATCCCCGTCGGCTATCTCTACTGCATCGGCAATCCGCGCACCGACTGGCTCTTCAAGACCGAGGCCGAAGCCGGGCTCGGCGGACGGGCGCTGAACTATCCGCGCGGCAAGGTTATCGGCGGCTGCTCCTCCATCAACGGCATGATCTACATGCGCGGCCAGGCGCGCGACTACGACCAGTGGCGCCAGCTCGGCAATCCTGGCTGGGGCTGGGACGATGTACTGCCCTATTTCGACCGCTCGGAAGGCTTCCATGTGCGCGGCGACAAGGGCCGTAACGGGAACCGGAACGCGGACGGCGAACTCCGGGTCGAGAGCCAACGGCTCTCCTGGGAGATCCTGGACGCCTTCAAGGCAGCGGCCGTCGAGGCGGGCATTCCCGAGACCGATGATTTCAACCGCGGCGACAACGAAGGCGTCGGCTATTTCCATGTGAATCAGAAGAAGGGTATCCGCTGGAGCGCGGCGACTGCCTTCCTGAAACCGGTCCGGAGCCGGCAGAACCTCCATATCGTGACCCACGCTCAGGCCAAGACGCTGCTGTTCGACGGCGCGCGCTGCACCGGCATTTCGCTCTCCGTCAAGGGCGAGGATGCGACGGCCACCTGCAGCAGCGAACTCGTGCTCTCCGCCGGCGCCATCGGCTCGCCGCAGATCCTACAGCTTTCCGGCATCGGCGATCCGGCCCTCTTGAAGCGCCACGGCATCGCGGTACGGGAGGCGAAGTCTTCCGTCGGCGGCAATTTGCAGGACCATCTGCAGATCCGCTGCGCCTTCAAGGTCTCCAACGTCGAGACCCTGAACCGGCGGGCCAACTCTCTGCTCGGCAAGCTCGGCATCGGGCTCGAATACGCGCTCTTCAAACGCGGCCCGATGACCATGGCGCCCTCGCAGCTCGGGCTCTTCACCAAGTCCGATCCCTCGAAGGAAACGGCAGATCTCGAGTATCACGTGCAGCCGCTCTCGCTCGACGCTTTCGGCGAGCCGCTGCACCCCTTCGGCGCCTTCACCGCCAGCGTCTGCAACCTGCGTCCCGAGAGTCGCGGGACGGTCGAGATCAAGAGCGCCGATCCGATGGCCGCTCCGGCCATCAAGCCGAACTATCTTTCGACCGAGGCGGACAAAAAGGTTGCGGCGAACGCGATCCGCATTACCCGCAAGATCGCGTCGCAGCCGGCGCTCGCGCCCTACAGCCCGGAGGAATTCAAGCCGGGTCCGGACTTTTCGGACAGCGACGAGTCCCTCGCAGAGGCGGCGGGCCAGATCGGGACCACGATCTTCCATCCGATCGGCACCTGCCGCATGGGTCCTGACGAAGGCGCAGTCGTCGATCCGGAGTTGAGACTGAAGGGTTTCGAGAACATCCGCGTTGCCGATGCCTCCGTGATGCCCACCATCACCTCAGGCAATACCAACGCGCCGACCATCATGATCGCTGAGAAGGCCAGCGATCTGATTCGCGCCGCCGCGCGTTAGAGCTTGCGGCCAAGGCCGAAGAAGAACACCGCCGCGAGCAGCCCGGCCCCGCCCATCGCCGCGGACATGGAATAGGCCGTGCCGTCATGCAGCGCGCCGACCGCCATGGCCGCGACCGCGCCGCCGCCGAACTGCGCGGCGCCGAGCGTCGCGGCCGCGGCGCCCGCATTCTTCGGATAGCGCGCCATTAGGAGCGCCGTACCGTTGGCACCAAGGATCGGCACCATGGCGACGAAGACCATCAGCCCCGCCATGACCGAGTAGGGTCCGGCAACGCCCGAGCGCTCCAGGATGACGAGATAGAGTCCCGCCGCGGCCGCGATCAGAACGCCCGCGCAGAGCAGAGACTTCAGTTCGAAGAGTTTGGTGAGGCGGCTGTTGAAAAAGGCCGTGACCATGATCGCAACCGAGTTTATCGCGAACAGCATGGCGTAATGTGCCGGCGTCAGGCCGAAGAACTCGATATAGACGAAGGAGGAGCCGGAGATATAGGCAAAGAGGCCGCCGAAGATTGAGGCGCTCGCAACGGTCAGGCCAAAGGCGGGCGGGTCGGCGAGAATGTACCGGTACGCACCCAGCGCCTGCATCAGACTGATGGCTCCGCGCTCTTCGTGCGAATAGGTCTCGGGCAACATCAGCACCACCAGGATAAAGGCGAGCGAGCCGAAGATAAACAGGGTGGCAAAGATTGCCCGCCAGTCGGCGAACTCCAGCAATGCCGCCCCGGCGAGAGGGGCCAGGATCGGCGCCAGCGTCGTCAGCATCATCATCAGCGACAGCACACCTGCCGCCTCGGACGGCGGATAGAGATCCCGGACCACGGTGCGCGCGAGGATAGAGGCGGCCCCGCCGCCGATCGCCTGGACGAGACGCGCCGCGATCAGTCCGTCGATCTCCGCCACCAGCATGCAGGCGAGCGAGGAAACGATGAAGAGCGCGATCCCCGCAAGCAGGACGGGCCGCCGGCCGAAGCGGTCCGAGATCGGCCCGTAGATCAGCATGCCCCCGGAAAATCCGGCGAGGAAGACGGCCAGAGTCGCCTGCACCTCGCGCGCCGGTACCGCAAGGTCGCGCGCGATTTCCGGCAGGGCCGGAAGGTACATGTCGATCGACATGGGGGCGAAGGCGGCGAGCGCCGCCAGCAATACCACCAGTCCGCCTTTCGGTAATTGGAAAAGCGCCGTCTTCAGCATGTCAGGAACACCATTTGAGAGGTCTGCCGGACCGTAACGCCGGGTGTCGAAACTGTCCAAGCCTTTCGCAGTTGCAAAAATTCGGAAAATCCAGTGCGAACAAATGTTAACATGGCTCGCCTATTGTCTGGCGGCGCGTCCGCGCTACCATCGGGTATAAGACCATCCGCCTTTATCTTCGCGCCTCAAACGGAGCTTGCGACATGGACTCGATCGTCGATGAAAACCGGCTCGGGACGATGAAATTCGGGATCGGGCAGTCCGTGCCCCGTTCAGAGGACCCGAGGCTCCTGCGCGGACAGGGAGCCTATACCGACGACATCAATCTCCAGGGCCAGGCCTATGGCGTGATGGTCCGCAGCCCCTATGCCCACGGCACCCTGAACGGCATAGAGACCGCCGAAGCCCTGGCCATGCCCGGCGTGATCGCGATCTTCACCGGCGCGGATCTCGCGGCTGCCGGGCTCGGCACGATGAAATGCGGCCTGCCGCTGAAGAACCGCGACGGCAGCCCGATCACCTATGTTCCGCGCGCTGCGCTGGCGACGGACAAGGTCCGCTTCGTCGGCGACCCGGTCGCCATCGTGATCGCCGAGACCGCTGCCCAGGCCCGCGACGCCGCCGAACTGGTGGAACTGGATATCGATCCCCTGCCCGCCGTCACCGACGCCCGCGCCGCCGCAGGGGCCGGTGCGCCGCAGATCTACGAGTCAATTCCAGGCAACGTCGCTCTCGACTACCAATATGGCGAAACGGCGAAGGTCGACGCCGCGCTCGCGTCCGCGGCGCACGTCACGAGACTCTCCCTGCGCAACAACCGCATCGTGGTCAACGCGATGGAGCCGCGCTCGGCGGTCGGTGCCTTCGATCCGGCAAGCGAGACCTACGAGTTGCATGTCGGCTGCCAGGGCGTGTTCGGTATGATGAACACACTGGCGAAGCAGATTTTCGACATCGAGCCCGAGAAGATGCATGTCATCACCGGCAATGTCGGCGGCTCCTTCGGCATGAAGGCGGGCGCCTATCCGGAATATATCTGCGTGCTGCATGCGGCAAAGGTCCTAGGCCGGCCGGTGAAATGGACAGACGACCGCTCGGGCAGCTTTCTTTCCGACTGCCATGGCCGCGACCACGACATGACGGCGGAACTGGCGCTGGACGCCGAGGGCCGCTTCACCGCGCTGCGCATCACCGGCTACGGCAATGTCGGCGCCTTCCTCTCCGCCGTCTCGCCGATGATGCCGACACTGAACACGCTGAAGAACAGCAGCAGTGTCTACCGGCTGCCGCTGATCGAGGTCGCGACCAAGGCGGTTTTCACCAACACCACACCAATCACCGCCTATCGCGGCGCCGGCCGGCCCGAGGCGAACTATTACATGGAGCGGCTTATCGAGACCGCCGCGCGGGAAACCGGGATCGACCCGATCGAACTGCGCCGCCGCAATCTGATCCAGCCGACGGAAATCCCCTACGCCGCCGCCAACGGCATGAACTACGACAGCGGCGACTTCCCGACGATCCTCGCCAAGGCGGTCGAGGGCGCGGACTGGAACGGCTACGAAGCGCGCAAGGCGGAAAGCGCCAAGAAAGGCTTCCTGCGCGGACGCGGCGTCGGCTGCTATCTCGAAGTCACCGCACCCGTACAACAGGAGATGGGCGGCATCCGTTTCGAGGAGAACGGCGAGGTCACCATCATCACCGGCACACTCGACTACGGCCAGGGCCACTGGACGCCATTCGCCCAGGTGCTGCACCAGAAACTCGGCGTGCCCTTCGAGAAAATCAGGTTGATCCAGGGCGACAGCGCCGAGCTGATTGCCGGCGGCGGCACCGGCGGTTCCAAGTCGATCATGGCGAGCGGCGCGGCGATCCTCGAGGCGAGCGACATCGTGATCGAGAAAGGCAAGAAACTTGCGGCCCATGTCTTCGAGACCGCCGTGGAAGACATCGCCTTCGAGAACGGCGCCTTCCAGGTTGCCGGCACGGACCGGACCATCGGCGTCATGGAACTGGCGGCGGAGACCCGGACGCGCGTCGACCTTCCGGCCGACCTGCCGAAGGATCTCAGCGTCGCCCATGTCTTCGACAACGCGCCCTCGGCCTTCCCGAACGGCTGCCATGTCTGCGAGCTGGAGGTCGATCCGGAAACCGGCACGGTCCGCCTCGACCGCTATTCCATGGTCAACGATTTCGGCACCGTGGTGAACCCGCTGCTGGTCGAGGGACAGGCCCATGGCGGCATCGTGCAGGGCCTCGGCCAGGCGCTGATGGAACATACGCTCTACGACGAGGAAGGCCAGCTGCAGACCGGCAGTTTCATGGATTACGCCCTGCCGCGCGCCTCGGACGTTCCGAACTTTTCCTTCGCCACTCACGCGGTTCCGGCGACGACCAACCCGCTCGGCGCCAAGGGCTGCGGCGAGGCCGGCTGCGCCGGTTCCCTGCCCTCGATCATGAACGCTCTGGTCGACGCTCTGGCGCCGCTCGGCGTGAGGCATATCGACATGCCGGCGACGCCGGAAAAGGTCTGGGGAGCTATTCAGGCGGCAAGAGCCGCCTGATCATCCTCTTGACGGCATCCCGTCCCAACGTCCGGGATCGCGCCCTTCAGTTCCCGACCCTGACGTCGGGCACCGGATAGCCGAGCCCGCCCTGATGGCCGAAATTGTCCTTGTGACAATCACTGCAGGCCGAGATCACGTCGACGGCGACCGGCGCACCCGCGGGTGACACCATCATGTAGAACCAGTCGATGGTTTCGACAGAGCGGTCTTTCTCAACCTTCTGCATGATGAAGAGTGGGCCGGCCTTGGCCGTGCCATCCTCCGCGACGTCGAAGGATTCCTTCACAATGATCGTGCCGACGGGGATCTTCACATCCTCGTCGCGAAACTCGGAATATGCGTCGTATCCGGTCGGGTTGACCCAGGTCATCAGATAGCGTTCGCCGTGGAACCCGGGCGCGGCCGGCGCGGTGTTCGCAAGTTTCCAGTCTCGGTAGTCCTTCACGAACTCGGACGGGATCCACCCTTTGCTGCCTTTGTTGTAGTTCTCGTACATCGCGCCCTTCAGGCAATCATAGACAGCCTGGGCATCTGCTTCGCTCATTTCAGCGCGGGGCTTGCCAGCAGTGCACGCTGTAGCTTCCGCAACATCGATGGAGGCGAAAACAGCAGCAGCGAGTCCACCCGCGACAACGGATATCCGCAGTAAGTGGCCCATGGTTCCTCCAGAAGATTCTAGTTGAAGCGCCGGAAGCGCCTGGACTCTCGTTGGAGCCCCGAGAATCAGTCTAGGGAACTTGAGGGACCACACTAATCACGGTTCCGCACCTGCCTGTGAGGGCATCGTGATCCGCGCGTCCGAGAGTGAGCTATAGCGTGTCGAGCGCCTGCTCCAGATCCTGGATCAGGTCACCCGCGTCCTCGATCCCGATCGAGAAGCGCAGCAGGTCGGACGGTACCGGTGTACCCTCGCCCTCGATCGAGGCACGGTGCTCGACCAGGCTCTCGACACCGCCGAGCGAGGTCGCCCGATGGATCAGCTCGAGATTGGCCGCGACCTTGACCGCCGCCTTCTCCCCGCCGGCGATGCGGAGCGAAAGCATGCCGCCGAAACCGCCTTCCATCTGCCTCAGTGCGACGTCGTGCCCGACATGGGTCGGCAGGCCCGGATAGAGCACTGAGGCGACCTTCGGGTGATTGTGGAAATGTTCGGCGATCGCCTGCGCGTTCTCGGACGCCTTGCGCACGCGCAGATGCAGGGTCCGCATGCCGCGCAGCAACAGCCAGGCCTCGAACGGCCCCATGACCATGCCGTGGTCGGTCCGCACGCGGCGGATCCGGGTCCACCACTCGTCTTCCTTCGCGGCGATCAGCGCGCCGCCGAGCACGTCGCTGTGGCCATTGAGGTATTTCGTCGCCGAATGCATGACGAGATCGGCCCCATGCTCGATCGGCCGGGTGATCACCGGGGTCGCCGCCGTCGAGTCCACGCAAAGCCGCGCACCGGCACCATGCGCGAGCTGGGCGAACCAGGCAATGTCGAGACAGTCCCAGAGCGGATTGGCCGGGGTCTCGATCCAGACGATCTTGGTCTTGCCCTTTTGCACCAGGTCCGCAGCGCTCTCGGGTTTGTTCACGTCGAAGAAATCGATGCCGATGTCCCACTGGGCGGTGAAATTGACCAGCCAGTTGCGCAAAGCCCAGTACATCACCGTCGGGGCTACGATATGATCGCCCGGGCGCAGGGTCATGAAAGGGGCGACGGCGGCAGACATACCTGCGGAGAAGATCAGAGCCCCGGCGCCGTTCTCAAGCCGCCCCAGCAGTTCCTCGGCGATATCGTAGGTCGGATTCTCGCTGCGGGTGTAGACATAGCCTTTCGGATAGGCGTTGTCCGCCGCGCGCTCGTAGGTGGTCGCGAGATGGATCGGCGGCGTCACCGCACCGGTGGTCTCGTCGACATGCCCCATGGCCTGCGCGGCAAGGGTTTCGGGTTTCAGATCGTTGTTGCGCATTGCCGGCTCCGGCGAGATGGATGAATGTCCGGCAGGGCGGATGCCGCGCCGCGTGTAGCCTCTAGCACGAGGCACGTTCGGGGGGAATGCCCGGTCCGGCAGCATGACGCCTCCGGACACAAATAAGGCTGCAGCGATCCCCTATGATTGGAAGCCGCTGCAGCCTCATAATATGCCGGCCCATTTGTCCGGATCTCCGTCCTGGCAGGTTGGAGACCTATCGGGTGGGTCTACCGATACGTGGCATTGAGGGGCAAAACCACGAATTCGGACATCATGTCCCGGCGGGGCAATTGAACAGGTCGATCAACGAGCACTGTTATTGTCAGTTTATGAAACGGCCACGCAAACTGATAATTCTCTTTTAAAGCATCGTATTGGTTCCTATAACGAATGAATAATTCCACATCGCATTCTGGAAGCAGGCTGAAATGGACACTTTGACGGCAATGAAGGTTTTTTGCTCCGTGGTCGAGAACGATAGTCTCGCCGGTGCCTCCAGAACCCTCAACGTCTCTCCCTCGGTTGTGAGCAAACAACTCTCGGGTCTGGAGGATCGGCTCGGGGTCCGGCTGCTGAACCGCACCACCCGCCGGGTCAGCCTGACCGAGGTCGGTTCCGCCTATTACGAACGCTGCAAGCGCATCCTCGCCGACGTGGACGAGGCGGAGATCGCCGTCTCCCAGGCCCACTCGGCGCCGCGCGGCCTGCTGAAGGTGACGGCACCGACGACATTCGCACACCGTCATGTCGCGCCCCATCTGCCCGAGTTCCTCGACCGCTATCCGGAAGTCGAGGTGCAGTTGCTCGTGAACGATCGCGTGGTGGATCTCGTCGACGAGGGGATCGATCTCGCCATCCGGATCGCGCAGCTGAAGGATTCGAGCCTCATCGCCCGCAAGCTGGCGGTCAATCACCGCATGATCGTCGCCAGCCCGGACTATGTGACGAAATGGGGCAAGCCGGAAACGCCGGACCAGTTGAGCGACCACTCGCTGATCACCTACGCTCCGGGTAACCCGATCAACGACTGGCACTTCATGGTCGACAACCAGCAGAAGATCCTGCGTGCCCGCGGCACGCTGGCCATGAATAACGGCGACTCGGTGCTGCAGACCGTGCTGGCCGGCGGCGGTCTTGCCATGCTCGCGGCCTTCATGGCGGGCGAGCACGTGAAGACCGGCAAGCTGGTCACACTGCTCGACGAATATGTCCGCGAGGACGTGCCGATCTACGCCGTCTATCCGAGCGGCCGCCACCTCTCGCCGAAAGTGCGGGCCTTCGTCGACTTCCTGGTCGAGCTCTACGGTCCGTCGCCCTACTGGCTCTGATTAGCCGCTCTCCAACGTCGTGCCGGCCGCAGACCGGGATCTTGTGGAACGGCAAGTCCCCTCCAGAAAGCCCGGGCTGAAGTGGAAGGGCGAGTTGCGGCTCTTCAAAGTGGGATCCCGGCATCCTTCGGGATGGCGCGCATGGGGTCTCGGCCCAGTTCATCCCCGTCATCCTGCGTGATCCACGTCCGAGCACAGAGCCCGTCATTGCCCTCGCGTTTCCGGAACAGACCGCGGCGGAATGCGTTTGTCCTCGCCCCATTGCGTTGAGTCCGGTCGCCCGCCGACACCGAAGAGTTGCGGCCGCATTATCGGCGACATATCGTTGCGGCAGCATCATGTTGGGGGATAGGCGAATGAGTGAAACAGAAACCGTTCCGGAGACCGGAACCGAAGGCGAACAGCGCATGCCGCCGGTCAAGGGACGCGCCGGAATGCCGATCGCGATATACGCGCTTTACCTCGCCAGCATCGTCGTCGGGATCACGTCGATCATCGCCGTGATTCTCGCCTATACGAGCCGGGAACAGGAAGATTACGGCCTCTACACGCACTATACCTTCCAGATATACACGTTCTGGCTCGGCCTCCTCTACAGCATAGGGTTCGGCATCGCAGCGGCCATTCTGATGCTGCTGGCAACCTCGCTCGGCATGTTCGCCATGGCGCTCATGGCGGTCGCCGGCATTGCGCTATTCGCCTGGTTCGTGCTGCGCTGTTGCACCGGCCTGGTGATGGCGATCAAGGGCGAGCCGATCGCCAACCCGAATAGCTGGGGATTCGTCGCGGCAAGAGCTTAATGGGTCGCTATATCGGGTCACCGTAGAATACAGAAAACCGCCGGCATCGAGAGATACCGGCGGTTTTTCTCTATCTCGTCATTCTCCCGGCAGCGGGGATGACAACAGAACGAGTTGTCAGCGCCAGCTCTCGTCGAGTTCGGCCGGCTCGCTCGTATAGCCCGCTTTCTGGATCCCCCTGGCCGCGCAATACTCGTCCTTTTCGGAGAGATCGCCGCTGACCCCGACGGCTCCGACAATGGCGCCGTCCTCCATGATCATCGCCCCCCCCGGCACTGCGGCCATACGGCCGTCGAACGCGGCGGCGGCGGCGACCTGGAAACCGAGACGTTCCTTCAGCCGCACGCCGAGATTGCGCGAGGATTCCCCGAAACCGAGCCCGCCCCAGGCCTTGGCCGTCGCGATCTCGACCCGGCCGATCCCGGAGCCGTCCTGCCGCTTGATGCAGACCACTTGGCCGCCGGCATCGAGCACGACAACGGTCATCGGCAGCATTTTCTCTTCGGTGGCGACGCGCAGCGCTTCATCGGCGATGATTTCCGCCTTGGCGAGCGGCAGCGTGACTTTGAGCGGGAAATTTCCAGCCATGTTCTGATCCCCTGTTCTGACTATGTCCGTAAATGCTGCGCTGCTTATAACATCGCCCCTATCACCACGGTACGGAGGCCTTGTCCGCATCGCGGAAACCACGGAGAGAATGACGCGCCCGCCCCTCTTCCTTCGTTGCGTGAAGTTCTGTATAGACGTCGTCCCCTCGCCGCCGGGGCACACTCTGGCAGGTCCGAGTAATCCAATCACTCCATGCCTTCCACCAATCGCCCCTGAAGCGAGTAGCGCCATGCGAACGGACACTCTCGCGATCGATTTCGGCACCTCCAATTCCGCCGCGGCGATCTGCTCCGATCACAAGATCGAACAGATCCCCATCGAGGGCGGTGAGGCCACATTTCCGACAGCAGTCTTCTTCCCGCTCGACGGGCGCGGCATGCTGATCGGCGCCGCCGCCGCCGACGCGCTTATCGAAGACGAGGACGGCCGCTACATGCGCGCGCTGAAGAGCGTGCTCGGCCTGCCGCTGCTGCACGAACCGCGCACACTCGGCGGCCGGCGGCGAACCCTCTCCGACGTCGTCGCTGCCTTCCTCGCCGAACTGCGCGAGCGCGCCGAAGCCCGGACCGGCCTCAGATTTCGCAAGGTGCTCTCCGGACGCCCGGTGCATTTCCACACGGCCGATCCGGAGAAAGACGCGCTGGCCGAGGCGGATCTGCGCCAATGCTATCTCGCTGCCGGCTTCGAGGAGGTCGCCTTTCTCGCCGAGCCGGAAGCGGCGGCGCTCGCCAGCCACGGCCTCGGCGCGGCGGAAGATACCGGCCTGATCGTCGATATCGGCGGCGGCACCTCCGACTTTTCGGTCTTCCGTACGACGGGCGGCGGGCTGGAAATCCTGGCGAACCACGGTATTCGCCTCGGCGGGACGGATTTCGACCATGCGGTCTCGATGGACCACGCGATGCCCCTGCTCGGCCTCGGCGGCGCGCTGCGGCGGGATTTCGGCGAGGGCCTGCTGCCGGTGCCGAACACGATCTATTCCGAACTCGCCACCTGGGCGACGATCCCCTTCCTCTACAACGCCAAGACCCGCCGCATGGTGGCGGAGATGGCCCGGCTCGCGGTCGAACGCGGCAAGATCGAACGGCTGCTGGCCGTGCTGGACCGACATCTCGGCCACGAACTCGCCTTCGCCGTCGAACGCGGCAAGATCGATGCCAACGGCGCGGAACGGGCCGGGCGGATCGGGATGGAATTCATCGGGCGCGGGCTAGGCACGACCGTAACGCCGGAAAGCCTCGACGCGTCACTCAAGAGGAACCGCAGCCTGCTCCGCGATGCCGCCGCCGATACGCTGCGTATGGCGGAGATCGCGCCGGACCAGATCGGCCGCGTCATCCTCGTCGGCGGCTCCAGCCTGATGCGCTTCGTCAGCGAGGAAGTGGGAGCGCTCTGCCCGAACGCAGAGATCCTGACCTCGGATGCCTTCACCGCCGTGGTCGACGGACTGGCACTGGCGACCCGACGCTAGAAAAGAGAAAGGCGGCCCCGACCGGGCCGCCTTCTCCATCGGATATTTCAAGCCGCCTACCCCGCGAGCTTCTTCTTCAGCAGCTCGTTGACCAGCGCCGGGTTGGCCTTGCCCTGGCTCTGCTTCATCACCTGGCCGACGAAGAAGCCGAAGAGCTTGTCCTTGCCGGAACGGTATTCCGCGACCTTGTCGGCCTGGGCTTCCATCACGCCGTCAATCAGAGCCTCGATCGCGCCGGTGTCGGTGACCTGTTTCAGCCCTTTCTCCTCGACGATCGCGGCGGCGTCCTTGCCGCTCTCGAACATCTCGGCAAAGACGTCCTTGGCGATGCGGCCGGAGATCGTGTTGTCGGCGATCAGGTCGATCAGGCCGCCGAGCTTGGCCTCGTCGACCGGACTCTCGGAAAGCTCGAGCCCGGCCTTGTTGAGGTTGCCGAACAGCTCGGTGATCATCCAGTTCGCCGCCAGTTTCGGATCGCGGCCCTCGGCGACCTTCTCGTAGAAGGCCGCCGTCGCCTGCTCCTCGACCAGGATCGCGGCGTCATAGGGACTGAGCCCCCAATCGGACATGAAGCGGGCCTTCTTGGCGTCGGGAAGTTCCGGCAGCTTGGCCTTCTCCGCCTCGACGAAATCCTCGCTGAACTGCAGGGGCAACAGGTCCGGATCGGGGAAGTAGCGGTAGTCGTGCGCCTCTTCCTTCGAGCGCATGGAACGGGTCTCGCCGCGATTGGCGTCGAACAGGCGGGTTTCCTGGTCGATGGTGCCACCGTCCTCGATGATCTCGATCTGGCGCCGCGCCTCGTACTCGATCGCCTGCTGCATGAAGCGGATCGAGTTCACGTTCTTGATCTCGCAGCGGGTGCCGAATTCCTCGCCCGGCTTGCGCACGGAGACGTTTACGTCGGCCCGCATCGAGCCTTCCTGCATGTTGCCGTCGCAGGTGCCGAGGTAGCGCAGGATGGAGCGCAGCTTCTTGACATAGGCCGCCGCCTCCGCCGCCGAGCGCATGTCGGGCCGGGAGACTATCTCCATCAGCGCGACGCCGGAGCGGTTCAGGTCGATGAAGCTCTGGGACGGGCTCTGGTCGTGGATCGACTTGCCCGCATCCTGCTCGAGATGCAGCCGCTCGATCCCGACCGTCTTGGTGCCGCCATCGGCCAAGTCGACCTCGATCTCGCCCTCGCCGACGATCGGCTGCTTGTACTGGCTGATCTGGTAGCCCTGCGGCAGGTCCGCATAGAAGTAGTTCTTGCGGTCGAAGACGCTGAAGCGGTTGATCTCGGCCTTCAGTCCGAGGCCGGTACGCACGGCCTGGCGCACGCATTCCTCGTTGATCACCGGCAGCATGCCGGGCATCGCGCTGTCGACCAGCGAGACCTGGGTGTTCGGCTCGGCGCCAAAATCGGTCGCGGCGCCGGAGAAAAGCTTCGACTTCGAGGTCACCTGGGCATGCACCTCGAGACCGATCACGATCTCCCACTCACCGGTGGTGCCCTGGATCAGGTTGGACTTCGCCTCGCTCATCTCATTTCCCTCCCGCGCGGAAGGCCGGCACGGCATCGAAGCCCGCCGCCTGTTCCAGAACGTGACCGACCTTCAGCACGGTCTCCTCGTCGAACGGCTTGCCGAGAAGCTGCAGGCCGAGCGGCAGGCCGTCTCCGGAAAGGCCGACCGGGACGGATATGCCGGGAATGCCGGCAAGGCTCGCCGGAACGGTGAAAACGTCGTTCAGGTACATCTTGATCGGATCATCCTGATTCTCGCCGATGGCGAAGGCCGCCGACGGTGCCGTCGGGGTCAGGATCGCGTCGACCTGGCCGTAGGCGTCGTCGAAATCCTTCTTCAGGAGCGCGCGGACCTTCTGCGCCTTCAGGTAATAGGCGTCGTAATAGCCGGCCGAGAGCACGTAGGTGCCGATCAGCACCCGGCGCTTCACCTCGTCGCCGAATCCGGCGGCGCGGGTGTTCTCGTACATCTCGATCAGGTTGCCCCCCTCCTCGCGGAGGCCGTAGCGCACGCCATCATAGCGCGCCAGGTTCGAGGAGGCCTCGGCCGGCGCGATGATGTAGTAGGTCGGGAGCGCGTATTTGGTGTGCGGCAGGGAAATGTCGACAATCTCCGCGCCGGCGTCCTTCAGCATCTCGGCGCCCCGTTTCCAGAGCGCATCGATCTCCTCCGGCATGCCCTCCATGCGGTATTCCTTCGGAATGCCGATCTTCATGCCGCGGACGTCGCCGGTCAGCGCCGCCTCGAAATCGGGCACCGCGAGATTGGCCGAGGTGGAGTCCTTCGGATCGTGACCGGCCATCGCACCCAGCATCAGCGCCGCGTCCTTGACGGTGCGGGTGATCGGCCCCGCCTGGTCGAGCGAGGAGGCGAAGGCAACGATGCCCCAGCGCGAGCAGCGCCCGTAGGTCGGCTTCATGCCGACGATGCCGCAGAAGCTCGCCGGCTGGCGGATCGAGCCGCCGGTGTCGGTTCCGGTCGCGGCGATCGCGAGACGACCCGATACGGCCGCCGCGGAGCCGCCGGAGGAGCCGCCCGGCACCAGCTTCTGGTTGCCGCCGTCCTCGCGGCGCCAGGGATTCTCGACGTTCCCGTAGTAGCTGGTGATGTTGGCCGAGCCCATCGCGAACTCGTCGAGATTGAGCTTGCCGAGCATCACCGCGCCGGCATCCCAGAGATTCTGGCTGACGGTCGATTCATATTCCGGCGTGAAACCGTCGAGAATGTGCGAGGCCGCCGTGGTCAGCACGCCCTTGGTGCAGAACAGGTCCTTCATGCCGATGGGCAGGCCTTCCATCGCCCCGCCCTCGCCTTTCGCCAGCTTCGCGTCGGAGGCTTTCGCCATCTCGCGCGCCTTTTCCGGCGTCTCGGTGATGAAGGCGTTGAGGCCCTTGCCCTCCGCCATTGCGCCGATATAGGCCTCGGTCAGCTCGGTGGAGGTGATCTGCTTCGACATCAGCGCATCGCGCGCCTCCGTCAGGGTCATGTTGAGAAGATCGCCCATCACTCGACCACCTTCGGAACCGCGTAATAGCCGTGCGCCCGCTCCGGCGCGTTCGCCAGCACCCGGTCGGGATAGGCGCCGTCGGTCACCTCGTCCTTGCGCATCGGAAGGCCGTGCCCGGTGACGCTCGCCAGCGGCTCGACATTGTCGGTATTGACCTCGTTCAGCTGCTCGACAAAGCCGAGAATGTTGTTGAGGTCGCCCACCAGGGCGTCGAGCTGCGCGTCGTCGGTCCTGATGCGCGCGAGATGCGCGATCCTCGCGACAGTGGCTTTGTCAAGCGACATCGGATAAGGCTCTCCGTGAGTATGCGGAAATTCGCGATTGCCCCGGACACAAGGCACAGGGCCAAAAACGGTGGCGGAAGGTATCACTGGCACATGACATTCTGCAACCCTGCCGACCTGCCCGGTCTGATGCGCCCGATGAGCCGTATTCTGGGCCTCGATCTTGGCACCAAGACCATCGGTATCGCGGTCTCCGACCCCTTCCTCTCCGTCGCCTCGCCGATCGAGACCATCCAGCGCCGCAAGTTCACCAAGGACGCCGAGCGCCTCGCCGTGATCTGCGAGGAACGCAATGTCGGCGCCTTCCTGATCGGCCTGCCGCTGAACATGGACGGCACCGAGGGCCCGCGCGCCCAATCGACCCGAGATTTCGCCCGCGAACTGATCCTGCGCATCGACCTGCCCGTCGCCTTCTTCGACGAGCGTATGAGCACGATGGCGGTGGAGCGCGCGATGGTGGACGCGGACATGACACGAAAGAAACGCGCCGAGCGGGTCGACCAGCTCGCGGCGGCCTATATTCTTCAGGCCGCGCTGGACGCGATGCCGGATGCACGCCCGGCATGAGGGCGACAACGCCTCCCCCGGATGCCGCCGCGCCCGGGACCTGAGGGACCAGCCGGCGGCCTAGGCTTCCGACGGTGCGGCCGTGAGCATCCGCGCGACAAAGTCGATCAGTATTTCCCGGTCCTGCAACCGAGACCTTTCCAAGGTCCGGGCCAGTTCGAGCTGCGCGTGCGCGACGGACAGCAGCGTCGCGTGATCACGGTCTATATCGACCCCGCGGTACCAGCGCGCCATATAATCCCGTTTCGAGGGCCGCTCGCCGGCCCGGTAATCGACGACCTCGAGATCGCGATAAATCGTCCTCAGCGCCTCGGCGCCCTGATCCCTGAGGTAGTCGATGCGCGCCTGACCCGTGAGGCGCAACTCGTTGGCCTGGTCGGCGATCCAGCGCAGGATCTCGGCGTCCGCATGTGAGGCGACACCGCCCTCGTCCGCAACATGGCCGAGGATCCCAACGGTTTTCGAGGCAAAAACCAGCGCCACGTCCGACGGGCTGTCGGGTCCCGCCTCCTCGAGCAGGCGGATCCGTTCCTCCGCCATCCCCGCGCCGCCGAAAATGCGGCCGAGCGGCGAGTCCGGATCGGACTGGAGCGCGAGCCAGCCGTCGAAATCCATCATCGCGGCCCAGTAGGAGGGCGCGCCCAATTCCGCCGCGCTCCAGCCATCGGCGGTTCCTACCGTTCTCGGCGCCTCCATCTCCCGGATGCGGTCACGTACGGATGTCATTTTCGCGTTAAGGCATTCCTCCAGGCAAGGCCGCATGCCGGGATCCGAGCACGGCTCAGGACCATCGGAACTCTGCGGCTTTTCGAAGTCGTCCGGCGAGCCGGCAAAACCCGGGACATCGTGCGCTTTCGGTGCGGGAGCTGTGCTCATGAGGAATTCATCCGACTGATCCAAGGTGTGCGGATCATTCGGAAAGCAAATATTGAGCCAATCCTCTTGAGATCGTCCATCCAGCCGCCTGACGGCGGCTCAACGCGCCCACATCGGCGCCAGCGTTGTCTCCAGAACCCTTTGGTCGCGCAGGCTGAAACGGGTGAAGAAATCGATCCCGGTCAGGTCCTCGATATGGGCGACCGTCGTGCGATAGTTCGGCAGTTCGTGCCAGTCGAGCTTCACGTTCGGCAGGAGGAAGGCGATCACCCGGCGCGGCTGGTCCTGATAAACGATCTTGTAGAACGCTTCGGGCACAGCGATCGACTTCTCCCGGTCGCCGCAGCGCCGCCTCATCAGCTTGCCCCGCACGGGAACGTCGAATTCCGGCGCTTTCTCGACCGGCCCGGTGATCACCGTCAGTTTGCCGCGCAGTTCGGTCCAGTCCCGCACCTGGGTCTCGAGATTGCGCCATATGCCGCGATTGAAACCGATCCCGATCTGCGGCGCCATGTTGGTCATGTAGAAACTCTCGTCGGTCCGCTCCTGCGAGTATTTGAAATCGGCCGCCGGCGCCTGATGCCCGCGATCGAAGCCGGAACCGGTATAGTCGTCTGAGCAGACGACCAGCGGTCCGTCCCTGCCCTTGCCGCTCGAAGCGACGACTTGCGGATCCGGTTTGAAGCTGCTCTTGTCGCGGTCGCCGGGTCCGCTGAGATTGATCTTGGGCACGCTCTCCAGCACCCAGTCCGGCAGCAGCGTTTCAGCGTTCAGCGAGAGCAGATAGCCCGCGTGGCAGATCATCCGCCGCTCGTCCGCGTCGAAATCGCCCTTGTAGGCCGGGATCCCCGTATCCGCATGCAACCGCGCGCAGCGCCCGGCCGGATCGGGCGGAAAGCCGTCATCCCCCGTCGCCCCAGCGGAAAAGGCGGCGGCAAAGATCAGGGTGAGAAAGACGGTCCGGCAGGTCATTGCGGCGGCGCCGGAGGCGCGGGCGGTGCGGGTGGCGTCGGTGCCTTCGAACCCAGCCCCTTGGAGACCAGATAGCCGCCGCCGCTGATCCCGAGCAGCGCAAGGGTTCCGTTCGGCACGTCGATCAGCGTCCCGGCCTCGATGCAGAGCACGAGGTAGAGCGCCGCCACCACGAAGGTAAAAATCAGGAACTGGAAGCGCGACAGCGAGGCCTTGGGCGGCGCGTTCGGCGGCGCGGACGGGTCCCGGGTGGTTTCCGACAGGAGATAGGTCAGATCGATCTTTCCGGTGACGATCTTGTAGAGCACCACGAGACCGAAGCAGAGCAGCAGGGCGCAGACCGCGAGGCTCACATATATGGCGATGATGTTCGGTGTCATGCTTGATCCCCCTGTCGTTTCGGCCGCTACAGCCGGTTTACGGCCTTTCCGCCGAGATAAACGCCCTGGCTCGCCAGCAGCAACTCGGTCATCGCTGCCGGCGGATCAGGCATCTGCGTCAGCGGCACGGCGGCGCCCATGGCCTCGGCGACCGTCTTCACATAAGCCGCAACCACGAAAACGAAGACCAGCAACATCTGCACCCGGTGCAGGTTCACAACCCGTCCGGCGCCGAGCCGGTCCGTCAGGATGCCCGCCGTGTGGATGCGTCCACCTAGAATGCCCCAGGCAACCACCCCCATCATGGCAAGCAGCCAGACCAACACGCCGTAACGCAGCAATCCGATCGCAGCATCCATCGTCATGGTGAACAGCCTACACAAAACCACCACGTGTATCGAAGAACATAATTTTCAATATTTGATGATCGACGACCAGCACCTGACAATGAGGGTGCCGGAACCGCCCGGACGGCCTGCATTCTTCCAGAGTCCGCCGGCGTCGCACGCGCCGGAACGAGATACCGTGACCTGCCCCGCATGCCCGATGGTCCCGTTCGCCCCCACGTCGCGCCCGTCCTTCCTCTCGCCTCGCTCCCCGCGTTCGCGCACGGTCAGGAGCCCATCGGCGCGCCCTTGCCAACTCCGGCTGGATCAGCGGCGGCGGATTGAGGTAATTTGAACCCGAATCCGCCGTCCGCGCCGATCACGCATCAAACCTGAGAGTTTCCATTTCTATTCTGTTCATCACCTCGACCCGCATCGGCGACGCCATCCTTTCGACCGGTGCGCTCTCCCATCTGCACGAGCTCTATCCCGACGACGGCATCACCGTCGCCTGTGGCGGGCCGGCCTCGCTGGTCTTCGGGGAGGTGCCGAACCTCGAAAAGCTCCACGTCATCCGAAAGCGACCCCGCCATGGACATTGGTGGGATCTCTGGCGCGCTATGGCGCCGCGAAAATGGCGCGCCGTCGCGGATTTGCGCCGCTCCGCCATGCCTTGGCTGGTACGCGCCGGGCACCGCTTCAGCGTGCCGAAGGACCGGAGCGGCATGCACCGGGTCGAACTGAACGGCGCGATGCTCGGAACCGGGCCGCTCGATCCTGTGATCTGGACCGCGCCACGGCATCGCGCTGAGGCCGAGCAGGCGCTGTCCGGCGCGACGCGGCCGGTCGCGCTCTGCGTCGGCGCGAACTGGGCCGGCAAGACCTGGCCGGCGGAGCGGTTCGCCGCGCTCGCCGACGAAATCCGCGCCATGGACGGCTACGGTCCCGGCACCGATTTCGTGCTTGTCGGCGGCGCCGACGAACGGGAGGCGGGTGCCGCCCTCCTCGCGGAAGGGGCCGGTGCGTCCGGCGGAGGCCGCGTGATCGATGCCTTCGGTCTGGACGTGCTGTCGACTTACGAACTGCTGAAAATGTGCCGGCTCATGGTAGCGAACGATTCCGCGATGATGCATCTCGCGGCGGCCACCGGCATTCCGACCATCGGACTTTTCGGTCCGACAAACGACCGGCATTACCGTCCCTGGGGAAAGAACGGCCATGTGGTCCGGACGCCGGAGAACGCCGACGCCCTCATGGAACGCGTCCGGCGCGCGCCAGAGGAGGTCTCCAGCCTGATGGACGGGATCACGGTCGCCCAGGTGACGGAGATGATCCGCAGATTATGAGTCCGAGCGGGATCTGACCGCACCGGAAACAGCCCGACGGCCGGGGAGGAGATCATGATCCGCTTCAACCGGACGAAAATGGCCACCGTGGCGCCCCGCCGCTTCGCCTCGCTCCCGGCGTCCGCGCACGAGCTAGAGGGGACAGGTCTTGTAGATCGCCATCACCCCTCCGGCCCCGCCTGCATGTAGACGATGGCGCTCAGGATCACGTCGACCTTCGCGCCGTCCGCCGCAAAGGGCAGGAACACGCGCTCAAGCGGGGCGAAGTCCAGCCGGAACCGGGTCGCCGACTTCCCGTAGCGGTAGTTCGGCAGGCCGGATTCCGCGACCGCGATCCGGTCGCGGATCAGCAGCTGGTTTCCGGCGTCGGGCCAGACCTCGTCGAGATAGCGGCCTGTGAAATCCTCACCCATCGCCTCGACCACCGCCGTCCCCATGACCCGCACCCGGAAGCGCCAGGGATCGCGCTCCACGTCGGTGAGCACGAGGTTCGGAAGGAGCCGAGGGATGTCCAGCGGATCGAAATCCGCCCGCGCCGGGATCCGGTCCCCCGGATGAATGGATATCCAGTGTGCGAGCAGGTCGCGCACCTCGGCGGTCTGCGCGCGCGCCTGGATTTCCCTCGCGGTCGCCAGACTCGGATGATCCGTCATCGGACGGCCCTCCGGCGCGATGCTCTTTGGAGGCGCTTGCGCAACGTCACCTTCACGGCTCCACCAGCGCCCTTAGCTTCCGTACCGCCGCTGCCGGCGCACTCAGCACCGGCCGTCCGGTCGCGGCGCGGCAGCCGGGCGTCGCGGGGGCCATGGAGAAATGCGCCAACAGGATGACGTCCGTCTCCGCCGTTCGGCCCGCCGCCTCGGCGATCAGGCGGTTGTGGGTCTCCGTGTCGCCTTCGGCCAGTGCGTCCCGCGCGCCTTCGGCGAAATGCACGGTCAGGCGCGCATCCGAGCCGCGCCGCGCGGCCTCCGCACGGAATTCCTCGGCCATGCCCTCCGCCGCCGCCGGAAAAGTGTAGATCATCGCCGCGCGGGACCCGTGGGCGAAGGCCTCCTCGAACATCGCCTCGTTCGGCTTCAGCACCGGCAGCGGCGATGTCAGCGCGGCCTTCTCGATCGCCGCGCCAAAGGCGGAGCAGGTATAGAGGATGCCAGCCGAACCGTTGCCCTCGGCATAGCGCGCGAGCGCGACGATACGTGCCGCCAGTTCCGGCGAGAGCTCCGCCTCCTTCGCGCGGTCCATCGAGAGGCCTTCGTCCAGGAGCGAGACAAGCTCCGCCTCGGGCCAAAGTTCCGCAAAGGCTGCCTCGACCGGGCCGATGGCAAGCCGCGTCGCATGGATCAGGGAGAGGCGCACGGGGTCGGTCATACCGGCACGCTCACTCCGCCTCGTAGCGGTAGCGAAAATCGCAATGGCTTGCCCCGCCCATGATGGTCTGGCCGCGTTCCATCGTGATCTTGTCGGAATAGCCCTCGCAGAAGCTGCCGTCTCGGTTGCAGGAGAGCAGATGGCCGATTTCGCCGAGCCCCATCTCTCGATACATCTCGGCATAACGGCAGCGGGTGACGTTGAAGTGGAAGCTTTCCTCCGTCCGCTCCAGTTCCTCGGTCTCCAGCGCGCCGCCATGGGTCCAGAGGCTGTAGAGCGCCTGGAAGCTGCGCATGTCGCGCTCGGGGCCGTCGCGCTCGGCGAAAGTCTGCGCGTGTGCGATGGCGGCCTTGCGGATCGCGTTGCCGAGGATCTTCTGCGCGGCGGTCTTGCCGATTTCCGCCACCATCTCCTCGTAGATCGGCTTGATCACGTTCGCCTCGATGCGGCGGAGTTCGAGGATGGGAAGGTCGGTCATGGCTATCTCCCTATCGTCCGAGCGTACCGCCCTTGAGCGAGCGCGGGTCGCGTAGCGCCCAGCGGCCGGCCTCGACCTCGTGGAAGAAGTCGAGGATGGTGCGGTTGAAGAGCTCCGGCTCCTCCAGATTCAGGGTGTGGCCGGTCTTCGGGAACATGGCATGGCCGGCGGACGGGATGCAGCGCTTCATGAAGAGACCGGGCTCGAGGCAGCTCTCGTCCTCGTCGCCATTGACGATCAGGGTCGGCACGGTGAGCGCGCGCATCTGCTCCTCCAGTTCCCAGAGCGAAGGCCGGTTGGCCTGCACGCCGCGCAGCGTGTTGGCCGACCCCTTCGAGGAATGCTCGCCGAGCTGGGCGGCGAATTCGGCCCAGCCGCGCGGGTCCTTGTTCTGCAGCTGGACCCGGGCCGGCTCCAGCGCGTAGCCGGGCGCGACCTTGTCCATGCCCTCGCTCTCGATCCGGTCCGCGAGCGCGCCCGACTGGGCCTTGAACTCACCGCGTTTCTCCGGGTCGGCGCCGTAGCCGCAGCCGGCGACAACGAGCGAGAGAGCGCGTTCGGGATAGGCGAGGCCGAAATGCAGGGTCGCGAATCCGCCCATGGAGAGACCGACGATATGCGCCGCCTCGATACCGTGTCCATCGAGCACGGCGAGGATGTCGTCCCGCGCCTTCTCCTGGCTGTAGCTCGCGACATCCTCCGGCACGTCTGACGGCGTGTAGCCGCGCGCGGAATAGCTGATGCAGGTGTAGTAGCGGGAAAGCGCCCGGACCTGGCCTTCCCAGCTCCGATGGTCGCCCGCGAATTCATGCACGAAGACAACGGGCGTGCCCTCGCCCGTGCTCTCGGAATAGAGCGCGACCCCGTCCTTCGCCTGTACGTAACCCATGCCTTGCCTCCCCCGGGCCTTGTTCTTATCCGAACTATGCCGGATGCGGCCGGGCGGCAGAAGGGAAAGCGGTCAGACGAAAGAGTGAAACGGCGATATGGAAAGACCGGCGCTCTCGAGCCTCTCCCGGAGCGTCTTCGCCATCGCCACCGCCGCCGGGTTGTCGCCATGGACGCAGATCGTGTCGATCCGACCCTCGATGCGCCCGCCATCCTCCGTCAGGACGGCGCCCGCCTCGATCATGCGCAGCACGTTTGCGGCCGCCTCCTCCGCGTCGTGAATGGTGGCGCCGGGCTGGCTCCGCGGCACCAGATTGCCGTTCGCCTGGTAGGCGCGGTCGGCATAGATTTCGCGCGCCATTCTGAGCCCGACCTTTGCGCCCGCCCGCTCCGTCGCCATGCCGGGCATGACGACATATATGAGGTCGGGATCGACCGCCTTCGCCGCCTTCGCGATCGCCAGAGCGACCTCGTCATCTTCCGCCGCGACATTTCCGAGCGCGCCATGGCTCTTCACATGCGTCACCTTCGCGCCTTCCAGCGCCGCCAGCCCCATCAGGGCGCCGATCTGGTAGGCAGCCATCTTCTCGAGATCGTGCAGGCTGTCGCCCTGGATGCGGCGCCGTCCGAAGCCCCAGAGATCGAGATAGCCCGGATGGGCACCGATCCCGACGCCGCCGTCGCGCGCCCGGATCACCGTCTCACGCATCACGGTCGGATCGCCCGCATGAAAGCCGCAGGCGACATTGGCGCTGGAGACGATACCGAGCATCTCCGCGTCTGCGCCGAGTTCGTAGGTGCCCCAGCTCTCGCCCAGATCAGAATTGAGATCGACCTGCATGATGTGTCCCGTTGAGGAGAATCGACCCGCCAAGACTAGCGCCGGGCGAGCGCCGCCCGCAATGCGTCCATCACACCCTCCGCCCGGACGATGCCGTCCGGATCGATTTCCAGGCCCGTCCCGGCGAGACCGCGCGCCACCCAGCTGTTGCAGGTGTTGACGAGACTGAAATTGCCGTGCGCGTCGAAGAACAGGCTTGCCGGATAGAGCCCGTGCCCGACCGGCTCAAGCGCCGCGCCGCCCTGACGGCGCTCGAAGCTGCTACCGATAAAGGATTGCAGGCGCCGATGTTCCGCCTCGCTCAGCTGCACTCGGATGACTTCGGAGGAACGGAAATATTCGCCGGGCTCCGGATGCATGCCAACCAGATGCATCACCGCCCGATTGCCGCCGAAGGCCGCTGAAAGATAGACGGAAATGTCCGGGTCCCGGGTGCGATAGAATTTCGCATCGCCCCAGCCGAACTCGATCCACACAAAGCGCGCGAAATGGCGCGTCTCGGGGATCAGAGCCGGATCAATATCGGCGACTCTCAGCGCGATCCCGGTATGCCAGCCGATATTGATGACGGCGACCTCGCGCTCCGCCGCCTCTGCCGGACGGGCGACGAGAAGCAGCAGCGCGCACAGCAACATGAACCGTCGGGTCATCCAGGTCCTCCGCACTCCGACGGGCTCAAGCTGGCACGGCAAATGTGGAGAGATCGAGAGGAAACCGTCGGTCCGCGCCCTACCTCGCGATATCGAGGGTGACGAGCCGGGTTCCGACATCGTCCGGCGAGGCGGTTTCGGCAAAGCCGAGATCGCGGCAGAGTGCGAGCATGCCTTTGTTCTCCGCCATCACGTAGCCCGTCATCTTCTTCAGGCCGCGCGAATGGGCATGCCGGATCAGGTCGCCCATCAGCCGCCGGCCGAGGCCCTGGCCCTGCTGGTCGGTCCGCACCAGCGCGGCGAACTCACAGGTCTCGAAATGCGGATCGGCGGTCAGCCGCGCGACACCGAGGATCTCGCCGCGGCTCTCCGCCACCAGCGCCATTTCCCGATCATAGTCGATCTGCGTCAGCCGGGCCGCGGTCTCGTGGGGCAGAGTCTTGATCGGCGCGAAGAAACGGCGGCGCAGATCGTCGAGCGAGCTCTTCTCGATCAGCTGCAGCAGAGCCGGCTCGTCCTCCGGCCGGATCGGGCGCACGGTGAGCGCGAGGCCGCTGTCGAGACTGATATGATGCTCGAGATGTTTCGGATAGGGCTCGATGGCAACCGGGACTGCATCCGCCGCCTTCTGTACCCGGACCCGCGCGTCGAGCGCCAGGATGCCGCGGTCGTTGATATAGAGCGGGTTGACGTCGAGCTCGCGAATCTCCGGGAAATCCATCGCGATCTGCGACAGCTTGACCAGCGCCGAGGTCAGTTCCTCGACCGCGGCCGGCGGACGGTTGCGGTAACCTTGCAGCAGAGACCAGACCCGCGTACGCCGCACCAGATCCTGCGCCAGCGGAATGTTCAGCGGCGGCAGCGCGACGGAACTGTCCTTCGCGACCTCGACCTCAACGCCGCCCTTGCCGAACAGGATCACCGGCCCGAAGATCTCGTCGGTCGAGATGCCGATGATCAGTTCCTCGGCATGCGGCATGGTGGCCATACGCTGCACCGCGAAGCCCTCGATCCGCGCCTCCGGATTGACGTTCCTTACCGTCCGCAGCATCTCCTCGGCCGCGTTGACCACCTGCTGACGCCCGGTCAGGTCTAGCCGCACCCCGCCGACGTCGCTCTTGTGCGTGATGTCGCGACTGAGGATTTTCAGCACCACATGGTTGCCGAGTTCGACGGCCGCGAGACCGGCTTCCTCCGGATCCTTGGCGATCACCGTCTCGACCACCGGGATGCCGTAGCAGTCCAGCAGGTCCTTCGCTTCCGGCTCGCTCAGCCACTCGCGCTCTTCCGCCAGCGCACGGTTGATGATTGCGCGCGCCCTCTCCGTCTCCGGATGATAGCCCTCCGGCATCGAAGGCGGGGTTTGCATCAGCAGGTCGCGCCGGCGCTTGTAACGCACCAGGTGCATGAAGCCGCTCACCGCCTGGTTTGGTGTGTTGTAGGACGGCACGGAGGCTTGGTAAAAAGCCTTCTTCGCCTCGATCTGAGCTCCCTCGCCGACCCAGTTGGTCAGGATCGGCACACGCGGTTTCTTCGCGATGACGGCCCGTACCTTCTCCGCCGCCATGACGCTGTCGGCAATGGCGGTCGGGCAATTCAGCACCAATACGGCGTCGACATTCGGGTCCTTCACGACTTCCTCCAGCGCCGCCTCGTAGCGCTCCGGTGGGGCATCGCCGATAATGTCGACCGGATTGCCGCGCGACCAGGTCGGCGGCAGCTTCGCGTTGAGCGCCTCGACCGTCTCCGGCGCCAGTTCCGCGAGGCGTCCGCCCTGTTCGATCAGGGTTTCCGTCGCCAGCACCCCGAGGCCGCCGCCATTGGTGAGGATCGCAAGCCGGTCGTTGGTGGCTTTCAGCCCGGTGCCGAGCGTGTTCACCGCGTCGAACAGCTCCAGCAGATCATACACCCGGAGGATACCCGCTCGCCGGAAAGCGGCGTGGTAGACCGCGTCGGAGCCGGCGAGCGCCCCGGTATGGGAAGCAGCCGCCTTCGCCGCCGCCGCGTTGCGGCCGGACTTGATCGCGATCACCGGTTTGTTGCGGGCCGCCGCACGCGCCGCGGACATGAACTTCCGCGGGCTGCTGATCGACTCGATATAGAGCAGGATCGCCTTGGTGTTCGGATCGGCGACGAGATAATCCAGCATGTCGCCGAAATCGACATCGGTCATGTTCCCGAGGGAGACAACGTGGCTAAAGCCGATATTGTGGTGCGCCGCATGGTCGACCACGGCGGAGGCGACGGCTCCGCTCTGGGTGACGAAGGCGAGGTTTCCGGCCGGTGGCTGGATATGCAGGAACGAGGCGTTGAGCCCGATCGTCGGCACCATGATGCCGACGCAGTTCGGCCCGACGACCCGGAGCGGGTACTGCGCCTTGATCCGCTTGATCTCTCCCGCGAGATCGGCGCCGGCGCCGTCACCCTCTCCGAATCCCGCGGTGACCACCACCGCCGCCCGCGTGCCGTTCGCCGCCAGTTCCTCGAGCACGGTCGGCACGGTTGGCGCCGGAGTGCATATCACCGCGAGGTCCGGCACCATCGGCAGCGAGCCAATGCTCCTGTAGCAGAGTGTGGAGCCGATCGCGTTCTCGTGCGGATTTACGGGCAGCACCGGCCCGTCGAAGGCATCACCGAGAAGGTTTCGCGAAAGCACTTTCCCGACCGACTGATCCCGGTTGCTCGCCCCGATGATCGCAACCGATTTCGGATGAAAGAGCCTGTCCAGGTTCCTGATAGACATGCAAGGACCTCGTTATGCTGCAACGCAACATGATAATCCTAGCCTTGAAATGTGTCAGTTCGAATATGTTTCACAATCAAAGTGTCGCACCGCACCATGAGAAAATCAGGAACTCTCTCGCCCCGCCCGGGCATCATCGACCATCCGCTTCAACTCTCCGAGGTCCTTGACGATATAGGCTCCACGCGTCCGCTCGAGCAGGTCGCTGCGCTCGAGCGCCTTCAGCTCCCGAGTGACCGCCTCACGGTGCGTGCTGATCCGGGCCGCGATCTCCGCATGGGTCGGCGGCGGCGAGATGCGCCCGGTCCCGTCGACAATGCGGCCGGCCCGAGCCAGGCGCAGAAGCTCGGCATGGATCCGATTCCTGACACCGAGCGTGCTGAACTCGACGACCCTCTCCACCAGGTTCCTGAGCGAGCCGACCATGCGCCGCATCACCGTCTGCGACAGTTCGGGGAACTCCATCAGCAGATCGCGGAATGCTTCCGCCGGCAGAACTGCCACTACGGTCCGGCTCAACGCGACGATGCTGGCCGAGCGGCGGCCTCCGTCGATCGCGGAAAATTCCCCGAAATGATGCCCGGTTTTCAGATCCTGAATGATCACGGTCTTGCCGGTCTCCGAGAACACGGTAACGCGGACATCGCCCCAGATGATGAAATAGACGTCCGTCGACTCGTCATCGAGATTGATTATGACCTGATCCGCCTCGAAATTGCGCCAGCGGCACCGTTTGTCGAGATCTGCGATTTTTTCTGGCGGAAGGTCCTGCAGCAAAGTGCTCGTCGCAAGACTGCGATTGATCGTCGACACCGGAATCCCCCCGCTCAACTACACCGGGCCATGCACCAAGAATCGCCCGCGCAGGGCCAACCGGGTTGGCCTCAATGGGTATCTTGCAAGAGGAGCACGGACATCACAACCGGATAGCGAAATCGGGTCTCGAACACCGCAACAGGGAAACGCGTCCCGGAAAAATCCCTTACGTGCGGAATCCCACAGCGATTGCGGGAAAAGATCCTTATCTAATTGAGATCAGGAGGAGGGCTTCGGATAGATCGTCGAGACAACGTTTCCCCGCGTTGGCGATCACCGGGCTTCCGATCCGGTATGAATTACATACCCCTGAGAGTCAGAATAAGGCCGCGCCTTCAGCGTTCGATCAGGGCATTCCCCGCCACCCTCGTCGTTCCGGCGCGGCCCTTTTTTTGGCGGCTTCCGCCAGTCAGACGGCCATGTCGACGCGTGCGTCGAACGCGCGGCGCCAGATTTTTTTTAATCACACCTTCACTTGCCCCCTCCCCGCGACGCCCCTATCTCATCAAGAGCCGATGGACGGCTTTAAACATGGAGTACTACCGCGGGGCTGCGCAGGGCGTTTCTCCTAAAGCGTGTCTACAGCTGTTTTTTGGTAATTGCTTTCAGTAAAGTGCGGTGAGTGAGGAGAGGTGTCCTAAATGCCGATAGGTACAGTGAAGTTTTTCAAGACGGACAAGGGTTACGGATTCATCACGCCGGAAGACGGCACGCGTGACGTGTTCGTGCATGTGTCAGCGGTTCAGAATTCGGGTCTTGCCACCATTTCCGAAGGTCAGAGATTGAACTTCGAAGTGCAGGAAGACGCTCGGGGCCCCAAAGCGATCAATCTTTCGATCGCCGACTAACCGTTTCCGACTAGACCGGGCCCCCGGCCCGGCCGATTCGCCCGCGCTCCCGCAGGCGCACTGTCAGAGTCCACGGCTCAGCCAGCCCGGGCTGCAGCGAGGTGTTTTGCTCGCTCGCCCAAGAACACTTCCAGTGCCGATTTCCCATTCTCGTCATTTTGCGGCCCCAAGAACGCTAACCCGCTTCACAGATCGGGCCTGAATTGTCATATTTGCCCGCTGTCCGAACGGCATGCCGTCGCGGACCGCACAGCGGCGGTGCGACGGCAATCCGCGGTCGTTTCGGGAGGTACACCCCCGCGGGCGCATCAAGACCGGCCATGAACCGGCGCTGCTCGCAAGAGGCTTCACCAATTCAGGAGAACTCAATGATAAGAAACATCATGCGCGCCCTTCTCGGCGGAGCCGGTATGGCGGCGGTGCTGGCTGCAGGTGTAGCGACCCCGGTTGCAAAGGCGGAGGATCTCAAGGTCGGCTTCGTCTATGTCGGTCCGGTCGGCGACCATGGCTGGACTTACCGGCACGATATCGGCCGTCAGGCGATCGAGAAGCAACTCGGAGGCAAGGTATCGACGAGCTTCGTCGAAAGCGTCCAGGAAGGTCCGGACGCAGAGCGCGTCATCCGTCAGCTCGCGAATGACGGCCATGGCCTGATCTTCACCACCTCCTTCGGCTTCATGAACCCGACCGTGAAGGTGGCGAAGAAATTCCCCGACGTGAAGTTCGAGCACGCCACCGGCTACAAGCGCGACAAGAACGTCTCGACCTATGCCGCGCGCTTCTATGAGGGCCGCTACGTTGCCGGCCTGATCGCCGGCAAGATGACCAAGTCCGGCGTGATCGGCTATGTCGGCTCCTTCCCGATCCCGGAAGTGGTGCGCGGCATCAACGCCTTCACCATCGCGCTGCGTTCCGTCAATCCGACCGCAGAAGTGAAAGTCGTCTGGGTCAACTCCTGGTACGACCCGGCCAAGGAGGGCGATGCCGCCAAGGCCCTGATCGACCAGGGTGCGGACATCATCCTGCAACACACCGACTCCCCCGCGCCGCTTCAGGTCGCCGAGGCACGCGGCGTCCACGGCTTCGGCCAGGCCTCCGACATGGCCAAGTTCGCTCCGAAAGCGCAGCTGTCAGCCATCATCGACAACTGGGACAGCTACTATGTCGACCGCGCCAAGGCGGTGCTCGACGGCACCTGGAAGTCCGAGGATACCTGGGGCGGCCTCAAGTCCGGCATGGTCGAGATGGCGCCGTTCAACGCCGTCATCCCGGCCGATGTGCAGAAACTCGCCAATGACGCGATCGCCGGTCTCAAGGATGGCTCGCTCTACGCCTTTACCGGCCCGATCAAGGATCAGAGCGGCGCGGTGAAGGTTGCGGCCGGCGAGAAGCTGGACGACGGTGCCCTGCTCGGCATGGACTGGTATGTCGAGGGCGTTCAGGGCTCGCTGCCGAAGTAATCCCGCTCCATTGCGGACAGACGCGGCCCCGCCCGATCCCGGTGCGGGGCCGTTTCACTTGAGAGAGATCGCGAGATGACGCCAGAGGAAATCCAGGGCCGGGTCCTGCACCGCGACGGCCTGATCCTGGTGGTCGACAAACCCGCCGGCCTGCCGGTCCATGCCGGTCCCGGCGGCGGCGACAATCTCGAGGCACACTTCAAGCACATCCAGTACGGCCTCAGGCACGTCCCCGCGCTCGGACACCGGCTCGACCGCGACACCAGCGGCTGCCTGGTCCTCGGCCGTCATCCCAAGGCTTTGAAGAAACTCGGAAAGCTGTTCCGGGAAGGCCTCGTCGAGAAGACCTACTGGGCGATCACCCGCGGAATCCCGGAGCCGCCGGAGGGCCGCATTGACCTCGCCCTGCGCAAAGTGTCCTCGAAGGGCAAAGGCTGGCGCATGCTCGTCGATCCCGAAGGGCAACCGAGCGTGACCGATTACAGGCTGCTCGCCGAGGCGGACGGGACCAGCCTGATCGAATGCCATCCCCGCACCGGCCGCACGCATCAGATCCGCGTCCATCTCGCCGCGATCGGCTGTCCGATTGTCGGCGACGCCCATTACGGGGAACGGCGTACCGGCGAACAATTGCAGCTGCACTCCCGCAGCCTGACTCTGCCGATGCAGCAGAGCAAGCCGCCGGTCCATGTGGAGGCGCCCCCGCCCGCGCATATGGTTCCCTATCTGGAAAGGCTCAAGGTCGACGCGGCGAATGGAGTCGCCTAGAGGATCTCCTTCAGCAGACCGGGGACCTCGCCGAGATGCGCCACCTGCCTGAACCGGTCCGTCCCGGCCGGCTCGTCCGCATGTTCCAGATCCCACGAAAGCTCGTGCGGAACGTAGACGCCCCAGCTTCCGGCCTCGATCGCCGGGACCACATCCGATTTCAGCGAATTGCCGATCATCATCGCGCGCTCGGGCCCGTCGCCATAATCGGCGAAAACGCGTTCGTAGGTCGCTCTGGTCTTGTCGCTCACGATCTCGATGCCGTCGAACAGCTCCCCGAGCCCGGAGGCCGCGAGCTTCCGCTCCTGGTCGAACAGATCGCCCTTGGTGATCAGGATCAGCCTGTAGGCCGGCGCCAGCAGTTCCAGCGTCTCGCGCACATGCGGCAGGGTCTCGACCGGATGGGCGTGCATCTCACGGCCTGCGGCTAGGATTTTCTCGATGACATGCGCCGGAACGCGTTCCTCCGTCACCTCGATCGCAGTCTCGACCATGGAGAGGGTGAATCCCTTGATCCCGAAGCCGTAGATCCTGAGGTTGCGCCGCTCCGCCGCGAGCAGACGCTCCGAGAGATGATCCGGATCGGCGAAACCGGCGAGCAGTTCGGTGAAGCGTTCCTGGGTCAGCTTGAAGAAGCGCTCGTTCTCCCAGAGCGTATCGTCCGCGTCGAAGCCGAGAGTCGTCAGTGTCATGAGGTCCGTCCGTCATTCCGGGATGCGCAGACCGCTCACCCCTGCATGCGCAGGATCTCATTCTGGCGCAGTTCCTCAACCATGAAATCGACAAAGGCGCGCACCTTGGCCGATGCGATCCGCCCTTCCGGATGCACGATGTGGACCGGCACCGGAGGCGGGCGGTAGGCGTCGAGCACGGTCCGCAGCGAACCCTGCGCGACGCCGGGGGCAACCTGGTAGGAGAGCAGACGGGAGATCCCCCACCCCCGCCGCATGAGTTCCAGAATCGCATCGTTGGTGTTGAGAGAGAGCCTGGAGGGAGCCTCGATCAGCAGATTCCTGCCGTCATCGCGAAAACTCCAGGCGACCTTGCGGCCGAAGGCAAGCGGATTGATCAGGTGGTGCGCGTGCAGGTCGCTCGGATGCGCGGGCGTCCCGTGCGCCTCGAAATAGGACGGCGCCCCGGCGACCACGCGGCAGACGCCGCCGACACGAATTGCGGAAAGCGAGGAATCCGGCAACTCGCCGATCCGGACCGCGACGTCCAATCCCTCCTCGATCACATTCACCACCCGGTCGACAAAGAGCGTTTCGGCGGTGACATCGTCATGCGCCTGAAGAAACGCACCGAGCGCCGGCGCGACGACATAGCATCCGAACAACGCCGGCGCCGTGATCCTCAGATGCCCGCGCGGAACCTGTCGGGCACCCCGCGCCTGATCCTCCGCCTCCTCCAGGGCGGAAAGCACCGAACGCCCGTCTTCCAGCAGTCTCCGGCCGCTTTCCGTCAGACGGACCGTCCGGGTGGTGCGCACGAGCAGCCTTGACTGCAGCCTGTCCTCAAGCGCCGAGACAGCACGCGTGACGGCCGGAGGCGACATCGCCAGAGCGCGCGCCGCAGCGGCGAACCCGCCTTCCTCGGCGACTTTTACAAAGACCTGCAACTCGCGGAACCGATCCATTTTTGTTCCATTTACCGGAATGGTTTCTTCCAAATTACACACATTCATCCGGTCAATGAAAGCATCCATCTATCCGGTGCCGGGCAACGACACCCCCTCCCCTCACCCCGCCCGGACAGAAAGGACCAATCATGGCTCGCATCGCCAAAGTCACCGCGGATACCGCCAATGCAGAACAGAGCGCTCTGCTCGACGCCATCAAGGGCAAGCTCGGCATGGTGCCGAACTTTCTCGCCGTTCTGGCGCAGTCGCCCGTCGCCCTGAACGCCTTCCTCGGCCTGCACGCCGTCGCCGGTGCCGGCGTGCTGGACGCCCAGACTCGGGAGCGGATCGCCATTGCCCTCGCCGACGAAAACGCCTGCCAGTACTGCCTCTCCGCGCATACCGCGATCGGACGCAAGACGGGTCTCACCGATGCCGACATGGCGGCGAACCGCGACGGCGGTTCGACCGACGACCGGGCCGCTGCAGCTGTCCGCTTCGCCCTCGCGCTCAACAACAACAGGGGCGCGCTGACGGCATCCGAGTTCAATGCTGTGCGCGATGCCGGATACTCCGACGCCGAGATCGTCGAGATCGTGGTGCATGTCGGCATGAACCTGCTGACCAACATTCTCGCCAAATCGACCGAGATCGACATCGACTTCCCGAAGGTCGCGCTGACCGCCCGCGCCGCCTGAGGTCAGGCGGGAGCGGGCAGCCCCCAGCCCGCTCCCACTGCCTATTCAGCCCATGGAGACGGATATGTCCGGCAACTTTGCACAGATCGGTTTTACACCCTCGGTTCTGAAGGCCCAGGAGCGCTACGGCAGCCGCGCCGCCTACAGCCGTCTCGACGGCCCTGCGACGGAACCGGCAACGCTCAGTGCCGCCGAAGCCGGCTTCATCGAAGCGCGAGACGGCTTCTACCAGGCCACCGTTTCGGAAACGGGCTGGCCCTACGCCCAGTTCAGGGGCGGTCCGGTGGGGTTTCTCAAAGTGCTCGACGAGCGGACCATCGGCTACGCCGATTTCCGCGGAAACCGCCAGTATCTCAGCGTCGGCAACATCGCCGGCAATGACCGGGTCGCGCTGATCCTGATGGATTACGCCGCACGGCGGCGCCTGAAGATCTGGGCTCGCGCCCGCATCGTGCATCGAGAGGAGGATCCGGAGCTTGTCGCGGCTCTCGAGCTCCCCGACTACCGGGCCCGGGTGGAGCGCGCCGTAGTGCTCGCCGTCGACGCGTTCGACTGGAACTGCCCGCAGCATATCGAGCCGCGTTTCACCGAGGCCGAGATCAAGGCGCGCGTGCAACCGCTGGAGGAAAGGATCTGCTATTTGGAACTGATGCTCTCCGGACGGACGGACGGACTTTGCGAATGCTGAAGCTGGTTCGAAAAATGGCGGGAACCGGGCAAAACCCCAATCCCGCCAAGGCTACCGTCGCATTCCTTTGCGGAGCCGGCGCCACACTTGCGATCCTCGTCGTCTCCGGTTTCTCGGAACTGTTCGGCGCCGAACTGATGATGGCCCCCTTCGGCGCCTCCTGTTTCCTCGCCTTCGCGCTCCCGGAGAGCCCCCTCGCGCAACCCCGCAACATTGTCTTCGGGCATCTTGTAGCAACCGGCGTCGGCCTCGCCGTTCTCGCGATCCTAGGTCCCGGCTGGCCGGCGATGGCGCTCGCCGTCGGGCTTGCCGTCGCGGCGATGCAGTGGACCGGAACCGGGCACGCACCGGCCGGGGCGGATCCGATCGTAGTTTTCCTGCTGCAACCGGGCTTCGGCTTCCTGCTGACGCCGGTGCTGGTCGGGGCGGTCCTGATCGTCGTCGTTGCGCTGCTCTTCAACAATCTGCAACCCGCCAGACGCTATCCACTCTACTGGTGACGGCTCATTCCCCGCGCACCGCGCCTTCGCGCCGGGGGTCGGCGCCGCCGAGCAGCAGTCCCTCGCCTATCCTGATGGCATGCAAGCCGGAGTTTAGCGAGGAAATCTTGATCTCGTGGCCCTTGAGTTCAAGGGCTTCCTGCCAGGCGGCGACGGCTGTGTCCTCCTCGAGTTCCGTCACACCGTTGCGATTGCTGACATGCCCCATATCGATCGCGTCCTGAGGGGTCATTCCCCAGTCGATGATCCCGATCAGCGCCCAGGCGACATAGGGGATGATCCGGCTGCCGCCGGGAGAGCCGATCAGTATTACGGGCTTTCCATCCTTCAGCACGATGGTCGGTGCCATCGAACTGCGGGGGCGTTTCCCGCCTTCGACCCGGTTCGCGACGGGCTGTCCGTTTTTCTCGGGCAGGAAAGAAAAATCCGTCAGCTCATTGTTCAGCAGAAAGCCGCCCGCCATCAAACGGCTGCCGAAGCCGGTCTCGATCGTCGTGGTCATGGAGACCGCGTTGCCGTCTGCGTCCACGATCACGAAATGGCTGGTCCCGGCCCGTTCCGGCTGCAAATCCGGCGCGAGGTTGCCGCGCCTCGCGAAAGGCGGGTTCCCCGCCTCGGCTTTCTCCATCGCCACGCGGCCGCTGATCAGGGCCGCGCGGGCTCTCAGATAGTGCGGATCGAGCAAGCCGCGCGTCGGCATCTCCACGAAGTCGCTGTCCGCCATGTAATGGGCACGGTCCGCGAAGGCGAGCCTCGAGGCCTCGGCGAAGAGATGCGCCGCCTCAGGACCGAAACCGGCCGCTTTCAGATCGAAATGGGCGAGCACGCCAAGGATCTGCCCGACCGTCAGCGCGCCCGAACTCGGCGGCCCCATGCCGCAGACCTCGTACGCCCGGTACTCCATGCAGACAGGCTCCCGCTCTTTGGCGCGATAGCCGGAGAGATCGGCCGCGGTCATCGGATTCGGATTGTCTGGCGTCGTCGCCAAGGCGGCCAGAATCTGTTCGGCGATTGCTCCCCTATAGAACGCCGCCGCCCCACCCTCGGCGACCGCCTCGAGGCTGCGCGCGAAGTCCGGATTCTTGAGAACGCTCCCCGGCGCCTTGGGCAAACCGCCAGGATCATAGAAATAGACGCGGGTCGAGTCATGATCCGGCAACCCCCGGTCCGCGGCAGCCTCGATCGCGCCGGCGAGCCGCGGCGAAATCTCGAACCCCGCTCGCGCCTTGGCGATGGCTGGCAGGAACAGATCCCTCCATGGAAGGCGCCCATGCGCCTTGTGCGCCATCTCCAGCAGCGCGACGGTTCCGGGCACCCCGACGGACCCGGCACCATTCAGGGCATCCCAGAATCTCTTTCTGCTGCCGTCGGGTTTGAGGAAATAGTCCGGCCCTGCCGCCGCCGGAGCGGTCTCCCGACCGTCATAGGTGGTGAGCTTGCCGTTCTTCGCATCCCAATAGACCAGGAAGGCCCCGCCGCCGATACCCGAGGATTGCGGTTCGACCAGATTGAGCATGAGTTGCACGGCGATTGCCGCATCGATCGCCGTGCCGCCCTTTTTCAGGATGTCGTACCCGGCGTCGGCCGCATGAGGATTCGCGGCCGCGACCATGAAACGCTCCGCCGTACCTCCGGATTGCTCCGTCAGGCCGCTCGGGCCCTCCGGCTGGATGTCGGCCGCGTATGCGACGGAACCTGTCGCCATCGTGGCGATCAGCATCAATCCCGCACGCCTCAGCATGGAACCTCCTCTGTGAGTGGCTCGCTAAAGGTGGTGTCCCGGACCGTGCCGATAAAGTGCCTGGTGACCCCTACGGGACTCGAACCCGTGTTTCAGCCGTGAGAGGGCCGCGTCCTAGACCGCTAGACGAAGGGGCCAATCGGCCGGAGTGTGTCACGGGTTTCCGCCCGGAGCAAGCGGAGCAGGCGTCACGCCAGAATCTGCTGCCAGTGCTTCCGGATCACAGCAGGATCATAATGTCGTCGGACATGCTTCTGACCTGATTCGACCTTTTTTCCGTAGAGCTCCGGACGCTCCAGGATATCCGTCACGGCCGACCGAAAGTCACTTGTGAGCACGCACCAGTCGGACAGCTTCTCGTAGCTCTCGATCTCTCCGGCAACGGCGATGCGGCCGCCGGCAAGAGCGGTCACCAGACGGTTTTCACTCTTCAGGTCGCTCCAGCGCCCGGCGCGTCTCGGAATAAGCACGATATCGGACCGCTCCATTTCCTGATCCAAGATCCCCGGCTCCCATTGCTTGAACGCCACCGAGAAGCCGGCTGAGGCCGACGCCAGGACCGGCTCGTAGGCCCGCCTGAGGCCGCCAACCAGTATCAGCTCAAGCTTGTACGCGGAGGTGAGCGGCATCAGGGACTCGACCAGGCCTCCAAGCGAATCGGCGTTGCTGTCCGAGCCGAACCAGAGAAGACGGACCCTGTTCCCGACGGGAGCGACGCGCGGCTCGCCATAAGCGCAATCCGGAGGCTCCTTGATCACTTCCGTCCGCACGCCAAGACGGCAGCGCAACTTCCGCGCAAGGCCGTCGGAACTCGTGGTGCAGAACTCGGCTTCGCCCGCGGCGTCGATGATCGGACTCAGCTCGGGATAGTCCCAGGGATCGTCACAGATGTCGAAAAGGACCCGCTTTCCCTTGCCTCGACAATGGTCAAGGAGTTCCGGCATCGGAACCACCAGCTTTCCGAAGATGACCTGCTCACATTCCCGAAAATCGCTGGACGCAAGAATGTCCGCTTCACTCGCCCCGGCAAATATCACCGGTGCCACACCTGCATCGGCGAGCGCGTCGTAAGCGGGAACAAGGCGGAGTCGGTTCCCTGCGGCTCGAAAGACCGGCCTGCCTTTGACATTCTGTACTCTGGCGTAAGTGACGATAGCCGTCCGCATGGCCCGATTTTGCCAAAAAGATGCGAGAGGTGCAGGGGAGAATATCTGTGAAGTGGCGACCCCTACGGGATTCGAACCCGTGTTGCCGCCGTGAAAGGGCGGTGTCCTAGGCCTCTAGACGAAGGGGTCGTCGTCGGAAATCCGATGGATTATCCAATCGCCCGGCACACCGAGGAAGTGGCGACCCCTACGGGATTCGAACCCGTGTTGCCGCCGTGAAAGGGCGGTGTCCTAGGCCTCTAGACGAAGGGGTCGTCGTCGAGCGAGGCGATGATGTAACCGCTCGCCCTTTGGAAATCAAGCGCAGAATTTCCCTTCCCCCATACCATGAGAAATCTTTTTTGCGGTTCCTGCAAATGTCGAAAATAATCACCTGATGGAGCCAAGACGGCAACTCCACGAAATGCATGTGCCGTCACATGACCAGGGAGGAAATGATGAGGAAACTGACAATCGGCGCGATGCTCCTCGCCGGCGCGGTATCGTTCGGCGGCGCGGCCAAGGCGGAATGCACGCCGGCGAATTGGAAGGACTGCGCAGGTAAACCCTGGGTCGACGGGACGAACATGGAAACGCCGCTCGGCTCGAAATGGTGGCCAAATCCGCTCTGGGGCGCCGATGACGAGGCGGGTTCCACCAACTGGTACACGAAGCCGGAAGTCATCATGCGGGCCATGGCCCAGGTGAAGACCGGCGAGGCCTTCAAGATCGGTCATCCCTATACGGCCGATATGCCGCTCTTCGGCGCGCGCAAGTTCAGCCTGCGGATTCCCGGTTCGCCGACCGGGGGCGCGTACGGCAGCAACCAGGTGATGTGGAACGACGAGTTTCTCGCGACCGAGATAGGCCAGGTCGGCACCCAGTTTGATGGGCTCGGTCATATCGGAGTCAACCTGGGCGACGGAGGCAACAAAGGCAATATGCGTTGGTATAACGGCGTCACTGCCGCCGAGATGATCACGCCTTACGGCCTGACAAAGCTCGGAGTCGAGAAGCTCCATCCGATCGTCGCCCGGGGTATCCTGCTCGATATCGCAGCGGTGCGCGGTGTCGATTCAATGGCCAAGGGCGAAGTCATCACCATGGAGGATGTCCGGGCTGCCCTCAAGAAGCAGGGCATGGAAGGTTTCGAGTTCGCGGAAGGCGACGCGATAATCTTCCGTACCGGATGGGAAAAGCACTGGGGCAACCCGGCTGTCTACAATGACGGCTGCCCGGGCATCGGCATGGAAGTAGCCCGTTGGATTGCCGAAGACGTGAAGGCAGGGGTCACCGGCGCCGATACCTGGCCGGTTGACGCGGTTCCCAATCCGGATCCGGCCTGCGTCTTCTGCGTCCATACCTTTCTGCAGACGCGCCACGGGATCGTCAATCAGGAGAACCTGAAACTCTCCGAACTCGCGGCCGCCGGCGTCTATCAGTTCGCCTACATCTATTCGCCGGCACCTGTCGCGGGCGCAACAGGTTCGATGGGCGCACCGATCGCGATACACTGACCGCAATCAACCTGATGCGAAACGGCGCCTTCCGGGGCGCCGTTTCCGCGTTTATACGGAACCTCATCCCACTTCAGCCGCATCGTCGATCAGGATTTGTACATCGTTCCGGCCATTCCAGTCGTCCGGCCGGAGGTGCCCCGCGACATGAATCGGGCGGCCCGAGCTCGTCATCAGCGCCGCTCCGAGCCCGCTCTCCAGGGCCCGGAACGCGATTCCCTTCACGCGTCGCCCGTCCGCGCCACTGAAGATACAGCGCACATGACCGGTACCGACCTCGCGCACGTCAACGACCTTGACGTCAGCAAGGACGAAACGCGGCTCCGAATTTCCCGCCCCGAATGGCCCGACCTTCTGGATCGTGTCCGCCAGCTCCCGGTTCGCGCCCCCCGCAGCCAGGGGAGCATCGACAGAAAGTGTGGGAACGATCGGCTCGCCCTCGAGTTCGCTGCGGATTCGCTCGCCGAGAAAGCTGCGGAACGTATCTAGCTTGTCGGCTTCCACGGTGAAACCGGCTGCCATGGCGTGGCCTCCGCCAGCCAGGAGCATTCCGGCCTGATGCGCCGCAATCACCGCCGGCCCGAGAGCAATGCCGGGGACGGACCGGCCAGAGCCCTTCCCGATCTTACCGTCCAGAGCAATGACGCAGGCCGGACGATCGTACCTTTCCTTCAGGCGCCCGGCGACAATACCGATCACCCCAGGATGCCAGCCCTCGCCCGCAACCACGATGACCGGGAGATCGTCCGGCTGGTCTGCGGCCAAAGCTTCCGCCTCGGCCAGCACCTGGGCCTCGATCTCGCGGCGCTCGCCGTTGAAGCGTTCCAGTTCGGCAGCCAGACTTCCAGCCTCCGCATCCGAGTCCGTCAGCAACAGGCGCGCACCGAGATCGCTCTTGCCGACACGCCCGCCGGCGTTCACGCGCGGGCCGAGCACGTATCCGAGGTGGTATGGTTCCGGGCGGGCATCGACACCGGCAACGTCCGAAAGCGCGACGATGCCTTTATTCCCGCGCTGGGCCATCACCTTCAGCCCCTGGATCACGAAAGCCCGGTTGAGGCCTTTGAGCGGAACGACATCGCACACCGTGCCGAGCGCGACCAGATCGAGCAGGTGCAGCAGGTTGGGCTCACGTTTGCCCGAGAAGAACCCGCTTTCGCGCAGCGCGCGGTTGAGCGCGACCGTGACCAGGAAGGTCACGCCGCAGGCCGCCAGATGACCAAGCGTGCCGTCCTCGTCGATGCGGTTCGGATTGACCACGGCCACGGCTTTGGGCAGCTCCGGCTCGGCCATGTGGTGGTCGACGACGATCACCTCGAGGCCCGCCGCGGCCGCTTCGCTCAGAGGCTCGTAGGCCGTCACACCACAATCAAGCGTCACGACGAGCGTCGCGCCCTGCGCCTTGAGGCTTAGGAGCGCGGGGGTGTTCGGTCCGTAGCCTTCCTCGATCCTGTCGGGAACATGGAGCAACGGATCAACGCCGATCCAGCGCAGATAGCGAATCAGGATCGCCGCCGAAGTCGCGCCGTCGACGTCATAGTCGGAAAAGACCGCTACCCGCTCTCCTTCCCGCACCGCGCGGACAAGACGCGCGACGCAGACATCCATATCCCTGAGTACACCCGGGTCGGGCATCAGGGACTTGAGAGTCGGGTCGAGAAAACTCTCGACCTGGTCGAGCCCGATCTGGCGTGCCGCGATCAGCCGGCCGACCAGCTCCGGAAAGCCGAAGCGTTGCGCGATCGCGAGACCGATCCGCTCGGTCTCGGAATCGGCGCCATGCCGTGCGACCCAGCGCTTGCCGGTAAATGACCGTTCGACGCCGAGGAAGCTCTTCACGACACTCAGTTCGGGTCGAAGCCGGTGGCGGCGGACTTGCGGGTCCAGTCGTGATGCGCCTCGATGGTCCGGACCGTGCCGGTCTTGGAGCGCATGACGATCGAGTGGGTGAACGCGCCGCCCGGGAACTTGCGCACGCCACGCAGCATGGTGCCTGTGGTCACGCCGGTGGCGGCGAACATCACGTCGCCGTTGGCGAGCTCCAGCAGGCCGTATTTGCGATCGAGGTCGGTAATCCCGAGGCGGTGCGCCCGGCCCTTCTCGTCGTCGTTGCGGAACAGCAGGCGGCCCTGCATCTGGCCGCCGATGCAGCGCAGCGCGGCCGCGGCCAGAACGCCTTCCGGCGCGCCGCCGGAACCCACATACATATCGACGCCGCTGGTCGGCTGGGAGGTCGCGATCACACCGGAGACGTCGCCATCAGAAATCAGCATGATCCGCGCCCCGGCGGCACGGACCTGGGCAATCAGTTCGCTGTGACGCGGACGGTCGAGGATGCAGACCACGAGGTCCTCGATTTCCATCTTCTTCGCCTTGGCGAGATTGGTCAGGTTCTCAAGCACGGTGTTGTCGAGATCGACCACGCCTTCCGGCAGGTTCCCGCCGACGGCGATCTTGTCCATGTAGACGTCGGGGGCGTTCAGAAAGCCGCCCTCGTTGGCCATGGCGACGACCGCGAGCGCGTTCGGGCCGCCCTTCGCCGTGATCGTGGTACCTTCCAGCGGATCGAGCGCGATGTCGATCTTCGGGCCGCCCCGGCCGACCTTCTCGCCGATATAGAGCATCGGCGCCTCGTCGCGCTCGCCTTCGCCGATCACGACCGTGCCGTCGATGTCGAGATTGTTCAGAGCGTTCCGCATGGCATCGACCGCAGCCTGATCCGCTTCCTTCTCGTCGCCGCGTCCCATCAGTCGCGAAGCCGCGAGCGCCGCCGCTTCCGTCACCCGCACGAGTTCGAGCGCGAGGTTCCGGTCCATGGTCAGCGTGCCCTGCGTTTCCTTGTCGGCCATTGCAGCTATCCTTTGTCTTTCTGGCTTAGAGTGCTTGAGGGGGCGGCGCCGAGCGCGGCGCCGGTTTAAAATTCTTCTATCCGAATCTGCCGCGGCTCTTCCTGCACGCTGTCGAGTTTCGCGATTTCTTCCAGAGAGGCCCTGATCGCGGTTTCCGGCGTCTCATGTGTCGTGAGTACAAGCGGCACGGCTTCGTCCGGATTGCGCGCCCGCTGGATCATCGCCTCGACCGACACGCCGTGATCACGGAACACCGCCGTCACATCGGCCAGAACGCCCGGCCGGTCGATCACCATCAGGCGCAGATAGTAGCAGCCGGAGAGCGCGGACACCGGCGCCGTGCGGGCCGGCGAAAGCTGGCTCGACTGCAGTCCGAACACCGGTACCCGACGGTTCGCCGCGAGATCGATCACGTCCGCAAGCACGGCGGACGCCGTCGGTCCGGCGCCCGCGCCGCGGCCGTAGGAAAGGGTTGTCCCGACCGCACTGCCCTCGGCGACCACGGCATTGAAGACACCTTCGACCTGGCCGATCGGGGTATCCGCCTTCACCATGCAGGGATGTACGCGTTGCTGCACGCCGTCGTCTGTTTCCTCGGCGATGCCGAGCAGCTTGATACGGTAGCCGAGTTCCTCGGCGAAGGAGATATCCAGCGGCGAAACATGCCGGATCCCCTCGATATAAACGTTCTCGAAATCGACATGATGGCCGAAGGCGATGGCCGAGAGGATCGCCAGTTTGTGCGCGGCGTCGATCCCGTCCACATCGAAGGACGGATCGGCTTCGGCATAGCCAAGCCTCTGCGCATCGGCAAGAACGTCCTCGAAGGATCGCCCTGTCTCCCGCATCACCGTCATGATGTAGTTGCAGGTACCATTCAGGATACCGTAGATCCGGTCGATACGGTTTCCGGCGAAGCCCTCGCGAACCGATTTGATGATCGGGATCCCGCCGGCAACCGCAGCTTCGTAGCCGAGGCCGACATCCTGCGTTTCGCAGAGTTTTGCGATTTCCGCACCATGGTGCGCGATCAGGGCCTTGTTCGCGGTGACCACCGACATACCCGAACGAACCGCGCCAAGCACGAGGTCGTAGGCAACGCCTTCGGACCCGCCGATCAGTTCGAGCACGCAATCCACGTCGTCACGGCTCGCGAGCGCCGTCGCGTCCTCGACCCAGTCGACTCCGGTGAGGTCCACACCCCGGTCCCGGTTTCGGTCGCGCGCGGAAACTGCCGTGAGAACGATCGGCCGGCCCGCCCTGGAAGCGAGAAGCTTGGCATCCGTCGTCAGAATGCGCGCGGTCTCCGCCCCAACGGTTCCAAGTCCCGCGATCGCCACTCTAAACGGTTGCATGAATACGTTCCCCCTGCCGGATTTTCTGCCGCCCGATTTCCCAGCCGACGATTCCGCTCCGCATCTGAATAGAAGAGTCCTTCACGCATCGGCACGAAGGACCCGCTTTGTTACCCCGTCACGTGCGCGGGTCAATAGATGAGATAAATCTCCGCCCGACGGTTCTCGGCTTCCCCGGCCGGCATCGCCTCCGAGGAAAGCGGCTGGCTGTCGCCGACGGCCACCACAGAAATGCGTTCGGACGGCGCCCCCGCATTGATCAGAGCCGCGGCCACGGCGTTCGCCCGCTGCAATGACATTTCGAAATTCACCAGCTTGTGCTCGAACGGATCCATGTTGCGGGTCCGGCTCGAGGCATGGCCGACGATCTCGACCATCGCATTGTAGTCCCGAATCAATGGCACCAGTTCGCGGATCACTCCCTGGTCGGCGCTCGACAGCGTCGCCGAGCCGTTCGAGAACCGGATTACCCCCGCCTGGTAGGAACCACCCTGCCCGCCACGATAATCCTGAAATGCGCCGGGCAGCGCGCTCTCATCGACGATGACGCTGGAATCGCCGGTATTGAAACTTTCCGACGACGGCGGCGTCAAAGCCAGACTCTCGCTTGGAGCCGTGGCCTGCGGAACCTGAACCGGCTCCTCAGCCGGCGCCGGAACCGCGGCGACTTGAGGTGCTTCAGCCCGTGGCGGCTCCGCCTGAACGGCCTGCGGTTCCACCTTTTCCGTATTTCCCGCATCGTTGCCGGTACGGCTGAACGCCTCCGCGTTGCTCTGTCGCATCGCGTCGACCCGCTTGGCAATGGGACTGTCGCTCCGCGCGATCGGGTCACCGACCCGTGCATTGGTGACCGCCCGATCTCCGGCTGATTCAGGCACCGGCGCATTTGGCCAGAGGCTCGAGCGCGGCGCCGTTTGCGCGATCTGACGGGTCGCCTCGTCTGTCGAGGTCATGCGTATCGGCTTGATCGGTTCCGACGTGGTTTCGGGAGCAGGAGCGGGTTTCGAAGACTGAGCGGCTCCAGAAGCAGGAGCAGACGCGACTGCAGGAGCGGCATCCGATGCCGGAGCAGACGTCTGGGCCGCGGCATCGTCGATGACCGGAGCCGCCTGACTGTCGTCATATTGGGCATTCTCACGGTCTGCGACCAGTTGCTCCCGGATCGCCGCGCGGTCAGCACTCGACGTGCTCGGCGCTGGTTTGTCCGGCACGCTCGCGACATTCGGATAGGTTCCGGTATCACCGCCCTGTTCGGTATCGTCTTCCCTGAACCAGCTGCCGACGGCCTCAGTCGAGCTCTCGTACCATTCCACCGGATTAAGCGCGTCGGGTACCGACGAGCAGCCGCCCAATGACAGGGTCAGAGCTGTGGCAAAAAACAAGGCCTGTCTTCGGCGATCTTTATTCATTTCCATCTTCCTTCAGAAAACCGCCCCCAATCTTCGACGGCGCGACGGAGTTCGCTGATCTGTCCGACGTCGGATTTACCATAGAAGATTCGCGAAACACAGTTTCCAATGCGCGTTTTGATCGTCGGTTCTTGGATTTGCAACACAAGCGCCCTACAACTCATACTGCCGTTGTCGACCGTCACCTGCAGAGAGTGGGGAGTGGAATGCCCGAGCGTTCGGAGGAGCACAAGCCAATCGATCCGGTTGAATTCGCCGCCACCATGCAAGACATCGCTGCGCGATCGCAGAAACTCGTCGCCGAATTCCTCGACAAACAGCAGGAAGAGGGCGGCCTCAGCGATCCGGATCCGATGCATGTGAGCGATGCCTTCATCGCCTTCACCAATCAGTTGATGAACAATCCCGCGAAGATCGTCCAGGCGCAGTTCGATCTCTGGAAGGGCTACATGGATATCTGGAACCGTTCGGCGCAGCGGTGGTTCGGAGGGGAGTCGGAGCCAGCCGTCGAGGCCGATGGAGGAGATCGCCGGTTCCGGGACGAGGCCTGGGAAGAGAATGTCGTCTTCGACTTCATCAAGCAGAGTTACCTGCTGACCTCGCGCTGGACGCAGGATCTGGTGGCCGAGACCGAAGGGCTGGATCCGAAGACCAAGAAGAAAGTCGATTTCTATACGCGGCAATTCGTCGATGCCATGGCGCCGACGAACTTCTTGATGACCAATCCGGAAGTGTTGCGCACGACGTTCGAGACGAATGGCGACAATCTGGTGCACGGGCTGCAGAACCTGCTGGAGGACCTGGAGCGCGGCAAAGGCAAACTTGCCATCCGGATGACCGATCCCGAGGCCTTCGAGGTTGGCGGCAACATCGCCACCTCGCCAGGCAAAGTGGTTTACCAGAATGATCTCATGCAGCTGATTCAGTATGCGCCGAGCACGCAGGAGGTCTATCGCCGCCCGTTGCTGATCGTGCCGCCGTGGATCAACAAGTTCTATATTCTCGACCTGCGGGAGAAGAATTCCTTCATCCGATGGGCGGTCTCGGAAGGTTTCACCGTGTTCGTCGTCTCTTGGGTCAACCCTGACGAGCATCTCAGCCGCAAATCCTTCGACGACTACATGCTCGAGGGCCCGCTGGCCGCGCTTGACGCGATCGAGCAGGCAACCGGCGAGAGGGAAGCCAATGTCATCGGCTACTGCATTGGCGGCACCCTTATGGCGGCCACACTGGCCCATATGGCCGCCAAGGACGACGATCGCTTCCGGTCGGTCACCTTCTTCACGACGATGGTGGATTTCGAGGAAGCCGGCGAGCTCGGTGTCTTCATCGATGAGGCGCAGCTTGCCTCGCTCGAGGAGAAGATGAACAAACGCGGCTATCTCGACGGCGCCGAGATGGCGAACACCTTCAATATGCTGCGCTCGAACGACCTGATCTGGTCTTTCGTCGTGAACAACTACCTGCTCGGCAAGGATCCCTTCCCCTTCGACCTGCTCTACTGGAACTCGGATTCGACGCGCATGCCGGCGGTCATGCACAGCTTCTATCTCCGGAAGATGTACCAGGAGAACAAACTGGTGCAGCCGGGCGCGCTCACGCTCGCCGGCACCCCGATCGACCTGACGGCAATCAAGACGCCGGCCTTCATCCTCTCGACCAAGGAAGATCATATCGCCCCCTGGATGTCGACCTACCGGGCGACGCAGATCTATTCCGGTCCGGTCAAGTTCTGTCTTGCCGGATCGGGCCATATCGCCGGTGTGGTCAATCCTCCGGGCGACAAGCCGAAATACGGCTTCTACAGCAACAGCCGGAAGCCCAAGAACCCGGAGAAGTGGCTTGAGGGCGCCACCTATCGAGAAGGTTCCTGGTGGCCGGAATGGGCGAAATGGATGGCGCGCCACGGGGGCGGAAAAGTTCCGGCCCGCGTGCCGGGCGACGGCAGGCTCGAGGTAATCGAGGATGCGCCCGGCAGCTACGTCAAGCTGAAGGCGAGAGAATGAACACCGGGCGCGGGCAGGTCATCCGCCGCTGAGATATTGCTGCGCCAGCTCCCAGTAATGCGTCGCGACATAGGCGAGATACGCTTCTTCGTCAGCGGTCAGATCACGGGCATGACGTCCCGGATTGCCCATCCAGACCTGACCGGTGCGCACGATCTTGCCGGGGGCGACAAGCGCCCCGGCAGCGACCATAGCCCCGCCCTCGACCACCGCGCCGTCCATCACCGTCGCCCCCATGCCGACGAATGCGCGGTCCTCAAGCGTACAGGCATGGATGATCGCCGCGTGGCCGATCGACACCTCGTCACCGATCACCGTTCCCTGTCCGGTCGAGCTGACATGAACGATCGTGCCATCCTGGATATTGCTGCGGCGCCCGACCGTGATCGGATTGTCGTCGCCGCGGAGCACGGCGCCATACCAGATACTGCTCTCGGCTCCGATGCTTACATCGCCGATCAGGGCGGCCGTTTCCGCCACGAAACTCGGCTTGGCAATTCGCGGGGTATATCCCCTGAGGCTCCGAATGACAGGTGACACAATCGACCTCCGATGCGTATTCCTTCGATCGTAACTCACTAGCCGAGCAGGCGCTGCTGCGCACTACTGAAGGCTTGAATTGTCCGGTCGAGACGCGCACAACCCTCGTTCCAAACCGAGCCCATCCCGGGAACCGCTCCCATGAGCATCCAACTTCGCAAAGCGCGTCCGGCGGACGCAAGCGTCTTGCCATACAGCAAGGCCGTAGTGCGAACTGCCTCTGGACGGAGCATCACGGGTTCTCCTGTGCCGACAACGGCAATGGCTCAGCGAACGAAGAGGCCGAACCTGACATGATCCATGCCTTGAAGGAAACGACGGGGATATGAACCGCAAATGGCGCAACGTCGCGCTCCTCACTCTTTGTGAAGTGCTCGCGATGACGCTCTGGTTCTCCGGTTCGGCGATCATTCCGGGACTTCGGGCCGAAATGGCGTTGAGTGACGGCCAGGCCGCCGCCATGGCGAGCGCCGTCTCCATCGGCTTCGTCGCGGGCACTCTGCTGAACGCCCTGCTGACACTTGTCGACCGGGTCCGCCCGCAGTTCCTCTTCATGCTCTCGGCCCTGATCGCGGCCGGGGCCAATCTCGCAACCTTCGCTATCGACCCTGCCGGCCCCTGGATGCCGGTGCTGCGCTTCGTCGTCGGCGCCTGCATGGCCGGCGTCTATCCCGTCGGCATGGTTATGATCTCCTCCTGGACCGACAAGGACCGCGGCCTTCTGGTCGGGCTCCTCGTCGCAGCCCTTACCCTCGGTTCCGGCGCACCGCACCTGATCGACGTCTTCGGTGGCCTCGACTGGCGCTTCACCATCACCGCGAGTTCCGCATGTGCGGCGGGTGCGGGCCTGCTCGTTCTGCTGTTCGAGCCCGGCCGTCCATTTGGCCGCGCGGCCCGCTTCAAGCCGGCGCAGATGCTGCAAGCCTGGACCGATCCTGCGCTGCGCTATGCAAACCTCGGCTATTTCGGGCATATGATCGAACTCTATGCGGTCTGGGCCTGGATCGCCCTGTTTCTCGCCTCCAGCCTCGCGCTCGCACCCGGCGCCGAAGCCGTGCCGCACCTAGCCAAGTTGCTCGCTTTCACCATGATCGGCTCCGGCGCCATCGGCAGCATCGCCGGCGGCCTGCTCGCCGATCGTGTCGGACGCACGCGCCTGACCATGGCCTGCATGTGCGTGAGCGGCCTCTGCTGCCTGCTCGCCGGATTTGTCTTCGGCATGCCCGTCTGGGTTCTGGTCCTGCTCTGCGTCGTCTGGGGAATCTCGATCGTCGCCGATTCCGCCCAGTTTTCCGCCAGCGTCATCGAACTCTCGCCACCGGATTATGTCGGTACCATGGTGACGACCCAGACCTGCGTCGGTTTCATGCTGACGGTCGGCACCATCCACGCCGTGCCGTACCTGGTCGACGCCTTCGGCTGGAGCGGCGCTTTCGTTCCGCTCGCCGCCGGACCTTTCCTTGGCGTTCTTGCCATGGCAAGACTTCGCGCCCTGCCGAGGTCGGCTCAGCTGGCGCACGGAAAGCGGTAACGGGTATCAACGCGGTATCGGAGTCATAGAAAGCACCATTTCCCCGGCCCCGTTCAGCCCCCGGTAAACCAGGGCGAACTCGCGCTGGAACTGGCGCCAGCTCATGTTTCCAGGAAGTGTGCGATGGATCTGTTGCAGGCTCCGGACACCGTCGATCGCACGGATAATCGACGCGGAATTTTCCGTGCCCGGAAGCGTCAGTTTCCGTGCCAGCGGTCCGCACTTCATGGTGAAACCGTACCGCCCATTCGCAATCGTTGGCGCCTGCCCGGCCGGAATGCTGGTCATGATCGGGATTGCCGCCTTCTCGCCGAGCAGCCGATCCGCATCGGGTCGGCGTCCTGCCTTCACTACGTAGAAATTGTGCATGGCGATATCGCCGTGGAACAGCTCGGCAAAAATGCATCGATCGATCCAGGAGAGCTTCGCAACCCGTTCACGCAGTGCTGGATCGGCTATTTCCGCTGCAGCATCATATAGCAACGGCGGCACAAAAGCGGCGATCTCAAGCCCTGCAGCGTTCATCACGCTGCGCAATTCTGCGACCGTAAAGGCCCTGTCGGCCGGATTGAGATAGCGGTCGGCGATCTCGACATCGGGCTCTCCGGACGTCTCGGCGAAGATCGCGTTCCGGCGGTGCCAGTTGGTCTCCGGCAAGGCCCCGAGCAGCGCGCGCGCCGTGCCGACATCTCCCTGTCCCGCACCGGCCAGGCGCAACATGTCCTGAACATGATAGACGCCGGTCCGTCCGAGCTGGCCGTATGCCATCACCCCCATCCCGCCGCCCGGCGCAAGGCAGCCGGAGAGAATATCGACCACCTGCTGCTGATCGCCGACATGGTTAATGACGCCACAGAAATCGATGTAGTCGAAAGCCTCGGGCTCAAGCTCCGGTACATCCTGAATGCGGCCGGTATGAAACCTGATGCCGCCAAGCCCGAGCTTTCGGCAGCGCTCCTCGGCAATCTCGCGTGACCTGGTCGAGAGATCTATATAGACCAGTTCGGCCGGGCAGCCGAGGGCCGCGGCCTGGCGTCCCAGGCCCACAACCGCGTCGCCGGTTCCGCCACCTGCGATCAGAAGACGCATCTTCTTCCCGAAATCGCGCCGTCCGCCGAAGACGTAGTGATTGATGAAGCGGAGATCACTCGGAACGCCGATCAGGGTATCGTCCCCGACGGTTCCGGGCGGCCGGTACGGATAGGGATGTGTCTCGTAGAAGGCCGTGACCCGAGACTGGTCGAATGCCATCGGAACCCCCGCAATGCAATGAAAAGTCCAGCAACCAGCTTGTCGCCGATACCTGCACGGAGCAAGTCTGAAGAGCCCGGATCAGAGGCACTCTGCTCAAGCGCACATAACAGGCCCCCGGTCCCATCGAAGCGCCAGCGCGCGCGATCTGCACCCCTCGTACCCGCCAATCTGGAACAGGTCTCTTTCCCTGACTCTCGGCCCCCATTAACCTTGTCGGACTGCGGTCATCTCCCATCTGCCATAGGATCGGGTCGTGAGCCCGCACCGGAACACAACAGAACGGAAATGACCCCATGAACGACGTCGCGCCATACACGCCGCCCAAAGTCTGGACCTGGGACAAGGAAAACGGTGGCCAGTTCGCCAGCACCAACCGGCCGATCGCCGGGGCCACCCACGACAAGGAACTGCCGGTCGGCAAGCACCCGTTGCAGCTCTATTCGCTCGCCACACCAAACGGCGTGAAGGTGACCATCATGCTCGAGGAACTGCTCGAAAAAGGTCATGAGGGCGCCGAGTACGATGCCTATACGATCCGCATCGGCGACGGCGACCAGTTCGGCAGCGGGTTCGTCGAAATCAACCCGAACTCCAAGATTCCTGCCTTGCTCGACCGCAGCAATCCGGAGGCGCCCATCCGGCTCTTCGAGTCCGGCTCGATCCTCTTCTATCTGGCCGAGAAATTCGGCGAGTTCCTGCCGACGGACCCGGCCGGACGTGCCGAGACGATGAACTGGCTCTTCTGGCAGATGGGCAGCGCGCCTTATCTCGGCGGAGGCTTCGGGCATTTTTACGCCTATGCGCCGGAGAAGTGGGAATACCCGATCAACCGGTTTGCCATGGAAACCAAGCGCCAGCTCGACGTACTGGACAGGCGACTTGCCGAGACCAAGTACATCGCCGGCGACGAGTATACCATCGCCGATATCGCGATCTGGCCCTGGTACGGCAACCTCGCCCTCGGCAAAGCCTATGGCGATGCAGGCACCTTCCTCGACGTGCAGTCCTACAAGAACGTGCAGCGCTGGACGGCGGAAATCGCCGAACGCCGCGCGGTCAAGCGTGGCCGGGTTGTAAACCGGGTGAATGGGGAGCCGGGCGAGTTGCTCGAGGAACGCCATTCCGCCGCCGATATCGACGCGCTAGGGCTCTGAAACCACTGCAAAGCCGGGCCGGGCAATTGCACGGCCCGGTTCCGGAAGTCATGCGCCCTTACCGCCCTGCGGCGTAGCACCCCTGCTCGATCTCATGGATCAGATCCGGCGAGGCCGGCGTCCAGCCCAGTTCCGTCCGGGCACGGCGGGCCCGCACCCGGCTGTTCGATCCCATCGTATCGTTCGCCGGCCCCTCGCCCCAGTACCCGGCCGCCTCGTCAACGCTCATCTGATGCGTGCTGCCGCCCTGTCCAAGCATCCGGCTGATAGCCGCGCAAACCTCCTTCATCGAGGCCTCGCCGTTCTCCGCGTAGTAGAATGCGCCCGAAGGGGCATTTTCCAGCGCGAGGCGGTAGAGCTCGACGAGGTCCATGACATGGACATTGGACCAAACATTGGCGCCCGCCCCGATATGGCGCGCACCGCCGGTTCTGCGCGCGACCTCGATCAGCCAGGGCACCTGCATGCTGTCCGGGTTCACGCCCAGGCCGCGGCCGTAGATCAGACTCGGCGCGATTATAAGAGCACGGATGTTCCGGGCCGCCGATGCAAGAATATCGCGGTTCAGCGCGACCCGTGCCGCGCGCGCGGGCGATGGATCGATTGGCGTCTCCTCGTCGAATACGGCATCGGAGCGCCCCCCCGCGTCCCGACGGCCGACGATGCTGGACCCGCTCGTATGGAGGAAGGTCTTCCCGCTTCCCGCCAGCGCGTCGAGAATCGTTTCGGCGCCATTCCGATGATCCGCGCTTGCCGCGTTGATCACCGCGTCCGCCCGTGCCGCTTCGCCGGCCAGGAGTTCGGCATCGTCGAGCGTACCGAGCACCGGCTCGATACCGCATCCGGCCACGGCATCGGCGCGCTCCGGGCTGCGGACGAGGCCACGGACGTCGTGCCCCGCCGCGATCAGGTGGACGGCGACCGAACCACCGATAAAGCCGCTTGCTCCGGTCAGAAAGATCCTCATCGCGCATGTCCCCTTGAGTCGAAACTGTCGAATGTTTCGGCCATCCGGTCCGGGTCGGCCGCGACCCCGGTGAAGAGCTCGAACGCTTTGACCGCCTGCATCACCGCCATGCCACGTCCGGACATGGTGATGCACCCGAGGCCCCGCGCCGCTTCCAACAGCTCGGTTTCGAGCGGGAAGTAAACGATATCCGCGACCCAGGGCCGATTCTCCAACAGGCACCGATCGATCGGCATACCGGGGTGAGCCGCCATGCCGACAGGCGTCGCATTGACGATTCCGTCGGGCGTTAACTCCGCGAGCATGGACGGCTCGATCGACGCGGCGCGGATTTTTGGAAAGAGGCGCCGCACGTCGCCGGCAAGACGGTCGGCCGCAGCTTCGTTGCTGTCGTGTATCCTGAGATCCGCCACACCGGCCTCCGCCAGCGCGAGCCCGACGGCCCGTCCAGCGCCACCAGCCCCGAGAAGCAACACCAGATCGTGGGGCACCGCACCGAGTTCGGTCCGGAATCCATGGAGAAATCCGAGATAGTCCGTGTTGTGCGCCCGCCGTCCGCCGGCTTCGAACAGCACCGTGTTGCAGGCGCCCACGCGCTCGACCTCCGGTGCGCGCTCGGTGACATGGCAGAGCACCTGCTGCTTGAAGGGATGGGTGACATTGACGCCGGCGAAGCCCTCGGCCTCGATTTCCGCCAGGAGCGCGCCAAGGTCGACCGGGCTCTTTTCAACCATGTCGATCAGGCGGTAGTTGTAGTCGATCCCGTGCGCCGCGCCTTCCGCTTCATGCATGGCCGGCGTGCGAGAGGCCGAAATACCCTCGCCGATCAAACCAACACTAATCTTTTCAAGAGATCGGCTCAAAGCGGTGCCCAACTGCCATTCCGTGCGCCAGCATAAACGGGCGGACACCGGTGTCTATGCCGACCTCCGGATCCATCGCCGCAAGGTCGCAATAAGCACCTCCACTTCGAACGGTTTCCCCAGGTGATCGTTCATTCCGCTGGCCAGCGACCTGCGGACATCATCCTCGAGCACATTGGCCGACATCGCGAGAATCGGCAGGTCGCGAAATCTCGCGTCCTTCCGGATCCGCTGGGTCGCTTCGAAACCGTCCATGTTGGGCATCTGGCAATCCATCAGCACGAGGTCGAACGGTCGCCCTTCACCGATGACCATGCGGACCGCGATCGCTCCGTCATCAGCGGTCTCGACGTCGATTCCCCTGGCCTGGAGCAATTCGGTTGCGATCATCCGGTTGACGAGGTTGTCCTCGACCACCAGCACCCGAACGCCCTTCAGATCTTCGAAGCCCTCCTCAGAACCTGTCTCTCGCGACGTGGCCTCGACCGACGACCGCCCCTCTTCAGATCTATCGCCTACGGCTTCGGCACGGATCGTGAAGACGAAGTCTGATCCTTCGCCCGGAACGCTGGCGGCGGAGATTGTGCCGCCCATCAGCTCGACCAGATCGCGGCAGATGGCCAGCCCCAGACCGGTGCCGCCATACTGTCGAGTCGTCGAGCTATCGGCCTGAACATATGGATTGAACAGGCCGTCGATCCTGTCCGCCGGAATACCGATGCCGGTATCCCGGACGCTGAAGCGGAGCTCGAATTCGCCCGACGCGCTCCGGCCCGCCGCGCACCCAACCGAGACCTCGATCCCACCCGTCTGGGTGAATTTGAGCGCGTTGCCCGCGAGGTTCATTAGTACCTGTTTGAGACGAAGCGAATCCGCATGGACCGTCGCGGGGCAGTCAGGGGCGATGGCGGTTCTGAAATACAGCCCCTTGGGCCCGGCCTGGGCGCCGATCAGCGCCTCGATCTCGCCAAGCAAGTCCGCCAGTTCGAAATCGACCGGACTGAGTTCGATCTTGCCGGATTCCAGCTTGGCGAAATCCAGCACGACGTTCACGATCTCCAGCAAGTCCTGCGCCGAGCTGTTCAGGTGACGCAGATAATTCCGTTGCCCCTCGTCCAGCGACGTCTCCGAGAGCAACCGGCCAATCCCCATGATTCCGTTGATCGGCGTCCGGATTTCGTGGCTCATATTGGAAACGAATTCGGATTTGGCCTGATTGGCCCTTTCCGCTTCCGCCCTTGCCTCCTGCGCTGCGGACTCCGCGTCCGTGCGCGCACGGATCTCCGTGAGCATGCGCCGCAGCAGAACCAGGATCAGAACCGCCGCAACAATCGGAAGCGGCAGGACCACGGCCGACACTTCGAGAACGGTGCGGATCTCGGCGCGCCGGCTTCGCACATCCGAGACGGCTCCGGCATAGATCGAGCTCGAGATCGCACTCAATCGCTCCAATGCGATGACAGCTTCGAGGTCGCTAACCCTCACTGCACTGTCAATCTCGTGCGCCGTCGCGCCGGCGGCGATCATCCGCTCAATGCTGTCGATATTCCCGATATAACGCTCGACGGTCTTTCTGAGCGGCGCCAGCACACGCGTCTCGTCTCCGAGCAGATCGATGTCCTCATAGGAATCGAACAGTTCCATGAGCCGCGCGCCGTGCTCTCGCGCCGCCTCGACGTAACGCAGTTCGCCTCTCAGCACCGCATTCTTGAAATTGTGGATGAAACCACCGTAGCCGAGCTCGACCTGGATCGCGTTCAGCGTCTGGACGCGCTGCTCGCGGGCGGCGAGCACCTCCTCCTCGATCCGATCAAGTTCCTCAAAATGCCGCGACAGAACAAGACCGCCAACAAGCGAGCCGACAGTCGAGGCGACCAGAAGGAGCATCACGACATAGGCCTGGAGCTTCAGCCTTTGCGTTTGCAAGCAGGACACCCCGAAGAGTCAATGTTGTGTCAGTCCGCTCACTTCCCAACCCGGGATGAGCGAACATTCGATCAAGATCAATGAATTCAACTGAATAGCACGACAGGCGTGGAAATGAAACGGCCCGCCACCGAGGTGACGGGCCGTTCCGAAAAGATATCGCAGGCGCGTTAGCGTTTGGAGAACTGGAAGCTCCGACGGGCTTTCGCCTTGCCGTACTTCTTGCGCTCGACCACACGCGGGTCGCGGGTCAGGAAGCCGCCCTTCTTCAGGACCGGACGCAGGCCCGGCTCGAAATAGGTCAGCGCCTTGGAAATGCCGTGACGCACCGCGCCGGCCTGGCCCGAGAGGCCGCCGCCGGTGACGGTTGCGTAGACATCGAACTGATCCTTGCGGTCGGTCGCGCCGAACGGCTGGTTGATCATCATGCGCAGCACCGGACGGGCGAAATAGACGCTGTCCTCGCGGCCGTTGACGACGATCTTGCCGTTGCCCGGCTTGATCCAGACGCGGGCGATTGCATTCTTGCGCTTGCCGGTGGCATAGGCCCGGCCGAACTTGTCGAGCTTCGGCTCGGCCGGCGCCGCAGCTTCGTCCTGCTTCAAGGCCTCGAGCGCTTCCATGCCAGCGCCTTCGTTGGTCGCTTCGGTCTCAACGGACATGGTTTACCTCTTGTTCTTCGGGTTCATCGCGGCGACGTCGAGCATTTCAGGCTGCTGCGCCTCATGCGGGTGCTCGGTGCCGGAATAGATGCGCAGGTTGCTCATCTGCTTGCGGGCGAGCGGGCCGCGGCTGATCATCCGCTGCACGGCCTTTTCAATCACCCGTTCCGGATGCTTTCCGTCCAGGATCTGCGCCATGGTGCGCGACTTGATGCCGCCCGGATATCCGGTGTGCCAGTAGAAGTTCTTGTCGGTGCGCTTGTTGCCGGTGAGCTTGACCTTGTCGGCATTGATCACGACGATGTTGTCGCCGCAATCCATGTTCGGGGTGAAGGTCGGCTTGTGCTTGCCGCGCAGGTAGTTAGCGAGAACGGTCGCGAGGCGGCCGAGGACCATGCCGTCGGCATCAACGATCCACCACTTCTTCTCGATCTCGCTCGGTTTTGCCGAGTAGGTACGCATCTCTCTTACCATCCAGTGATGCTGCGAAATCCAATTGCCGCGCGGATACCAACAGGCCCGGCGACGGGTCGGCGTAAAATACGGACACGCGATGGGAAGTCAAGCGGCAAAAAGTGCGTTTTTTCAACATCTTTAGAAATATGGTATCATATTACCATATCACTAACCCGTTTCTTTTTCGGATGAAACACTTAGTCGGCAATCACCCTCGGCCGGAACCGCATCGAAACCTCCAGCCCCTCTCCCGGCGCGACCGCGACCTGGCCCGTTTCCGGTACCCCGCGCGCCGCAAGGTTGATCGCATCGATGGCGTGCGTCACGGGCTCGAAACAGAAGAAATCCTCACCCGCCGGCGTGAAAATGATGACGTGACCCAGTGCGGGGCTGCATTCGATGTCCAGCGCCAGTCCGTCCCCGGGCAAGTGTATGCGCGCCCGTCCCGACCAGCCTCCGAAACCAGTATCGAGACCGCGCGGCACAGGCCGACCGGAAGAAAAATCAAGCGTCTCCGGAACGGTCTCCGGTCCGGCCGGCAGGATACCGTCCGCCGCCGGCCAGACGTTGCCGAAATTCGTCTCCAGCACGATCCCGTCCCGCCATGGCAGATAGGGATGATGCCCGAGACCGCCGGGCATGCTCTCCGTCCCGGTATTCACGAGTGTCATTTCGACAACAAGCTCTTCGCCCTCCAGGGCGAAACGCTGGCGCGCCCTGTAGGCAAAGGGCCAGTCATCCCCTTCATGATCATAAGTGAGGTCCAGCGAGGTGCCCGTCCGGCGCTCGACGGTCCAGGACCGGTTCCGTCCGTGGCCGTGGATCGCATGCGGGGCATGCTGCTCGGAGACGGAAATCCTGTGCTCCCGCCCGCTCCAGGCGAACCGGCCGTCCCGGATGCGGTTCGAGAACGGGACCAGCGGAAAACTGCCCCATGACCCCGACGCGCCGCTGTCGATATCGGAGGCGGGCGCCGGCACCATCCAGTCGAAACGGTCCTCGCCGTGCAGGCTGAAGAATCCCGCGATACGTCCGCCGTTTGCGGGCCAGATATCGGCGTGGAGGCATCCGTCCGACAGGCGGACCATACCGGCGGCCGTCACCGCTGATCCTCCGGCGGGATGGAATAGGTTGCGGTCACGTGACAGACCGGGTCGTCCTCCTCGCCCGCACTGAACAGGGTCACCTCGCCATAGGCAAGCCGCTTGCCGCATTTCAGAAGACGGCCTTCCGCAACCAGATCGGCCGGCTTCGGACGGCGCAGGAAATTGGCATTGAGGCTGGTGGTCACCGCGAGCTTGACGATGCCGATCCGCGAGAGCACGCAGGCATAGACCACCACGTCCGCGAGCCCCATCATCACCGGACCGCTGACCGTCCCTCCGGGCCGCAGGAAGTCTTCCCGGTATGGCAGCACGGCCCGGGCCGTACCGTCTCCGATCGCTTCAAACAGGATTCCATACTGCCCGACGGCCGGCACTTCCTCGCGAGCAATCCGCTCCATTTCAGCATTGGATATCTTCGTCATTCACCCCTCCCCCGGATGCGCGAAACAGTTATCCTCGACATGAGCGCGACGGAGTTCGCGGCGACGGAAACAGGGCAGGACGTTAGGACAGAGGCGAATGAGCAGTCATCTTTTTTCCCCGATCACTCTCCGCGGGCTGACCCTCGACGACCGGATCGCGGTCTCCGCCATGTGCCAATACCAGGCGGAGAACGGAACCGCGAATGACTGGCACCTGATGCATTACGGCTCGCTCTCCATGGGCGCGGGCAGCCTGCTGATCACGGAAGCGACCCACGTCTCGCCAGAAGGCCGGATCTCGCCGAAATGCCTCGGCCTCTATTCGGACGAGAACGAGACCGCGATCAAGCGCTTCGTGGATTTCTGCAAGACCTACGGAACGGCCAGGCTCGGCATCCAGATCGCCCATTCCGGCCGCAAGGGCTCGACCCAGCCTCCCGGGAAAGGCGGCAAGCCGGTCGAGATTGCCGAGGGCGGCTGGGAGACCGTCGGCCCCTCCGACCTCGGCTATGCCGACTGGCCGGCGCCCCGCGCGCTGGACGACGCGGGCCTCGCGAAGGTCAAGGCGGAGTTTGTTGCGACGACGAAACGCGCCGACCGGATCGGTTTCGACCTCGCGGAGCTGCATGGCGGGCACGGCTACCTGCTGCATCAGTTCGTCTCGCCGCTCAGCAATCAGCGCACGGACGGCTACGGGGGAAGTCTCGAGAACCGGCTGCGCTTCCCTCTCGAGATCTTTGAGGCCTGTCGCGCGGTCTGGCCGGAAGACAAGCCCTTCGCCGTTCGCTTCTCCGCGACCGACTGGGTCGATGGCGGCTTCACGCCGGAGGAAGCCGTGGTCTATGCGAAGCAGCTGAAGGCGCTCGGCTGCGACTTCATCGATGTCACCACCGGCGGCCTCGACCCGCGGCAGAAGATAGAAGTCAAACCGGGCTACCAGGTCTTTTTGGCGGAGAAGATCAAGAAGGAAGCCGACATCGCCACAATGGCGGTCGGCATGATCGTGGCACCGCGGCAGGCGGAGAAGATTATTGCCGACGGCGAAGCCGACATGGTCGCGCTTGCTCGCGGCGTGATGGACGATCCCCGCTGGGCCTGGCACGCGGCACAGACGCTGGGAGAAGAGATCAGGTATCCGACGCAATATGCACGCTGCGCTCCGGGCGTCTGGCCGGGAGCGGAGTGGAAACGGAACACGGCCTCTTAGGCGCTGTTCTGCTCCACGCCGGCGACCCGATTTGGATCACGCAACCATCTGATGGCGTCGTCTCGGTCCATAAAGATCCTGAACGGAATTGGAGAAACCACTCCCGCCATCGCCACAAAGGCACGGATCAGCATCGCTTCCGCGTCCGACTTCACCACAATCGCGCTTCGGGCATCGTCGCCTCGAGCAGCGGCGAAACGTGCTCCGTTCGCCGCTACTTTCCTGAACTGATCCGCTGAAAAACTCGAGAGGTCTGCATTCAGGAAGTTCCACACCGCCCAAGGCTTCGGAACGGCTTCATAATAGGCCGAGACCGCGTCGAACACGTCCTCCGGGCGGACAAATCCACTGGCGATGAACTCGACAAATTCGCCACGATCCGAGACCTTTACTGTCAAAGTGTCACCCCTTCACGCATAGGGTCCGAAGAACAGAAAGCCTCAAACCTTCCCGCGTTGATCTGGCACCGCGCAAGGGTCAGTCAAGATGAAACACCACATGTCATTCGATATCAGATCAGCGACCGCCGCTGCGAAGCCAGATGATCGCCTCGTCGCGGTCGAGAAAAACCTTGTGCTCGACGGGTGAAACGGCACTCGCCGTGCTGCTGTATGCCTTCAGCAACAGCTGCTCGTCCGCAGTACCGACGACAATGGCATTTCGGGCACCGTCTCCCCGTAATCGGCCGAGTTCTGCGCCTTTATCGGCGACCTCCGGGAAATTCTCTGCCCTGAAATTCGAAATCTGCACCCCCAGAAGGTTCCAGAGCGCCAGTTTCTTCGGTGTCCTCTCATGATAGGCCGCGGAGACCGAGATGATCTCGACGGCCGAGAGCTCGCCGTGGCACATGAACTCCACGAGATCATCTTGCTCATGGGTTTCGATCGGCACTCCCAGTCCCCCACTTCTTCTTTTTGCGTCCAACAGGATATTGCCTCCGGGTGCGTGACGCATTCTAGAGTGTTCCTTACGGCGACAATCGCTTCATGACTACCACGGAGACCGCGCGTGCAGAACGAGACCGGGAAAATCCGCCGCGTCCTGATGAAACATGCAAGGGACGCTTTCGTGAACCAGGAGAAAATCGACGCCGAATGGCGCGTGTTCAACTATCTCGGTGCCCCGGATTTCCGACAGTCCTGCGCGCAGTCGGACCGTCTGGCGGATATCCTCGAGGAGCTCGGCTGCGTCATCGAGTGGCTTCCGGCGGATCTGTCGGTCGGCATCGACTCGATCTATGTCCGGGACAATGCAGTGATTTCCGACAACGGCGCGGTACTCTGCCGCATGGGCAAACCGGCACGGCGCCCGGAGCCGGCTGCGCTGGCCTCAGGACTGGAAATTGCGGGAATTCCCGTTCTCGGAGAGATTGGCGGAACCGGCATGGTCGAGGGCGGTGACCTGGTCTGGCTCGACGGCGACGTGATCGCCATCGCCGACGGTTACCGGACGAATGCCGAGGGCGTGCGCCAGCTGAAGGCGCTGCTCGGCGACGCGGTCTCGGAAATCGTGACCGTTCCGGTGCCGCACAGGAACGGTCTGGGCGACGTGCTGCACCTGATGTCGTTCATCAGCCCGATCGCACCCGATCTGGCGCTGGTCTATCCGCGTATGATGCCGGTATTCTTCCGCAAATGGCTCGAGGCGCGCGGGATCAGCCTCGTCGAGGTGCCGGACGAAGAATACGACAGCATGGGCTGCAACGTGCTGGCGGTGGCGCCGCGCGTTGCGGTCATGCTCGAGGGCAATCCCGTAACACGCCGGCGCCTGGAAGCCGCCGGCGTCGCGGTGCATTGCTACGACGGCTCCGAGATTTCGGCAAAGGGCTGTGGCGGACCGACATGCCTCACGCGTCCCCTCGACCGCGGCTGACTGACCCGCCGGTTTCGGGCGCCCGCTGCTAGGCGAAGCGTTCCTCCGGAAGCTCCGGCGCATCGATGCCGAGCATGCCCGGCAGATCGGCCATGTCATCGAACAGCGCGTGCACGCCGACTTCGGCCAATCCTTCAGGTCCGTGCGCGGCACTGTACCCGAAGACCCGCATCCCCGCCGCGATGCCGGCACGGGCACCGGTCGGGCTATCCTCGACCACAACGCAGCGCTCGGGCGCGACGCCCATCCGTTCCGCGCAATAGAGATAGAGGTCTGGCTCAGGCTTCGGAATGCCGACCATGTCGGCGGAGAATATGGCCCCGCGGAAATGCCGCTTCAGGTTGGTCACGCCGAGGGTGACATCCATCTTCTCGACCGGTCCGTTGCTGCCGACGCAGATCTTCTTGCCCGCATCCGAGATCCGGGTCAGCGCCCGGTCGATACCGGAAATCGCCCGAAGTTCCTTGCGGTAGAGCGCAAACTGCTTGGCGTAAATCTTCGGAACCCAGTCCTCGCCGAGCTCACGGCCGATCATCGCCTCGACATCTTTCTGGATGAAGGTCAGTTTCCCGCCGAGAAAACGCTTGAGCGCCTCCTCCGGGAGAATTGGCACGCCGGCCTCGGTCATGGCTTCCGCCGTACAGCGATTGGCGATCGCCTCGCTGTCGACCAGAACGCCGTCACAATCGAAGATCACAAGATCGCATTCCATGCCTCTCCTATAGCAGCGATCGCTGGCCGGCGTCATCAAATGTATCGAGACAATCATTCGGACTGGCGTCCGCGTTTCGGAAATTAATGCCGAAAAAATAAGCAATTCTTCTTTCTGCTTGCGAACTAGGCATTCGATCGTACTGTTATCCGCGGCGGTTGCAGGGGGCATCCGTCGCAGCACGAACAGACTTCAGGGGGGATCGATTTTCATGAAACATATCCGGAGGCTTTCCGCCTTCGGCCTGACCGCTGCCGTCGCCTTCGGGTCCGGCATCGGCGAGGCCAGAGCGGAAGACGCTATGAGTAGCGGGGACACGGCCTGGATCCTCACCGCCACCGCGCTCGTGCTTTTTATGACATTGCCCGGCCTTGCGCTGTTCTATGGCGGGCTGGTACGTGCACGCAACGTGCTCTCGGTGCTGATGCACTGTTTCGCCATTGCCTGCATCGCCTCCGTTGCCTGGCTCGTGATTGTCTACAGCATGGCCTTCGACGACGGCGGCGCACATCAGGCCTGGATCGGCGGGCTCGGCAAGAGCTTCCTCGCTGGGGTCGGCACCGACAGCCTCTCGGGCTCGATTCCCGAGACCGTCTTCTTCATGTTTCAGATGACCTTCGCGATCATCACCCCGGCGCTCATCGTCGGCGCCTATCCTGAGCGCATCCGCTTCGGCGCCGTCTGCGCCTTCAGCCTGTTCTGGCTGGTGCTCGTCTATGGGCCAGCCTGCCACTGGATCTGGGGCGGCGGATGGCTCGCCGAGATGGGCGTGATGGATTTTGCCGGCGGTATCGTGGTGCACGTCACCGCAGGCGTCTCCGCTCTCGTTCTCTCCATCGTGCTCGGCCCGCGCCGCGGTTTCCCGCAGGAGATCCGGCCGCCGCACAGCCCGGGTATGGTGGTGACCGGCGCTGCGATGCTCTGGGTCGGCTGGTTCGGCTTCAACGCGGGTTCCGCACTCGCCGCCGACGGCAACGCCGGAATGGCGATGACGGTGACACACATCTCCGCCGCGATCGCTTCGCTCGTCTGGGCGTTCCTCGAATATCTCCGTTTCGGCAAGGCGAGCGTGATCGGCATCGTCACCGGCATGGTGGCCGGCCTCGCTTCGATCACGCCCGCCTCCGGTTTCGTCGGCCCGATGGGCGCGGTCGTGATCGGCGTCGTTTCCGGCGTGGTCTGCCAGTACTTCACCACCTGGATCAAGTTCCGCTTCAAGATCGACGACTCGCTCGATGTCTTTGCAGTTCACGGCGTCGGCGGCATTATCGGTACCCTGCTGGTCGCGGTCTTTGCCGCGCCCGGCTTCGGAGGCCTGGGCCTCGCGGACGGCGTTTCGATCGGCGGCCAGATCCAGGTGCAGGCGACCGGTATCCTCGCCGTCGCGGCCTGGTCCGGCGTGATAACCTGGCTTCTGGCCCAGCTCATCGCCCGTACCATCGGCCTGCGTGTCAGCGAGGAAAGCGAGATCGAAGGTCTCGATATCATCGCGCACGGCGAACGTGGCTACGACCTAACCTGAGGAGAGCCTAGATGAAAATGATCATAGCGGTCGTCAAACCGCACCGTCTCGACGAAGTCCGCCTGGCGCTCAGCGAGATCGGCGTGCACGGCATGACCGCCGGAGAGGTCAAGGGTTATGGCCGCCAGGGCGGTCACAGCGAGATCTATCGCGGCGCCGAATACACGGTGAATTTCGTGCCCAAGGTGAAGATCGAGGTGGTCACCAGCGACGACCTTGCGGATCGTGCGGTCGAAGCGATCTCTTCTGCGGCCAAGACCGGCAAGATCGGCGACGGGAAGATATTCGTTATCGATGTCGGGAAAGCCGTCCGTATCCGGACCGGCGAGGAAGGCGACGACGCGCTCTGAGCCGCGACACTTTATCCTCATCAAAGGCCGGGACATTCCCGGCCTTTTTTGCTTTCATTGCGATCTCCTCAACGTAGGGACCAGTCACCCGATCGCGGTAACGGTCTGTCCGAACGCATGACCAGTCGCACCGTCCCCTCGCCCGTCGAGCGCGGGCCGTCCTTCGGCGAAGCCTTCACGCCGAAACTCGTCACCGTGCTGCGCGAGGGCTACAGTCTCGCCAACCTGCGAGCCGACGCCATGGCCGGCCTGACCGTCGCGATCGTCGCGCTGCCGCTTTCCATGGCCATCGCCATCGCCTCGGGCGCGACCCCGGCACAGGGACTCTATACCGCCATTTTCGGCGGTTTCCTTGTCTCCGCGCTTGGCGGCAGCCGGTTCCAGATCGGCGGGCCTGCCGGGGCCTTCATAGTGCTGGTTGCCGCGACTATGCAGGCGCACGGCATGGACGGGCTCATCCTCGCCACCATGCTTTCCGGCCTGTTGCTCGCCGCCATCGGCCTGCTGCAGCTCGGCACCTACATCAAATTCATCCCCTATCCGGTCACGGTCGGCTTCACGGCAGGCATCGCGGTGATCATCTTCGCGAGCCAGATCAAGGAACTGCTCGGTCTCACCCTCGCCGCGCCGGAACCGGGTCCGCTGCTGGAAAAGCTGCCGGCGCTCTGGGCGGATCTGCCGACGGCGGATCCCGCGACCATCCTGCTCGCCGGCGCGACCATCCTCGTCATCTCTGGGCTTAAACGGTTCCGGCCCCACTGGCCGGGCATGCTGATTGCGGTCGCCGGGGCCGCGCTGGTCACCGCACTGCTCGATCTTCCGGTCGCGACAATCGGCTCCAAGTTCGGCGGCGTGCCGAGCAGCATTCCGCTACCATCGATTCCCGCATTCGACCTCGCCAAGGTTCAGGCCGTACTGCCGAACGCCCTGGCGTTCGCGCTGCTCGGCTCGATCGAATCCCTGCTTTCCGCCGTCGTCGCCGACGGCATGACCGGCCGGCGGCACCGCTCGAACTGCGAGCTGGTGGCGCAGGGCGCCGCCAATATCGCGTCCGGCCTGTTCTCGGGGATCTGCGTCACCGGCACGATCGCGCGGACCGCGACAAACGTACGTGCCGGGGCACACGGGCCGATCTCCGGCATCATGCATGCGCTCTTCCTTCTCGGCTTCGTGCTGATCGCGGCACCGCTCGCCGGTTACATCCCGCTCGCCAGCCTCGCCGGCGTGCTTGCGCTCGTCGCCTGGAACATGGTCGAGAAGCACGCCTTCGCAAACCTTTTGCGGGCTTCGCGCGGCGATGCCGCCGTCCTGCTCGCAACGTTCCTGCTCACCATCTTCCGAGACCTGACCGAAGCGATCATCGTCGGCTTCGCGCTCGGCTCCGTGCTCTTCATCCACCGCATGTCGAAAACGACGGCGATCGAGACCCACCAGCCGTTCGTCGCCGAGGATGCCGCGGACGATGCGGAGGGTGGACGGCACCCCTACGACGAGGAGCGGGAAAACGATCCGGACATCGTGATCTACCGGATTTCAGGCGTGTTTTTCTTCGGCGCCGCGGCCTCGATCGGCTCGGTCCTGGATCGCATCTCCGACACGCACCGGGCGCTGGTGATCGATTTCTCCGCGGTGCCGTTCCTCGACTCGACCGCCGCCAACACGATCGAGGTGCTGGCTCACAAGGCGGCACGCAACGGCGTGACGGTCTACCTGACCGGAACGACGGTGGAGTCCCGGCGCGATCTTTCGGCCCAGGGCCTCAAGCCGCCCCTGGTAGATTATGAGCCGAGCATCGATGCAGCCGTCCTTGCCGCTAGAGCGTCGCGGCAAATGCCATAAGCTCTTGGCCGAACCGTTCCGGCCGTTCCGCCGGGATGAGATGGCCCGCATCGCTAAAGACGATGTGCGAACTCGACGGGATACGCGCTTCCAGTTCTGCGATATCCTCCTCGACCCGAAACACCCGGTCGTGGGTGCCGGTCATCAGCAGAACCGGCACGGCGAGCTTCTCGTAGGGGAAATCCCAGTCGGTCGTGACCGAGCGCTTCATCAGCTCGTAAAGCCCTTCACCGTCTTTCATCGCCTGGTAGTCGCCCTTGAGCAGGTTCGGCCGCATCTTTGCGAGCTGCTCCGGATTGACCAGCATCGGCAGGTTGGCTTCCATGATGAGTTGGCTGCCACCCGCCGCTGCCATCCGCACCATGGCTGCGTTGATCCACTCAAGCCTGAGGCCGGGCTTGCGCAGAGTGTTGATCAGGACAAGGCCTTCCGCCGCCGCGCCTTTCAGGTAGGCCTGGGCCGCGAAGAGACCGCCGATGGAGAGACCGACGAGGATCGGCCGCGGCGGCGCGACCGCGTCGACGATGTGCTTGAGATCGTCGACGATGGTCAGCGGCCCGAGATCCGTGTCGGGCGTAAAGACGCTCTCGGCCTGGCCCCGGAAGTTATAGACGAGCGTTCCGTAGCCGGCCGCGCGCAGGGCCGGGCCGATCTCCTCGACCTGCCACATGCCGGTATTGCCGGTCAGCGCGTTGACGAAGACGAAGGTCTGTCCCGTCGCGCCGGGTGCGTCATATTCGTAATAGAGATTGTTACCGGGACCGATTTCCAGACTGGCCATGATGTTCCTCCCATCCGCTTGAAAGTCTTTTCCTGTTGCCGGAAATATTGAGCGAGAGGAGGACCGGCGCCAATTGCGAAGGTCGAACGGGTGTCGTCGCGTCAACGCCGCCAGGGGCCGAAGCGAAGCGTGAGTGCGTTGAAGAGTCCGTAGGCCGTCATTGCTCCGGCGACGAGCAGGAAGACGGTACCGGCATCCATGCCATCGCCGAGGAGGAGAAACCCGCCGCCGAGCAGGATCGCGAGACGCACGCCCGCTCCGGTCACCGGCCAGACCAGTGTGTTCAGCGCCTGGCTGGCGAAATAGAGGCAGAGGCCAAGGCCGAAGAAGGCATAGGCCGGACCGACGATGCGCAGATAGTGCGCCGTCGCGGCCGCGATCTCTGTGTTCGCCGTGAAGAGGCCGCTCCAGAGCGCCGGGAAGAACGCGAGGAAGCACCCGATCAGGCCGACGAAACCGGCGGCGAAGCCGCTCCCGGTCCAGGCGACGCGGAGCGCCCGGACGCGCTCTCCGGCACCGAGGCTGACGCCCGCCATGGCGATGCAGGCACTGCCGAAGGCGAAGATGACGGGAATGATCACCAGTTCGAGCCGCACCCCGATGCCGTATCCCGCGAGTGCCTCCGGGCCGATCCGGGCCATGAAGGCGGTGACGACCAGGGCAATGGCGACGGTCAGAACAGACTGCACGCCGGCAAAACTGCCGCGGCGTCCGACGCGCAGAACCTGCCCCCAGTCGACGGCACCGCCGAGCCGCACCCAGTCCGGGCCCGCGGCACCGAACAGTCGCCAGGCGAGATAGAGGCTTCCGGCGGCATAGCCGATCAGCAGCGAAAGGGCGGCACCGGTGATCCCGAGCGAGGCGACTGGCCCGCTTCCGGAGACCAGAACCGAGGCGGAGAGAATATGCATGATGGCGGCGATGCCGAGCCCGACCGCGGGCCGGCGCATGTCGCCCGCGCCGCGCAAGAGGCTTGCCAGCATGTTGAAGAACCAGACCACCACGATGCCGGGGAAGAGGACTCCCGCATAGGCGACCGCGGTATCCAGTACCATGCCCTCGCCCCCCAGAAGACGGAAGAAGGCCGGTCCGAACAGGTGCACGAGCAGTGCGCTGAGACCGCCGCCGATCAGTGCAAGGACCATGGCCGTCCGCACCAGCGCCGCCGCGCCAGCATGATCGCGGGCGCCGAGCGCCCGGGCCGTCGCTGCGACGACCGCGCCGCCGACGGCTCCGGCGGAAAGCATCACCGATAGGGCGAAGAGCGGAAAGACAAGAGCCACGCCGGCAAGAGCAAGGGGTCCGAGTGTGCCGACGAAGCGTCCGTCGGCGACATAGAGAAACGACTGCATCAGCCCGCCGGCCAGTCCCGGCAGGGCCAGCCAGACCAGCTTCCGCGCGATCGGGCCGTCGAGCAACGGATGGGATTCTCCCGCCGGATCGTTCGCCACGACTGTCATCGCGCCGGATTATCGTTTATCGAATGGGACATCCGAAATCTCGTATCACCTGACATTTCCTGTTCCGGGCCCCCCATGGAAATCCTGATCGACATCGTCCTGCCGGTCTTCGGCACCGTCTTCATCGCCTATGGCGCCGCCCGCTTCGGCTGGTTCCCGGACGCGGCTGTCGACAGTCTCTCGAAGTTCGTCTTCAACTTCGCGATACCTCCGATGCTGTTCCACACCATGGCCCGTCGCACGCTTCCGGACCCGATCGAATGGGAGTTCCTGATCTCCTTCTTCGGCGCGGGATACGTGGTCTGGATCCTCGGCATGCTGATTTCATTGTGGTGGTTCAGGAGGGGCTTCGCTCATGCTTCATTAGCAGGAATGACCGGCGCCTTCGGCAACACCGTGCTGCTCGGCATCCCACTGATTCTCACGACCTTCGGCGATGCCGGCACGTTGCCGGTTTTCCTGATCATCGCCTTCCATTCCTGGCAGTTCTTCGCTGCTGTCACGATCCTGGTCGAGGGTAGCCGCGGGCGGAAGGGCGCCATTGCCGGCATTCCCTGGGCGATCCTGAAAAGCCTGCTGACCAACCCGATCCTGCTGGGTCTTCTGCTTGGCCTCGCCTGGAATATCTTTTCGCTGCCGCTGCCGAAACCGGTCGCCGACATCACCGAGTTCATGGGCCGCGCCGCCCTGCCCTGCGCCGTCTTCGCCATGGGTGCCTCACTCGCGCGCTACAGGATCCGCGGCGCGATCGGAGAGGCGCTGGTTGGCAGCACGCTGAAACTGGTGGTTTTTCCGGCCCTCACCTATGTGCTCGCCACCCACATCTTCACGATGGAACCGCTCTGGCGCGATGTCGCCGTCATCATCGCGGCGCTGCCGGTCGGGGTGAATGTCTATCTCTTTGCCGAACGCTACGATGCCGGCACCCCGGCGGCCGCGACCTCGATGCTGGTTTCGACCTTCCTCTCCTTCGGCACCATCGCCTTCGTTCTGCATTTCCTTGGCGTGCGCTAGCACCATATTCTTCTGGTAGGAAGCCGGCGCGACGACCGGCAGACGAGACGGAGAGGAAGAGCCGGTGCGGACAGTTTCAAGACGCAGGTTTCTCGGAGCGGCCGGTGCGTCAGGCTTGGCCGCGACGACACTCACCCTTTCGGGACGTGCTTTCGCTTCCCCCCCCGAAACGCTCGAAGCCCGGCCGGGCACGGCGCGCCTGGCACCGGCCGAGTATGAGCCGACCCCGATCTGGGGCTACGAAGGCGGCGTCCCGGGTCCGACCCTCAGGGTCAAGCAGGGTGGACGGATCGACCGCCGTTTCCTGAACGCGCTGCCTCAGTCCTCGACCGTGCACTGGCACGGCATCCGGATCGACAATGCGATGGACGGCGTGCCGGAACTGACCCAGACCGCCGTCGCGCCGGGCGGTTCCTTCGACTATGCCTTCACCGCGCCCGATGCCGGGACCTACTGGTACCACCCGCACAACCGGACCTGGGAACAACTCGCCCGGGGCCTCTATGGCGCGCTCGTTGTAGAGGAACCTGACGCACCCGACATCGACCGCGACGAAGTCCTGCTGATCGACGACTGGCGGCTCACGGAGAAAGCCGAGATTGCCGAGGATTTCGGCGCCATGCACGACTGGTCGCACGGCGGGCGGATCGGCAACTGGATCACGGTGAACGGCGACGGCTACTGGGCCTCAACCGCAAGGCAGAACGAGCGCCTCCGGCTGCGACTGGTCAATGTCGCCAATGCCCGGATTTTCAGCCTCAGTCTGAAGGGCCTCGACGGCTGGATCGTCGCGCTCGACGGTCAACCTCTGGAGACGCCGCAGCGCGCGGGGCGGATGGTCGTGGCGCCTGCGCAAAGGATCGATCTGATCGTCGACGTGACCGGCGAGGCGGAAGCTTCCATCGTCTCGCATGAACGCAATGGCAGCTACGCCATCGCCACCTTCACCGTCTCCGAGAGTGCGGCCTCGCGGCGCACGGACCCCGCAGCCCCGCTTCCCCCGAACCCGCTGCCGGAGATCGGACCGTTGGAGAGCGCCCGACGCGCCGAGCTCCTGATGGAGGGCGGCGCCATGGGCGGCATGACCGGTGCGATGATGGGCAGCCGATCGATGGACATGCGCGGCCTCGTGCAGCAGGGCAAGGTCTGGGCCTTCAACGGCCGCGCCGACATGCCGGATGAGCCGCTGATCTCCGCCGCCGCCGGCGAGACCATCCGGATCCGGATCGAGAACCGCACCGGCTGGCCGCACGCCATGCATCTGCACGGCCATCATTTCCGCAAGGTGCTGGAGGGCGGCGCACTCGGCGCACATCGGGACACGCTGCTGATGGACCGCGAGGAAATCGCCGAGATCGCCTTCGTCGCGGACAATCCTGGAGACTGGCTGCTGCATTGCCACATGGTCGAGCATTCAGCCGCGGGCATGATGACCTGGATCCGCGTCGCCTGATCAATCGCGCCGGCGGAACGCTCTGGTGACATCGGCGCGTCTGGTCCGCGAGTGGATCCGGCGTTAGTCTCGACCGTAACAACGGATCGGGAGGAAATCATGTCCGTCGCGGAGGAATTCGATACGCCGCTCTTGCTGCGCCGGGACGCGGATGGGATCGCCCGTCTCACGCTCAACCGTCCGAAAGCCTACAACGCGCTCTCGCTCGGCCTGATGGCCGCGCTGCAACAGGAGCTGGACGCAATCGCGGAGGATACGGGCGTCAAGGTCGTGGTCCTCGAAGGCGCGGGCAAGGGTTTCTGCGCCGGACACGATCTGCGCGAGATGCGCTCGCGCAGCGACGCGGCGTTCCACGAGACCGTCTTCGCTGCCTGCTCGAATCTGATGCTGAGCATCACCCAGCTTCCGCAGCCGGTGATTGCCAAGGTGCATGGCATAGCGACGGCCGCCGGCTGCCAGCTTGTGGCAACCGCGGATCTCGCGATCGCAACCGAGGAAACCCGCTTCGGCACTCCCGGGGTCAATATCGGCCTTTTCTGCTCGACCCCGATGGTCGCCGTCTCCCGTGCCATCCCGCGCAAGCAGGTGATGGAGATGCTGCTGACCGGCGAGATGATCGACGCGGAGACAGCGATCGATCACGGCCTGATCAACACGGCGGTGCCGGAAGCCGAGCTCGACGACGCGGTTGCCGAAATGGCCGGGAAGATCGCCTCGAAATCGCCGCTTGTGCTCAAGACCGGCAAGGCCGCCTTCTACCGCCAGCTGGAGATGCCGCTGGCCGAGGCCTATGCCTACACCAGCCGGGTGATGGTCGAGAACATGCAGGCGCGCGACGCCGCCGAGGGGATTGACGCCTTCATAGAGAAACGCAGCCCGAAATGGACGGGGGAATGAGCATGGCCGAGAGCGAAGCGCCGCACCGGATCGACCACGACAATTATCCTGACGGCTACATCAAGGAGATCCTCTCTTCCGTGCGGACCATCGCCGTCGTCGGGGCGAGCCAGAAATGGACCCGGCCAAGCTATTTCATGGCGAAATATCTGCAGGGAAAAGGCTACAGGATCGTCCCGGTCAATCCGGGGCTCGCAGGCGAGGAGATACTCGGTGAGAAAGTCTATGCCTCGCTGAAAGAGATCCCCTTCGCTGTCGACATGGTCGACATCTTCCGCAATTCCGAGGCCGCCGGACCGATCGCGGAGGAAGCGGTCGAGATCGGCGCCAAGGTGGTCTGGATGCAGCTCGGCGTGCGCAACGACGCGGGCGCCGAGGCGGCGGAAGAGGCAGGGCTCAAGGTGGTAATGAATCGCTGCCCGAAGATCGAGTTCTCCCGGCTCTATGGCGAGCTGTCCTGGCATGGCTTCGACTCGAACGTGATCTCCTCGAAGCGCCGCGCCGTCGGCACCCCGGGCGCGGAGGAATCCGCCAACCCGAGTGCGGCACCACAAAGACGGGCCGGGTTCGAGACCCGCGCGATCCATGCCGGCGCAGCGCCGGACCCGACCACGGGCGCGCGCTCGACGCCGATCTACCAGACCACGGCCTACGTTTTCGAGGATGCGGACCATGCCGCATCGCTCTTCAACCTGCAGACCTTCGGCAACATCTATGCGCGGCTCTCGAACCCGACCACGGCGGTGCTGGAGGAACGGATCGCAAGCCTCGAGGGGGGCCGCGGGACCACCTGCACGGCGTCGGGCCATTCGGCGCAGATGCTCGCCCTCTTCCCGCTGATGCAGCCGGGCGACAGTCTCGTCGCCTCGACCCGGCTCTATGGCGGCTCAATCACCCAGTTCGGCAAGACCTTCAAGAAGTTCGGCTGGAACTGCAGCTTCGTCGATGTCGACGATCTTGACGCGGTCCGCACGGCGGTCGCGGATCCGGCCTGCAAGGCACTCTTCGCGGAATCCCTCGCCAATCCGGGAGGTGTGGTCAGCGATATCGCGGCGCTGGCGGCGATCGCCCATGATGCAGGCGTGCCGCTCATCATCGACAACACGATGGCAACTCCGTATCTCTGCCGTCCGATCGAGCACGGCGCGGATCTCGTCGTCCATTCGACCACTAAGTTCCTCTCCGGTCACGGCAACGCCATGGGTGGGGCGGTAGTGGACTCCGGGAAATTCGACTGGGGCCAGAACGAGAAATTCCCGTCGCTCTCGGAGCCGGAGCCGGCCTATCACGGCATCTCCTTCTGGGAGAGCTTCGGCGATCTCGCCTTCACCACCTATGGCCACGCCGTGGGGCTGCGCGATCTCGGGCCGACCATGGCGCCGATGAATGCCTACCTGACCATCACCGGCATCGAGACCCTGCCGATCCGCATTGAACGGCACGTCTCCAATGCCATGCAGGTTGCGCGCTGGCTCGACGCCCATCCGGCGGTGTCATGGGTCTCTTACGCCGGGTTGCCAAGCAGCCGCTACCACGCTTTGGCACAGAAATACCTTCCCGGCGGGGCAGGCTCCGTCTTCACCTTCGGGGTCAAAGGCGGCTACGAGGCCGGTCGGCGTCTGGTCGAGGGGGTCGAACTGCTCAGCCACCTCGCAAATATTGGCGACACCCGTTCGCTGATCCTGCATCCGGCCTCGACCACGCACCGCCAGCTGACCGAAGAACAGCGCATGGCCGCGGGAGCCGGAGACGATGTCATGCGGATATCCGTCGGGCTGGAGACCGCCGACGACATCATCGCTGATCTGGAGCAGGCGCTTGCTTGATCGCGGATCGAGTTCCTGAATCACAAGGTCCGCCCGGCGGCGCCTTCGAAGGGACGCCGGAAGCGCGAAGTCGATTGCGCGTATAATGGGCTGCGCGCTGCGGTTGCCGGCGCCCGGTCGTACTTCCTGACGATCCGTACCGGTACAGTCCTGCAGCAACCGGACCTGCGTTTGCTTTTCGCCTGAGGTAGGATTGTCCCGTCCCTCGCCGGATGCATGGCTGCCATGATTCTTGACCGGACGCTCACGCAAAGGTTGACCGCGTGCCGCCAGTCACCCATATCGGCGCCAATTGCGCATCGGAGACGCCGTCAGGAGACGCCGAACCGGTGCGTATTTGTTTTTCGGCACACGAGGTATGACAGCGGAACATGCGCAAGGGCGGCTCAATCATATCCGATCGACACCGCATTCACGGCCCAAATGGTCCGGCGGACATGGATCTCGTCGCGATCACGGCGGCAGACCAGCTCGAACATCCCGAGCTCCGGAGCCTGTTTCGTCTTTGGAAGACCAAGGCTCGCAACCGCCACGCTCCCGCACGCTCCGAGATCGAGGTGATCGAACTCAAACGCTGGTTGTCGCATGTGATGCTCATCGATCTCCTGCCCGATACGGAGGACGTCCGCTTCCGCGTCATCGGCACCTGGATCGTGGAGCAGGTCGGCCGGGACGACACCGGCAAGACCATCGCGGAGATCGGTCTGACCGAACGGACATTGTCGATCCGCGATGAATATCGCCGCGCCGCCCGCGAGAAGACCGCCTACCGGTCTTGCGGCATATTCTTCGACCACGCCGGAGCCAAGGATCATCTGATCGCCGAGCGTCTGATTCTCCCGCTCAGCGACGACGGTCGAAGCTGCAACAAGATTCTGTCCGCCATCTACTTCCTGAACCCGGGTTTCTGACCGGCGTCATCGTCCCTGTGGTCGCCATCCGTTCTTCCGTCGAGCGTCAGAACGGTCGTGCAAGCGAATTCCGCCTCGGGAGGGCCGGTCCCGACGCAAACAACCGGCGCCTCAGGGCCCGATTCCGGCCTCCGGGATTGGGGCCAGCCGCGATACGGTTTTCTCAAGAAAGACGGTAGAACACCCGCCATGCCGGCGCGGCATCGCAGTCCCGGAACCAGTTTCCACCAAGATTGCGGGGCTGATCGAAGCTGCGGGAGATCGGCCGTCCCGCAAGATGTGCCAGCAGCAGGGCACCGACCGCGCCGTGGGAAACTACGAGCGGCACGCCGCTAGGATCCAGCCCCGCGACAGCAGACACCGCCTTGACGATGCGCGTCTGTTCGAGCCGCGCAGGCGTCCAGCCGCGCACCGAGCTGTCCGGGTCGGCGAAGAACAGATCCGCCGTCCGGTCGAATTCCTCCATCGGCAGGTAACCTGTCGAAGAACGGTCATTCTCTCCGAGATCGGCCCTGATCTGGACCGCAAGCTCGAGCCGTTCCGAGAGAATTTCCGCAGTGTCGAGCGCCTTGCGTTCGGCGCTTGACCATAGGCTTGTCACGTTCCACAACCAGGGTTGCGCCAAGCCGGACCGGATGCGGGCACGCCCCCGCTCCGAAAGGCCCCAATCCGTGATCGGGATATCGGGATCGACGATAACGTCGGCATGGGTAAGAAAGTACAGGGACGTTACTCCGCGGCGGCCTCATGGCTCACGCGGACAGCCTGCAGCCGGTTCAGCGCCTCGTCCATCTCCTTCACCAGCCGGTCGATGATGTCGCCGAGCGGTTCGACCCGATCCGCAAATACCGCCGACTGCCCCATGGAAAGCAGCCCCTTTTCCGGATCTCCCTCCTCGTAGGCCTCTTTCTGCAAGGTCCCTCGGACATGCGCGCGGTAACTCTCGTAATCGCTGACGCCCGCCGCCTCGAGCTCAGCAACCTTGCGCGCGGTCTCGTTGTCGACCACACGGTAGGTGTTGCGCATCGAGGCGAGCACGAGGCGTGAGCTGGTCTCGTCGGCCTGCAGCACACGCTGCTTCACCGCGTCATGGCTCCAGATCTCGTTTGCGACAAGCAACCGGGTGCCAAGCACCACACCCTCGGCACCGAAGGCAAGTGCTCCGGCGAGTTGACGGCCGTGACCGATGCCTCCGCCGATCACCACCGGGATATCGACCCGGAGTGCGGCCAGCACGCCCTGCACCATGTTGCCAACCATGTTGAGACCGGGATGGCCGCCGCATTCCATACCGACGACGGAAACCGCATCGATATCGAGCTTGGTGGCTGCAGAGACCGCGTGACGGACAGAGGCGACCTTGTGAATCACCTTGGCGCCGCCCTCTTTCAGCTGCCGGACCAGATCTGCCGGCGGCATTGCAGCGGTCTCGAAGCTGCGCACGCCCGCCTGCAGCGCCAGGTCGGCGTGACCGGTGAGCATCTCGTTCTCTTCCGGCCGCTGCGAGATATAGAGATTCACCCCGAGCGGATTGCCGTTGGCAAGCTGTCTTGCCTTCTCCAGCTCCTCCTTCCAGCGGCCCGGATCCGGAAAGGTCTTCGCCGTCATGAAGCCGATGGAACCGGCATTGGCAGCCGCCGCGGCATAGTTCGCGTCGGCAAGCCACATCAGTCCGCCGCAGAGGACGGGATGGCGGATGCCAAAGAGCTCGGTGATCCGGGTGCGGACGCTTTGCGGCCTCATGCATGCCCTCCTGTCGCCGGGACGATGAGCGCATCGACCGCCACCGCGCCCCTGCCCTCGGGCAACACGATAAACGGATTGATATCGATGCTGTCCAATTTCTCCGCATTGGCGGCGGCGAATACGGAGAGTCGCGCCAGCGCCTCGGCGAGCGCGTCGATATCTGCCGGCGGCGCCCCCCGCACGCCTTCGAGGATCCTGAAGCCCTTGATCTCACGAATCATCCTGTGCGCCTCCTCGACCGAGAAGGGCGCAATGCGGAAGCTGACATCCTTCAGCACTTCGACCAGTACGCCGCCGAGCCCGAACATCACCGCCGCGCCCAGCACCGGATCGCGCTGCACGCCGATCACGCATTCCACGCCGCCGCTGACCATTTCGGAAACGATCACACCATCGAGCCGCGCATCCGGCCGCTTCTCCCTGGCCCGCGCCATCAGTGTGGCAAAGCCATCGCGTACCGGCTCCTCCCCCTCGAGGCCGACCAGCACGCCGCCGATCTCGGTCTTGTGGGCGATGTCCGGCGAGGCGATCTTCAGCACGACGCGGCCGCCGATCTCGGATGCCGTGCCTGCCGCGGCCTCGGCGGAAACGGCAAGACGCTCGCGAACCACCGGGATACCGGCGGAGGCGAGAATCCGCTTCGCCTCATGTTCGGATGTCGCGTGCGCCGGAATCTGAAGTGCGCTTGCCGGAAGCTCCGGCGGCGTGCCCCGTGTTGCCGCGAATGCCCGGCCGAAATACATCAGGCCGTTCGCCGCCGTGATCGCCGGCACCGGGTCGTCGAACATCGGATAGCCGTTGCTTTCGTAGAACCGGCGGTTCTCGTCCGAAGCGAGGATCGAGAAAAACAGATGCTTGTCGGGACGCGCAGCGCGGACGGGCCTGAGCGTATCGACGATATCCCGCGCGATCTCCGGCAGCGCCGCGACCGCCGTGAAGAACGAGATCACGACATCGTAGTCGCCCTCTTCCATCATGATCTTCAGGCATTTTGCGATCGCGTCGCGGTCGTTGAAGGCCTGCCCGGTCACGTCTACAGGGTTGCGCGGCGCGGCGAAGGGAAAGAGCTCCAGCATCTTCGCCTGCCCTGCCTGAGAGAATTCCGGAACCTCAAGCCCGAGAGCGGATGCCGAGTCCGCCATCTGCACGCCGAGCCCGCCCGAAATGGTGATGAAGCCGACCTTGTTTCCGTTCGGGAAATGCCCCTGCTGACAGCCATAGGCGACTTCCAGCATTTCGTTCGCGTCCGCCGCGCGGTAGACACCGTACTGCCGCATCATGCCGTCGATCACCGCATCGGTACCGGCAAGCGCGGCGGTATGCGAGGCGGCCGCCGCAGCACCGACCTCGCTCCGCCCGACCTTGACCATGACGATGGGCTTCTTCAGCGAACGAGCCTTCTCGAAAGCGGCCTTGAGTCCCGCACCGTCCCGGATGCCTTCGGCATAGGACATGACAACCTTTACGTCCGGATCATCAAGCAGATAGGAAATGCATTCGGAGAGTTCGATGTCGGACTCGTTTCCGGTCGTCACCCAGCGCCCGACCTTGAGCCCGCGCTTGCGCGCAAGATTGTAGATATGGCCGCCATAGGCACCGCTCTGGCTGGCGATGGCGATCGGGCCGGGTACTGTCGGATCCACCGACGGCGCGGAGGAGAAGGTCCCGGTCCAGCCGCTCGCCGCATTGAAGGCGCCGAGGCAGTTCGGACCCAGTACGCGGATGCCGGTACGCTGTGCGATCTCCGTCAGGCGCGCCTGCATGGCCTCGCCCTCGGCGCCGAGTTCCGAAAAGCCGGAACTGAAGACGATGCAGGCGCCGACGCCCTTGGCGGCGCAGGCCTCTACCGTCTCCGCCACCAGCGTTGCCGGCAACGCGACGATCGCGGCGTCGACCGCCTCCGGCACGTCCGAGATCGAGGGATAGGCTTTCAGCCCCTGGATGATCTCCCGCTTCGGGTTGACCGGATAGATCCGGCCCTTGAACCCGTGCTTCAGCGAATAGTCGATCGGACGCCCGCCGATGCGGAGCGGATCGTCTGTCGCGCCAATGACCGCAAAACTCTCGGGGGCGATCAGGCGGCCGAGATTGCGTTTGCGCAGTTCACTCAGGTCGTTCATAGCGGCGCGGATCCGATGGTCAGGCCGCCGCAGACATACAGCACCTGTCCGGTGCAGAAACCCGCATTCTCCGAGGCGAAGAACGCAACCGCGGCGGCCACGTCCTCCGGCCGACCGATCCGCTTCACCGGAATCGCCGCCTCGATGGCATTGCGACTGGCGGAGCCCGCCGGATTGCCCTCTTCGAACATCTCGGTCGCGATGGGTCCGGGTGCAACACAGTTCACCGTGATGCCGTCGCCGCCGGCCTCGATCGCCCAGGTCCGGGTTGCCGCGGCGATGCCGCCCTTGGTCACCGCATAGGCGCTGCGACCATGCTTCCCGAGCGCGGCGCGCGAGCCGATATTGATCACCCGGCCGAACTTGCGCTTGCGCATCCCAGGCAGGACGGCCTGCATGCACTGGTAGGGCGCGCGGACATTCACCGACATCAGGTGCTCAAGGGTTTCCGGCGTCACTTCCTCGACCGTGCCGAGCGGCGCGATGCCGGCATTGTTCACCAGAACGTCCACCTCGAACTCGGCAGCGATCCCCGCCAAAGCCGCACGGGTCGCTTCCGCGTCGCTGAGATCGATCGTGCGAAAGACGCCGGGGAAGCCGCCCGGCGGCCCCGAGCGCGCCACACCCACGACCTGGTAATCCCTCTCCGCGAGATAACCGGCGACGGCGCGCCCGATCCCCCGGCTCGCGCCCGTCACCAATGCGGTCTTACGGCCCATCGGCCAAATCCTCCCCTTCCCCGGATCTCCGTGCGTTCGGTCTCTTGCCGAATTGTCACCGATCCATTCGCGGCCTTCCTCTCAGAATCCGCAAGATTGTCCTGTTCGCAGGTGGCAGTCTCACGCCTTGCGAGCTTGCCAGACGGGCCGCCACGGCCTACGAAAACGAAACTGAATTTCGCAAACGCGATTATCGGGAGGAAATCGATCCATGCAAATGCGGAGTTGGAAAGTCACCGATTTCGGGAAGCCTCTGGAAATGATCCAGCAGGAAATCCCCGAGCCGACCGGAACCGAAGTTCTCGTAAAGGTAACGCGCTGCGGGGTCTGTCACTCCGATCTGCATATCGGTGACGGCTATTTCGATCTGGGATCCGCCGGGCGCCTGAACATGGGCGACCGCGGCGTGCCGCTGCCCCATGTGCTCGGCCACGAGATACTCGGCGAGGTCGTCAAGGGCGGTCCGGACGCGGGCACCGTGCCTTCCGGCGAGACCAAGCTCATCCACCCCTGGATCGGTTGCGGCGAATGCTCGATCTGCAAGGCAGGCCAGGAAAACCATTGCGCGAAGCCGCGCACCCTCGGGGTCTACAGGGACGGCGGCTACCAGGAATATATCCTCGTCCCGCATCCGATGTTCCTGGTCGATATCGGCGATGTCGATCCGACCGACGCGACGCCCTTCGCCTGCTCCGGCGTCACCGTCTACAGCGCGATCAAGAAGGCGCTGCCGGTGCATGACGACGAGTGGCTGGTGATCATGGGAGCCGGCGGCCTCGGCCTCGCAGCTGTCAGCATCGCCCACGCCATGGGCGTCAAGCAGGTGCTCTCCTGCGACATCGACGACAAGAAGCTCGCCGCGGCGAAGGAAATGGGGGCAACCGCCACACTCAATATCTCCGGCGACGATGCGGCGAAGAAGCTGGCGGAAGCGACCGGCGGCGGCCCGCGCGCCGTGGTCGACACGGTCGGCGCCAACCCGACGGCCAAACTCGGCTATTTCTCGCTGGTCAAGGGTGGCCGCTATGTCATCGTCGGTCTCTATGGCGGCGACTTCACCGTGCCGCTCCCGACCCTGCCGCTCCGCGCTGCTGCCGTGATCGGCTCCTATGTCGGCAGCCTGAAGGAGCTGAAGGAACTGATGGAGCTCGTGAAGGCCGGCAAGGTCAAACAGGTCCCTATCGAGACCCGGCCGATGGACCAGGTTCAGAACACGCTGGACGATCTGCGCGCAGGCAAGATCGTCGGGCGCGTGGTGCTGACGAACTGACGCATTCTCTGGTGCCGGGCGGGACGATCTCGCCCGGCAACCGAATTGTTCAAGTTTTTTCTTGCCATTAAATTCATGCCGGGGTTCTATCCTCTCGATTTGATTTGTCGGATCGGGCATCCCCATGCACGTGCTTCTTCTCGGCGGCACCGGCTCTATCGGGTCTGCCATTCTCAAAGAGCTGATCACTCACGGCCACCGGGTTACCGCCCTTGCCCGCTCGGACAGATCCGCTGCGATCTTGTCGGAGAACCGCGCCATTCCCCTTCCCGGTGACCTCGTCTGTCCGGTCGACTGGGCGCATGCCGCCGCGGAAGTGGATGCAGTCGTCCACGCGGCCGCGGACTTTGACACCGATATGGGCGCCATTGACAGGGCGTTTCTGGAAGCAATCGTCGCAGCTGCATCGGGTCGAAGGACGCCCCTGCGCTTTCTCTATACCGGAGGCTGCTGGCTCTTCGGCGAAACCGGACAGGAGATCGCGGACGAGACCATGCCCTACGATCCATTGCCAAGCTTTTCCTGGATGCTCGAGAATTGGGACTGGCTCGCCGATGCACCGTGCATTGCCCCGATCCTGATCCATCCTGCGATGGTCTGGGACGAGCTGGGCGGTGTCCTGCACCGCTATATGGAGGCGGCGTGGAACGGCCGCCCGATCGAGATCTGGGGATCACCGGACGTTACCTGGCCGCTCGTACACCGCCGCGACCTCGCCTCCGCCTACCGTCTCGCCCTCGAGAACGCGCCGGCGGGAGAAACCTACTGCATCGCAGCGGAAACCGGAGTCAAGACCAGCACACTGGCCGACGCGGTGGCTGAGCGCGCCGGATCCAAGCACCCACATTCGGTTCTGTCGGTCGAACAGGCCGTCACCCAGCATGGTGACTGGGCCGCAGGACCGGCGCTCGTACAGCGCATGAGCGGGGAAAAAATCGTCAGAGACCTCGGCTGGAACCCTTTGATTGAAGATGCCGCTGGCCTGATTTCAGGATTGAATCAGGGGTCTCCCGGCTTCCAATAGCCGATCAGAATGCCCTGCCGGTCCGCGCCGCCGGTGCGCCGGAGGATCTCCTCGTCCGAGATCGTGACGCGCAGGCGCCGGTTGCGGAACCAATCGAATAGTTTCTCGTGAAGCTCCGCGCGGATGTCCGCATATCCGGGGTCTGCGCCGAGATCGTCGAATTCGTCGGGATCGGCCTTCAGATCGAAGAGTTGCGGACGGAAGGTCTCGTGCAGCACATATTTCCAGCGCTCCGTCCGCAGCATGTAGCAACGCGCGTCCATCGGCGCGAGATCGAGATCGGCGCGCGCATCGCGACCGGAATAGTCGCTCTCGGAAACGGCGAATGTCCGCCACTCGGTGTCGCGGCCTTCGAGCAGCGGCTGGAGTGAGCGCCCCTCGAGACGGTGCGCGGCAACGTCCCCGCCGGCAGCTTCAACGAATGTCGGGACGAGATCGATCGCCTCGACAAGGGATGTGCTGACCGTGCCCCGCGTCGCGTCCGCCGATTTCCGTGGATCGTAGACGATCAGCGGTATGCGGACCGAGGCCTCGTGGAAGAGATCCTTCTCGCCGAGCCAGTGATCGCCGAGATAATCGCCATGATCGGAGGTGAAGACGATCATCGTGTCGTCGAGGCGTCCCTGCCGCTCCAGTACCGTCATCAGGCGCCCGAACTGGTCGTCGATCTGTTTGATCAGCCCCATATAGGCGGGGACGACGGTCTCCCGCGCTTCGGGACGACGAAACAGCTTACTGTCCTTGTGCCGCATGAAGGCGGCATAGACCGGATGCGGATCCGCTTCCTCCCGCGCGTCACGTCGGACCGGGAGCATATGTTCGGGCCCGTACATCGAGGCATAGGGCTCCGGCGCGATATAGGGCCAGTGCGGTTTGATGTAGGAGAGATGCAGGCACCACGGACTGTCGCCCATCTCCGTAATGAAGTCGATCGCCCGGTCGGTCATGTAAGGCGTCTCGCTATCCTCGTCGCGAACCCGCGCCGCGCCGTTCGAATGTCCCCAGTACCAGCCGTCGAGCGTCTCCCCCGAGACGTTCTCTGTAGAGTTCACATGGCTCGACCAGGGATTCTCGCCGAGATAACCCTTCTGCCTCAGATAGCGGTTATAGGGCAGGTCCGGATCGGCGCAGCGGTCGGGATGCAGCCCGTCGTCGCGCTCGTAGGGCTCGAACCCGCATTCGGAAATCAGCACGCCTTGCTCGGAGACCGGGTCGAGGCCGAGCCGCGCCATGCCCTCCGCGTCTTCCTTCATATGCGTCTTGCCGGCGAGCGCGACCCTCATACCGAGCGGCCGGAGATAGTCCCCGAGCGTCCATTCGTCGACTCGCAGCGGGTAGTTGTTCCAGCCCGCCCCATGGCTGAACATGTAACGTCCGGTATAGAAGGACATGCGCGAGGGCCCGCAGATCGGCGATTGGCAATAGGCCCTGTCGAAACGCATGCCGCGCGCCGCAAGGGCATCGATATGCGGCGTCTGCAAATGCGGATGACCGGCGCAGGAGAGGTAGTCCCAACGCAGCTGGTCACACATCACAAAGAGAATATTGCGGACTTTGTTCCGGAGCATCTGCTCAGGCGTACGATATCGAGGCGACGGTCAGTTCGGCCGTGAGCTTTCCGTCCGTGTTGAGAGCACGCACCCGGTCGATGAGACCGTCTTCGCCCCTGCGCAGCCAGAGGCTCGCTTCATCGTCCCAGAAGACCGGCCGGCGGAAACTCGCCGCCAGTTCGAACGAAACCGGCGGGCCGTCCTCGGTCAGACGGCCCATCATCCAGACCATGGTCTGCAGCCCCTGCGCCAGGGGCGCCCGGTATCCGAGGTTTGCCGCGAAGTCCGGCTCGAAATGAATAAGGTTCCCGACATCGGAAGAAAACAGCGTGACGTCCTCGGGCGTCATGGTTTTCTCGGAGACTTCCTCGAACCCCTCGCGCGGATCGGCCGGCTTCTTCTGCCCGGCTTTCGCCGCGGCGGCTGCCCATTTCTCCTTGTCCGGCACCAAGCCGATCACATCTGCGACCAGAGCGACCCCTCCGTCGTGGCGGACGAACTCGAAGGTCCGGTGCAGACGGTGTCCCCGCTCGACCTCGTCATAGGCCTCGATCCAGCCGCGCTGGGTCAGCGGCTCGCCGACGGCAATCGGCTGGAATTGTCGGAAGCGCTGCTCGGTCTGCACCAGCCCGTCGACCTGATGCCCGGCTTCCCGCATTGCCTCGAAACAGTCCTGCCCGAATAGCCCGGCCGCCGCCTGGTCGCCGTAGAGCGCCGGATCGACCCCGCAAGCCCGGAGCCGGCTGTTCTGGTAGTCCCGGCTGCGCGTGACGGGACGCTCCCGAAACCTGAAACCCGGATAAAATTCTTCCGTCTTGGTGCGCGGCGTCGGAGCGGAATGGATCATAGTCGGCCTTTCTCCAAGATCTCCGGCGGCACGAAGGCGGTTACCGGCGGCGGTGTGCCCTGGTACTTCTCAACCTCGACAAGTACCGAATGGGCGCTCGGTCCCTGCCCAAGGCTGGACGTTCCCTTGTCGCGGGTCAGGACGTTCGGATTGCCGTGCTTGCAGAGCGAGCCGATCACTCCGGGTTCTTCCGGATCGTACCAGGCCCCGGTCGAGAGCTGCACCACTCCAGGCCGGACCGCGTCGGTAACAATGACGCCGGCGAGGCAGGCGCCCCGATCGTTGTAGAGCCGTACCACATCGCCGTTTTCGATCCCGCGCGCCGCGGCATCGTCCGGATGCATGCTCATCGGCTCGCGGTCCTGGATCTTTGAGCCGCGGCTGATCGCTCCGCTGTCGAGCTGACTGTGCAGCCGGGTCTTGGGCTGGTTCGAGATCAGGTGCAGGGGGTAACTCTCCGCCTCCGGAGCGCCGAGCCACTCATATGGCTCCAGCCACACCGGATGGCCCCGGCAATCGGCATATCCGAAGCTTTCGATTTTCTCCGAGAAGAGCTCGATCTTGCCACTCGGCGTCCGTAGCGGATTGGCCTCGGGATCCTGACGGAAGGCCTCCAGCAGAATCATTGGCGTCTTCGGCTTCAGGACCTCCATGGTTCCGGTTTCACGGAAGGTTTCGAGATCCGGAAGTTCGAACTCCGCCTCCGCCGCACGTTGGCGCGCCTGATCCCAGAGATGACGCATCCAATCTTCCGCATCACGCCCCTCGGTGAACACATCGGCGACACCGAGCCGCTCGGCGAGGCCGGTGAAGACGTCATAATCGTTCCGGGATTCGCCGACCGGCTCGATCGCCTTCTGCATCGCGACGATTGTCTGCTCCCAGTGGGTCATGGAGAGATCGTTGCGCTCCAGCGCCGTCGTCGTTGGGAACACGAAGTCGGCATGACGCGCCATCGCCGTCCACCAGATCTCGTTGACGAAGACGGTGTCCGGCTGCCGGATCGCTTTCACCAGACGGTTCAGGTCCTGATGATGATGGAACGGATTGCCGCCGGCCCAGTAGACCGCCTTGATATCCGGGTAGGTACGGGTCTCGCCGTTGTAGACGAAGTCACCGCCGGGATTGAGAAGCATGTCCGAAATCCGGGCGACGGGGATGAAATCCTCGACCGGATTCCGCCCCTGAGGTAGCGCCGGCCACTTGAAGAGTTCCACCGGGTTACCGATGCCGTTTTCCGAGCCGTAGCCGAGCCCGAAACCGCCGCCCGGCAGGCCGATCTGTCCGAGCATCGCTGCCAGCAGCACGGTCAGCCAGAAGGGCTGCTCGCCATGATCGCCTCGCTGGAGGCTCCACGCGGTCATGATCATGGTGCGGCCGCCCGCCATCCGTCGTGCGAGCTTGCGGATCGTCTCGGCCGGAACCTCGGAAATCCTTTCGGCCCATTCCGGAGTCTTCGGCTGTCCGTCGGTTTCCCCGAGCAGATAGGGCAGGAACTTCTCGAAGCCGGTAGTATATTCCGCGAGGAAGTCCTCGTTGTGCAGACCTTCCGAATAGATCACATGCGCCAGCGCCAGCATGAGCGCCGCGTCGGTGTTGGGCCGGGGCGCGATCCAGTCCGCCTCGATCAGATCGACGACATCGTTGCGGATCGGGCTGATATTCACGAACTCGCCCCCCATGTCGTAGGCGGTCTTGAGTCCCTCGAAGACTGTGTGACGGCCGACGCCGCCGGAGGTCACCTGCCCGTTCTTCACCGGTACGCCGCCGAACATCACCACGAGTTCGGAATGTTCCGCGATCACCGGCCAGGTCGTGTGCCGGTTCAGGAGATCCGCGAACGGGCCGACGACATGGGGGATGATCACCTGCCCCGCGGCATAGCTGTAGGTATCGACATGGCGCACATAGCCGCCGATGCTGTTCAGGAAACGGTGCACCTGGCTCTGCGCATGGTGGAACCGGCCGGCGCTCGACCAGCCGTAGGAACCTCCGAAAATCGCCCGGTTACCATGCTGATCCCTGATCCGTTTGAGCTCGCCCGCCGCCATGTCGAGCGCCTCGTCCCAAGGCACCGCGACGAAAGGCTCGCCGCCGCGGCCTTCGCGCGAGGCCGGACCGTTCTCGAGCCAACCCTTGCGGATCATCGGCCTGCGGATACGCACCGCGTCGTCCACCGCGTCGACAATCCCGGGGCCGATGATCGCCGGCGCCGGATCCTTGTCGTAATCGTGCACGGCCACGAGCTTGCCGTTCTCGACTTCGGCGAAATAAGTCCCCCAATGCATCGAGGTCGGAATGAGACGGCGGTCGGTCTTCAGAGACATGGCAGTTTTCCCGGATAGAAGTCGACAAGACTATGAGCCAGCCTCCGGTCCAAGACAATGGAACGGTTGGCAATACCGACATCGCGGAACGGGACCGGTTCCGTTGCCCGCGTGGACAGGCCACCCCGCTGAAGGCACATTGCATGCGAGGTTTGAACGAACGGAGATCCCATGAACGGCGACTGGAGTGCCCACGCGCACCAGCTCTTCAAGGAGCACGACATCAAGCAGGTGGCCTATGTGCCGGACGCGGGCCTTAGCAAGCTGATCAAATCCAGCCTCGCCGACAACGACATCCAGACCGTGCCGCTGACGACCGAGGAGGAAGGCATTGCGGTTTCCGCCGGTGCCTGGCTTGGCGGACAGAAATGCGCCGTCCTGATGCAGAGCAGCGGCGTCGGCAACACGATCAACATGATCGCCTCGCTGACCACGACCTGTGCCTTCCCGCTCTTCATGATCGTGACCATGCGCGGCGATTACGGCGAGTCCAACCCCTGGCAAATGCCGATGGGCCGCGCCGTCCAACCGGTCCTCGAAGCGGTCGGTGTGCGCTGCCTGAGAGCAGAAACCGACGAGGAAGCGGCCGAGGCGATCAAGGCCGGGCTGATGATGTCCTTCCACGGCGGCGAAGCTGTCGCGGTCCTGATCGGTCAGAAGCTGATCGGCGCGAAACCCTTTACCGGCGCCCATGCCGGCATGCAGGCGGAGGGCTGAGATCATGGCCACGCAGAAACTGTTCCGGCGCGACGTCGTCAAGAAACTCATGTCCGTTCGCGGCGATGCGCTCTGCGTCAGCGGGCTCGGCTCGCCGACCTGGGATCTGGCAGCGGCCGATCACCGGCCGGAGAACTTCTATATCTGGGGCGGCATGGGTGGCGCGACGCCCACCGCCCTTGGCCTCGCGCTCGCACAGCCGGAGCGCAAGGTCTGGGTGATCACCGGAGACGGGGAACAGCTGATGGGAGTCGGCAGCTTTTCCACCGTCGCTCTGCAGCAGCCGAAGAACCTCGCCATCATCGTGCTGGACAACGAACATTACGGCGAAACCGGCATGCAGGCCGCCCCGACGGGACGCGGCACCGACCTTGCCGAAATGGCCGCAGGCGCCGGCATTCCAGAAACCATGACGGTGACGGATGGCGCCGGGCTGGAAGACCTGACGGAGCGCCTGGAAAAGGGAAACTTCCCTTTGGTTGCCGTGATAAAAGTCGATGTCCGGACGGGTGAGACCGTCATGCCGCCGCGCGACGGCAAGTATGTGAAGACTGTTTTCCGCACCGCCGTCCTCGGGGCCGACAAGGCGCAGCATCCAGGCTGACGGAGAATTGCGGCATGACCGCCGGCCCCGAAACCATCCATACCGCACCGCCTCTCCGCGACACGGTCACGGTGGTCGTGTTCATGATCTGCGTCCAGCTCATCGGCTCGATGGCGTCGCTCTGGCTGCCAGCCATCGCGCCCGAAGTCGCGGCAGGGCTCGAAGTCGACGCCTCGTTGATCGGTTTTCAGGTTGTCGTGGTCTATCTCGGCGGGATGGTGACCAGTCTGTTCGCCGGCGGCCTGGTCTCGCGGCTCGGGGCCTGGCGGATCTCGCAGATCAGCCTCGTGCTCTTCGCACTGGCCCATCTGGTGATCGCAAGCGGCGCGTTGTCTCTGATTGCCGTCGGCTCCTTCATCATCGGGTTTGGCTATGGCCTCATCAATCCGCCCGCGGCGCACCTCCTGTCCAAGGTCGTCACGCCCCGGAACCGGAATCTGGTGTTTTCCATCCGCTTTACCGGCGTGCCGCTCGGCGGGATCGCTGCCAGCACCTTCGCACCGGCGATCGCGCTCGCCGCCGGCTGGCGCCTCAGCATGGGAGCGACGGTCCTTGTCGCCCTGGCTCTTGCGCTGCTGATGCAGGCCTTCCGCGCGCGATGGGACGCCGACCGCTCCCGCGAAGCCCCGCTCTTCCGCTCGCCACTGGCAGATATACGGGATGCCCTCCACCTGCCCGCGATCCGGTGGATGTGCTTCACCGGTCTGTTCCTGGCCGCGATCCAGCTTTCTCTCAATGCCTTTGCGGTGACGTTCCTGGTCGAGGAAACCGGCTATACGCTGGTCGCGGCGGGGCTCGCCCTGACGGCCGTGCAGGTGGCCGGGGTGATTGGACGTATCGCCTGGGGTGTTCTCGCCGACCGCATCCACAGCGGATTCACCGCCCTCGTCATCAATGCGTTGCTGACCGCCGGATCGGCGCTCGCGACGGTTTTCGTCGCGCCTGACTGGCCGAGCGCCCTGGTCTATCTGCTGTTCTTTGTCTTCGGGTTCACCGCCATGGGCTGGAACGGCGTGTTCGCCTCGACCGTGGTCGAGCACAGCCCGGACGGCAAAGCCGGAAACATGACCGGCGCGGCGCTGTTCTTCACGTTCTCGGGGGTGATCGTCGGCCCCGCGATCTTCACGCTCGGCTACCAGCTGACCGGAGCCTATAGCGGCAGCTTCGTGATCACCGCGCTGCTGGCTCTGGCCGGCACGGCGACAATCCTGCTCGCAGCGCGCGGGGCTCGGGAAACAGTCAGAAAGTGACCGGGAAAATCAGGAGCCGAGTTTGACCGAACGGGAACGGATGTCTTCGAACTTCGGGTTCGGATTCATGTCCGCGAGCGGATCCGTATACTCACCGTGCTCGGCAAAGATCGTCGCGTTTTCCAGGGCCGTTTTCTCGACCTTCCGGGTTTCCCGGGGGTTGAGCATCCGGAAAGCCTTGTCTGCATCGCTGTAGGCTTTGGTCTCAAGCGTCTTCGCGGCCTTTGCAATCGCTTCGTGGACAAAGCCCGCGCCTACCGTACGATCTACCGCTTCCGCGAGGATCTCGAGGCTCTTACGCTCAGCATATCTGTTATCGACCGCACTCATTGCCTCACTCCACGTAGTCGCGCATCGAAGCCGTGACGCCTATATTGTGGTGATTCGCCGATTTAAAGCCAAGCACTTTTTATATGAAAAGCATTTTCCTGATTTGAGCCCGACACTAGCGGTGTGAAATATCACAATCCCGCCCGCATCTTAAGTCATATACCCAAGTCGCCTAAAAACCGGACTTCTCGAACTAGAGAACTTCCAGAGCCCGTTTTGCGTCCGGAGGTGGAAAAACGCGGTTCAGGAGCGACACGTCCTCGTCATCCAGTTCGATATCGAGTGCGGCGCGGTTCGCCCGTACATGTTCCGGGTCGGACGCTTTCGGGATGGCAATGACACCGGGATTCCTCAAGACCCAGGCCAGTGCGACCTGGGCGGCACTCGCGCCTTTCTGACGGCCGATCTCATCCAGGACCTCATGCCGCAATCTTCCCTGCTCCAGTGGCGAATAGGCCATCAGCGGCATGTTCCGCTCGTTTGCCCATGGCAGGAGATCCCACTCGATCCCGCGTCGCGAGAGATTGTAGAGCACCTGATCGGTCTGGCAGCCGGCAACTCCTGCCGTCCGTTCCCAGGCCTCCATCTCCTCCACGTCGAAATTGCTGACCCCGTAGCCACCGATTTTTCCTGCCGCTTTCAGCTCCTCGAACGCCGCGACGGTTTCGGCCATTGGGTGAGGTCCTGGCCAATGCAGCAGATACAGGTCGATCCGATCGGTTCCAAGCCGCCGCAGGCTTGCCTCGCAGGCAGCAGCGGTACCATTTCGGCTGGCATTGTGCGGCAGCACCTTCGAGACGATGAAGACGTCATCCCGGCAATCTCGAACAGCGTCGCCGACGACTTCCTCGGCCCCGCCGTCAGCATACATCTCCGCCGTATCGATCAGCCGCATGCCGTGGTCGAGACCGATCCTCAGCGCGCGCACTTCATCGGCGCGACTGGCCGCACGCTCCCCCATGAACCAGGTTCCGAGACCGAGCGCAGGAACAGCGCGCCCGTCCGGGAAGTTTATCTCTCTCATGCGTCCCTCCCCAGTCGGTTCTCGCAATCGAACGAATCAGGCATCCGCGACCCGAGCCGCAACCGCCGCACCGAAGACATCGGTTCCGAGCGTACCGCCGGAATCCCGCGTCCGGGTTTCCGCATTTCCCACGCAATCCATGACCGACTTCTCGATGGCCCGCGCGCCTTGCCTCAGCGCGTTGCTGTCGCTGCGTTCCGCGAGCCACTCAAGCAGCATACCGGCCGACAGCATGAGAGAGCTCGGATTGGCAAGGTTCCTCCCCGCAATGTCCGGGGCCGATCCGTGCGCCGCCTGCGCTACCGCATTGCGCATTCCGGCATTGAGCGAGCCGGCAAAGCCCAGTCCGCCCGCAAGTTCCGCCGCTTCGTTGGACAGGATGTCTCCGAACATGTTCGAAGTGACGATCACATCGAACGCCGCCGGGCTGCGGACCAGATGCGACGCCATGGCATCGACCAGTACTTCATCGAGAGCAACCTCCGGAAAGGCGGCCGCCCCTTCCTTCACCGCTTCGAGGAAGAGGCCGTCGCTCAGCTTCAGCACGTTGGACTTGGTCACGACGGTGAGTTTCTTGCGCCGGGTCATCGCGAGTTCGGCCGCCGCCCGGCCGATCCGCGTTGCGCCCACCCGAGTGATCTTTCGGACCGCCAGCGCCATGTCCTTGTCCGGCATGAATTCGCCGCTCCCGGCGAACATGGTGCGGTCGGCATAGAAACCCTCGGTATTCTCGCGCACGATCACGAGATCCATGTCCTTGACCAGAGCCGCTTCGTTTGCGACGGAACGACTCGGCCGGATATTGGCGAACAGGTCCATCCGGCGCCGGAACTCGGCAGACGGATTGAGCCCGCCCTGCGCCGGCGGCGGGTAGGTCGCGGTAGAAACCGGCCCAAGCACGACCCCATCGGCCTCGAGTGCACGCTGAAACACCTCGTCCGGCAGTGTCGTCCCGTGACGGATAAGCGCGGCTTCCCCGATTTCGTGCTCCTCAAACTCAAGATCGAGCCCGAACCGATCCGATGCCGCCTTCAGCACCACCTTAGTCGCCTCGACGATTTCCGGGCCGATGCCGTCGCCCGGCAAGATCACGAGCTTCATCTGTTTCCCCTACATTCTTTTCCCGCCGTTCACGCGGCGTTTGGATTTCCCGGCCGTCAGAGAGACCGCCGCAGCATTTCGAGATAGCACGAGTTGAAGGCATCCGCCGCCTCGTACTGGACCCAATGACCGATCCCCTCCATGACTACGATCTCCGCTTCGGGGTCCGCAGCAAGGATGGCCGCGTTCCGGCGCTCCAGCATGCCCGCAGCCGTCACATCCTCCTTGCCCCAAATCGCGTTCCGCCGCCCGCGTATTTGGGGCAACGACCGCAGGACGGTGTCTGAGAGTGAGTAAGGCCGCGAACGAAAGCGTGCTCTTTGCGTATTCGACAACTGAATGTCGACCGCCAGTTCGTCGACTTTCGACGGATCGGAGAACATCAGAACCTCGAGGTTGTTGCGGGCCGCCGCCCGTCGCGACGGCTCGTCCATATCCGGCATGATCCTTACCAGACCATCCGTCGGCCTTTCCCGCGGGCCGAAACCGGCCGCCCCCACCAGGGTGAAACTGCGTATGCGCTCCCCGAACTCCACCGCGACGAGGCTGCCCGGCACGGCTCCGAACGAGAAGCAACCGAGATGAAACGTCTGGTCTGGGTCGAGGATCTGCTCCAATCCGGTCACAAGTATATCGGCCAGATGCTCCGCGGTCCCGGGATCCCCCGGCCTGTCGCTGTCTCCGAGTCCGGGCAGATCGGGCGCGATCACGGAGAACTCTCGGGAGAGCGCCACGATGTTACGACACCAGTGATTCCAGGATCCGAAGCCGCCATGCAACAGAACCACGACCGGTCCGCTCCCCCATTGGCGCCAGACCATCTGCCCCCCGCCGCAGGAGGTCGTGCTATTCCGTGCCGCCTGAACCAAGAGATCCAATTCGCACGAATTGGGAGAGTTTTTCATTTATTTTTCACCGATTGGAACAAGGTTGAATAGTGAAGATTTTCAATCAGGGGGACTTTTTTTTGCCCCGCTTGAAGCGGAAATCCGGCGGCGGGTTCGGGCTTCCGGCAAGACGATATGAGAATGATTTGGACATCCTGATTCTCGTTCAATCTCAAAGACAAACCGATTGACAACAACGAAAAAGATCGCCGCAATGGCGTCGTCGCTATATATGTAAGTGGGCCTTATGCCAGATAGTGTGGACTCAAGAAGAAGCTTGGTCGCGGACCGGCTGGAAAAGTCGTTTCCAGCTCAGATCTGGCACAAAGCTCCGGATAATGTAAAGGGCTGCATCTGGCTGGTTTTGGCGTCGTTGTTCTTCGCGGTCATGACCGCCGCAATCAAGGACGTCGGTCAGAGAATCCCGGTCTGGGAAATTCTCTTCATTCGTCAGATCTGCGTCATCATCATCCTTGGACCGCAGCTTTTTCGTCTATTTCCCACCGGTTTCAAGACCGAGCGCCTGCATCTGCACGGCCTCCGGATCGGCTTCTCCCTTCTCGCCATGGCCACCGGTTTCACGGCCGTAATCTACATGCCCCTGGCGCAGGTCACGGCAATCTCCTTCGCACGCACCCTCTTCATCACACTGCTCGCGGTGCTCATCCTGAAGGAAGTGGTCGACCTCAAGCGCTGGGGGGCGACCCTGTTCGGGTTCGCCGGTGTCCTGATCGTCTTGCAACCGAGATTCGACGGCATCGACTTCTATGCCGGGCTGGCGATGGTGTCCGCCGTCTTTGTAGCCGCCATCATGATTTTGACCCGGATCCTCGCGAAAACGGAGTCGCCGATGACGATCATGACCTATCAGTCCTTCGGACTGACGATCGCTTTTGCCATTCCCGCGGTCATGTTCTGGGAAACGCCGACCTACGAGGAACTGGTGATGATGGTCCTGACCGGTGTTCTGATGTCGCTCGCACAATATTCGAACATCAAGGCCTACAAACACGGAGAGGCGTCTGCCGTGCAGCCCATGGAATATACGCGGCTGATTTTCGCCGGCCTAATCGGCGTGATGTTTTTTCAGGAAGTTCCCAGCCTCTGGACCGTGATCGGCTCGATCGTCATCTTCGTCGGCGCTATCTACTCCGTCAGGGAAATGCGCCGCGACCGCGCCATACCTGAAGAATAACCGGCCCGCCGGTCAATTCTCTCCGGCATTCGGCATCAGACCGCGATCATGCAGACTGGCGATCAGGGATCGTAACCGGGGCCAGTCCACCGGCTTGGTTTCGAAATCCGTCAACCCGGCTTCCATGTATTTCCGACGGTGCTCCGGCATGGCATCAGCGGACAATCCGACGATCGCAGCGTTGCGATTCGGGCCGTCTCCGCCACGTATTTCGCGCGTCGCTTCCGGTCCGTCCAGTTCCGGCATCTGCATATCCATCAGGATAAGGTCGTACGGGGTCTCCTCAGCTTTGCGCACGGCTTCCAGGCCGTTGGGCGCAATCTCCGTCTTGTGTCCCCACTTGGCGAGCATCAGCACGATCAGGTCCGCATTGAGGGAATTATCCTCCGCAAGAAGAATTCTCAGGTCAGGTGTGTTGCCCGGATCGGCAGACGGCGTCGACTCCTCTTCGGAACCAGAGGCTTCCGAACCGGCCGAGGCTTGCCTGCTCTCGACGATTCCAAACCTCAACTCGAAACTGAATGTGCTCCCCTTCCCCACCTCGGACACGACGCTGATGCTGCCGTCCATGGCATCCACGAGCCTTTGGCAAATCGCCAGCCCGAGCCCTGTGCCTCCGAATTTGCGGGTCGTCGAAGTGTCGACCTGATCAAACTGATTGAACAGCCGCGGCAGGGCCTCTTCCGGTATTCCCATCCCGGTATCCGAGACGCTCCCTCGAACGATCAGAACATCCCCCTCGAGCGACGAGCCGAGACGCAGCTCGACCTTGCCATCCGTTGTGAACTTGACCGCATTGCTGATCAGGTTTGCCAGTATCTGCTTGAACCGCAGAGGATCGCCGCGTACTTCCCTCGCGGTGTGCTCGTCTACCGAGACCAGAAGCCTGAGGCCCTTTTCCGCCGCGGCGCTCTGGAACAGGTCGACGGTTTCCTGTGCCGTTCTCGCGAGGTCGAACGCGATCGACTCGAGCTTGAGCTGGCCGGCCTCGATCTTTGACAAATCCAGGATATCGTTCAGCAGGTTCTGCAACGTGTTCGCGCACTGCCCCAGGACATCGAGATACCCCCGCTGAGACTTGTTCAGCTTTTCGCCGCGCAACATCTCGACCATTCCAAGCAGTCCGGTCATCGGCGTGCGGATTTCGTGGCTCATCATCGCCAGGAACTGAGACTTGGCTTCGTTCGCGGCTTCCGCGGCGAGACGCGCGGTGTCCAGATCCGCAGCCAGTTTTTCCAATGCATCGTTCTGCTCGGAAAGCCGGGCATGCGCGATCTCGAGCGCTGTTTCCCTGCGCTTCAGATCGGTCACATCCGTCACCGTCGAGACCGTACCGCCGTCCCTGGACGGGCGTTCGGCAATCAGGAACACGCGTCCATCGGGAACGCTGACAAGAATCGGGTCCTCCCCGGGGCTCCGGTGCCACTCCATCCGCTCCCTGATCCAGCGCTCCGGATCCTCGACCTCCCTTGGCAACAGATCGTGCTTGTGCAGAAGACGCAAATAGTCCTCGAAGCGCAGTCCCGGCGCCACGAATTCGGCAACTTCCGGACGCAGGTTCCGATAGGTGTCGTTGAAAATGACCAGTCGATCCTGCGAGTCATAGTAAGCGAATGCCTCGTCGATCGCTTCAATGGCGTCGTTAAGCCTGCGCTCGCTTTCCTCGATGCGCTCCTGCGCTTCCTTGATCTCGGTGACATCGACCAGAACCCCTGTCAGATCGGTCCGGTCCTTGGAAACCGACACGACCTGCGACATGTTGCGGATCCAGCGGATTCCTCTCAACGGCAGTGCGTAGCGCGCTTCGAAACGGATCAGGTCGCCGGTACGCAGTTCACGCTCCAGCGCATTCCGCACAATCGGCAGATCCTCGTCGATCGCGATCAGATTGGCCGTCACACCCATCGGGCTCGAGTCCTCGAAGCCGAAGATCTCCTGCGCCTTCGGACTGACATAGGTGAAGAGGGGCTGCTTGTCCTCATCGAGCGACCACTGACAGAGCACACCGGGCACGGTCCGTGCTATGTCACGCAAACGTGCTTCACTGCGGGCCACCCGCTCCTGATCGAGTTTGCGGCGCGTGGTGTCGACGATCGACCCGACCATTCTCTCCACACCCCCGCCTTCATCCTTGATTGCGCGCGCGCGCCAATGAACCCAGTTGTAGCGCCCGTCCCGGGAGCGGATTCGCACCTCTATATCCATCGTTGCGCGATGCGAGACACAGGCGCGGAACTGCCCCTTGAAACGGCCGAGGTCTTCAGGGTGCACAATGGCACTCATCGCATTCATGTCATCAGGCGGCTGCTCCAGTCCTCCAGTCAGAATATCGGCGGCGAAATCGGACCAGAAAAAGCTGCCGGAGTTCTTGTAATATTCCCAGACGCCGATGCCGCCGGCAAAAACCGCCAGTTCGTAGCGCTCCTTGATCTTCTCCAGTTCCTCACCGGCGGCGCGGTCCTCGGTGATGTCGCGCCGCATCGTGATCATGGCGCCGGTCTCGGTGCGGAACTCGCGCGCTGAGTACCAGCGTCCGCTCTTGTGCCGGCGCTCGCCAAGACTAGACACGCCCGCCTTTCGCGCGCGAAGGCGTTCGGCGACGTAGGTTTCCGGGTCGTTCAGGGCGAGCGGACTGTCGATGATCCGGTTCTTGAGGCTGATGCGGAGCACCTCTTCGAAAGTCTTGCCCTCGAGGTCCTCGATTTCCTTCAGATACGGAAACAGTTCGAAATATTTCGGATTTGCATAAACATATCGATCATCCGGGTCGTAGATGCTGACCGCTTCGTCCAACGCGTCGATGGTCTGACGCAGCAGTTCGTTCACACGCTGCGTCCGCTCGACATCCTGCCGTCGCGAGATGTCCAGGAACACCCCGATGATCGCGGCGACCTCGCCATCGGGACCGAATTCCGGCGTTCCGCGCGCAACCACGTTCCGCACTCCGCCATCGGGCCGGCGGATCCGCAGCGAGAGTTCGAACGGTTGCCCGCTCTCAATGCAGCGGCGAACCCCACTCTCGACTTTCGGGCGATCTTCCGGAATGTAGGCATCGAGTGCCGCATCGAGATCCGGCGGGCCCGCGGCTGGGTCGAGACCATGTACATGGTAGACCTCGTCCGACCAGAAGATGGCGTTGGAAGAGACATCCAGCCGCCAATAGCCGAACCCGGCGAGCCGTTCAGCCATTTGCAGCAGGTCGACTCTTGATTGCGCGCTGAGCCCGTTTGTATCGTCAGCGGCTTTTTGCTGAGCGGCCTTTGAAGAGCACATGTCGTCAACCGCCCCTCAGCGAAGCACTTGTCACAAGCACATTGGCATGGCGTCTAATCATCAAACGCAATCCGGTCGTCCTGCGCGTCCGGAACGGCTAGCCTACCGCACCGACCTTCTGTTCGATATCCTTGATCCGCTTGAGGCCGGGTTTGATCTCGGAGTTGATGAATTCCAGTCTCTTCACCGGGCCGCCACCATGATTGGGGAAGCGCGCCTCATACAAATTCAGCTTCACCGCCAGGCCACAGAGAACGGCACCGATGCTCACATGGTGCGCGGTCACCAGTTCCTGAAAGGACTGAAAGGAATCCGCGCTGATATTCTCCCAGAAAGCATGTGAGCGATGGTTGAAATATTCGAAACGACCGACGAGAGAGGTGGAAATCTCGTTGAGATCCGACTCGATATCGATCAGCACCTTCAGCTGGGCCCGGTCGTTCTGGATCTGGTAGTTGCTGTGGAGTTCTTCCATCCAGCTGATGAACGTCGGGAGCTGTGACATGATCTTGTCGAGACAGCTGCGGAAATAGGAAAGTGACAGGAAGATATCGCCATACCGCTCGAGGAACTTTGGCACTTCGGTCAATTCCGTATTGAGTTCCTCGGCAAGCCGTTTCAGCTGCGCCACCGCTTCATTCCGGTTCGGAGAGGCGACCATATTGATGATCTGCCCGACATCGCTGATCTCTTCCGACTTGTCGCCGCCATAGACGCGCTGAATAAGAGGCCGCGTGAAAGCGCGCATATATTCCGTCAGTTCGGCCCGCTTGGCGTCCGAAAGCTGAAGCGCCGAGTAATCCTCGAAACCGATCTCGAGGTTTCTGAGCTCGAGTCGCAGCGAGTACACATCGAACGATTCGAGGGTCGAGAGTTTTTCCAGAATGATCAGATCGTGCGAGAGCGCGCCGCCGACATCCTGAAAATAGCCATGCAGTTCTTTCGGCTCCACCTGGCCGCTGCCCGACGTCCCGTCGCGGAACAACTCGATCGCGCTTTCCAGACGCGCGTTCTTGATCATGAACGCTTTCTTCAGTCCGGGCGTCTGCAGTGGAATGATCGACAGAGGCATGGTGTGAAGCGAATCAAGCGCTTCCTCGTCAACCTTGTCCTTGGCTGCCGCCTTTTTTTCCTGCAAACCGACGCTCATTCGTATCAGCTCGTTTTCATCCAGCTTCGGTAACCATAATTCCTCAATCTGCTTAAGAATTAATAAACATAAATCGCCGCCACGTAAAAAAACCTGTGGGTTCGGGGCGCTTGGACTCAACGGAAGGCCTGTCGGTTCCCCCATTCCCGACGCTTTCCGAATTGAAAGCAGATTGCGGAATCGCCTTCCATCAACCGAACTCACAAATCGCAGAAAAACGCGCTTAACGGCCAAGCGTTTTTCGATGTTCACGCACCCATTGGCACAAATAGGTATGCAATACGCGAACAAATCAAAATCAGAAACAGAACAAACCGAAACTCAACAAAAAACATGTGCCTAAATGGGGGAGTTTTTCTCAAATCGATTCACGAGCGATTCACGATTTCCAGCTTAGAGTTCCGTTGTTGGCGGAGCCCGGCCGGGCTCCGCCTCCGATTTGGATACGTCAAGTAGTCGTAGATCGACTTGGAGTGATTGATGCTCGAAAGTTTAGAATTGAACAATCGGGACCCCCGTGGCCGCGAACTCTATGTTCGCCACCAGCAAGTCTATTCACTGCTCGAACTCAACGTGCGCTTGGCTCAGCTTCGCAACAACGGGATCGACACGGCCGAGATCGACCGGGCGGCAGAAGATCTCTCGGCCCTCATTTCGGACACCGTGACCCGCTACGAGGAAGCAACCGCGCCGCTCCGTGAGGCTCCCGTATATACCGATACCCAGATCTCGAAGCTGGAAAAGGCCCTCAATGCGCTCCACCAGCTTTGCGAATGCCAGGCGCCGATTTCGCGGCTCATGCAGGCGGCGCGCAATGTCGTGACGGCAGGGTCCTTGCCGCGCTTCGATCCACCGAGATTGATCGTCTCCAACGTCTAGATCCGCCGCGCCGGATTCGGCTGGTGCCGGTTGCAGACGTTCTGCCAACCGTTGCTGTTGACTGCCGGGGCCGCAGGCTGTATCCCGCAGCAACCCAAGGATGCCGGTTTAGCTCAGTTGGTAGAGCATCTGATTTGTAATCAGAGGGTCGGGGGTTCAAGTCCCTCAACCGGCACCAGTTCCACGCGCTAGAGACAGAGACTGCGATTCGCCGGAAAGGTGAGATCGACCGCCGTTCCCCTGTCGAGATCGCTCTGAAGATCGATCGTCCCGCCATGGAGTTCGACGAAGCGCTTCACGAGCGACAGACCCAGGCCCGATCCCTCGTGGCTGAGAAGGGCGGATTCCCGGACCTGGACAAACGGCTCAAGGACGCGGGACTGGTGCTCCTTCGGAATCCCGATGCCGGTATCCCTGACCTTGATATGGACGCGATCGTCGGCGTCGCGCTCCGCCGAGATGACGACTTTGCCTCCGTGGTCGGTAAACTTGATGGCATTGGAAACAAGGTTCATGACCATCTGGCGGATCAGCCTCGTGTCCGCGCGCAGAAAGGCTGCGGCCTCGGCGACCTCTGTCTCGATCGCGATCCCCCGGGATTCCGCAAGTCGGCGGAACCCGCGCCGGACGAACTCGAACGCCGTGGCGAGTTCGACTTCGTCCTCGGAGAGCTCGAACGTGGAGGACTCGATCTTTGAAAGATCCAGCACATCGTCCACGAGCGACAACAGATGCCGGCCCGACGTGACAACGTCGTTGGCGTATTCGACATATTGCGGCTTTCCGACCGGGCCGAGCATCTGGTCGCGGATGATTTCCGAAAAACCGATGATCGAATTGAGCGGCGTCCTCAGTTCGTGGCTCATCCCCGCTAGAAAATTGCTCTTCGCCCGGTTCGCCGCCTCGGCGTGCTCCCAGGCTTTTCGCAACCGTCGTTCGGTCGCCACCTGATCGTCGATGGACCTGTCCGCCCCGCGGTAGCCGATGAATTGCCCGCTCGAACTATAGAGCGGCTTGCCGGATGACGAGATCCAGGCTCTCGACCCGTCGCGCCGTTCGGTGAAAAAAACGAAATTGGCGAACGGAAGCTGTTGTCCCATCGTCGCGCTGTGCTCGCGAAGGTCCGACTCCGAGGCGCCGGTCACATCGCATTCGGCCAGTCGACGGCCGAGAAAATCCGATGCCGGACGGCCGACGATCTTTTCGAATGCGCCCGAAAGATAGGTAAACCTCTGATCTGCATCGGTTTCCCACAAGTAATCGAACGCGATTTCCGCGTGATCCCTAAACCGGGCCTCGCTTTGAGCCAGTAGCCCGACCTGGCGCAGCGCCAGGAACAGCGCGCCGGCAAACAGGATATTGACGATAAGTACGGGGATCATCGGGCTCACCAACCCGGTGGACGCGCCATGCGCCCTCACCTCGAGGCGGTAAATCTGATCGAGGATGACCAGATCGTGGGACAAGCGCGCGTCGACCGCCGCGTCCGGAGTATTCGACTGCTCGGCCACGAATCTGTCCCCATGGAAGAGTCCGACCGAAATCCGGCCGCGCGGGTCGAGCTCAGCGATGCTGTCGACGAGGTCGTCGAAACGAAAAACGACATTGACCAGCCCCAGGATATCGCCTTCACGCAATACCGGGAAATACGCCGCAAATCCGCTTCCGCTCTGCAAGAGTGTGATCGGCCCCGTCGCATGGGGACGCCGGTCCTGGCGTACGGCCTCGATCACCGCGCCCGGCTCATCCAACGCGCTCAGGTCCTTGTCCTTGACAGCTTCGTTCCCTTTGAGGGGTACGATCCAGCGCGCGACTCCTGTGCGATCGACCCAGTTCACCGCCTGAACCCCATTGAAGTTTTCGTGGAATTGCTGCGCGAGTTCCACGAACTTCGTTTCTCTTGTCGGCCCATTCGACGAAGCCAGTTGCGCGACCAGCCCTCTGATCGAACGAAAGCGGGTATCGAGGTAGTTCTGCAAATTCTGCGCGATATGGGCCCGTGCAAATGCGTGCTGGGCGGAGCGCTCTTCATTGTCGCGCGCCTCGATGACGAACTGTGCGTAGAGCGACGCGGCGAGCACGATGAGGAATGCGAGCACCGCAACCGTGACCGGCGCCCGGGTCTTCCGTTCGCCGAGAAACGACGCGAGCATGTTCTCTTTTTTCGAATGGCCTGGCACGATCGCTAGCTCTCTGTTTCTGCAGACCACAACTATGGATCAGGATCGATCACGATGTTGACTGCCCAACTGAGACTATCTCTGCAGAAGCTTAACGAATGGTTTTCCAGTGCCGACTAGTTAACCCTGATTCAACAGCTCAGCCCAGAAATGCCTTAAGGCGTCCCCGGCGGTAGGCCCGGTCGACAAATCGGACCGGATCTCCGGCCAGTCCTGTGGCCCGTTCCAGCGGCCAGACCTCCGAGAACAAACGCGCAACCAGCACTTCGGCCGCCAGAGGCGCCGTGACGAATCCGCGCGACCCGAGGCCACCGAGCACAAGAATGTCGGATGCCGGAAGTTGCGGTTCTCCGCGTGAAGTCCGTTTGGCGTAGGCCGAACGGAGGTCCGCCCGGTCAGGAACGGCGCCAAATAGCGGGACCCGGTCCGGTGTCACCGCGCGCAGACGTGCACGCCCTGCCCACGTCCCGTCCGGCGCGCCGATCCATCCGGCGAGACAGGAGGGAAGGTTGGTGCGGTTGCGCAGATGGTCCGTTTCGGTCACCGCGTCCTCCCATCCTGCGCCAATGCGGTTCACCGGATCGTGCGTCGCCCCCAGCAGATGGACACCGCCTCGCACCGGCGACAGATAGCCGCCCCAGGAAAGTGCGCATTTCAAGGGATCATTCTGCCCGCTCGCCGGAATCAGGGAGAGTTGGCCGCGCACCGGTGCGAGCGGCAGCCAGCCGCTCGCGGAAAAGCCCGCATTCGCAATGCCGGCCGAAAGGATCACCGTATCGGCTTCGCCGAGAACCTCGCCGCGTTCGTCCAGAAGACGCATCCCGCCACCGGTTCGCGCGATCTCGGCGACACGGCGCGTGACACATTGCGTCCCACTGACCCAGTCGCGCAGGAGCGTTTCCGTCTGCAGAAGCCCGGCATCGGCATGAAAGAGTCCGGGGCAGTCCAGCGGCACTCCGGCAATGCCGCTCGCGGCGGCCGCATCGAGGAGGTCGGCGCGTCCGGCAGGATGCCATGCGTGGCCGCGCGCCTTTTCCGCGCGGACGCGCGCCGCATCCTCAGCGAGCATGACAAGAACGCCGGTCGGATCCCAGGCATCGCTGCGGCGATACTGATCGACCGCGTAGCGATAGGCCGCAGCATGGAATCTTGCAGCCGGACTGTCACCGGCGTCCATGCGCGGCATGACCAGCGCCAGCGGGTTTCCCGAGGCGCCCGATCCGACTCCGCCCGCATCGAAGAATTCCGGCGACACACCCCGCCGTCGGAGTGCGCGGATCAGCGACGCACCGGCAATGCCTCCGCCGACGACGGCGATGCGCGCCTCGCGGTTGCGCTCCGCTACCGGCGCCGCAAGACGGGCAAGACCGCAAGAATCGGCCGGGGCATTCGCGTCTTTCCGGGCCACCGACATCTCGCGCTTGCGCCCGTAGCCCGATATTTTCGAGACCTCGAAACCGGCCGCAGCCAATCCCCGGCGCACCGCTCCCGCAGAGGTGAAGGTCGCGAGTGTTCCCCCCGGCGCCGTCAGCCGACCAATCCCCGAAAGCACCTCGTCGCGCCACATTTCCGGGTTTCGCGACGGCGCGAATCCGTCCAGGAACCAGGCATCGACGCGGGCCAGCAACTGAGGGAGCAACGCCCCCGCCTCACCCACCGCGAGGGTGAGCATTATTCCCCATTCCTCGAAATGGATCCGGTGCAACCCCGGAACCGGATCCGGATAGCGTTCGGCCAGTAACCTGGCGACATCCCCGATTTCCGGCCAGCGATCCAGCGCCCTGAGGCACTCCCCGGCGGCAAGCGGGAAGCCCTCTATGCTCAAATAGTGCAACAATGCGCCAGGTTTGCGGGTCTGCCGCCAGAGATCGGCGACGGCGCAGAAATTGAGACCGGTCCCGAAACCGGTCTCGCCGATCGTGAAGTCATCGCGCCCGGCCCAGGCGTCGGGCAGGCCATTCCCGGCCAAAAAGACATGACGGGTCTCGGCGAGACCATCCCCGGCGGAGAAATAGACATCACCGAACCGCTTCGAGAACGGAACGCCACCCTCTTCCCAGATCAGGCTCGCGGAAATGGACCGGTCCTCCTCTGCCGCGGGCCGCACCACCCGTTCAGCTTTCCGGTGCCTCGACCTCAAAGGTCTTGAAATTCGCAGGCGCCACGACCTCGATCAGTTCGAGATCCTCGGAATGCTCGATTTCGCGATGTTTGATCATCGGCGGCTGCAAAACGCAATCGCCGGCCTTCATGGTGTGCACCCCCTGGCCCTCGTACTCGAACCTCGCCCATCCCTTCAGCACGTAGAACATCTGGAACCTGCAGTCGTGCACATGCCAGGCGCCCGTTGCGTTATGCCCGTCTTTCGCGCGGATCACATGCGAGACCACGTCACCCTTCGACGCCTCTTCGATTCCGAGATCGCGATACTCGAAATAGCTCCTGAGACCGCGGGGTACGAACGGGTGCTCCTCGCCGACGTGATGCAGGAACTGGTGATTTTCAGTCATGTTTTTCCTCCCACTGACATTGGAATCAGTCTAGCGTTCGCTCGGTACCGGCCTCAAGTGACGCCGGATCGAACGAATGACTTGTCGGAGAGTGATATGTCGGACTCGGATGCGGGAGTCTTACCGGACGACGAACAGAAACGCGTTGCGCTGAAACTCATCCTCGAAGCCTGGGACGAGGCGGTGGACAATGGCTGCGCGCCGGAGATGGTCGCCTCTTCCGCGATCTTTGCGGCCTTGACCGATATGATCGAGAACTACGGTGAGCAAGCCGTGGCCGATATGGTCGCGGAATGGCCCGACCGTATTCGCGAAGGGGAATTCACGCTCGCATCGAAATAACACCGGACCGGCAAAGAGTCCGGATGGCAACAAAGAGGCTTTTGGGAGAAGCGCATTGAAGGACGGGGATTTCACCGGTCGCACGGCAATCGTGACGGGCGGCGCAAAGGGCATCGGCCTTGCCGTTGCAAAACGCATTCTGGATCGCGGCGGCAAGGTCGCCCTCTGGGATCTGGATGCGGAGGCACTCGCCGCCAGGGTTTCCGAACTCGGAAGTCCGTCTGGCCTGACTGCGGCGACAGTCGATGTGAGTTCGGAAGCGAGCGTGGCCGTCGGCCACGCCAATACGGTCGGCGCACTCGGGCCGGTCGACCTGCTGGTCAACAGTGCCGGCATCATCGGGCCGACCGTACCGGCCACCTCCTACGCGCTTCCTGACTGGAAAAAGGTTATCGATATCGATCTGACCGGCGTTTTTCTCTGCTCGAAAACCATCGCTCCCGGCATGGTCGAGCGCGGTTACGGGCGGATCGTCAACATTGCATCGATCGCCGGCAAGGAGGGCACCCCCAACGCCTCCGCCTATAGCGCGGCGAAAGCCGGCGTCATCGCTTTTACCAAAGCGATGAGCAAGGAATTGCTCAACTCGGGCGTCCTCATCAACTCCATCGCGCCGGGACCGATCGAGACCGAGATGGTCGCCAACGCGGACCCGAAACATGTCGAGATAATGATCTCCAAATGCCCGATGGGCCGGCTCGGCACGGCCGAGGAATGCGCCACAATGGTCTGCTGGCTGCTCTCGGAGGAATGCACCTTCAATACCGGCGCCTGCTTCGATCTGTCCGGCGGCCGCGCCGTCTACTGACCCGGGAGCCCCCATGTTCGACTGCCTTACGGACGCCGTCGCCAGCCGCCCGCACCTGCGCCATATCGGGCGCTACATGCGCTCCGCTTTCCTGCTTGAAGTCGGTGACACGCCCTATCACGTGACGGTCGAGAACGGCACCGTGAGCGCCGTCGAGATCGGTCCCTTCAAGATGCGGAGCTGGGATTTTGCCATCCGCGCACCACAGGAGGTCTGGGAGACCTTCTGGTCGGACGCGCCGCCCCCCGGCTACCAGGACCTGTTCGCGATGACGCGCTACGGCCACGCCCGCCTCGAGGGCAACACGGCGCCCCTGCTGCACAATCTGCGCTACGTGAAGGAACTGCTCGCCCTGCCCCGAACCCTGCGCCGGGAGGCCGGGCAATGAGCGCGAAAATCGAGCCCATCACAGGCCGCTATGTGCACCTGGAGATCGAGGACCGTCCCTATCGAATCTATTTCGAGGAAGCCGGCAGCGGCATCCCCCTGCTCTGCCTGCACACCGCCGGCGCCCACTCGAGCCAGTACCGGCATCTGATGTGCGACGGCGCCATCACCGACCGTTTCCGGGTCATCGCCTTCGACCTGCCGTGGCACGGCAAGTCCAATCCGCCCGAAGGCTGGCAGGACGAGGAGTACAAACTGACCAGCAGCTTCTATGTCGCCGCCGTCGAGGCCTTCGCCGAGGCGCTGGCGCTCGACCGGCCGGTCGTGATGGGCTGCTCCATGGGCGGGCGGGTCGTCGTCCGCCTCGCGCTCGAGAAAGGCGCGAAGCTGCGAGGAGTCATCGGCCTCGAAGGTTCCGATCATCCGTCGCCCTGGTACGACAACAGCTGGCTCGAGAGCCCGGAATTCCTGCGCGGCGATTTCTGTGCCGCTCTCGTCTCCGGTCTGGTCGCGCCGCAAAGCCCTGACGAGTTCCGCTGGGAGACCCTCTGGCATTACTATCAGGGCGGCCCCGAGGTCTTTAAGGGCGACATGCATTTCTACCGGACCGACAGCGATTATGCCCGCGAGAGTGCGACCATCGACACTGGCGCCTGCCCGGTCTTTCTGATGACCGGCGAATACGATTACTCCTGCACGCCGGAGAATACGATCGAGACCGCAAAGCGCATTCCCGGTGCCAAAGCGATCATCATGAAGGAGATGGGACACTTCCCGATGTCGGAAAATCCGGCCGCCTTCCGTGAAGAACTGTTGCCAGTCCTGGCGCGGATTGCCGGCGGCGCCTGACATGACAGTCGACCGCGACATCCCGGACCTGCCCTACTGGAAAACGACCCCGCTCGAGCAGATGAACAGCGAGCAGTGGGAAGCGCTCTGCGACGGATGCGGAAAGTGCTGTCTCGTGAAGCTGATCGACGACGTCACCGACGAGTTGCACTACACCGACGTCGCCTGCCGTCTGCTCGACTGCCAGTCCTGCCGCTGCGAGGACTATCCGAACCGCAAGGTCAAGGTGCCGGACTGCGTGATCCTGACGCCGGAACTCCTCGAAGACCTGGTCTGGATGCCCTCGACCTGCGCCTATCGGCTGGTCAGGGAAGGCAAGGACCTGCCGTTCTGGCATCCGCTCGTCTGCGGAGACCGGGAGATGGTGCACGAAGCCGGGATATCTGTACGGGGACGCTCCGTTTCCGAGGATAAGGTGCCGGACGCAAATCTCATCGATCACATCGTCGATTGGGCCGAATGAGTGACAAGGCGCCGGCGCCCCTTTTAACGCGCTTGGGACGACCCCACTTTTGCAAAGGAGAAAGGGGGCAGATATGAGCCGAGGCATGTGGATACTGGCTGCGCTGCTGGCCGTGATCGCGCTGGCGACAATCTACCAGGAAGAGTTCGGTGGCGGCGTAGACCGGCCGTGGGCGGCCTGCAAGGAAAGCATGGTCCAGCAGTGGCTTTCCGGGGATTGCACTCCGCGGGACGGCGCGCAGATCAACCTTCAGCCGCAGAATTGACGCATCCTGAAAACTCCTGTGGCACATGGATATTGATACGTTATAACATTTCCATCCAAGATCTGTTTCCTTCCATGGAGCTATCGGTCATGATTCGCACAACCGCCACATTCGTCCTTATGGGAATTCTCTCGCTTCCCGCTGCCCAGGCTAGCGAGAGTCGCTCCGCCCACGCGCACGAGCACGGTCACGGCACCCTCAACATCGCTATCGAGGACAACCGCGTCCTGATGGAGCTGGAAATCCCCGGCGTCGACATCGTCGGGTTCGAACACGAAGCAAAATCCGAGAGCGACAAGGCCGCCGTCGAGGCGGCGGAAAAGAAGCTCAGGGACGGCGCGGCGCTTTTCCGATTCAACGGAACCTCGTGCCGCTTCGATGAGGCACATCTCGAAGACCACCACGAGGCACATGACCGAAAAGACTCGCACGACCATGACGAGGAAAAACATTCGGAGTTCCATGTCTCTTATGAGCTTTCCTGCGACGACGCGTCGCGACTTTCCGAAATCGCGTTCCCGTTCTTCACGACCTTCCCGAACAGCGAAGAGCTGGAAGTCACCATCATCGGATCGCGGGGACAGTTTCACTACGAAGTCGAACGGAACGCGCCTAAACTCTCTCTGGAGAACTGACCCAGCTTCACCCGGATTGGCCGAAAGCATTGATTGCGCCACGCGATGAGAAGGGAACGCCCGCGATAAAGCTCTCGGGCGTCGCCTTCGAATGGACCGAAACCAGGTTCAGAATCGCCATCGATGCGTTTCGCGTCGAACGGGGTGAACGCGTCCTGCTGCTGGGGCCTTCCGGAGGTGGAAAGTCGACCCTCCTTGGACTCATCTGCGGGATATCCGCTCCGGCGCAGGGACAGATCGAGATCCTCGGCACGAACATCGCCAGTCTCTCCTCCGCCCGGCGCGACCGTTTCCGGGCCGAGCATATCGGCGTAATTTTCCAGATGTTCAATCTGTTGCCGTATGCTTCGGCGCTCGAGAACGTTCGCCTCGGACTCGCTTTCGCGCCCGAACGCGCCCGGCGCAGTGCGACCTCGGAGACGGCGATCGAGGACCTGTTGACGAGCCTCGCGCTTCCCGAGGGCGATCTGCGCCGTCAGCCGGCTTCCCGCCTCAGCACCGGACAACAGCAACGGGTCGCCGCCGCTCGCGCGCTCATAGGCGGGCCGGAACTGATTGTCGCGGACGAACCGACTTCGGCGCTGGATGGCGCCAGTCAGGAACGTTTTCTCGAGCTCCTGTTCGCCCAACTCGACCGGCAGGGCGCCAGCCTGCTCATGGTTAGCCATGACGACCGTCTGTCGCCGAGCTTCGACCGGGTGATACGGACAGAAGAGATCCTGACCCGGGAGGCAGGATCATGATCCTGCTCCGCCTCACCGGCCGCTCGATCGCCAATCGGAGCACGACCGCGACACTCACGGTCCTCGCGCTCGCGATCAGCATCGCATTGTTCCTCAGCGTCGAACGTGTCCGCACCAGCGCTCGCGCCAGTTTCGCCAACACCATTGCCGGCACCGACCTCATCGTCGGCGCGCGCAGTGGTGCGGTCCAGCTCTTGCTTTATTCCGTCTTCCGGATCGGCAATGCGACCAACAACATCACCTGGGAAAGCTATCAGGACATTGCAGCCCTCCCCGAGGTCGCCTGGACCGTCCCGCTCTCACTGGGCGACAGCCATCGCGGTTATCGCGTGCTCGGCACCACAGAAGCCTATTTCGAGCATTACCGTTTCCGCGGCGACAGGAAACTGACGATGCGGGCGGGAGAGCCCTTCTCGGACCTGTTCGACGCGACTCTCGGCGCGGATGTGGCGGAGACGCTCGGTTACAAGGTCGGCGACCCGATCGTGGTCGCGCACGGGCTCGGCGCTATCGGCTTCAGCCGGCACGAAGACATGCCATTCCGGGTTTCGGGAATTCTGGAAAAGACCGGAACGCCGGTCGACCGGACGGTGCATGTCAGCCTCGCCGCGATCGAGGCGATCCACGTCGACTGGCAGAGCGGCGCCCGCATGCCAGGCAGATCCACAACTTCGGACGAGGTCCGGAAGATGGAGCTGACGCCGAAATCCATCACGGCAGCGCTGGTGGGCGTCACCTCGAAGCTGAGAACCTTCAAGCTGCAGCGCCATATCAACGAGTACCCGGAAGAGCCTTTGCTCGCCGTGCTCCCGGGCGTCGCGCTGCAGGAGCTCTGGTCTCTCATCGGAGTCGCCGAAACGGCTCTGACCGGAGTTTCCGCAATGGTCGTTGTGACGGCATTTGTCGGCATGACGGCCGCAATTCTTTCCAGCCTGGCCGAACGCCGGCGGGAGATGGCCATATTGCGGTCGGTCGGCGCCGGCCCCGGCACGGTCGCCCTGCTGATGGTCTTGGAAGCCGCCCTGCTGTCGCTCGCCGGCGCCGTCGCCGGGACCATGCTGTTCATGGCCGGGCTTGCGATCGCCGGTCCCCTTGCGGATGCGGCCTTCGGCCTCTATCTACCGTTTGGACTGCCCACTCAGCGCGAATTCTTAATCTTGGGCCTCTTTGTCTTTGCGGGTATTGTCGCGGGACTTCTCCCCGCATTCCGGGCCTACAGGATATTGCTCGCGGACGGGATGACCATCCGGCAATAGGAGACTGGCGTGACCGATTCCCTTGTCTTTTCCCGTAGAAGCTTCCTCGCGCTCGCCGGTGCCGGTATCGCTGCCGGCAGCCTCATGCCAGGAGGAGGCGCCGCAGCCGGAGAGCCACGCGAAATCCTCTGGGAAGATCTGATCCCCAATCCGGACGAGCGCCTGCAGGCGACGATGAACCGGCTCGGCGTCGTCGAGCATGGCGCCATCCCCGAACAGACCACGGACGAATACGGCACGGATCTGAACACGGAGCTGATTGGCCAGGAGGTGCGTATCGCCGGTTATATCATCCCGCTCGATTACAATGGCGTCGGCGTCAACGAACTGATCCTGGTTCCCTATGTCGGGGCCTGTATCCATGTTCCTCCTCCGCCCCCGAACCAGCTTATCCTGGTACGCACGGAGGAGCCCTACGACCCGCGCGAGATGTTCGACCCTGTCTATGTCGCCGGAACGCTCGGCATTCTCAACGAGACGAACGATCTCGCCGCGGTCGGCTATTCCCTGCAAGCGGACCTGATCGCGCCCTACCAATAGGTCATCGACCGAATTGCACCGACGGCGCGAAGCGTCCTAGACTTGGCTCCCCTTCCCAATGGTGCCGTTCAGAATGAACGCCGCCGCATCACATTCAGGGAGCCTCCGCCATGCCGTCCGTCGGGCAAATGCTGACTTTCATCTATACCGAAGACCTCGCAGCGGCCTCCGCCTTCCTGGGCGAAACCCTCGGCTTCCGGCTGGCGCTCAACCAGAACGATCGCTGTCATATCTACCAGGTGGCGCCGAATGCCTTTCTCGGAGTCTGCATCAACCGTCCACCCTCGGCCGACCCGGCGGTCACGATTTCCTTCGTCTCCGACGACGTCGACGGCTTCTACAAGGAAATGACGGACAAAGGCGTCAGCTTCGACGGCGCGCCCGCCTACAGCGAGAAATTCAACGTCTATTCTGCTTTCTTCCGGGGCATCGGAAACTATCGATTCGAGGTTCAGGAGTTCCGCGATCCGTCGTGGCCGAAACCGGTCGCCTGACGTGACCCGGCTTTTACTGGAGCGCAAGAGATGAGCCGTGAAATCGCGATGATGAGCGCGACCGATTTGATCCGGGCCTATGCGGCCGGAACCCTGTCGCCTGTCGAGGCAACGGAAGCGGCGCTGGCCGCCATTGAACGCCACAATCCGCAACTCAATGCCTTCGTCCATATCGACGCGGATGGCGCCCGCAAAGCGGCGAAAGACTCCGAGGCGCGCTGGCGCAACGGGCGCCCCGCAGGTCTCGTGGATGGCGTTCCAACCACGATCAAGGATCTGGCGGACGTGAAGGGACTGCCGACCCGGCGCGGCTCGAAAACCACCGATTCGGGCTACACGGCGCCCGAGGATGCGCCTTTCGTCGCGCGGCTTCGGGAGCATGGCGCGATCTTCCTCGGCAAAACCGCAACACCGGAAATCGGCTGGAAAGGTGTCACCGACAGCCCCCTGACCGGCATCACCCGCAACCCATGGAACCCGGAAAAGACCCCCGGCGGCTCCTCGGGCGGCGCAGCTGCCTGCACCGCGACAGGCATGGGTGCCCTCAACCAGGGCACGGATGGCGGCGGCTCGATCCGCATTCCGGCGGCCTATACCGGCATCTACGGCATCAAGCCGACCTTCGGCCGTGTCCCGCAATATCCGGCCAGCGCGATGGGAACCGTGTCCCATGTCGGCCCGATGACCCGGACCGTCGCCGACGCCGCGCTGATGTTGTCCGTGATGAGCGGACCGCACGTGGCTGACTGGTACACCGCACCCGACGATGGGAGCGATTTCCGCCGCTTCTCCACAATGTCGGTCCGGGGCATGCGGATCGCCTTCAGCCCGGACCTCGGGTTCGCAAGGGTCGATCCCGAAATCGCCGGCCTCGTCGCCGCCGCGGTGCGCCGTTTCACCGAACTCGGTGCTCACGTCGAACAGGTAGAGCTCGACCTCGCCTCTTCGGCGGAGACCTTCAGGGCGCACTGGTTCACAGGTGCCGCGAACGTATACCGGGCGCTCACCCCGGCGCAACGCGAGCTCCTCGACCCGGGGCTCGCAGAGGTCTGTCTAGAGGGCCTCGAGATTACGCTCCCGGATTATCAAGACGCGATCCGGAGGCGGGAGAAGCTCGGGTACGACATGAACCAGCTCCTGGACAGCCACGACCTGCTACTGACACCCGCCATGCCGACGGCGGCCTTCGACGCCGGCCTCGAGGTCCCGCCGGGTTCGGGCATGCGGCGCTGGACGGAATGGACGCCGTTCTCCTACGCATTCAACCTGACGCAGCAGCCGGCGGCCTCGGTACCTTGCGGGTTCACCGCTGCGGGCCTGCCCGCGGGGCTTCAGATTGTGGGAGCCAAGTACCGCGAAGATAAAGTTCTTGCGGCCAGTGCCGCGTACGAAGCACTTTGCCCGTTCAAAATGCCAATTCCCGATTGACGCATCTCAACCGGTGAACTGTACAGACAGCCTGACTTCAGCAATAGTCTTGCTGGAATCCGATAAATGTCGGTGAGGTGCACTGTGACAGCACGTTCAGGCCCGCGTCCCGAGCAGTCAAAGCCCGTTTCCGAAGGGCTTGCCAGCTTGCAATTGAGTGTCGAGCGCGTCCTTGCGACGGTTACCGACGACAGGCTTGCGGCTGAGATGGCGGACATTCTGCACGACATCGCAACGCTCCGGCTCTTTGTCGACTTGCCCCGGGCGGGAGACCGGCGGCGGGACCTTCGGGAACCCCGCAGCGACATCTCGATTTTCAGGATCGACGGCAAGGATGTGGATTGTGCGATCCAGGACCTTTCGATCGGCGGCGCCTATATCGTGGCCGACCTGCCGGTCGAGCCGAACAGCGAGATCGCGATCAACATTCCGGAAGCCGGCAACGTGACCGCACGGGTCGTCCGGCAAACGGACAACGGAGTCCATGTCCAGTTCGAGAGACTGACGGACGATCAGGTCGTCGCCATCACCGAGAGTCTGCAGGCGCACTACATTCGCTAGAGCCTCTGCATCAGGCCGCAAGCGTCGCACCGCGCCTGAGCGCCCTGCCCGGCCGCGCACCGGTATGGGCGCCGCCGCCCCATACCATCCGTCCGTTGACGAAGACGCTCTCGATCCCGCCAGCAGGAGCTGTCGGCTGGTCAAAGTCCGCCCGATCGATCACAGTCCTCTCGTCGAACACGCAAAGGTCCGCATAGTTTCCTTCGGCGACCGTGCCGCGCCCCTTCAGGCCGAATTTCTGCGCCGAGAGGCCGGTCATGCGCCGCACCGCCTCTTCCAGCGGAAAGAGCTCAAGATCGCGGCAATAGTGACCGAGCACACGTGGGAACGTGCCCCAGAGCCGCGGATGCGGAAACTCGTCATGCGGCAAACCGTCGGAACCGATCATTGCGTGTTCGAACTTGAGGATCCGCTGCACGTCCTCCTCGCTCATCGAGAAATAGATCGCACCGGCGGGCTGCAATTGTTCCGCCGCCTCGTAGAGATCGCAGCCGAATTCCTTCGCGATATCGGCTAGATCGCGCCCGGCGAGGTCCGGACGGGCTTTCGACCAGGTGATCTTCACCCGCTCCGAGAGCGCGATGGAATCCGGTTTCAGAACCGTCGAGGACGCGCAATAGGGATAGATATCGAGGCCGATTTCCTGATCGTGCATGTGTTTCTCGAAACAGGCGAGGGTCTCGCAGCTGCGGCCGAAATTGTGTTTCCCCTGCACCTTGTGGTGCGAGACGATTACCGGACAGTCCGCTTCACGGCCGATCGTGAAGGTCTCCTCCAGTGAGTCCATGATCTCGTCGGACTCGTTCCGCATATGCGTTACATAGCGCGCGCCGAAGGCCTTCAGGCTGCGCGACAACTCGATCACCTCTTCGGTCGGCGCCTTATGAGACGGGGCGTAGAACAGCCCGGTCGAGAATCCGACTGCACCGGAATCCAGCGCTTCCTCCAGCAGCCCCCGCATTTGCTTGATCTCACCCGAAGTCGCCCCCCGATCAAGCCGCTCCAAAGTGCCGACGCGGAGCGTCGAATGGCCGACCAGGAAGGCCGCGTTCACCGAGGCGGGTGCCTGCTCGACCGCGGAAAGAAAGCTGTCGAAAGTCCGGAACTTGTACCAGTCGGGATCGCCGATCAGGTCGAGCGGGGGCGGCGGCGCGATGTCGAGCTCCAGCGGCGCGAGGCTGATGCCGCAGTTGCCGACCACCACCGTGGTGACCCCCTGGCTCACCTTGGCGTCGAAATCGGGCTGCGAGAGCAGCATCCGGTCGTCATGGGTGTGAACGTCGATGAAACCGGGCGCCACTATGCGATTGCTGACATCGATCCTCTTTCCGGCCTCGGCGCTGGCAAGATCACCGACCGCGACGATCCTTTCGTCCTTGAGGCCAACATCGGCGCGCCTGCGCGGCCCGCCGGTTCCGTCGATGACCTCTCCGCCCGCAAGTACGATATCGTAGGCAGCCGCACCCATCTTTCTGTCCCCTTTTTGATCCCTGTCGGTCCTTCGCGATCGGACTGCGTCGAACCGTGTCCTGTCAACGCCCCTCGCGGAACATATGCGCGGGCCACTCGGAACCATTGCCCCTTGAGCCACTCCGTCGCATGGGCGTAAGGTCCGGATCCCACCTTCGGAATACCAGAATCATGACCGACACGACTCAGCGCGCGGATTACCTTATCATCGGGGCCGGGATGGCGGGTGCCTCCTGCGCCTTTTTCCTCGCCCAGCACGGCTCCGTCGTGCTGCTGGAGCGCGAGGAGCAGCCCGGCTACCACACGACCGGGCGCTCCGCCGCGCTCTATATCGAGAGCTATGGCAACGCCGCGATCCGCGCGCTCAACCGTGCAGGGAAACCGTTCTTCCTCAATCCGCCGAAAGGCTTTTCTGATGCCCCGATCCTGACTCCGCGCGGCTCGCTGACCATCGCCGAGACGGACCAGCTCGACGCCTTGGACGCGGTCCGGGCGGAACTGGCTGAGACGACGACGGGACTGGAGATCGTCGAGGGCCAGCGCCTACTCGATCTCTTCCCCGCGATAGACCCCGAAAAGACCGTACGCGGCCTCTACGATCCGAACGACATGGATATGGACGTCCATGCCCTCCATTGGGGCTTCATCCGGGGCATGCGCGACAAGGGAGGCAGGCTCGTCACCGACGCCGATGTCGGTGGCATGACCCGCGGCGGCGATGGCTGGATTGTCGAGACACGTGCGGGCACCTTTACCGCACCGGTCGTCATCAACGCCGCCGGGGCCTGGGCCGACGAAATCGGCAAGATGGCGGGCGCGAAACCGATCGGCCTGATCCCGAAGCGCCGCACCGCTTTCACCTTCGACCCGCCCGAAGGACTCGACCCCGACCGCTTGCCCGCTGTCGTGAACGTGAACGAGGACTGGTACGTCAAACCAGAAGCGGGACGCTTCCTGGGCTCTCCGGCGGACGAGACACCGTCCCTGCCGACCGACGCGCAGCCGGAGGACCTGGATCTCGCAATCGCGGTCGACCGGATCGAGAACGCGACGACACTGAGAGTCGGCCGGTTTCACAGCCGTTGGGCGGGCCTGCGCTCCTTCGTTTCGGACAAGACGCCCGTGGTCGGCTTCGAGCCCGGGCTCGAGGGTTTCTTCTGGCTCGCCGGCCAGGGCGGTTACGGCATCCAGACTTCTGCCGGCATGGGCATCACTTCGGCCGCCCTCGCGCGTGGCGCGGCTTTGCCGGAGGAGGTCGCTTCTCAGGGCCTCGAGCCCGCCGATCTCGCCCCGGGCCGCCCGTCCCTCGCAGACGCCGCCTATTTCACTGACTAATTCCGGCAAAGGCGGAACAATGCGTGCCGGTTCCGACGTGCGGCAAGATCATGCTTTCGCAGCAAACCGCGAAAGCGTGACAGGAACGTGCAAATCGTTCCCACGACCCTTTTGCGCTTTTGACAAGTCGCCATATGGAGCCTAGAAACCGCGCTCCACTTGGAATTGCAACGGAAACCCCGGCCCGATGGATCATCTCGACGCGCTGGAAGCACAGAGTGTCTACATTCTGCGCGAGGCTTTTAACAAGTTCGACCGCATGGGCATGCTCTGGTCGCTTGGCAAGGACTCGAACGTCATGGTCTGGCTTGCCCGCAAGGCATTCCTCGGCCATGTCCCCTTCCCGCTGATGTTCTGCGACACCGGCAAGAAATTTCCCGAGATGTACGCCTTCCAGAAGAAATACGCCGCCGAGTGGGGCGTGAACCTTATCGTGCGCGAGTGCCCGCCGATCGAGGAGATCGATCCGACGCTGCCGCCGGCCACGCGCTCTGCGGCGCGCAAGACCGAGGCCCTGAAGCGGCTGATCGCCGAACAGGACATGCAGGCAGTGATCGCCGGCATCCGTCGCGACGAGGAAGCGACGCGCGCTAAGGAACGCGTCTTCAGCCCGCGCGGCGAGAACGCGGAATGGGATTTCCGCGACCAGCCGCCGGAGTTCTGGGACCAGTTCAAGACCGACTTCGCCCCGGGCACCCATATTCGCATCCACCCGATCCTGCATTGGACCGAACTCGACATCTGGCGCTACATCCAGCGTGAGAACATTCCGATCGTCGATCTCTATTTCTCCAAGGGTGGCAAACGCTACCGCTCCCTCGGCGACCAGGACATCACCCACCCGATCGAGAGCGAGGCGAGCACAATCGAGGAGATCATCGCCGAGCTCGAGGCGACGACCATCGCCGAACGCAGCGGCCGGGCCATGGACCATGAGGCGGAGGACGCCTTCGAACGGCTCCGCACCGCGGGATACATGTAATTCGCGGCCCCGTCAGAACCGCTCTCGAGAGATATCGATGCACCTTTCCTCCGAAATCCCTGCCCTGAAACTCGTCGTTGTCGGCCATGTCGACCACGGCAAGTCGACCCTGATCGGCCGCCTTCTGCACGACACCGGATCACTGCCGGACGGCAAGGCCGAGGCCGTCATCAAGATGTCCGAGCGCCGCGGCATGCCGGTGGAATGGGCCTTCGTGCTCGACGCCCTGCAGGCCGAACGCGACCAGGGCATCACCATCGACACGACGCAGATCTTCTTCAATACCGACAAGCGCAATTACGTCATCATCGACGCGCCGGGTCACAAGGAGTTCCTGAAGAACATGGTCTCCGGCGCCGCGCTGTCCGATGCCGCGCTGCTGGTCATAGATGCCAAGGAAGGGATGCAGGAACAATCGCGCAGGCACGGCTATATCCTGCATCTGCTGGGCCTCCGCCAGGTCGCCGTCGTGATCAACAAGATGGATCTCGTGGACTATCGCGAGGAGCGCTATCAGGAACTGACGGGCGAAATCCGCAAATACCTCTCCGAGCTCGGTCTCGAGGCCGCCGCCATCGTTCCGGTCTCCGCCCGCGAGGGCCAGGGTTTGACCATGCGCCCGGACCGGATGCCCTGGTACGAGGGACGCGACCTGGTCGAGGTACTGGACAATTTCAGCCCGCCCGTACTGCCGACCGACCGGCCACTGCGCCTGCCCGTGCAGGACGTCTACAAGTTCGATGACCGCCGCATCATCGCGGGCCGGATCGAGAGCGGCCGCATCCATACCGGCGACCGGATCCTGATCTCGCCGTCGAACAAGACCGTCACGGTCCGGAGCATCGAAACCTGGAACACCAAGAGGCCGGCCGTCGGTGCCTCCGCCGGCCAGTCCGTCGGCATCACCCTCAGCGAGCAGCTCTTCATCGAGCGCGGTCAAGTGATCAGCCACGAAGCCAACCCGCCGATCGAGAGCAACGTCTTCCGGGCGCGGATCTTCTGGCTTGGCAAGACGCCGCTCGAAGTCGGCAAGCGCTACAAGCTGAAACTCGCAACCAACGAGCAGACCGTCGAAGTGCAGTCGATCGAGACCGTGATCGATGTGGAGAACCTGACCTCGAGCACCGGCGACAAGCTGGAGCGCAATGGTATCGGCGAGGTTACCCTGCGGGCCCGCGCGATGCTCGCGCTCGACGAGTTCGCCGAGAACCCGAAGACCGGCCGCTTCGTTCTGGTCGATGAATACGACACGGTCGGCGGCGGCATCATCTACATGGAAGGCTATCCGGACCAGCGCGCGCGCGGCGACGTTCGTTCGACCAACATCACCGCCGTCGAGCATAGGGTCACCCCCGAATTGCGCGCCCGCGCCAACGGGCACGAGGGGGGCATCCTCTGGCTGACCGGACTCTCCGGCGCCGGCAAGTCCACGCTCGCCATCGAGGCGGAGCAGCAACTCTTCGCCAAAGGCTACCAGGTCTATGTGCTGGACGGCGACAACATCCGTTTCGGCCTCTCCTCCGATCTCGGATTCGCGCCGGAAGACCGGGCGGAGAACATCCGCCGCGTCGGCGAGGTCGCGAAGCTGTTCGCCAGCGCCGGCGTCCTCGTACTGACCGCCTTCATCTCGCCCTACCGCGCCGACCGGGACCGGGCCCGCTCGATCGCCCCGGACCTGTTCCACGAGGTCTATGTCGCCGCCGACGTCGCGACCTGCGAAGGCCGCGACCCGAAGGGGCTCTACAAGAAAGCCCGTTCTGGTGAGATCAAGGACTTCACCGGCGTGTCAGCCCCCTACGAAGAGCCGGTGACGCCGGAGCTGACGGTCGACACGTCCGACAAGACGGTCAACGAGTCGGTCGCTGAACTGCTCGCCTATGTCGACGAGAACTTCAGCCTCACGCGGAACGGCGGCGGACGCTGAACGTGATAGGGAAACGCCCGCAAAAATCGGGCGCCCCCCTTCACGGCAAAATTTTCTATTCGCCGCAACTTTTTTACGGATGATATCCGGCGGCGGCTCCGTATCCGATTCAGTTGAGTCTGGATGCGAAGAAAAATGTCCTTTCCCCTGTTATCCGAAAGCCTGACCCGCACGTTGCCAGGAGATCCCGCACCGGGCTTCTCGCAAAGAACCGTCAAACACGCGAAGTTCGCGCTCGACAGCGTGGGCGGGCGTTACATCGTGCTATGTTTTTTCGGCTCTGCCGCCGAACCCCATGCGCAAGCCGCCTGCAAGGCGGCCTATTCCCGCCCCGGCCTGTTCGATGACAAGCATGCGAGTTTCTTCGGCGTAAGCATCGACCCGAGCGACGAGAGCGAGGCCCGCCTCATCCACCGGAACCCCGGTCACAGGCATTTCTACGACTTTGACCTCACGGCTTCGAAGCTCTACGGAACCCTGCCGCAAACGACAAACCGGGCAGACGCCCTCGACGCGCTGATGCCCCAGTGGATCGTCATCGACCCGACCATGCGGGTGATCTCCGTCGTCCCATTCCGAGAGGACCAGAGCGACATTTCCGAGGCCATCTCGCTCGTTGAGGGATTGACCCCGCCGCAACGCTTCGCCGGAGTCGAACTGATGGCGCCGGTCCTCTACCTCCCGCGAGTCTTCGAACCCGAACTCTGCCGTCATCTAATCGAGACCTACGAAGCAGATGGAGGCGAGGAGAGCGGCTTCATGCGCGAGATCGATGGCCGGACGATCGGCGTGCTTGATTCCGGCTTCAAGCGACGCAAGGACGTCACCCTGACGGACGACACCCTGATCCGGGAATTGCAGATGCGGTTCATGCGTCGGGTGATTCCCGAGATCTCCAAGGTCCATCAATTCAAGGTCACGCGGATGGAGCGCTATATCGTTGCCTGCTACGCGGCGGAAGACGGAGGGCATTTCTCGGCGCACCGGGACAACCTGTCGAAAGGGACGGCTCACCGTCGTTTCGCGGTATCGATCAATCTCAATGACGATTTCGACGGCGGCGAAGTGAGCTTTCCGGAATACGGACCGCGCTCCTTCAAGGCACCGCCCGGCGGGGCCGTCGTGTTCTCCTGCTCGCTCTTGCACAAGGTCAGCAAGGTGACGCACGGACGGCGCTACGCTTTCCTGCCTTTCGTCTATGATGACGCGGCGGCACGAATCCGGCAGCAGAATGCCAGATTCATCGGTCTGGATAAGGCCGCGTCCGGCGGCGGCGCGAAGGAAGCGGACATTGCGAGGGCCTAGGCATGAACATGCGGGATGGACGGAGGCGCGGGCATGTTTGCTGACAAAGTCGACATCGTCGGGCAGATCGACGTTCTCAGACGTTACGCCCGAGTGCTGACCCGGGACGCCTCGGCGGCGGACGATCTCGTACAGTCGACCTTGCTGCGGGCGCACGAGCGCAGTGCCACCTTCCGGACGGGTTCAGATGTACGTGTCTGGCTGATGTCGATCCTGCACAACATTTTCATCGACGATCGTCGCAGCGCACGGGCAACTGAAGCGAGGGAACGCGCCTGGGTCGAAATGCATCCGGGCTTCAGTCCGCCGAGCGGCGAGAACGCAGCCCGTCTCGGCCAGATCAGGGAAGCGTTCTTCTCACTTGTCCACGAACAGCGAGAAGCGCTCCATCTCGTGGCTGTGGAAGGACTCGAACTGGCCGAGGCGGCCAAGGTCCTCGGCGTGCCGACTGGAACCGTCATGTCGCGCGTGGGACGCGCCCGGAAAGCATTGAGGAAATACGAGGAATCCGGCCCCAAGGGCGCCATAACGCGCACCTTCAGGGTCGTTGGAGGACGCCATGAAAAAGCAGACTGATACGCCGAGCGACATCGAATCCGACCTCCTCGCCCTGCTGCAGGGACGACTCGACGCCGAGCGCGCCTATCTCGTCGCCGACCATCTCGCAGATAACCCGGAGCGCGCCGCACAGGTGCTTTCCGATGCCCGCGACATCGAGGGGCTGAGATTGGCTCTTTCCGAGCCAGACACCCCGCCGCCAGCGCCGATCGTCACCGCGGCGCGGCGCCTCGAAGAGCGCCTGCAGGGGCGGCATGCCCTGCGACGGTTCGCCCCGATTGCTGCGTCCCTGTTCATTTTCGCCGCAGGATGGGCAACCAACCTGGCGCTGCAGAATTTCGGAACGGCAAATGCCCACCCGCTCGTGGACGCGGCCCTCGACGCTCAGGCCGCGCTGGATCTCCGGCACTGGATGGTCTCACAGCCCGAGAGCACGGAACTCAACACGGCGGAAATCGTCGGCGCGCTCGGCATCCAGCTGCCGGCCCTGCCCGCAGGCTGGACCGTGCGCGACGTCCAGGTGGTTTCGTCGCCGGAACGCCCCGGCATCGCGATCGATCTCGACACGCAGCAATTCGGACGCGTTCTGCTTTTCGCCATCGCACGAGACGTGAACGGAAACGACACCTCTCTGACCGCCTTCGACTATCAGGGACGATCCGTCGCGCTCTTCACCAGCGGGCATTCCGCCTATGTCCTGGTCGACGCGTCGGGCCACCCGGAACAGATCACGGTCGGCGCAAAGGAACTGCTCAGCCGAATCAACTGAAGTCTGCCTGACCTGTCGATCCTGCGGCTGTTCCCACCGGCGTCAGAGATGCTTCCCGCGCTCGAGGATCTCGAGCACGTATTCTCGGTAGGTCATGCCGAGCTCCTTCGCCCGCTTGATGCGGCGCTGCAGAATCAGGCGGTCAGGCGTTTCCCATGCCCTGGCGCTCGCCTTCTTCCATTGTGTCTTGTGCCATGCATTGCTAAGCGGAGGCCCCTGGTTGTGGCCAATGCCGATGGGAACCCGCCTGCGCAGGCCGACCAGCGCAGAAACCTTGTGCCGTTTGATGCGGTTCATTTGGGGGTGATCCGATAGGCGCAGCGCCGCGCTCCCGAAAGAATGTGATCGGTCCGCTCAACCACGCAATCGGGCCCCAGAACGTCTTGAAACAAATTCAGTTCGGAGCGGCAGAGCCCCTGGCACTCCGTCGCCGCGGCGCAGACCGGGCAATGGTTTTCGATCAGGAGAAATCCGCCTTCGTCCGTCTCCGCGCATTCGGCCATATAACCCTCGCGGTCGCGGAGACCTACCAGCGCATCGAGTTTCTGTTTCAGCGTCCGGGCCTTGCCGGTCTCGGCCCGGTAGGCCGCGAGGTTTTCCGCTTCCCGCTTTTCGATCAGGCGCTCAAGCCCCGCCTCACCGAAAAGCACACGGACCGACTGCAGGAGATCGACGGTGAGCTGGGCGTGGCTGTCCGGAAACCGCGCATGCCCCTCCTCGGTCAGGACCCAGTAGCGCTTCGGCCGGCCGCGCCCCTGGCGTCTGTCCTCGGGCGTCACAAGTCCGGCCTCCGCCAGTTTGGCGAGATGCTGGCGCGCGGCCTCCCCGGTCATGGAGAAATGCGCGCCGAGATCGCCGATGGTTTGCGGGCCCCGGGTCTTTAGCTGAAAGAGAATTCGGTCTGCGGCACGATCGTTCATATCGGATTCCAATAGGTTATCCGTCTTTATCAAGAAATGGCTTGCGATGAAAGAGTGCTGCGAAGGCCGTGTTCAGAGAATAAGCCGCTCCAGGCTCTCCAGCCTGTCGGCCTCCTCGACCGGCTTGTCCCAGCGGATGCGGTGAAACCGCGGGAAGCGCATGGCGACGCCGCTCTTGTGCCGTGAGGAGCGATGCACGCTGTCGAAGGCCACCTCGACGACCAGCCCCGGCGTGACCTCGCGTACGGGCCCGTAGCGCTGTACGGTGTGGTCCCGCACCCACTTGTCGAGCCGCTTCAGCTCCTCGTCGGTGAAGCCGGAATAGGCCTTCCCGACCGGCACGAGTTCCGGTCCTCCTTCCCCGTCCCGCCAGGCGCCGAAAGTAAAGTCGGAATAGAAGGAAGACCGCTTGCCGTGTCCGCGCTGGGCATACATCACGACGGTGTCGAGGGTAAGCGCGTCGCGCTTCCACTTGAACCAGGGTCCCTTCGGGCGGCCCGCGAGGTAGGGACTGTCCTGACGCTTCAGCATCAGCCCTTCGAGCTGATCGTCCCGACAGGCCTCGCGCAGGGACTCCAGCGCGGCCAAATCTGCGAACGGGACAATCTCCGAGAGATCCGTCCGCTGCGGCTGCTCGCGCTCATGGAAGCGCTCCAGGCGGACCCGGCGTTCGGTGAACGGCAACGGGCGAAGGTCCTCGTCGCCGTCGAAGAGAATGTCGTAGAGCCGGATATGCGCCGGATGCTCCTGCAGCATCTTTCGCGTCACGCGTTTGCGGTTGAGGCGCTGCTGCAGATTGTTGAAAGGCGCCACCTCGCCGTCGCGCAGCACCAGCAGCTCGCCATCCAGCACGCCCTCGAAGGCAACGAAATCGACAATGTCCGGAAACGCCCTAGAGATATCGTCGCCGGTGCGGGTATAGAGCCTGACCTCGCCGCCACGCGACGCGATCTGCACCCTGATGCCGTCCCACTTCCATTCCGCGACATATTCAGAAAGATCAAGACGGGCGAGATCGTCCTCTTCCAGCGGGTTCGCCAGCATCAGCGGCCGGAACACGGCGCGCCGGCTCATGTCCGGTTGCTCCGCCTTGCCCTCGAGCCAGTCGAAGAGCTCGCCATAGGGCGGCTCCAGCCCGTGCCAGATCTCCTCGATCTCGTCGACCTCGCGGCCGAAGGCCTCGGCGAGCGCCGTCTTGGCAAGGCGGGCGGAGACGCCAACCCGCATCCCGCCGGTCGCGAGCTTCAGCAACGCCCAGCGCCCCGTCGCATCCAGCGTGTCGAGCCAGCTCTCGATCACCTCCGAGGCTGCTGCCGCGCTCAGCCCGTCGAGTTTTGCCGGTATATCGCCGGGGGAGGGCGCCGCCCGGTTGGACGGGCGTTCCGGCCAGATCAGCGCCGCGGTTTCCGCGAGGTCGCCGACAAAGTCGTAGGACCAGCCGAACAGTTCCGGATCGACGCGCTGCATGACAAGCGCCCGAATCATCGCCGGCTTGGCGCTCTTCACATCGAGCGCGCCGGCGAGCGCCGCGAGCGCGATTCCCCGGTCGGGATCCGGCGCAGTGCGGAAGTAATCCGCCATCAGTTTCAGCTTGGAATTGCGCTGAGGGGCGTAGAGCAACCGGTCGAGCAGATGGGCGAAGCGCAGCATCAGCCCTCCTCCTCGTAGCCGAGCAGCCTGAGCGCCTGCGCTTCCATACCCTTCATCCGTGCGGCATGGACCAGTGCTTCCTCGCGCCCGTGCGTGACCCAGACTTCCGGTGCACCGACGTCGTCGAGGGTCTGCAGTAACTCGTCCCAGTCAGCGTGATCCGAGATCACCAGCGGAAGCTCGACACCGCCCTGTTTGGCGCGCTGTTTCACCCGCATCCAGCCGGAGGCCATGGCGACGACCGGGTCCGGCAGCCGGCGCGCCCAGCGGTCGGCGATGGCCGATGGCGGCGCCAACACGATTTCTCCGGAGAGATCCGCACGCGGCTTGCCCTTCTCTCCCGCCGTCGCGGGCAGCAATTCGCCGAGATCCACGCCATGCGCCTGGTAGAGCTCGCAGATCGGAATCAGGGCGCCGTGAAGATAGAGCGGCTTGTCATACCCCGCCGCCCGGATGAGCGAGATCAGGCGCTGCGCCTTGCCAAGCGCGTAAGTGCCGATGACGTGGCAGCGCTCCGGAAACAGGCGCCGCGAATGCATCAGCGTCGCGATCTCGTCCTCGTCCGGCGGATGGCGGAAAACCGGCAGGCCGAAGGTCGCCTCTGTGACGAAAACATCGCAGGGAACCGGCTCGAAGGCATCGCAGGTCCGGTCGGCCCGGCGTTTGTAGTCGCCGGAGATGACGACACGCTCGCCCTTGTATTCGAGCACCACCTGCGCGCTGCCGAGCACGTGGCCGGCGGGAACCAGCCGGACCGTCACACCATTGATCGAGATGGTCTCGCCAAAGGGGAGCGGCTGACCGCTACCGAACGGCGTCTCACCATAGCGCGTCCGCATGATGGCGAGGGTCGCAGGCGTCGCCGCAACCGCGCCATGGCCGGGCCGCGCATGATCCGCATGTCCGTGAGTGATGATTGCGCGCTCGACCGCACGGGTCGGATCGACATAGAAGCCACCCGGCTCGACAAGCAGACCCTCCGGTCGGACCCTGATCCAGCTTGCCCTGCGTGCGGCTCTCATCATTCCTACTCGATATTGTCCGTTCGTGCCTGCTTACCGAGATAGCCGCCGTGATGGCGAAGTCCATATTCGTGCCGCGTCACGCCCTTGCGCTCCATCAGCACCAGTGCCAGCGCGTCGCTCACCGCCGCCATCACCGCCATGCTGGCCGACGGGGTCAGACCGAGCGGACACGGTTCCTTGATCACCCCCATGTCGATGATCACGTCCGCGCGCGCGCGCAGCCCGCTGTCGGGATGCGAGGTGATGCCGATGACCTTGCCCGCATCCACGTGGCGGCTGAGTTCGATAAATTCCAGAACCTCACGCGTCTTGCCGCTGGTCGAGAAAGCGACAATGCAATCCCCCGGAGCGACCATGCCGAGATCCCCGTGCGCCGCCTCGCTCGGATGGATGAAAAAGGCCGGCGACGCGGTCGAACTCAGGATCGCAGCGAACTTGTGCGCGATGAATCCCGCCTTTCCCATGCCCGTCGTGATGATCTTGCCGGGCGTGTTCTGCAGAATATCAAGGGCCTCTTCATAGGTCTCGTCGACCCGGATCGCGTTGATCGCGGCGGCTTCCGCATCGAGGATCATCTTGATGCGGGACTTGATGTCGGAACTGTTCAAGGAAGGCCTCGGGGTTTCGGATTTTCAAGCTGCCGGAACTTAACCGACCGGGGTCGGAGACTCCAGCCTGACTTACGTCACATTCAGAGGATTAACCCCCGTCAAAACCCCTCATTAGGCACAAAACAGCATCAATACAATGCTGCATTGCAACATTATCATTGTTGCTTTCCAGACCGATCTCTTATCCAGCGACTGGAAACAAGACATCAACGTCGGAGCTGAACATGACGAGCGAACAGACCAAACGCCCGCGCATCTACTTCTCGGATATCCAGCGCAAATGGTCGATCCTGCAGGTCGGCGCCGCGCGGGAGATGATCGACGGACTCTCCCGCCACGGAGACGAGGCCGACCCGCTCGGCGAGCTGAAGCACGTCCCAAACCAGGCCGCCTGACCTTATTTCGCCTTCCTGGCTTCCCCAAGACGACACGGGTATCACCGCAAGGCGATACCCGGCCTCTTTGGTTTTGCGCCGCAGCAATGCGGATGGTTGATCGACAGTCGGTGCGATCCCAACTTGGCGACGCGCGGATATCTCCCCCGGTGCTGCACGCTGCCTATTCCCCTTTTGCACCAAGATACTTAGGCTGCCTCGCTTCAAAGTCTTCCTGAAGGTTGCCTCTCATGTCCGAACCCGTCGTCCTGCTCTCCAAAGATCCGCGCGGCGTTGCCACCGTCACCATCAACCGGCCGGAGGTGAACAATGCCTATAACGGCGACGTCATCCAGGGACTGATCGATGCGTTCAGCGATTGTGCCGTCGACCAGTCCGTCCGTGTGGTTGTCCTGCGCGGCAACGGAAAGCATTTCCAGGCCGGCGCGGACCTGCGCTGGCTGAACGAGATCGGCGCGCTCTCGCCGGAAGAGAATGTCGCTGTATCGCGCCGTACGGCCTCGGCGGTCTGCGGCCTCAACGACTTTCCGAAACCGACCGTCGCGCTGGTCCATGGCGGATGTTTCGGCGGCGGGGTCGGCATCGTCGCGGCCTGCGACATCGTGATCGCCAGCGAGGATGCGATCTTCGCCATCACCGAGGCGCGCTGGGGCGTGATGGCGGGCATCATCGTCCCGCACCTGAACGCCGCGATGGGCCCGCGCAACGTGCGGCGCTACGCCCTCACCTGCGAACGTTTCGGGGCGGCAAAGGCAGCGGAAATGGGGCTCGTCCACGAGGTCTGCCCGAAAAACGGACTCGACGCGGCCGCCGGGCCGGTGATCGACCAGCTCCTGCTTTCGGCACCGATCGCCATGACCGAAACCAAGCAGGTCGTTCTCGACCATGCCAACATCACGCTCTCCGACGATTATTTCGAGGAACTGGTGGCACAGCATGCGGCGAAGCGGCAGTCGGACGAAGCCGCCGAGGGCCTGAAAAGCTTCGCTGAAAAGCGTCACCCGGCCTGGTATACCGGCGCGACCTAAGCATTTTGCGGAGAAACCATGCCGACGATAGAGCATGACAAGTTCCCGCAACGGGAGTCGAAGAATGTCCTGTGGTCCGTCGACCCTGACCGGAAACTGCTGTTCATCGAGTTGCGGGGCGGCGTTTCCGATTACGACCTTCTGAAATACATCCCCCGGATCTGGAAAGAACATCCGGAAGTTGTCTGGTTCAACTCCGTCGTGGATGTGCTTGAGGACGGGGCGACGGGAAACTGGACCTGGGGAGCCCTGCAGCAGATCGCGAAGGAATGGAAAGAATTTGCGCAAGATCGCAATCCGCATAGACGCGTTGCGGTCCTGACCGAGAACTACTGGATCACACAGATCGTAAACCGGGCTCTGGGATTCCTGTTTATCGGCCAGCAATTCCATTGCTTCCGTGATCGCGACGCAGCCACCGAATGGGCCGCTGCCGGCCTGGCGGGCTCCGCAGATTAGTCCCTTGCCACGCGCCTCGACGCCCGCCACCTTTGCGACATGCCGGACGTGGCCCAGAACTCCCCGACAGACCGACCGGTCCTGCCCGAGAAATTCCGCGACTGGTTCGAGGATAAAGGCTGGTGGCCGCATTCTCACCAGCTGGACATGCTGAAGGCGGGGCGGGACCACAGGCACGCGCTCCTGATTGCGCCAACCGGCGGCGGCAAGACACTCGCCGGTTTTCTGCCAAGCCTCATCGAACTCGCCGAAGTCCCCTATGAAGGACTGCACACGCTCTATATCTCGCCGCTCAAGGCACTCGCGGTCGATATCCACCGCAACCTGTTGCTGCCGATCGAGGAGATGGGTCTGGCGGTCACGGCCGAGACACGTACTGGCGATACGCCGCAATCGAAGAAGCAGCGCCAGCGCAGCACGCCACCAAACATCCTGCTGACCACGCCCGAGAGCCTCGCTCTCCTGCTCTCCTATACCGACGCACCGAAATTCTTTGGAGAGCTTCGTACAATCGTCGTCGACGAATTGCACGCCCTGGCGCCGAACAAGCGCGGCGAGCTTCTGTCCCTCGGGCTCGCACGGCTTGCCCGTCTGGCGCCGGGCGCGCGGCGTGTCGGCCTCTCAGCCACCGTCGCCTATCCGGAGTCCCTGGAAGCCTATCTGTCACCCACCGGCCGCGCCGCACAGGGCGATGTCGCGCGGATCACCGGCGGCGGCGCGGTAGCGGCGGACGTGAAGATCATGATCGGCCGCGGGCATTTCCCCTGGTCCGGCCATATGGGCACTTACGCTGTCGAGGACATCTACGAACAGATCACATGTGCCGAGACCACGCTGGTTTTCGTCAACACCAGAGCGCAGGCCGAGATCCTGTTCCAGGCGCTCTGGCGGGTGAACGAGCAGAACCTGCCGATCGCCCTGCACCACGGGTCGCTCTCGGCGGAGCAGCGGCGCAAGGTCGAGGCGGTCATGGCGAGGGGCGGGCTCCGGGCTGTGGTCGCCACCTCCTCGCTCGATCTCGGCATCGACTGGGCCGCCGTCGATCTGGTGATCCAGGTCGGGGCGCCGAAGGGCTCCTCTCGGTTGTTGCAGCGCATCGGTCGTGCCAACCACCGGCTCGACCAGCCGAGCCGCGCCATTCTGATACCGGCGAACCGTTTCGAAGTGCTTGAATGCCAGGCGGCGATCGATGCGGTCCGGGAAATGACGCTGGACGGGGATCTGCCGAGCGAAGGCGCACTCGACGTACTGGCGCAGCATATCCTCGGCACTGCCTGCGCTGGGCCGTTCGATCCGGACCAGCTCTACGGCGAAGTGCGCACCGCAGCGCCATATGCCGATCTCGCTCGCGAGGATTTCGAGGCCGTGCTGCGCTTCGTCACCGACGGCGGTTACGCACTCCGCACCTATGATCGGTTCCGTCGTCTGAGACCTAGCCCGGGCGGGCAACTCACCGTGGTCAACGAAAGAGTCGCACGCGCCTACCGGATGAATGTCGGCACCATCGTCGAAGCGGTGACGCTGAAGGTGCGGATGCGGCGCGGACGCTTTCTCGGCGAGATCGAGGAATATTTCGTCCAGGGCCTGACGCCGGGCGACACCTTCCTCTTCGCCGGCCAGCTCCTGACCTTCGAGGGCGTGCGCGAGACCGTTGTGGAGGTCAGTCCGGGCGGCAGCGGAGAGCCGGAGGTCCCGGCCTATATGGGCGGGCGCCTGCCCTTCACCACGCATCTCTCCGACCGGGTGCGGGGCATGCTGGAGGACGACCGGAACTGGCCGACCCTGCCCGCGCCGGTCGAGGACTGGCTGCGCATGCAGCAATGGCGTTCCGTGATGCCGAAGAGCGACCGTCTGCTTGTCGAGATCTTCCCCCGCTCCGGCAAGTTCTATCTTGTCGCCTACTGCTTTGCAGGACGCAACGCGCACCAGACCCTCGGCATGCTGCTGACCCGCCGCATGGAAAGGGCCGGGCTCGATCCGCTCGGCTTTGTCGCGAGCGACTATGTGATCGCCGTCTGGGGATTGAAGGAGCCGCGCCGCGAGGATGTCGAGGCATTGTTCGACCAGGACATGCTCGGCGACGACCTGGAGGAATGGATGGCGGACTCGACGCTATTGAAGCGCACCTTCCGCAACGTCGCGGTGATCGCGGGGCTGATCGAGCGCAAGCTGCCGGGACACGAGAAGACAGGCCGCCAGGTCACCTTCAGCGCCGATCTGATCTACGACGTCCTCAGAAGCCACGAACCGGACCACGTGCTGCTGAAGGCGACGCGCGCCGACGCGGCCCGCGGCCTTACCGACATCCGCCGGCTGGCCGATCTGCTGGTTCAGGTGAAGGGAAAGATCGATGTCCGCAGCCTAGACCGGGTCTCGCCGCTGGCGGTCCCGATCCTGCTGGAAATCGGTAAGGAACATGTCCATGGCGGCGCCATGGACGCGTTGCTTGAGGAAGCGGAAGCGGAACTCGTCGCCGAAGCCATTGGCGGCGACATGCAGGCCCACCTTCCGATCTGATCTGAGGCTCAGTTCACCACAATTCTGGGAGAGTCGCCGCACATCTCGGAAATGAGGTGGCGCGCATGGTCAATCATCTTCGGGTTTTCGCTACCGTCGATCGAGAAGATCTTGTCGCTGCCGGAGCGGGAAAAAGAGACGTAGTTCTGAAGTCCGTAATTGGTCAGAAAGGTCGTTTCGAAGTTCATAGTCACCTTGATAATTCTGAATGCGGCACGGCCGGAAACGGCCGAACGCACGGAACAAAGTCCATATTCATAAGCCGGATCGGGGCGATCCGTGACCGCCCCGACCCTGTCTTGAAGCGAGCGGTCAGCTCACCATTTTCAGGTTTTCGGCAGACATCTTGCCGTTCTGGCCCGGGACCAGATCGAAAGAGACGCGCTGACCTTCATCGAGGCCGGCAATGCCGGAGCGCTCCAGTGCGGTGATATGCACGAACGCATCGTTCGAGCCATCTTCCGGCTCAATGAAGCCATAGCCCTTGGTGGAGTTGAACCATTTAACGGTACCATTAGCCATGATTTTTCCTTTCACGACATAAGAAATCGGCCGACTGCACAACGCTGCCAGCCAGTTAAAACGCCCAAAATGTCGAGAAGAGAACTTGGTCCAACGCCCTGAGGCGGCAACAGTCTTTTAACAGCGACTTCTAAACGTACCTGACAAGGTAAGACGAAATCCTGCAAAAGCAAGGTAAATATTTTCGGGTACGCAAACAAACCCGGAGAGCCAAGGCCCTTGACCAGGTTCCGTCGATCCGCCTAAGCAGCGCAATGAACAGCGAGTCCCTCCACATCAACGGCGTCCCGCTTGTCGCCGACCATAGCGGAATCCTCTTCTGGCCGGAGCAATCGCTGCTCGTCGTCTCCGACCTGCACCTCGAAAAAGCGTCAAGTTACGCCGCGCGCGGCATTCCCCTGCCGCCTTACGACACCGCCGACACCCTGGGACGCCTTGCCCGCGTCTGCGAAAGCTACCGGCCGGAGCACGTGATCTGCCTCGGCGACAGTTTTCATGACACTGACGGGCCGGAGCGCATGACGGATGCCGACCGGCAGACGCTCGCCACCCTTGCCCGCGGCCGGGACTGGTGCTGGATCACCGGAAACCATGATCCGAAGCTTCCGGAGGATTTGCCCGGCAGGCGCAGCACCGTGGAGACCCGCGGTGCCCTGACCTTTCGCCACGAGAGCATTGCCGGCAGCGCAGGAGAGATCAGCGGCCACTATCATCCGTCGGCGCGGGTCAAGACCCGCCAGCGCCATCTCTACGGGCGGTGTTTCGCGCACAACGGCTCCTGCCTGATCATGCCCGCCTTCGGGGCGCTCTCCGGCGGCCTCAGCGTACGGGACCCTGCGATCGGCGCCCTTCTCGGCCCGTCATTCGAAATCCTGTTTCTCGGCCCCAGAAAGGTCTACCGCTTTCCGAGCGCCGCCGTGGCGTGAGTCAAAGTGATCCGCCCGCGGCAACCGGCCGTATCGCCTCCAACAAGACATCGCAGGTGGTATTTTGTCCGAAAAACCAATCCTCCTCTGGTTCCGCCAGGATCTTCGCCTGAGCGACAACCCGGCTCTCGCGGCCGCGGTCGAGACTGGCGCGCCGGTGCTTCCCGTATACGTCCTGGACGATGAAACACCGGGCCGATGGGCGCCGGGCGGCGCATCGCGCTGGTGGCTGCATCACAGCCTTTCCGAACTGTCGAACAGACTGACAAAGCGCGGCTCCGCGCTCCACCTTGTCCGATCCCGGGACGCCGCCGAGACGATCCGGGCTCTCGCGACGGAGACGGATGCCGCAGCGGTCTACTGGAACCGCTGCTACGAGCCGTTTGCGGTCGAACGCGATACCAAGCTGAAGCAGACCCTGCAAGCCGCCGACATCGGGGCCGAGAGCTTCAATGCCGCGCTGCTCTTTGAACCCTGGGAAGTCAAAACCAAATCCGGCACGCCGCCAAAGGTCTTCTCACCTTACTGGCGCGCCCTGCGCGCGCTGGGAGATCCCGCAGCGCCGGAGCCCGCACCCGACGAAATTCGCGGATCCAGCGCTCCGTCAAAGAGCGACTCGCTCGACGACTGGCGGCTTCTGCCGACGCGGCCCAATTGGGCGAACGGCTTTCATACCGATTGGAAGCCCGGAGAGGATTCCGCGCAGGCGCGACTCGACTGGTTTCTCGAAAACGCGCTGGAGAACTACAAGGACGGCCGGAATTTCCCCGCGAAGCCATGCGTCTCACGGCTATCCCCGCATCTGCATTTCGGAGAAATCAGCCCAAGACAGATCTGGCACCGCACAATCGCCTTCTGCCACGCCGAAGACCGCAACCCCTTCTCGGGATCGGCGGAGCATTTTCTGAAAGAGCTGGTCTGGCGCGAATTCTCTCACTCGCTTCTCTACCACAATCCGAAGCTTCCCGAGGCCTGCCTCAGGCCAGAGTTCGAGAATTTCCCCTGGGACAGATCGGACACGACGCTCCAGGCCTGGCAGCACGGCCGGACCGGCATTCCGATCGTCGATGCCGGCATGCGTGAACTCTGGCAGACCGGCTACATGCACAACCGGGTGCGGATGATCTGCGCCTCCTTCCTGATCAAACATCTGATGGTCGACTGGCGCGAGGGTGAGGCCTGGTTCTGGGACACCCTGCTGGACGCGGATCTCGCGAACAATGCCGCTTCCTGGCAATGGGTCGCCGGGTCCGGTGCCGACGCCGCGCCCTACTTCCGCATCTTCAACCCCGTCCTCCAGGGCGAGAAATTCGATCCGGACGGCGCCTATACCCGCCGCTGGGTTCCGGAACTGGCAGACGTGCCCGACCGTTATCTGCAAAAGCCCTGGGAGGCGCCCGGCAATCCGGCGCCCGACTATCCGACCCGGATCGTCGATCTCGCGGCCGGCCGGGACCGCGCCCTCGCCGCTTACAAGGGTCTCGGAGACACCGATTCCGAAAGGTCGGCTGCGTGGGGTTAGCCACAGCGAAATGCTGCACATGCGGCACAATTCAGAATAGAGTTTGTTCCGGGGGAGTGACTTGATGCGTATAGCTGTTGTCGGAAGCGGGATCGCCGGGCTCGGCGCCGCGTGGCTATTGTCATCGCGCTACCAGGTCACGGTCTACGAGGCGAACGATCGGTTAGGCGGACACAGCAATACGGTTACAGTCGATTACGACGGTGAGGCAGTGCCCGTCGATACCGGCTTCATTGTCTATAACGAGGCGACCTATCCCAACCTGATCGGCATGTTCGACTGGCTCGGTATCAGGACCAAGCCCAGCGACATGTCGTTCAGCGTCTCCGTCGGCAACGGCGCCCTGGAATACGAGGGCTCGCTTCGTGGGCTGGTCGCGCAGCCGACAAACCTGCTCAGACCCGGCTACTACCGGATGCTGACCGACGTCGCCCGGTTCTTCGCCGCCGCGCCGCGGCTGCTCGAAGAAGAACACGAACCGGATCTCACACTCGGTGCCTTCCTGAAACGCGAAGGTTACGGCGACGGCTTTCTCTACGATCACCTGCTGCCGATGGCCGCCGCGATCTGGTCCTGCCCGGTCGAGACCATGCTCGCCTTTCCGGCCCGCAGCTTCGTCCGCTTTTTCGTCAATCACGGGCTGCTGAAACATGTGAACCGTCCGCAATGGTTCACAGTCGACGAGGGCTCGCGCAGCTATGTGCGCCGGCTTGCAAAGGAGATCGAACAGCGCGGCGGCCAGATCCGGATCGGCCAGCCGGTGCGCGACATCCGCCGGCTCGAGAGCGGCGTGATGGTGAAGGAGCCGGACGGTTCGGAAACCTTCTACGACCAGATCGTGATCGGCGCACATGGCGACGAGGCGCTCTCGATGCTGGGCGACGCGGACGACGCGGAGCGCAGTCTGCTCGGCTGCTTCGGCTACCAGGATAATGTCGCCGTGCTCCACAGAGACGTAAGCCTGATGCCGAAGAGACGTGCGGCCTGGGCATCCTGGAACTATCTCGCCGAGGGCCGGCGCGACATGGATCGCGCGGTCGCGCTCACCTACTGGATGAACCGCCTGCAGGGCATCGACGAGCGACTGCCGCTGTTCGTCACCATGAATCCGCTGCAGGAGCCGGACCCCGCACTCGAATTCGCGCGCTTCAATTATACTCACCCGGTGTTCGACAATGCCGCCGTGCGCGCGCAGTCGGAGCTCGGAACCATCCAGGGAACCCGCAATACCTGGTTCTGCGGCAGCTATTGCGGCTACGGCTTCCACGAGGACGGACTCAAGGCCGCCGTTGCGGTCGCCCGCAGTCTCGGGGTCACAGTTCCGTGGAATACATCGGTCGCGCCCGCGAGCGAGCGATGGTTGGCGCTTCAGGACGCAATGGCAACGGCAGCGGCTACCGGGGACGACTGAGATGGCGGACAGGTCGACGGATCCGCAGAGTGCGACGACTTCCTGCCTCTACCGCGGCGCGGTCATGCATGCCCGCCTGCTGCCGTTCCGGCATCGCTTCGTCTATCGTGTCTTTTCCATGCTGATCGATCTCGACGAACTCGACGGGCTCGCGCGGAAGCTCCGCTTTTTCTCGCGCAACCGGTTCAACCTGTTCTCCTACTTCGACCGCGACCACGGCAGCCGCGACGGCACGCCCGTCGCGGAGTGGGTCCGCGCCCAGCTTCGCCTGGCGGGTTTCGAATCACATCAAGATCGCATTACAACGCATTGTTTTCCAAGAATTCTCGGTTTCGTCTTCAATCCTCTGACGATCTATTTCTGCCATCATGAAGACGGCCGTCTGCAAGCGATCCTCTACGAGGTGAAGAACACATTCGGTCAGCAGCATTGCTATCTGATCCGGGTCGAGGACGGGCACGATCCGGATAATGTGATCACGCAGAGCTGCGACAAGGATTTCTACGTTTCGCCCTTCATCGAGATGCGATCGACCTACCGCTTCCGCCTGAAGGAACCCGGCGAGAAGCTCTCGATCCTGATCCGCCAGGAAACTCCCGCAGGGGAAACGTTGGTCGCGACCCACACGGGACGCCGGGAACGGCTCACGGACGGCGCGCTCCTGAAGATGGCGGTACTCTATCCATTTCTGACCATCAAGGTCGTCGCGGGGATTCACTGGGAGGCACTGAAACTGTGGATCAAGGGCGCGATCTTCCATGAAAGACCGACCGAGCCCGAAAACGCAGTAACCGTCGTCGGCAAGTCATCCGCCGGACGGCATGCAGCGTAAGCAAGAAGACCTAGGATGGGGCGAACTGGAATGACTGATCACGAGATGGCCGATTATCCGCTGCCGGCAGCAGGACTGCGACCACACAGAACCGATCCGTTCATGCCATGGACCCGTGCGGTTCTTGTCATGCTGCGTGCGGTGCGGGTCGGCGAGTTGACCGTGCATGCTCCGAACGGCGAGAGCTATTGTTTTCGGGGTCCGGATGTCGGTCCGCGCGCGGAAGTCCGCCTAGGCTCCGACGCGGTCAGCCGCAAATTGCTGCTCGGCGGCGACGTGCGTTTCGGCGAAGCCTATATGGACGGCAACTGGGAGACCCCGGACCTGCCTGCCCTCATCGAGTTCGGTGCCGCCAACCGGCGTGCTCTTTCCCGCGCCATTGACGGCACAAGCTTCGTCCGCCTGGTGAAGTCCGTTCAGCATTTTACCAACCGAAACACGAAACGCGGCAGTCGGCGCAATATCGCGCACCACTACGACATCGGCAATGCGTTTTACGGCAAGTGGCTCGATCCGAGCATGACTTACTCCGCGGCGGTTTTCGACTGTGGCGAAGAGGAGCTGGAAGCCGCGCAACGGCGCAAGTACCGTCGCATTGCCGACATGTTGCGGCTCGAACCGGGTCAGACCGTACTGGAAATCGGCTGCGGCTGGGGCGGGTTCGCGTCGGTCGCGGCGCGTGATTACGGTGCACGGGTCGTCGGCCTGACCCTTTCACAGGAACAGCACGACTACGCGATCGAGCGTGCGAAACGCGAGGGCATCGCCGACAAGGTCTCGATCCAGCTCTGCGACTACCGTGATATCGACGGACGTTATGACCATATCGCCTCGATCGAGATGTTCGAGGCGGTTGGCGAGAAATACTGGCCTGCCTTCTTCGACCAGGTGCGATCCCGCCTGACAGACACCGGGCACGCGGCGCTGCAGATCATTACCATCGACGATGCGGACTTCGAGGATTACAGGCGCAATCCGGACTTCATTCAGAAATACATTTTCCCGGGCGGCATGCTGCCCTCCGTCAGCAAGCTGAAAGAACAGTTTCGTGCGTCGGGTCTGGAATGCGTCGCCGATGACGGCTTCGGCAGCCATTACGCACGCACGCTCGCGATGTGGCGGGAGCGTTTCCACGCCCGCTGGCACGAGATCGCCCCGCTCGGCTTCGACGAGCGGTTCCGGCGGATGTGGGACTACTATCTCTGTTACTGCGAAGGCGGTTTCCGTGCCGGCAATATCGATGTCCGGCAAATCGCTCTGAAGCACGCGTGAGGGCATGACGGCAGAGACCGCGGCCTCGCGCCAGCCCCGACTTCCCCTCCTCGCCTACGGATTCCCGGGGTTGCCTCTCGCCGCGCTAGGCGTGCCGCTGTTCATCTTCCTGCCGGCCTTCTATGCCCAGGAACGTGGCCTCAACCTCGCCGCAGTCGGGCTGGTGCTGCTCGTGGCCCGGCTCTGGGATGCGGTTTCGGATCCGGTCATCGGCCTCCTGAGCGACCGTATCGCGACCCGCTTCGGGCGCCGCAAGCCCTGGCTCATCGCCGGCACTCCGCTCACCTGCCTGGCCGTCTATATGCTCTTCGTTCCGCCGGAAGGCGCAGGCGTGCTCCACCTTTTCGCCTGGAGCGCGGCGCTTTATCTCGGCTGGACTATGGTCCAGCTGCCCTACACGGCCTGGGGCGCCGAGCTCTCCAGCGACTACCACGAGCGCTCACGGATCACCGCGTTCCGAGAGACCCTGGTGGTCCTCGGCACATTGCTGGCATCGGGCATGCCGGCCGCAATCTCGGCTGCAGGCGGCGACAGCGGCCTCGGGCAGGTAATGTCCGTCCTCGCCATATTCCTGATTCTCGCCTTGCCGCTCTCGGTCCTGCTGGCGACCGGCCTAGTCCCGGAAGCGTCTCCGGTCGCTTCGCCGAGACCGCAACCGTCGATCCGCTTGCGGGCCGGTGCGGCTCTGCTCTTCCGCAACAAACCCTTTCTGCGTCTGATTCTCGCCTATCTCCTGAACGGGCTGGCGAACGGGCTGGCGGCGACCCTGTTCGTGCTATTCGTCCAAAAGGGCCTCGAACTGCCGGATTCCGTCGACACGCTGCTGCTGATCTACTTCCTGCTCGGCATCACCGGCGTGCCGCTCTGGCTGCTCGTCAGCCATCGGATCGGCAAGCACCGCGCGTGGAGCGCCGCCATGCTGCTGAACAGCGCGATCTTCGCGACGGTTCCCCTGCTCGGCCCCGGCGACTACATCGGCTTTCTCGCCGTCTGTATCGGAACTGGCCTCTGCCTCGGCGCCGACCTCGTCCTTCCTCCCTCGATGCAGGCGGACGTGGTCGATGTCGATACCGCCGAGGGGGGCAGTGCGCGCACCGGGCTCTACTTTGCGCTCTGGGGAATGGCGACCAAACTTGCGCTAGCCCTCGCCGTCGGCATCGCCTTTCCGGTCCTGGATCTGGCCGGCTTCGATGCCGCGGGGGAGAACGCCCCCTCCGCTCTCCTTACGCTCACACTTCTCTACGGCGCCGCGCCGGTGGTCCTGAAGCTCGCCGCCATCGCAATCATGCGGGGGTTCCCGATCACGGCGGAACGGCAGGCGGCGCTGCGCCGCAAAATCGCAGAAACGTCCGAGACACAAGCACCGGGAGGTGATCCATGAGCCGCCGTTTTCCGTACTTTCTAGTGATACTTCTGACGCTCGGAGCCTGCTCGAACATGCAGATAGACGATTTTTCCGGAACGTCCCCGGAACTGAAACCGGAGGAGTATTTCGCCGGCCGAACCAAAGCCTGGGGAATCTTCGAGGACCGCTTCGGCAACCTGAAACGGGAGTTCATCGTCGACATAGAGGGGGAGTGGGACGGCACCACCCTGACCCTGACCGAGGATTTCGACTATAGCGACGGCGAACAGGACCAACGTATCTGGCGCATCACCAGGACCGGCGACGGGCTCTACGAAGGCCGCGCGGACGATGTGGTCGGCGTCGCCAGGGGCGTTGCAAGGGGCAAGGCCCTCAACTGGTCCTACGATCTGATGCTCAAGGTCGGCGACAACACGGTCAAGGTCCGCTTCGATGACTGGATGTTCCTGCAGCCAGGCGGAGTGATGATCAACAAGGCGGAAGTCTCGAAATTCGGCATTACGATCGGAACCGTCACCCTGTTCTTCGCCAAGGATACGGTGGATCAAACGGGCTCATCCGGCGGGCGTAAAACGGCGGCCTAGCCAGCGCAGCAGCGGTCCCAGCACAGGGAAAAGTGCATAGACCTGCGACGCGGCGTCCCAGTGGTCGATATGGCTCGCGACGAGGCCGTCATCATCAAATGACACCTCGCTCAGGCCGACGATCACGATCTCCCGGTCGCCGGCCGCTTTCACACGCCCGGTCATCCGCCACTTGAGATAACAGGCGTTTTCCCCCGCAACCCGATCGAGTATCTCGAATGCGGGCTTGTCCATGGCCTCGAACATATGCCGGAAAATCGCTATGACATTGGCTTTCCCGGTCACATTGCTGAATGGATCCTTGAAACGGATATTGTCCGCAAGCAACGCGGCGAGTGCCCCGAGCTTTTGTTCCGTCAGTGTCTCGTAGCAGCGGGCATAGGCCGCCAGCCGGTCCCCCAACATGTCGTTCACTTGCCCGTGCCCCGCTTCATCAGCCTGAAATACACACTGTAGGGCAAGGCGTTCAGCAGCTTGAGGATAATCGCGAAACGGCGCGGAAAAGTGATCTCGAACCGGCCGGATTGCAGGCCCCTGTAAAACGCCTCCGCGGCGTCTTCGGGCTCCATCAGGAACGGCATCGGAAACGGGTTCCTGTCGGTCAGGGGGGTGCGCACGAATCCCGGACAGACCAGCTGAATCTTCACGCCATAGCGGTCGAGATCGAGCTTGAATGCCGCCGTCATGTTGTTGAGGGCCGCTTTGGTCGCCCCATAGGCCGCCGCCGTCGGCAGGCCGCCGTAACCGGCAACAGACGAGACCACGGCAACGTGGCCCTGACGGGCGGCGACGAATCCCGGCACCACGGCCGCAAGACAGTGCACCACCCCCAGCAGATTGACTCCGACCAGCGTCCTGAACTTGTTCGTTTCCAGGTCCTCGAGCTCGACGGGCAGATGCGTTCCCGCAGCCAGAACCGCCATATCGAGCCCTCCTCTCTCTTCCCGGATCCGCGCCACGACGACCTTGGCCGCCGTCTCGTCGGTCACATCGAGCGGGTAGCCGAAGAAGCATTCCGGGTGACGATTTTCAAGCTCGGTCAGCGCCTCGGCGGAGCGCGCCGATCCTGCAACGATCCAGCCATCGCGCATCATCCGCTCGGCAAGCGCCAGACCGATCCCGGAACTTGCGCCGGTAATCCAGACACAGCGCGCCATCATTCGAGTTCCTCGAGTACAACACGCACGGTCTCGGAACCGGCACTCTTCACCGCGTCGAGTTCGAGAAAACGGTCACGGTCACCGGGCCTCGGCGCGACCCGCACGTACTCGAACCGGGCTCCGTCATGCACGAACGTCATCTTGACCCATTCACCGTTCCGTCCGTACCAGATGTCGAGGTCGAGATCTCCGCGCATCTCGTAATGTACGGCCTCCACCTCCTTGCCTTCGGCCAGAATCGTCTCGGAGCCCGCCTCCGTCACGGTGATGTTGCGCAGACGCCCATATTGCAGGTCGATCAGCTTGGTCGCATCGGTCAGGGCGTAATTCCAGTAAGTGGACGGAACGGATTCGCCGGGCGGAGCCACATGTTCGCCCTCGCGCCCGGCAAAGCGGAACCCGTCCGGCCCGGCCCGACCATCGACGATGAAGACGTCGCCGTTGTCATTGACCACGCCGCGCGCGCTTAGAAGTTCGGACCCGTTCCATTCATCCTGCGCGCGAAGCGCATAATAGTAGAGCGTGAAAGGCCCTACGTTGAAATCCAATAATGTCTGCATATCAACGCGATAATTTCCGTTGTTTATGTCAAATCTAAGCATGGCGACGCCAAGCGGATCGCCCTCGCGGTAGACCTTGAACTTGATCAGCCCCTCTTGCGCCCAGCCCTTCGGAACCAGGCTGGACGCCGACGCGACATCGGCCTGCAACAGGGTCGCAAGGAACAGTGCGGACGCGATCAAGGGCAAAAAGCGGGCGCAAAAAGGCTTCATGTGTCCATCCCGGCACGGGCAAGCGAGCCCGTCCGAGTCCGGGCCGCTTTCCTCTCAGGTACGCCATTTGGCGGGCGCCGGATCACCCCGGTCCTTGGAACGCGGTTATGAAACATTATACTATTGCGTCAGAAACTCTTCGACTGAGACGGATGCCACACAGGTGCACAAGCCCGACGGAAGCTTTCCCAGCCCGGACCACGATCATGGCCAATGCCTCAACGACGCGCTGAGCGCGGCCGAACGGCTTTGCGCCGAACGCGGGGCCCGCATCACGCCGGCCCGACGCCGGGTGCTGGAACTGGTCTGGCAGCGCCATGCGCCGGTCGGCGCCTACGACATTCTTTCGGAAATGCAGAAGGATGCCGACCGTGACGGCAAGCCGGGTGCGAGAGTCGCCCCGCCGACCGTGTACCGCGCGCTCGAGTTCCTGATGGAACAAGGCCTGGTGCACAAGGTCGAGTCGCAGAACGCATATATCGGCTGCAGCCATCCCGAGGCCGGCCACGATTGCGGTTTCCTGATCTGCCGGAACTGCGGGGCCGCGCTCGAGGTCGAGGATGGAGAGTTGAACGCACTTCTGAACAGCCTGGCCCGGCGCCATGGCTTCAAGGCGGAGGAAAGCACGGTCGAGATCAAGGGGCTGTGCCCGGCCTGCATGTCGGCCGCGGCCTGATCGATGCTCGACAGGACATCACCACTGCTCGACGTGACGAATCTCACCATCGAGCATAATGGGCGGGCGGTTCTTCGGGATGTCAGTTTCGCCCTCGGACGGGGCGAGATCATCAGCGTGATCGGCCCGAACGGAGGAGGCAAGACCACGCTGCTCCGCGCCATCCTGGGTCTCGTGCGTCCCGGCAGCGGCAGCGTGACACTCGAAGCCGGTACCAGCATCGGCTATGTACCGCAGAAACTGGCGATCGACGCGACCATGCCGCTCACCCCCCGACGTTTCCTGACGCTCGGCATGAAAGGCGTACGCGGCCGCGTCGCGGGAGTCGCCGAGCGCACCGGGATCGCCCATCTGCTCGACCGCCAGCTTGCAGCCCTCTCCGGCGGCGAAACCCAGCGGGTTCTGCTGGCCCGCGCGATCCTGAAGCAACCCTCCCTGCTCGTTCTCGACGAGCCGACCCAGGGCATGGATGTTGCCGCGCAATCGGAGCTGTTCCGGCTGGTGGAGGCGATCCGCGTGGAAACCGGCGCCGCAGTCATTCTGGTCTCGCACGACCTGCACCTCGTGATGCGCGGCACCGATCGGGTGCTCTGCCTGAACGGGCATATCTGCTGCACCGGTCATCCTGCCGAGGTTGAGCGCGATCCGAGTTTCCGTTCGCTCTTCGGACGCTTGGACGAAGCGGCCGTGGTGCCCTATCGTCACGATCACGATCATACGCATGACGGCGATGCCTGCGGTCACGATCAAGACCAAGGACTTCATCACCCCCACTAGAGACCAACGCCAGAACGGGCGACATCATGACCAGCACGACCAGCGAACCGGACCGGCTTCCGGTCTCCATTCTCACCGGCTTCCTCGGCAGCGGTAAGACCACCCTGCTCTCGAAACTGATGCACCATCCGGAGATGGACCGCATCGCCGTCATCGTGAACGAGTTCGGCGAGGTCGGTCTCGACGACGCGCTGGTGATGGAGTCGAACGAGGACGTGGTGCTACTGAACAGCGGCTGTCTCTGCTGCACAGTCCGCGGAGATCTGGTCGACACGCTGAAGCGGCTTTTCAAGGAGCGCGCGAAGGGGCTTGTCCCGGATTTCGACCGCATCGTGGTCGAGACCACCGGCCTCGCCGACCCGGCGCCGATCCTGCACACCATGATGGCGGATCCGTTCCTGGTCACCCGCTTCCGCCTCGACGGCGTGATCACCGTGGTCGACGTCCATCACGCTATGGAACAATTCGACAAGCAGTTCGAGAGCGTGAAGCAGGCTGCCGTCGCCGACCGCATCGTGCTGACCAAGACGGACGTGACGGACCGCGATCAGGTCGCGCAGGTGGAGACGCGCCTCGCGGAACTCAATCCGGCGGCCCCCGTCGTCAGAGCCGTACAAGGCGACGTGGCGCCTTCCGTGCTTTTCAATGCCGGGCTCTACAACCCCAAGACCAAGAGCGCCGATGTCTCCCAATGGCTCCGCGAGGAGGCCTACCGGGCGACCGAAGGCCACGTCCATCATCACGATCACCATGATGATCACGCACATGATCACGGGCACCATCATCACGACGTGAGCCGGCATGACGATCACATCCGTTCCTTCGTGCTCTATTTCGACGAGCCGCTGGAATGGAACCGGATCGCCGGCGCGCTTGACATGATGGCCCAGACGCACGGCGCCAATATCCTGCGCATCAAGGGCCTGCTGAACCTCAAGGAACTCGCGGACGAGCCGGTCGTGGTCCATGCCGTCCAGCACATGTTCCACCCGCCCGCCAAGATCGAGAAATGGCCGGACGAGGACCGCCGGTCGCGGCTCGTCTTCATCGTCCGCGATCTCGACAAGAAAACCATCGAGAGCGTGATGAACTCCTATCTCGCTTTAGAGTTCGCATGAGGCACGCGTTCAAGGCCGCCGTCCTGACGGCGCCGGCCCCGGCACGGCCCTATGCGGAGTACAAACCGCTGTCGCTCGAGACGGTCAAAGTGCCTGCACCGGGCGAAGGTGAAGTTCTGGTGCAGATTGCCGCGGCAAGCCTCTGCCGCTCGGACCTGTCCGTGATCAACGGCGTCCGCGCCTGGCCGATGCCGATCGTGCCGGGCCACGAGGCCAGCGGGACGGTCGTCGAGACGGGTGCCGGCGTAAGCTCGGTCGGGATTGGCGACCCCGTGGTGCTGGTCTATCAGCCGCAATGCGGCGCCTGTCCGGCCTGTCTAGACGGAGAAGCCCATCTCTGCGGACCCGGCCTCGCGGCGAACCGCAAGGGCGAGTTGCTCTCCGGCAGCACCCGCCTCTCGCTGGACGGTGCGCCGGTCCATCATCATATGGGCCTCTCGGCCTTTGCCGAGTACGCACTGGTCTCCGAGAAATCCGTTGTGCGGGTACCAAGAGACCTGCCTCTCGACATCGCCGCCCTGTTCGGCTGCGCCGTCATGTGCGGGGCAGGAACCGTGCTCAATACGGGCGGTATCAAGGCCGGCGATACGGTCGTCGTCGCCGGCGCGGGCGGGGTCGGGCTCAGCGCGCTGCTCGGTGCGCGCGCGGCCGGCGCATCGCGGATCATCGCCCTCGATCCCGACCCGGCAAAGCTGGAACACGCAAGACGCCTCGGCGCGAGCGACGTGATTGCCTCAGGTAACAGGAGCGCGGCTGCGGACGTTCTGGACCTGACCTCGGGCGGCGTCGATATCGCCTTCGAGACCGCCGGGACCCTGGGCGCCTTCGAGATGGCCTATGACAGCGCCCGGCGCGGCGGGACAGTCGTCTCCGTTGGTCTGGTCGATCCGAAGACACCGTTTCAGCTCGATGTCGCCGCGCTGGTCACCGGCGCGAAGACGGTGAAGGGCTCCTATGTCGGAAGCTGCAATCCGCGCACCGACATTCCGCGCTTCATCGCCATGCACCGGCGCGGTCTTCTTCCGGTCGAGGAACTGATCACCCACCGGATGACGCTCGGGCAGGTCAACACCGCGCTAGACCGCATGGAAGACGGCACCGCGATCAGGCAGATCCTGACGCCCTGAGCGGAGCTTCTCAACCGGCCTTTCCGGAAAGCTCCAGAACGAGATAGAGCAGCCCGGGCATGGTCAGGAATCCGAGGACCGTCGAGACGATGACGCAGCCCGCAATGGTCTCGGGTTCGCGGTTGTAGCGGACGGCGAAGAGATAGGGAAAGATCGCGACCGGCATGCTGGACATAAGGATCAGCACGCCCGTTTCCATCGGACTGGTCTCGAGCAGCCAGGCCGCGAGAAGGCCGACACCGAAGCCGACCACCAACCGCAGCACCGCGACCCCGAAGCTGTCGAGCAGGTTGGAAAGGCGTAGCTTGGCAAGCGACACCCCGAGCGTCATCAGCAGCAGCGGAATGCACATACCGCCCATCAGATCGGCGGTGTCGACGATCCATTTCGGCACCTGGATCCCGCCGAAGATGCAGACCAGTGCCGCCGCGACCGAGTAGATGATCGGGTTGCGGGTCAGCGAGGCGATGCCGAAACGCCCGGAAGCGATACCGTTGCCGACCGTAAACATTGTGACCGCCTGCACGGCGAAATAGGAGATGCCCAGGGCCAGCCCCTCCTGACCGAAGGCAAAGAGGCAGAGCGGCAGGCCGATATTGCCGACATTCGGAAACATCAGCGCCGGCAGAAAGGCGCGTTGCGATTTCCGCCAGAGGAAGAGAACCGGCACGATCACGGCAACCGTCGCTGCGACGACAAGCGCGCTGCCCGCGCCGATCCGGAGCAGAGAGTCGATCGAGAGTTCCAGCCCGACCAGGGTGCCGAACACCAGGCACGGCGTACCGATGAGCGTGACCATCGAGGTGACGGACTCGTTATCGAATGGCAGCTTCAGGCGCGCCCAGAGAATCCCGAAGGCCGAGCAGACGAAAACCGGGGCGATGATCGCGAACAATTGGTAGAGCATACGGACGGATCCGGAAAATGCAGGCAGCGCGCTAGATAGACCAGCCGTCAGGTGCGGTCCAGAAAACCTTTTCTTGCGAGAACGGAGGGAGCCGGCGCGCCGAAATCGTACGCATATGCGTAGAAATCGTGATTGTCCTTCTGCATCTCCGGATCGGCCATCAGCCGTTGCTCATAGACCGAACCAAGACTCCGGAAGCTGTCGAGCACATCTGGATCCGAGGGCTCCTCCGTCCCGTCCCGGTCCCGGGCAATCATGATCCGGGCCGCTTCCTCCAGCTCCTCTTCGCCGTTCTCGCGAATCTCGACGCCCATTCCCGCGAAGACCTCGCCGCTGCCGACTGCCGGAAGCCCCCGGTCGAGGATCTCCCGATAAGACAGCCGTGTTCCGCTTCCCGACGAGACATAGTCCTTGAAGAGCAGCAGGTCGTTCTTCAGCGGCAGGCGGAGAAGTTCGTAGACCAGATTGACCGTCGCCGCAGGCCGACCGAAGGCGCGGACCAGGGCTTCCGGTCCGGACGCCTGATTGAAGGCGAAGGCGCAACGCGCGGACAGGAAGATGTCCAGCGCCTGGCTGTAGGCAGCATGCCGGGACACATCGACGGCTTCAGGCGGCGCATCGGCCATCGCGATGCCGCTCCGGTCGCCGAGACGGAAGACCCAGTACCCTGCGTCGGTGAAACGCCGGATCGCCGGTGCGTAGGTTCGAATATCGGCGCAGCGGAAGGCATGATGCGCCTTTTCCGGCAAATAGCTCATGTCACGGGTGTGCAGCATGACGAAAGGCGTTCCTTCCGGCATGCCGACCGTCGAGAGAAACGCCTCGCCGGCCTCCCGGATCGCCTCCGGGAGCTCGAAATGCCGGACCTCGCCCCCTGCGACGACATGGCGTCCGAAATCCCGCACCACGCGCTGCGGTGAGGCGAGACAGAGATGGAACAGCTTCAGGTCGAGAATTCCACCGTCGAGAAAGCCGAGCAGCGGCAGGATCGGGTCCGGGGTCGGCACATGGACGAATTCCGGGCCCGGGCATTGCAGGGTGAACGGATTGTAGCCGGGACCTTCTCCCGTGCCCGTGACGAGGATAATGCGGTCGTACTGCGGGCCAAAAAGGTTCTTCAGGAAGAACGGTTCCATCGCCGTGTGCCCGATCCGATCGACCTGCGCCAGGATGTAGACCAGCGTACGGCGTCCCCCCTCAAGATGCGGCAGCACGGTCTGGAACAGCCGCTGCATCGTTTCCTGCTTGCCGAACTCGGCGCGCAGGTTTTCCAGCAGATTCGCATCGTCTTCCGGAAATCTCGTCATGTCCGCTCCGCCTCCCGGTCGAGCGGTACCATGATACGGGTCGGCTGGGAATGGCACCCGTTCGGGCCCGCGGCGTTGCCAGTCTCCCGGCTTTGTGGCATTCCGCTCTGGCTTTCACGCGACAGGGAGGAGCGAGGCGGATGTTTTTCGAGCCGGGCAAGCACAAGGATCACGGTTTCACCTTCGATCCGTTCAAGGCGACCATTTCACCGCGGCCCATCGGCTGGATCTCGACTCTGGACGAGAACGGCGTCACCAACCTCGCACCCTACAGTTTCTTCAACGCGGTCTCCTGGGCCCCGCCCTGCGTGATCTTCTCCAGCGGCTCACGCAAGGACGGCTCGCCGAAGGACAGCCAGTTGAACGCCGAGAAGACCGGCGAATTCGTCTGCAACATCGTCGGCGCGGCGCAGGCGAAGCAGATGAACGAGACGGCGATCCACTTTCCGCACGGAACCGACGAGATGCAGCATGCAGGTCTTGAGGGCTTGCCCTCCCAGTATGTGAAGCCGCTGCGGGTGAAGGACGCGCCGGTGCACCTTGAGTGCAAGTATCTGCGTACCATCGATCTGCCGACGGAAAGCGAGACCGCGCGCAACTGTATCGTGCTCGGACAGGTGGTCGGCATCCATATCGACGAAAAGTATGTCGTCGACGGCCGGATCGACGTGACCAAGTACCAGCCGGTCGGCCGACTCGGCTATATGGACTATTGCGCCGTCGCCGAGACCTTCGAGATGAACCGCCCGGACTGACAATCGCGCCGGATCCGCAACTTCTGCGGATGACTTCACATTGACCGTCTCTCGCATGTCGACCGGATACCGCGAGCGGCAGCCGCCGTCGCGGCCGAGAACGACGCGGGACGGAGCAGTCGCGTGCGGATATGTTTCCCCCCCAGCATGAAAGCGGAAGCGAAAACGCCAATCTCGGCCTGGCGCAGGCGAATGACGGCGACACCGTCTTCGCCACCCGCACCGACCGGCCTGCCGAGCCGGTGGTGCCCCTGACCCACGTCCCGGGCGGTACGCTCGACGGCGCGAACCCGATCGACTTCACCTGATCGCTCTAGAGCGCGAACCAGCGGCTCGTCAAAAAGCTGCGGGAGAACCTGTTGCATTCGAACAACCAGATTCCGCGCATCGCCTACGGTCAGATCCTGAACGTCCTGTTGAGAGCGAATGCCGACGGCTGCCTCGACAACATCATCCCGTTCGACGGCTGAGCCAGCTCTTTATTCGGATAGATACTTTCTCAGCACGGCCTCCATACGCTCGGGCGTGGTGCCGCGCGGAAACATGGTGACGAAACCGCCGTCTGGGCCCATCAGGTAGGTCAGGGTCGAATGGTCGACGAGGTAATCCTCGTCGGCGGCACCGTCGAGCCGGAACCGGCGCCGGTGCACACGGTAGGCTTTCGCCGCGGCGGCGACCTCCGCCTCGGTTCCTGTCAGACCGACGAGCGCAGGATGGAATGCGTCGGTGAAATCGCGCAATGCACCGGGCGTGTCGCGTCCGGGGTCGACCGAGATCAGGAGTGGCTGAACCCTCTCTGCCAAAGGTCCGAGACTATCGAGCGCCTGCCCCATTACGGTCAGATCGGTCGGGCAGATATCCGGGCAGTAGGAATAGCCGAAATAGACCAGCATGTATTTTCCGGCATAGCTCTTCGGACTGACTCTGGCGCCGGTTTCGTCCGTCAGTTCGAACGGACCGCCGAAGAGCGACGGTAGCTCCGCACTGCGCGCCACCGGCACTCCGGACAGCAGCACCAGCGACAGAATCAGCCTGAAAAAAGCATTCCGCACGGTGTCCGTCCTACTCCACCGGAGGCGGGACCAAATCCGGCCGCCCGACCTTGCCGAAGGCGCCGATGACATCTTTCGTCTGCGGATCGCGGCGGAACCAGCGCTTCGCGTCGGTCGTACCGTTCCGCTTTTTCCAGTCCTTGGCGAAGGCGGTCGCCTGGATCCAGTCCGCCGCGCCGGGCTCGCGGTGCTTCTGCAGCATGTAGATAACCATCGAGGGATGAGTGATGATCAGTCCGTCAACCTCGACCCGCCCGCCGCAATAGGGCAGCAGATCGAGCGTCGCGCCGGCGAAAAGCGTGTTGCTCTTGACCGCAATCAGCAGGCGACCGTCGTCCCGGAGCAGACCGAGCTGGCGTTTGCCGCCACCGCACTTTTCCGGGCAGTCCCCATTCAGCTCGCAGAGCAGGTCGACGACCTTGGCTTCGAACTGCGCCGTCATCTCGCCGTCGATGCCCCATTTCTGCGCCGCCCCAGCGGGAATTGCGGCCAGCATCAGGAAGACTGCGAGAAGCGAAATGCAACCCCGGGCCACGCTCACATCCCCCACGGCTGGATGCCGAACTTCTCGTGCGTGAGATCGACAATGCCCGCGTCGTCCGCCACCTGCGTCACCAGCAGGTAGTTGACCCCGTCGCGCCGGATCAGGTCGCCATCGACCGTGACCTGATGACTCTGGATCCGGATCATGGAGGGATTGGCAACATTCTGCGAGTCGCCCTCCACACGGAGCACGACATAGAGCGTGCCGTCTTCCGCCCTTATGCTGACCGGGATACCGCCAACCGCGCACCAGACCGCACACTGGTAATGCGCGGAGCCGCGGGCAAACATGATCTCGGTGACGTAGCACCAGGTATCGATCAGTTCGCCCTCGACGCGGATGCGCTCGACCGGCTCGGCGCGCGTACTCTGGAGAGAGACCGCGCCCAGAAAAAGAACGGCAAAGACGAAGCGGGCGAACCGCGGCATATGAACTCCGAACCTTGAACGACCCGCCCGGAAGATCGGGCGGGTATTTCATCTGTGGTTCAAGGACTATAGCGCCAAGTCCGCTTCACCCAAGCTGACGAGACCGTGAGGCTCGTGCCGTACCTTATTCCGCCGCGTCCCGAAGTTCCGGCGGCAGTTCGACACCGGTCTGCGAGGCGATGATGCCGTAATGCTCGACCCGCCGGTGCTTGGCGTAGTTGAACACGGTCTCCTTGCCCATCTTGGCAAGGTCGAGATCGGCCGAATAGGTGACCAGTTCGTCATCCACGGAGGAAACCTGGGAGACGATCTCGCCCGACGGCTGAATGATGCAGGACCCACCGATCAGCATGCAACCGTCCTCCATGCCCGCCTTGGCGACGCCGACCACGAAGCAGGAGTTCATATAGGCGTTGGCCTGCATGGTCAGATGGTTGTGGAACATGCGCAGGTGGTTCGGCTCGAAGGCCGAGGTGTTCACGTCCGGCGTGTTGTAGCCGAGCACGATCAGCTCCGCGCCCTTCAGGCTCATCACCCGGTAGGTCTCCGGCCAGCGGCGGTCGTTGCAGATCGCCATGCCCATGATGCCGCCCTGCTGTTTCCAGACCCCGAAGCCGAGATCGCCCGGCTCGAAATAGCGTTTCTCGAGGTGCTGCCAGGGCCGCTTGGGATCATATTCGGAATGGCCCGGCAGGTGGACCTTGCGGTACTTGCCGGTGATCTTGCCGGTCTCGTCGACCAGGATCGCGGTGTTGTAGCGGTGCCCGTCCGGCGTCAGTTCGGCATAGCCGAGATAGAATCCGATACCGCGCTTGGAGGCCTCCTCGAAGAGTGGCCGCGTCTCAGGCCCGGGCATTTCGCGCTCGAAATGATGGTCCATCTTGGAGATGTCTTCCTCGTAATAGCGCGGGAAGAAGGTGGTCAGCGCCAGTTCCGGAAAGACAACGAAATTGCAGCCGCGGTCGCCCGCCTGCTTCAACAGCTCGATCATGCGCTTGACGGCGCTGGCGCGGGACTCGTCTGGCGCGATCGGGCCGAGCTGGGCGGCGCCGATGGTCAGGATGCGGGACATCAAAATGCTCCTCTGTTCGAATTTTTTTTGTACTGCTTATTCCATAACCGTTCCTGCGACAGGATCAAACGGTGTCGGAAAAGCTCCGTTCGGTTTGATGTAGTCGTAGGGCTCCCGGGCGAGAAACCTGCCGTAGCCGGCCTCGCACATGTCCTTGCCGTCCTGCCAGACGACGCTGCCGCGGGCGATGGTCGCCGCCGGCCAGCCGGTGACTTCCATGCCCTCGTAGGGCGTGTAGTCGGTCGCGTGGTGCAGGATGTCCTGGCTTATCGTGGTCTTCTTCTCAGCGTCCCAGACCACGATGTCGGCATCGGCGCCGACCGCGATCGCGCCCTTCTGCGGGTGCAGGCCGAAGAGTTTCGCAGCATTGGTCGAGGTGACCGCGACGAAGTCCTGCAGGGAGAGGCGCCCTTTGACCACCCCTTCGTGGAAGACGATCGGCATCCGCGTTTCCAGCCCCGGCACGCCGTTGGCGATGGAACTGAAGGGGGCATTGTCGCCGGCCCAGAACTTGCCGTCCGGATCGCCGATATTGTAGGGCGCGTGATCCGAGGTGACATTGCCGAGCGTGCCGGACCGGACATAGTCCCAGAGCGCCTCCTGTTCCGCCTCGGTGCGCGGCGCCGGCGAGCAAAGATATTTCGCCCCTTCCCGCGCGTCCCGGTCTAGATCCTTCTCGGTGAGGACGAAATATTGCGGGCAGGTCTCGGCGAAGACCTTGAGGCCGCGCTGCTGCGCCCGGCGGATCTCCTCCGCCGCTTCGCCGCAAGTGACGTGGAAGATCTGGATCGGCTGGTCCATCAGTTCTGCCAGCGCGATCATCCGGTAGGTCGCCTCGCGCTCGACCAGGGCCGGCTTGCACCAGGAGTGGTACTTGGTGCCGTTCAGCCCCGCCGCCAGCAGCTTCTCGGTCATGAACATGATCGCGTCATGGTTCTCGGCATGGACGCAGACCAAAGCCTGGTTGCGCCGCGCGACCTCGAGGATGCGCAGGATCTGCCCATCATCGACCCGGTTGCTGGCATAGGTCATGAAGAGCTTGATCGAGCGGTGGCCCTCGCCGATCAGCTTCGGCAGGTCCTCGCCGACGACCGCGTCGTTCGGATCGTTGATGACGATATGGAAGCTGTAGTCGATGCAGGCGCTCTTCGCCCGCTCGTGATAGGCCGCAACGCCGTCGGCAAGGCCGACCCCCTTCTGCTGCGGAGCGAAGCAGATCACCGAGGTGGTGCCGCCGCAGGCTGCCGAGCGCGTCGCGCTCTCGAAGGTCTCCGCATTGCGCCCACCGGTGCTCGAGGGCTGGTCGATATGACAATGGCTGTCGACGCCGCCCGGCATCACCAGCCGGCCGGACGCATCCACTTCCTGCGCGCCCGCGCCGAGCTTCTCGCCCAACGCGACGACGCGCCCGTCCTTGACGCCGACATCCGCCTTGACGATGTCAGAAGCATTGACGACGGTGCCGCCGCGGACGACCAGATCATATTCACTCATATATCCGCTCCTCAGTGCGCGTCCGGATAGCTCATCGGCGACAGTTTCTCGATCGGGCGCTGGGCCCAGTCGCGCTGCCGCACGGTCGACATCGTGACCTTCTGGTACTCGGTCATCTTCGCTGCGGCTTCCGCAACGTCGATGGTCGTGACCTCGCCGTCCTTAACCACCTGTTTGCCATCAACATAGACGTGGCGAACCGCGCGATCGCCGGCGGAGTAGAGCAGGCTGCGGAGCGGATCGCGGACCGGCTGCATGTAGGCATGGTCGAGATCCACCATCACCAGGTCCGCCTTGCAGCCGACCTCGAGCCGGCCGATATCGTCGCGGCCGAGGGTCTTCGCGCCGCCGATCGTGCCGGAATCGAAGATCTCCTCCGTCGTCGCGTTGTTGTAGTCGCCGGACATGATGCGACCGACGATCATCGCCACTTCCAGCTCGTGGATGAAATTGTGCGGGAAGGTATCGGTGCCGAGGCCGAGCGGGATGCCCGCCTTGACGTAGCGGCCGACATGGTTGAGCGCGATGCCGCGGCGCCAGAACACGGTCGGGCAGTGCGCGACGTTGGCGCCGGACTTCACCAGCAGATTGAAGTCGTCCGCCTGCGGCCAGTGCAGCCAGGGGTGGTCGTTGAGGAAGATGCAATGGCCGATGATCGTGCTTTCATCGAGCACGCCGAGGCTGTCGAGCCATTCGAGCGGCGTCAGGCCGTGGCGGCGGGTCATCTCGTTGAACTCGACCACGCTCTGCGCGGCATGGATCTGCATTTTGATGCCGCGCTTCTTCGCCTCCTGGTGCGAGGCCTTGATCAGCTCGGGCGTGCAGGTGTCGATCTGCGACGGCCCCATCATGCCGGACAGTCGTCCGGAGGGATGCTTGTCCGCCTCCTCGATGATCTCGATGGCACGCTCCATCGCCTTTTCGCCGGCCTTGGTATCCCAGTCATAGACAACCGAGTGGCCGTCCTTGGTCGACCAGACGGCGTCGCGGTACATCGGGCATAGCACGGCGCGGATGCCGGTCTCGGCCACGTCCTCGACCCAGCTGTCTCGGGCGCCCGAGAGGTCGGCGAAGGTGGTGACGCCGCTCTTCAGCATCTCGTGGATGGCGTAGCGCGTTGTGTACGGAGCCGCCTCGGGCAGGATCCGGAAGACCGGCATGTATTCGTAGAGACCGCTCTGCCCCAGCTTCGGACTGCCGAGTTCCTCGTTCAGCCCCTTGTTGCCGGGCTCGGAGGTCGGGTGGTTATGGATCGAGACGAAGCCCGGCATCACCATCATGCGGCTGCCGTCGACGGTCTCGTCCGCCGTGCCCTCGAAACCGGGGCCGACATGGATCAGCATGCCGTCCCTGAAGGCGACGTCCGCATCGTGGAAGAAGCGGTGTCCGGCCGCCTTGCCGTTCTCACCGGCCTGCCAGCCGATCACCCAGGCCGCGTTCTTGATCAAAGTGGTCTTCGACATGTCCCTGCTTTCTCTGTTCCGGGCCGGGCTGCGGCCCCGTTTCCTTGCTTTCAGGCCGCCTCGCCAAGGCGGTCATGCATGATCTCGCCGCCGACGATCGCAAGATCGGCATTGGCCTCGAGAATTTGCTCCGGCTCGACGGCGAAGAGATCGCAATCGAACACGGTCACGTCGCCGAGTTGCCCCGGCGCCAGTGTGCCCTTGATGTTTTCCTCGAAGGAGCCGTAAGCACCGCAATAGCTGTAGCAATGCAGCGCCTCTTCAAGACTCACCCGCTGGTCCGCCCCCAGCAAGGTGCCGCGTCTGGTCCTGCGCGTGATCATCGAATAGATGTTCTGGAACGGATTGGTGGAGGAGACAGGAGCGTCCGAGCTCGCCGAGGGATACACGCCGGCGTCAAGAAAGGAGCGCAACGGGTAGGCCTTTGCGGCCAGTTCCTCGCCCAGCACGTCGACATAAAGGTCGCCGAACTCGTACATGAAGATCGCCTGCGGCGCCGGAACCACGCCGACCCGCTTCATGCGGGCAAGCTGTTCCGGCGAGAGGAAACCGCAATGCTCGATCCGGTGACGCCGGTTCCCCTGGGTCTCGACGTCATTGCCGATCGCCAGTTCGTAGGCGGTCAGGATCTGTTCGATCGCGCGGTCGCCGATGGCGTGCGTCGCCACTTGATAGCCGCGGTCGTGGTAATCCTTCACGTAATCGAAGAGCTGCTGATCCTCATAGATCATGATCCCGAGATTGTCCGGCTCGCCGAGATAAGGATTGAACATCGCCGCGGTCTTGCCACCCGCGCTGCCATCGGTGAAGAGCTTCATCGGACCGACCCGCAGCCACTCGTCCCCGTCCCCCGTCATCAGGCCGAGATCGATCGCCCGGTCCGGCCAGCCGCTGGCGCCGGCGAGCGGCATCAGATGCATGCGCAGGCCGAAACCGCCCTGTCGTTTCAGCTGCTGATAGGCCAGCCACTCGTCATAGCCCTGGCGTAGACCGACGCCAGGATCCGTGACGCTGGTGAAACCGAGGGAAAGATTGTGCTGCTGACCGGCGCGGACACCCTCCGCCAGCGCTTCGACAGTATGGTCGCTCAGCACGGCGGTGATCTTTTCCTGCGCCCGTTCCTGCAGCAGGCCGGTCAGCTTGCCGTTCTGGCTCTCGATGTGACCGCCGTCCGGCTGCGGTGTGGATTCGTCGATTCCCGCAAGGCTCAGCGCGGCACTGTTCGCGACGCCCATATGGCCGCAGGTCCGCTTGACATAGACCGGATTGTTCGGCGCCACCTGATCGAGTTCCTCGCGGAACGGATGGCGTTTCGCATCAAGTTCGAAATGATCGTAGCCGCGGCCGAAGATCCACTCGCCGGGCTTCGCCTTCGCGGCGCGCGCCTTCACCTTCTCAAGCAGATCGGCAAGACGCGTATCCTTCTTGCAATCGATCTCCGACAGTCCGAGCCCGACGGAAAGCAGATGCTGGTGCGCGTCGTTGAGCCCAGGGGCCGCGAGGCGGCCACGCAGATCGACAACCCTTGTTCCCGTCCCGATCAACCCGTCCAGCTCGGCATTCGAGCCGTGCGCGATGACCTTGCCGCCCCATATCGCAACCGATTCGGCAAATCCGACACCGCGGCCAAGAAACACATTGCCCCCGCGCAATACCAGATCCGCCTTCGCCGTAACCATATCGCAATGTCCTTTCGATGGTGGCCCGGTGAAACCGCAAGGACTGCGCGGCGGGCCTCAGGAGAGAGGCCAAGAGTGCGGGTGCGAAACGGCTCTGTCAACGGCCCCGCCAATGCCAATTCAGCCTCTCATTGGTGCAACATCATCTAGGGGTCCAGTTGACACTAAGGCCAAGATATTGGATATTTTTCCGGCTATTGACCCGGGGTACGGCGCCCCTTTCAGGCGACGAAAATCACGATGCGGCTACTCTCCCGACGTCTTCTTCCCCTGGCCTTGATCGGCGCACTTTCCGCGTGCTCGTTCGAGATTCCCGACTTCGGTTTTTCCGGCGACGCTGACACGCTCCCGGCGAAAGAGCCGCTCGCCCAGCTGCCTCCGGCACCGAAGCCGCTCTATCAGCCGGGCGACACCTATGTTTTCAACGATGACGGCAATGTCGTGCAGGAACAGGTTGTCGGCGTCACCCCGGACCGGGTGACCTGGACGAACGATTCCGGACTGATCTGGACCACCACGAACGAACTCGTCACGCCGCAGCTTTCCTGGTCCTCGCATCCCGAACTCGGGCGCGGCCGGCAGACCGTGATCGGCAATCCGGGCTCCCTCTTTCCTCTGCAGGAAGGCAATATCGTCGCCTTCGGCATCCGTGGAAACAGCGAAAAGGTGCCGACCGGCTGGGAAGATGAGCTGCGCTGCGTGGTTACCGGACAGGAGGACGTGACCGTTCCCGCCGGCACCTTCACCACCTTCCGCATCGACTGCAAACGCAAGGATGTCGAGACCAGCCTCTATTACGCTCCGGTGGCCCAGAACTATGTCCTGCGCGAGCGCATCTTCTCGAATTCCCGCTCGCGCAAGGAGCTGATGTCCGTCAACCTCGCCGACAACCGGACCGCCAGCATGCCCGTTACGGTCGACCAACCGGAACACAAGACCGACGTGATCAATCCGAAGATCGCCGCCGACAAAATGCAGTCCCAGGTGCCGATGGCGAAAACAGGGACCGACGACGGCATGGCGAAATCGGAAGAAACTGATGAAAGCATGCCGGCCATCGACGACACGCGTCTGGTGATGCTCATCTCCCGCCTCGAATCCGTCGTCTCCAAGCTGGAATCGATGGCGGACGACAAGATGACGGCACCGAAGGAAGTGCCCGGCGAAGAGAAAACGGAGAAACCCAAGTCCGGCATGACGGCGCCGAGCGCGACCGGGAAATGGGGCATTCACCTCGAGTCCTACCGCACCCAGAGCGGCGCCCGGCGCGGCTGGTCCGCCCTGCAGAAGCGTTACCCGAACGATCTCGGCGCCCTCCAGCTGAAGACCATCGAATTCGATGCGGGCGACGGGCGCGGCACCTTCGTGCGCCTCGTCGGTGCGGCCTTCGAAACTCGCGCGGATGCCGGCAAGGCCTGCAGCGCCCTGAAGGCGAAACGCCAGTTCTGCCAGGCGGTGCGAATCGCGCGCTGACGCGAACACAGTTACTCACCACGACGATTGCCAGAGCCCCGGCCAAGGGCTAAGGGTCGGGGGGCGCCAGCCCCGCGCAACTCCTGTCAGGACCGCCTCTCCATGAGCGAAATACGCGCGCCAGAAACCGCCCAGGATGGCGGCCTCAGCAACCCGGCGCTCGGCATCGGACTCAGCGTCGTCGCGATCGCGATGTTCGCGACGATGGATGCGCTGGCGAAATTCACCTCCGAGACAATCCGCATCGAAATGGTCATCTGGGGGCGCTACTTTTTTCATTTCCTCGCGATGATCATGATCCTCCCGCTTCTTGGAGTGCGGCGGACCCTGACGACGAACCAGACGGGCAAGGTCGTGCTTCGTGGCCTCCTCCTGCTTGGCTGCACCTTCTGCTTTTTCACCGCGATCTCGCAAATCCCGCTGGCCGAAGCCAACGCCATCGGATTCGTTGCACCGCTGATCACCGTCGCCCTGTCGGCCTTCTTCCTGCGCGAGACGGTTGGCATCCGGCGCTGGTCCGCCGTCGCGATCGGCTTTGCCGGCATGCTGGTGGTGCTGCGTCCCGGCTTCCAGGAGGTTCACTGGGCCTATTTTCTGGTTCTGGCGATGGCGACGATGTTCAGCGTTTTTGCCCTGCTGACCCGCGCGCTGAACCGCACTGAAGACCCCGTCGCGATGCTCTTCTACACGGCACTGATCGGCACCGCCGGCGCCTGCCTTCTGGTCGCCTTCTACTGGCAGACGCCGACCCTGAGGGAATGGCTACTGCTGATGCTGATCGGCGCGATCGGCGGGATTTCCCACCAGATCCTGATCTATGCCTACCGCTACGCGAGTGCCTCGATCCTCGCGCCGTTCCAATACACCATCATCATCTGGTCAACCGTCTACGGTTTCTTCATTTTCGCCGACGTTCCCGATCTCTGGACATTCCTCGGCGCCGGACTGATTGTCGCCGCCGGCCTCTATGTCTGGGTCCGGGAGCGCCAGGTGAAAAAGCAGCCGCCGACACCGACCCCGCTCAGACGCTGACACATTCCTTTCCGGATCGGGGACGACCATGACAACCGGCGCGAGCGTTCACCGCCCCGCCCTTGCGATCTGCCTGATCATCGCCGGGTTCAGCTGCTTTTCCACCATGGACATGCTGGTCAAGCAGAGCGGGGCGATGCTGCCGGTCGAACAAGTCACTTTCTTCCGCTACGCGGTGCATTTTGCCGTTCTCGTGCCCTTGTTGCCGTTCCTTGGGCCGAAAACGGTCCTGGGCGGACGAAAGTTCGGTTTCCTCGCATTCCGGGGCTGCTTTATGTTTCTCTCCACAATCCTCTTCTTCACCGCGATAACCGAGCTTCCGCTGGCCGAGGCGGCGGCCATCACCTTCATGGCGCCCATCATCACGGTCGGGCTTTCCGTCCTTTTCCTGAAGGAACAGGTGGGCATCAGGCGCTGGAGCGCCGTTGCGGTCGGGTTCGGCGGTATTCTGGTGATCCTCAGGCCCGGGCTTCAGGAACTTTCCCCGGCGCATTTCATGGTGCTTGGGACCGCCTTTTTCTTCTCGGTCTTTAGCCTGATGACGCGCCATGCGGGATCGGGAACGCCGATCGCCGCGACCACTTTCCTGACGGGACTGACCGGGATCGTCGGCTCGGCAATCATGTTGTCCGGCTCCGGTCCTCTCCCGCCTGTCGAGAGCTGGCCGGTGCTTGCCGCCATCGGCCTGCTGGCGCTCACGGCGGAATGCCTGCTGATTCTCGGATACCGCTACGCCTTCGCGTCCCTGCTCGCACCGTTCCAGTATGTGCAGATGCTCTGGGCAACCTTCTTCGGCTGGCTCGTCTTCGACACCCTGCCGGATTTCTGGACCTGCGCCGGCGCCGCGCTGGTAATCGGCGCCGGGCTATACATCTGGCTCCGGGAAAGCCGGATCAGGCAGGATCCGCCGCCGGCAAACGGCGCCAGCGAACCGAGGTGAAGACGGTGAACATCGACAGGAACATGAACCCGGCGATGGCATAGAACACAAGCTCAGGTGCGAACTCGTCGAGGATGAAGCCGAAGATTATCGGCGAGACGATGCCGCCGATGCTGAAGCCCGTGGTCACGAACCCGAAAACCTTGCCGTACTGTCCGTCCGGCGTCACCGAGCGGACGATCATGTCCCGCGACGGCATGATCATGCCGTGCATGATTCCCTGGACCGTCAGCGAAGCGAGCAGCAGCGGCTCCGGCAGATCGACCGTCGCCACCATGGCGATCATGACCGCGGTCGCGAAGAAGCAGAACGCGGCGATGACATTGTGGTTGGAGGTCTTGTCGGCGAGGTAGCCGCCGAACAGGATGCCGATCGTGGTGCCGACGAGATAGCCTGTGAGCGCACCGGTCGCGACCGGAATCTCGGTGCCGTGCACGAGATTGAGTGCGGAGACCAGGAAGTTGTTCAGGCCGCCCGAGCCCATCGCCGTCATGGTATAGAAGCCGAGGCACATCAGGATCGGGAAGGAGAACAGCAGCGCACGGCTGGAGGCCTTGTCCGTCGCCGGTTTGGGCGCCCCGTCATCCGGCTTCCGCTTGGTATGAAGGCTCCGGGCCGAGAGCAGCAGGGCCGCCGCGGTGACCAGCCCGGCAACGCCGCAGACCACCAGCGCTGAGCGCCAGCCCATCATCTCGCTCAGGAAAATGACCAGCGGCGGCGCCACCGCGAAGCCGGCAAACCCGGCAAAGGTGTGCAGACTGAAGGCGCGGCCCATGCGCGGTCCGGAGACCGAGGCGGAGAGGATCGCGTAGTCGGCCGGATGATAGACCCCGTTCGCCACGCCGGCGACGGCCATCAGCGCCAGCAGGCCCCAGAAACTGTCGCCGAAGCCAATGAAGAGGAAAGCCAGCGCCTCGAGAGCGAGGCCCCCGATCAGGATCCATCGGGCGCCGAACCGGTCGACCAGGTAGCCGAACGGAAGCTGCGTGCTCGCCGTCGCACCACTGAAGACCGTCATGATCAGACCGAGTTCAAGGAAGCTGATACCGAATTGTTCGCGCAGCACCGGAAACAGCGGCGGCAGCAGCAGGATGTAGAAATGACTGAAGAAATGCGCAACGCCGATCAGGCCGATGACCTTGACGTCGGAAAAGGCTCCGCCGGCGGGCGGAGCGGCTTGCGTATCGGCGGTCATCGGATGTCCTGGCACGAATAATTCAGGTAAGTCAGACCGCAAAACTGGAACGCACGGGGAGAGAGGTCAAGTCCGGCCTCTCTCCCGATATGCGATTACTGTTGTGCCGCGAGCCACCAGCGGGAGATGCGATTGCCCTGATCATCCGTACTCTCGAACTCGTTGTTCTCGAGCAGGCGCACACGCAGGCAACGTTCGGTTTCGGTGTCGAACGGCGTCAGGCAATAGTGTTCCTTGGTCGGGCGCACGGTGCCGGTTTCATAGAACTCGGCGAACCCATTCTGTGCCGGAATGTGCATCGAGTAGACCTTGCGCTTCTCGAGCTTGAAGTAGAAAACCCGGTTTCCTTTGGTCAGCCACCCGGAAATCAGCCGGCCGTCCGCCAGGGCGAGGAAACCCGGTCCGGTCATGCCGCGCGGGTCGTAGGCGCCGGCGGGCTGCGGCGCCGCCGACAGAAAGGCGGTCACGGCCGCAACGGCCAGCATGCTCTTTGCAAGAACCTTCAGATGCACAGTAAAATCTCCATTTTTATTGTGCGACTTTCTCTTGAAGCCACCGTATCAGAATCGCATCAACATCTGAACAAATTCTTTCAATCATTTGGATTTCATGCGTTTTGTCTAATATGACCAAGCAATCACACGCAACACAGGGGAAATCCCGCGTGATTTGGCCGGTCTTTGCCACCGTTTCTTTACTATGGATCGGTGCGTTTGCCTGGCTGTTTCTCGTCCGCTGGTCCGAAGATATCGCTCCGGTCGACCGAACCTATCTGCTTCGGGAGCAAGCCTGCATAGCCTCCTACAGGGATCCTGAAGCCCGGGACCGCTGCCTTCTTATCATGGAGCTCGAACGCTTCCAGACCCGGAGCATCATGGTCGCCAACCGCGTCCTCGCCGGTGCGAGCCTGCCCTTGATCGGTTTCGGTGTTCTCGTCTATCTGGGACGCCGCCGAACCGGCAGGAAAGGACGCAGGACGTGACGCGCGCAAAAACCGCCACCGGGCCAAGGGCATGGCAGCGCATGCTGAGCGGCCGCCGGCTGGACCTTCTTGACCCCTCTCCGCTCGACGTCGAGATCGAGGATATCGCGCACGGTCTGTCCCGGGTGGCGCGATGGAACGGCCAGACCGAAGGTCGCTGGCCCTACTCCGTCGCCGAACACTCCATTCTGGTCGAGAAACTGGTGCACAGGCTCGATCCCGAGATGAGCCTGAAATGGCGTCTTGCGACCTTGCTGCACGATGCCCCCGAATATGTTGTGGGCGACATGATCACCCCCTTCAAGGCGGTCATCGGCCCCGACTACAAGGATGTGGAGAAGCGGCTCGAGGGCGCCGTGCATCTCAGGTTCGGGCTGCCAGCGAAACTGCCGGCGGAGATCACCGCCAAGATCAAGCGCGCGGACAGGATCGCGGCGTATCTCGAAGCGACGCAACTCGCCGGATTCTCGAAGTCCGAGGCGGACAAGATTTTCGGAAAACCGAGAACCGGCGCGGACGTGACCATTGAGCCAATGTCCCCCACCGCGGCGAAACAGGCCTATCTCAAACGTTTCCGGGTTCTGGGCGGCCCGACGCGCTGAGCCTGGAAGCGCCAGGAGCGGTCATATTTCCGGGTGACATCGCTGGATTCACGGTTCCCGATCCTGCACTATCTCATGTTTAAAGAGGGTGCTACGGATACTGTCGGTTCACCCGGGAGCGCGAAATGTTGGTGCAGAGCAGAGACGGCGACGCGCAGGAGAAACGGCGCAAGCTGACGCCGATCCTGGACCAGATCATTTACGGTCCGCCGAGTGTCACCTGGAACATTCTCGGGATCACGCTCGATCGGGAACACGGAGAGAACTTCTTCGAGATTCCGAGCCTTAACCGCGTCATCATCTTCAAGTATCCGAATTTCAAGCTCGAGGTCTCGGACAAGGCCGCGATGGATTTCAGCGGCAAGGATGCCGCTCTCTCGGACGAGCGGCCGGTCGAGACCGCGATCTACATCCCGAACGACGAGGAATTCCCGCAAGACGGCGGTTATGCCGTCTATCTGCGCCAGAAGGATGCCGAGGAGCTGCTGCAGCGCTATGTCGGAATCGCTCATGGCGACATGACCGAGGCGATGACCCGCGATTTCAAGCGCCTGACGCTGATCGACGATCTGCCCTCGCTCGATCCGTTCCTGCTCAAGACGGCACTGGAACGCGAGAAGCTTTCCTATAATCCGGCCTACCTGCAAATGAAGGACGGCGAAGAGGAAAACATAAAATCCGTGATCCGCGACAAGGTTCGCCCGATCGTCAACAAGGCGCTTGGCGCCGACGACAATGACAGCGCCAAGACGCAACGCTTCATCGACGCGATCTGGGATCCGACAATTCCGGAGGCCGCTCTCTTCATCGAGGCCTTCAAGATCGACAACAAGGAAGTTGCCAACGTCTTCAGCGCCTGGAAAGGCGTCTCCTTCTATCAGTACCAGTTCGAGGAAAACAAACCGCAGATCGCCGAAGTCATCGGATGGATCAAATCCGACGCCTCGCTGCCAATAGATCATCGCGAGCACCGGGCCTTCCTGGAACAACAGTCAATGTTCAAGCAGCGCGTTCTGAAAAAGATCCTGAATGTGGTCGGAAATATTAACCAGATCTTCAAGGATTTCGATTCATGCTACCGGAAATTTATTGACGAAGGAGACCCGGTTGCATTTCGGAATTTCTTGATTACCTCGCATTACCGGTACTGGTTGCTAGGCTATTGCTGCACCTCGCTGATGCACACGAGAAACATTTTCGACCGGGCGCGGCGCGAGAGCGTGAGAGGCGCATTGAGGTTCGAACAACTGAACGACATGCTCACCAATATCGATGCAACCGTGAGCAGCAAAGCGGGCGGCGCAAAGGATCTCTAGTCTTCTCAGAGCCTTGCTCCAATCGGTTAACATTCTGAAATTCCGTTGAAAATGCGGTAATTTTCGGGCCAAATACAGGCTTGAAGACGCATTGGTCGCGCGAAATCTAGAATCGGGCATATGGATCCCAAAGGCATGGCGAACCAATCAACGACAGCGACCCATTTCTGGCCCTCCAGTTTCGCCGAGCGCGGCGTGGCCGTTCCCTTCACCACGCCGAGCGTGGCGACGGCAAGGGTCAGAAACGGCGAGCGCGGGCGCCTCGAACTGGTGATTTCGGGCCTGTCCGGGGGGCGCGGGGTTTATGTCATTGCCTGGAACGGTGTTCCGGAGACTTTCAAGCTCACCGTATATGACCGCGTGCTGCACGAGAATATCAGCGTTATAGAGACCGTCACGCCCGATGCGGTCCGTGAGGCCGTGATCAGCGCCTCGATCACCGGCCTCGCCGGCGAGGATGCGGCAGTCTCCGCTTCCGAGGCCAGCGGCCGCTCCACGGAGGACCAACTTCGCATCAGCCTCGCCCTCACCAGCCACGTGGTGAAGGCCGTACTCGACACCGACCTCGATCTCAGCCTCGCCGCGCTCAGCCTTCCATCCGGCCAGGAAAAAGTGCAAAGCATGCTCGGGCGGATTTCCCGGATGCTGAACATCGCGCCCGAACCGCTCTCGCAGGCAATGACCGAATGGAGCGACATCCTGGAATTGCTCGGCATTCCGCGCCAACAGCCTGCGGGGCGTCTGCGAAAGATCTTCTCGGATGCGGATCATTTCCGCAGTTCCTTCAGGGACTGGATGCGGACCAGCGAACTTGACGAGGATCACCCGGCCGGCCTGGTGCTCGAAGTGCTCGAGGAAACCCACACCAACTGGCAGACCGCGTTCGACGAAATCGATGGTTTCACGAACAATCCCGCGGAAACACTGAAGAACTGGACGCGCTGCAGGACGAACCTGGAACGTCTGAGCGCGCGTGTTCCCTGGCTCGAGGACGGCTGGCCGATGATCTTCGCGATCTGGGAAAATGCGCTGCGTGCGGATCGGGAACAACAGCTGGCGGCAGTTTCGACCATTCTTTCCGGACTGCCCCTGCTGCCGCGTGACGAAGTGAACGTCAACAGCCATGCTCGATGGCTGGAATTCGCGAAACGCCTCGGGCTGGCGGCGTCCCGCAACGAAGTGCGCGGACAAAGCAATATCGACCTGCAGAGCATGCTGCGGCAGGAAAACGTTCTCGCAAGGAGCTTCGGATAAGCGAATGAATTCGGATTCGGACGACACGCGAATCAATCTCGCAGACCTCGACGGCCAATTGTTCCGGATTCCGGAGGCCGAGCTCGCCAATCTCGTGGCCGAGCTCGAGAAGCGCGCACTCGACCGCAAGAAGGCGCCGGCTATCGCCCAGGTACTGGCAAAGCTGCGTCCCCGTCTCGCGATCATGAAACCGGAGCGCCAGGCGACCCTTGTCCGGTTCTTCGCCGAACCGTTCGCCGACCTGCTCTACACATCCGGCGAACCGCGCAAGGCCGTCGGCCGCATTCCGCGCAGTACAATCGTTCCCTGCTACAAGCTGTTCCTCGAACATGCCGAGGTCTCCCGCGTGCAACGCTACCAGGACGAACTTGAGGAGATCGACAAGGACAACGAGGCGGCGATGATCGAACTCGGCACGGGGTTCTGGCGCTATGCCGCCGGGAAGCTCCGCCAGATCCTCACCGAGACGGAACGCGACAAGAACAAGAAACGGGCGCTGATCGAACAGCTTGGGGACGAGACCGTCTTCGCCGCACTGATCGAAATGGCCGGCATCCTCGAGGTTGCGGTCCCGGTCATGGAACTGCGCAAGGAACTGCCGTCGTCCGGCCTCAGCCAGGTGACGAACGCCCATCTGGCCCATATCTGCACCGCTCTCAATACCGTGCATCGCCAGCGCCCGGCCAACACCCAGTTCATCGTCTTCGTCATCCTCGCCCGGCTGCAGGACCCTTCGATGATCGTCGAGATCATGCAGCGCGCCGAGGAAGCGGGAACGGTGGCCGATGTCTCCGGGATCACCGAGATCGCGAATGCGGCGATCGTCAGCCAGACCGAGGAAAAGATCCGCGGCCTCGAAGAGAAGATCCAGAACGCTACCAGCGGCCAGGATCTGGCGCTGCAGACGGAGAAATTCGTCAAGGACATCCTCGGCGCCGCCCGCGCCGTCGGCACTTCGGGCTCACGCATGCAGAACCGGCAGGTCCAGCGCACCAAGACCGAGATGGCGGACCTTGTCCGCCGGGAGATGCTGGAGGCGCTCGATGGCCAGGTCGCATCCAATCTCTCGGCGCTCGGGCAACTGCATAGCGAAAAGGATCCGGTCGCGGCCCAGAAGGCGGTCGAGGACCGGATCGTCTCGCTGATGATTACCGACCGTTTCGCGGACGAGCTGGGCATCGGGCGTGACGTGAACAAGCGCCTCGCCGAACTGGAACAGAATATCGGCGCGCAGTCGGAGGCCCTGCTGGACGCGATCCGGAGCCGGAATTCCAGCCCCCTTGATCCCGATGACGCCCAGCGTCAATTGTTCACCCAGGTGCGGATGACGGAACTCCTGCTCGGCCCGGAAAAAGCGAACCAGTTGCGGCTCGAGGGCACGCGTCTGCTGAACGGCGCCTGAGTCCCGTTCCGCCTATTCCGCCGCCACCGGCTGCCGCTCGATCGCTTGCTCGCGGATCGGCCAGTGAACCAGCCCGGCAAACACAGAAAGCGCGATCGAAAGGTACCAGATCCCGTTATAGGAGCCGGTCTCGTCGAAGATCCTCCCGCCGAGCCAGACGCCGAGGAACGAGCCGATCTGGTGGCTGAAGAAGACGATCCCGAACAGCATGCTCATGTAGCGCATGCCGAAGATCTGCCCGACCAGCCCAGAGGTCAGCGGCACGGTGCTGAGCCAGAGCAGCCCCATGGCGCCGGCGAAAGCATAGATCATGATCTCGCTCGGCGGCAGCAGCAGCATCGCGACGATGACCACGCCGCGGCCGAAATAGAGCAGGCTGAGGAGATATTTCCGCGAGAATTTCCCGCCGAGCACGCCCGCGCTGTAGGATCCGATGACGTTGAACAGGCCGACCAGCGCCAGCGCGTTCGCGCCGATGGCGACGGTGAGGCCGAGATCTGTCGCGTAGGCCGGCAGGTGCACGGCGATGAAGGCGACCTGGAACCCGCAGACGAAGAAGCCCGCCGTCAGCAGCCAGTAACTCTTGTAGGTGAAGGCCTCCCTCAGCGCCTCGCCGACGCTCTGGTCCGCCGGCACCGGGCTGGCCTTGGTGCCCTTGACGGTCCAGAAGGCGAAGGCGAGCGGGATCATTGCCAGCGAGGCGAGGCCCATGAAGAATGCCGCGTCCTTCCAGCCGACGCTGGCGACGAGACCGCCCGCAACCGGGACCAGCAGGAACTGGCCGAGCGAGCCCGAGGCGCCGACGACGCCGAGCGCCCAGGAGCGCCGTTCCGGCGGGAAAAGCTGGCCGACGGCGCTCAGGATGATGCCGAAGGAGGTACCGGAAAGCCCGGCCCCGACCAGCGCGCCCGCGCTCAGATGCAGCATGCCCGCGGAGGTCGAATAGGCGACCAGCACGGTGCCGGCGGCATAGATCAGCGCGCCGCCGCAGATCGCCCGGAACGGACCGTAACGGTCCGAGATGGCGCCGGCGAAGGGCTGCGTCGCGCCCCAGAGCAGGTTCTGGATCGCCAGCGAGAAGGCGAAGACCTCGCGCCCGACCCCGAGTTCGGCGGTTATCGGCGGCAGGAAGACGCCGAAGCCGGAACGGATGCCGAAGCTCAGCGCGCCGATGATCCCGCCGCAGAGCAGCGCGATATAGGCGAGCCGCATGTTGTAGTCCTGGCGGTCGCTTGCACCTGACATTCCGTCTCGTCCTTCTTTTCAGGGGTGCCGGAGAGGCGCTTGTGACAGGTCCGGCAACGCTCTAGGCTCGAAATATGGCACCGGGCGGCGCAGCCGACAAACGCCGGATTGTCATCAGAACAATTCAGGGGGTCAGACTACCAATGGGCGTGCGGCGCCCGCCGGCAGCCTGTCTCCGCTCAACGGAAAGATGGAAGGGACGCGGCAATGTCGACGCCGAAATATGCCGTCATCGACGGCGAGATCGTGGAATGGGACAACGCGACGGTGCATGTCGCCTCGGCGGCCTTCAAGTTCGGCACCACCGTGTTCGAGGGCCTGCGCGCCTACTGGAACGAGAAGGACGAGGATTTCTACCTCTTCCGCATGCACGAGCACATGGACCGGCTCGACTTCTCGCAGCGCTTCATGCGCTTCGACGGCGCGATCCCGGCGGATCTCGTCACCGAGAAGACGCTGGAGTTGATCCGCGCCAACAAGTTCGCCGGCACCAACCTGCACATTATGACGTCCTGCTACGTCGCAGGCATGGGCGGCCCCGGCGCCTGCGGCCCGGTGGGTCTCGCCATCACCGCGCTGGAGCGGCCGCGCTCGGCCAACGTGCTGAAAGGCATCAGCGCTCAGGTCAGTTCCTGGATGCGGGTTCCGGACAATGCCATGCCGATGCGGGTGAAGTGCAACGCCAACTACAATAACGGCCGCCTCGCCACCGTGCAGGCGACGACTGACGGCTACGACACCGCGATCTTCCTGAACAGCCGCGGCAAGGTCTCCGAAGGCCCCGGCATGTGCTTCTTCATGGTGCGGGGCGGCCAGGTGATCACCCCCGACACATCGAACGACATCCTGGAAAGCATCACCCGGGACACGGTGCTGCAGCTCGCACGCGAGGCCGGTTACGAAACCGTCGAGCGGGCGGTGGACCGCAGCGAGCTCGCCGCCGCCGACGAGGCCTTCTTCTGCGGCACGGCCTGGGAGGTGACGCCGATCCTCTCCATCGACCGCCTGCCGCTCGGCAGCGGCGCCATCGGCCCGGTGACGAAAAAGCTGCAGCAAAGCTATATCGACGTCTGCGAGGGCCGCACCAGCGCGCACGCCGAATGGCGCCTGCCGGTCTACAAGGGCGCGGCCGCCAAGGCGGCTGAATAACCGCCCTCCCCCGCCGCACGCCGCGCCGGCATATCTTGGCGCGGCGGCGAACTTCCTGTAGCTAGAACTGCTTAACGCCCGGCCGGCCCCGTGGCGGAACTGGTAGACGCACGCGACTTAAAATCGCGAGTCTTCGGACGTGAGGGTTCGAGTCCCTCCGGGGCCACCAGTGCTATTCGGCGATCCGCCTGAGGACGTAATTGGCCCCGTCGCAGCTCGTCACCAGCACGCCCTCGCCGAAAGAGTCGAAGCCCTTCCCGTCGAGCCTCTCGCCCGCGAGGCAAAAGAAAATCGCATCCTCTTCCGCAACCGCAGGCCTGTCCTCCTCGGCGCATTTCAGCTCCAGCATCAGTCTTTCGGGATAGAAGTCCGGCGCCTTGCGCAGTCCGGCGGTCTTGAGCCCATTCGAGAACAGGAAGCGCTCGCCGAAGAAGCCGACATTATTGTCGATCAGCTCCGCCTCGAAGCGGTCGACGCGGCAGCGATAGCCGAACAGGTCCATGTGCGCGTTGCCGATCTCGATCCGGCGTCCGACGAACCTACCGACCTCCTCCGGGCCGACGGCGCTGATGCCCGCGAAATCGATCTCCGCGATTTCCCAGAGCCCGTGGATCTCCGGCGGCACGAAGGCCAGAGGCTTTTCCTCGTCCGCCAGTGCGGGCGGGGTCAGGCAGAGGCACAGCAGGAGGGCGAGCCCCACCCGTACGGGGCGTTCAATGCAGCGTTTCATTCACCCATGATAGCGGCCCGATCACGCCGAAAGAAAGGCGGCCCTATTTCGGATCCTTCTCCTCGTCGTCGCCCACTTCGGACTCGTCCAGCACCTCAAGGATCGCGTCCACCGCCTCTTCCGCACCGAGCGCCTTGCGGCGGGCGATGGCGTGGATCCCCTTCATCATCGCGCGGTAGGTCTCGTCCGCGTTCGCTTCCGGCACCTCGGCAAGGTCGCTGTCGGTGAAGCATTCGATATCGTCGCCGTCGCGGTTGAAGATCGTGATGCAGTAATCCGTCACCGCCGGATCGTCCTCGTTCTCCTGCTCGGCGATGACAAGGGAATGGTCGTTCAGGGTGGTCTGGAAACGGCCGCGGGTGGAGGTCTCCTCCCAGTCGACCTTGCCTTCCTCCGTGCGCTGCTTCAGGCGGACGACCATTTCGCCCAGTTTCTCGCTGATCATTGCTTTGCTCCCACGGCGGTACGGATCTCGACCATCAGGGCACCCAGATGTTCCGCCTGCTTGGTGAGGACCTTGTTCATCTGTGCCACGTTCACGCTCTGCGCCGTTCCGTTCCCGTCGAGGAACAGCTCGATGGTGTTGGACATGGTGCAGGACTGCTGGAAGGCTGATTGCAGGCGGCCGATATTCTTGTACTTGCTGATCGAGTCGTTCGCCTTCAAATCGCCGACGATGTTGCGGAAGGCCCGGTGCCGGTCGAGCACGAGGGCCCATTCGCCGAGCCGGTTCAGGCGCTGGGTCTCGTCGAGCAGCCGGATGGCCTCCGCCAGGCCGTCGACGATCTCGATTCCCGTAATCGCCCGGATCGCCCGTTCTGCCGCCTCCTCGGCACGGGTCGCCGCGTCGCGCGACCGCACCACGTTCAGGATCGTGACCGCGAAACCGAAGAAGGAGATCAGCAGACCCGAAATCGACGCCCATTGGGCGACGTAATGGGTGTCGATGAAGTGATGAACCTGCTCCAATCTGACTCCGCCCGCTTGCTCGTTTCGTCCGATATCCCCGAACGCCAGCATGCGCGGCCGGACGGTTCGATCTAGGAATACGCTGCCGTGCCGGATGCCGTCCATGGTGTTGGTGACAAGACGACGTAGGAAAGTTACAGTTCCACCAGACAGGCGCGAAAGCCGAAGGGATTATCCATGGACATCAAGAGCACGCTCGCATCGCAGAACGTCGCGCGCACGCAGACCACGCCGGCAAAACGGACTGACGGTCCGCAGGGCCCGGGACAGACCGAGGGTGCCCAGGGCGCAGTCTCGGTTTCGGTCAGCGGCGGCGCGCGCGGCGCCGCGTCGGTGGCCGAGAGCGTCAACGACAATCTCTCCCGCGAAGACGCGCTGGCGCTTGCCGGTGCGGTCTCGGAGGAGCTTGCCAATCTGCCGGGCGATAGCGGGATCGTCTCCAACCCGGCCCTGCTCGAGGAAGCCGCGCGCGGCGTCTGAGTATGCGCGCAACCGCGCTGTTCGATCCCCAGGACGGTCTCCTGCAGATGCGAAAAGGGCGCCTTCGGGCGCCCTTTTGCTTTTGACCGGACTCTCTCGGGTGCGCGTCAGACTTCCTTGCCCGCCGCCTTCTTGACCGCGTCCTCTTCCATGCGGAGCCTGACCTCTTCCATGATTTCCTCACGCAGCGCCGCCTTTTCCTTCTGCGGCAGCATTTCGAACTGCTCGGGAGTGAGCCCCTTCTCCTTCAGGATGCGCTCGAAATAGAGCTCTTCCGGCGTCTTCATCATATGGGCGAGAAAGGCCGCCGCAGCCGGAGACAGCGCTTCCGCCGCCCCGGAGTCCGACTCCTCCTCCTCTACCGGAGCCTTCTCGATCCGGCTGCTGTAGACGCCGTTGAAGGTCATGCGGAAGACATCGGTCTTGCCGCTATTAAGCGGTTCAAGCGCGCTGTTCTTCAGCAGATCGCTGGACGCCGACCCTGAGTCGCCCCGATGAATGATCGCTTCGACCACAACGCTCTCCCGTCACTCGGAGCCGGTATCTTCTTCCGTCCCGGCAATCTGTGCCGAGAGCGCAGCGCAGTAGATACCGTTCTTGCCGATCCGGAAATCGCGCGAGAAGAGTTCGGAAAGATCGAGTTTTTTCCAGCCTCTAGCGCTCGAGGCCGGGGTTCCGGCGCCGGTATCGGGTCTCCTGAGGACATTGGTGCCCATGGTTTCGTGTCTCCTGAAAAGTGGTCGAAACCAAGGAGAAGCAAGAAATGAGCCAGACTTGCCGGTCAGAAGTGGGGCCAGAGCATCCGCGAGACCGCGAGGGTCGCCATCTCGACATAGAGCAGCATGAAAGCCAGCATCATGTAGCGGTGCACATCCCCGGTAACGCGCGATTTTTGTGCCAGCGCGGCGCGGGTCAGTTCGCCGAGATGGGCCCGGATGAAGGCCTGCTTCTTTGCTTCGCCGCTCTGCCAGCTCTGCAGCATCAGAATGGTCCCGACGGTGGCCAGACTGAAGATCCAGAGCAGGTAGAACAGAAAGGCGATCAGGCTGACATCGCCCCAGCGCAGCCAGACCCCGACCGCGACCACGCCGACGCATAGGGCCGAGAAATAGACCAGGGTGTGCCACTGCTGCGCCTTGGCGAAGCGGAGATTCTCGGAGGCATCGGTGTAGAGCGCGATGAATTCGCGCCGTGTCTCGGAATCGAGGTCCGGCATCGTCTCCCGCTTCGGCGCCGCGCGGCGCGCCGGAGTCTCGTCCTGCGGTTCGGCACTGGAAAATTGATCAGCCATGGGACCGGTCCTCCCCTCTGCCTGTCATTCATTCAAGTATGCGCCCGAAAGCGTCACGGAATCAACTGACTAGCATCCAGCTCCGGACAGGGTCTGAGCGTCGCCGGCTGTTCTCCCTCACGCAGCAGCGCCGGTTCCGCGCCACGCCTGATCAGATAGGACCGTTCCGGCTCCGGCGCCGTCCAGGTATAGACCGGCGCGACCTCCAGGCGGTCTCCGGAGATCCGGTAGGTGGAGGATCCGAAGACATAGACCTTCTCGCCCGCAAGGGTTCCGAGCTTCGGCAGGACCCGTGCATATCTTCCATCCTGGAAGACCAGCACGGCGGTACCGCTGCAGCGTGCCTCTCCGTCGGGTCCGACGAAGCCCCAGACGCCGTCGACCGAGGCCGCGCGCGCCGGCTCCGCCGCGAGCAGGAGAATCGCGATCAGGACCGGAAGCGCGGCACGGGCCATGGTTCAGGCGGCGCCCTTCTTCTTTTTCTTGTTCTCGAGGAAGGCCTGCATCATCGCCTGCGGCTCACCGGTCTCGTAGGCCGCGGCGAAGGCCTCGATCCCGGACTCGATGCCGGCTTCGAGCGGCTCCTCCTCCCAGACCCTGAGGAGCTGTTTCTGGATCCGGATCGCGGCAGGCCCTGCCTCGGCGATCTCGCGCGCTGTCTGGGCCGCGATCTCCGGGAGGGAAACGGACGTCACCAGACGTTCGACGAAGCCCCAGTCGCGGGCGGTGCGCGCATCGATGATGGCGCCGGTATAGATGAGATAGCTCGCCTTGCCCCAGCCGATCAGCCGCGGCAGCAATGCCGCCTCGATCACCGAGGGAATGCCGACCTTTACCTCCGGCATGCCGAACTTCGCCTCGTCGCTGGAGATCCGGATGTCGCAGGATGCCGCGATCTCCATTCCGGCGCCGAGGCAATAGCCGTCGATCGCCGCGATGACCGGGACGCGACACTCGCGGATTGCCTTCATCAGGCCGTGAAGGCGGGAGATGAACGCTTCCGCACTCTCCGGGTCGCAGGCCGCCATCTCGTTGATATCGGCACCGCCGATAAAGGCCTTGCTTCCCTTGCCGCGCAGCACAAGCGCGCGCAGGCTGTCATCCTCCTCCAGTTCGTTGATCGCGAGCGTCAGCGCGCCGATCCCCTCGGAATTGACGATATTGAGCTTCTCGGCATTGTCCCAGGTCAGCGTCACCACGCTCCCGGTGCCGACCGTCTTGCGCTCGGTCTCAACCGGCATTTTCTGCTTCCTCCGCTTCTTCTGGCCGAGCCTCGATCGGCTCCCCGCCCTTGTCCCGGATCATCTGCCGGATCTCTTCAGCGGCCGCCTCCAGCCGCTTGATGTCGGTCCCGCGCGCCACCAGCGTGGTGCCGAAATAGCCGGCGCGGAAATAGGGATAGCTGCCGATCTCGATATCCGCGTAGCGCGACTGGATCTCGCCCAGTGCCTCGGCGACCACACCCTCGCCGAGGGTGCAGCTGACCGCGCGCGACTGGATCTTCTCACCGTGTCTCAGCTTTGGCAGCAGTTCCAGCACCATCGCCTGGAAGACGCTCGGCACCCCCGCCATGACATGGACGTTGCCGATGATGAAGCCGGGCGCGGTCGAGACCGGATTGTCGATCAGCTCCGCGCCGTCCGGCGTCTCCGCCATCTTCTTCCGCGCCTCGTTGAACTCGCGCCCGATGGTCTTGTAATGCACCGTCATGCGGCGCATCGCCTCCGGATTGCGGATTACCGGCAGATCGAAGGCGGCGGCGATGGAAGCGCAGGTGATGTCGTCATGGGTCGGACCGATGCCACCGGAAGTGAAGACATAGGTGTAGCGCGCGCGAAGGGCGTTCACGGCCGCCACGATCTCCTCCGCCTCGTCGCGCACCACGCGGACTTCCGAGAGCCGGATCCCGGCCTCGGTCAATTTTTCGGCGAGGAAACCGAGATTCTTGTCCTTGGTGCGGCCGGAGAGGATTTCGTTGCCGATGATCAGAAAGGCGGAGGTGACGGTTTCGTCTGACATAAAGGACCGGGATTGCTATGAGGTCTGAAGAGCTTAGCGCAAGCGAACCATGAAACAACGGACGCTCCGATGCAACTTCCGACGCCGCTCCACGAAGGCACCCTGATCAAGCGCTACAAGCGCTTTCTTGCCGACGTCAGGCTTGCCGACGGGACCGAGGTGACGGCGCATTGTCCCAATCCCGGCGGCATGATCGGGCTCAAGGACCCGGGCTCGAAGGTCTGGCTCTCGAAGTCGGACAATCCGAAGCGCAAGCTCGCCTATACCTTCGAGCTGATCGAGACCGCCGGCGGGCTGGTCGGCATCAATACCGGCCGCCCGAACGCCATTGTCGAGCAGGCCATCGGAAGCGGCGCGATCACCGAACTGGCCGGATATGCGTCTCTCCGCCGCGAAGTGCGCTATGGGGAGAATTCCCGCATCGACCTCTATCTCGAGGATCCGGCGAAAGGGTTCTGCTACGCCGAGGTGAAGAATGTGCATCTGAAACGCGACGGCGGTCCCAATCCGGGCGCGGCGGAATTTCCCGATGCCGTCACCAAGCGCGGCGCCAAGCATCTGGTCGAGCTCGGCAACGAAGTCGCCAAGGGCAACCGGGCAGTGATGGTCTATCTGGTGCAACGCATGGATTGCGACCGGTTCTGCGTCGCCGGGGATATCGATCCGGCTTATGCCGAGGCGCTTCGCCTGGCTCGCGCGGCCGGCGTCGAGGCGATCTGCTATGACTGCGAGATCACCACCCAGGCGATCACGGTGCGCCGTCCCCTGCCCGTCATCTGGCCCTGACCCGCACCACAAGCAGCGCGCCAGCGGCGCGGATTGACTTGACGCTGGATGCCCCGGACCGCATTTATGGCGGACGCTCAAGAGACAAAGCGCGGTTTGGCGCCGCGCGCAGATGGAACAGAATGCAAGATCCCTCCCTCGCCCAGGACGACAACGCCCGCACCATCAAGCTGCACGGACCGCTGGATTTCCAGGGGATGCGGCAGGCCGGAAAACTGGCGGCGGAAACCCTCGACTACCTGACTCCGTTCGTTCGGCCGGGCGTGACCACGGAGGAGCTGGACAAGCTCTGTCACGACTACATCCTCGAACATGGCGCAACCCCTGCGCCGCTCGGCTACAAGGGCTTTCCGAAATCGATCTGCACCTCGATCAACCATGTCGTCTGCCACGGCATTCCGGGGGCCCGGAAGCTTGAGAACGGCGACATCCTGAATATCGACGTCACCGTGATCCTGAACGGCTGGCACGGCGACACCAGCCGGATGTACGGCGTCGGCGACAAGGTCAGCGTGAAGGCCCGCCGGCTGATGGACATCACCTATGACTGCCTGATGCGCGGCATCGAGGTGGTCAGGCCCGGCGCGACCCTCGGAGACGTCGGCTACACGATCCAGAAATATGCCGAGGACCAGCGCTGCTCGGTCGTCCGCGATTTCTGCGGCCACGGTCTCGGACGCAGCTTCCATGCCCCGCCGAGCGTGCTGCACTACGGCAACAAGGGCGAAGGCACGATCCTGCAGGAAGGCATGTTCTTCACCATCGAGCCGATGATCAATGCCGGCAAGTACCCGGTGAAGATCCTGCCCGACGGCTGGACCGCGGTCACCCGCGACCGCTCGCTCTCGGCCCAGTTCGAGCATTCCATCGGCGTCACCGCCGAGGGTTGCGAGATCTTCACGCTCTCGCCCAAGGGCTATACCAAGCCACCCTATGAGGTCTGATCGCCGGAAAAAGCGCTCCGCCCCTCTCATGGTCCAGCTGTGGAGGACCTTGAGGGGAGGACGTTTCCGTGCCACGCGATGACCTTCTGAACCCGGACTACAATGCCGGCCACCGCCGCCGGCTTCGGAACCGTTTCCTGAAGACCGGCCCCGAGCGGGTCGCGGATTACGAGCTGCTGGAGCTGGTGCTGTTCCAGTCAAGGCCGCGCGGCGACGTGAAACCGCTGGCGAAAATGCTGCTCGAGCGGTTCGGCAGCTTCTCCGAGATCATCTCCGCGCCGGCCGAGGACCTGATGAAGGTCCGCGGTGTCGGAGAGAGCACGGCGATCGCGTTGAAGGCGGTGCGCGCCGCCGCCATCCGGCTGATGCAGGAGGAGGTGCGCGAGCGCGCCGTTGTCTCCTCCTGGGACCAGCTCATCGCCTATTGCCGCGCCGCCATGGGCTTCTCCAAGCGCGAGCAGTTCCGCGTGCTCTTCCTCGACAAGAAGAACCGGATCATCGCCGACGAGGTGCTGCAGGAAGGCACGGTCGATCACACCCCGGTCTATCCCCGAGAGGTGGTGGCCCGCGCCCTCGATCTCGGCGCGACCGCCCTGATCCTCGTGCACAATCATCCGAGCGGGGACACAACGCCGTCGAAGGCCGACATCGAGATGACGAACCAGATCCGGCAGGCGGCGGCAACGCTCGGCATCGTGCTGCACGACCACATCATCGTCGGCCGCGCGGCGCATACCAGCTTCAAGGCGCGCGGACTGCTCTGAACGGATCACTCCGAAAGGCGATCAGTTGCGGGCGACTTCCCGGATAAAGACTGCCGCCACGACGCCCGCGAGGCAGAACAGCGGCAGCACCAGAAACGCCGTCTCGAAGGTCTCCAGCGCGTAGACGCGCGCGCCGTCGACCATCCGGCCCTGCCATCCGAGGTCCAGCAGATAGCCGATGAAGGGTTGCAGTACGGCTCCGCTGCCGACGACGAAACTGTTGATGATCCCGAGCGCGGCACTGTTCGCCCAGGCCGGGTTGTGCTCGCGGGCAACGGCGAAGCTCAACACCATGGTAGCGGAGCCCACCCCCTGCAGCGCCAGCACCGCCTGCAGCAGCGGCAGCGGCATGGCCGGGAACAGGATCACCAGCGAGATTCCCGCGGTCGCCAGCAGGCCGCCCGCGACCATGAAGCGCCGCCGCTTGCCGAGCTTGTCGGAAAGCCAGCCGACCACAGGGGCGCCGATCCCCCAGCCGAAGAACATCACCGAGGCGAGCGCCGCCGCTTCCGGCTTCGTCATATCGCGGGCCTCGATCAGGAAGGGCACGCCCCAGAGCCCGCCGAAGGCCAGCATGGACCCGGTCATGCCGACGCCGAAGATCGCGGCGAGCCAGGTTTGCCGGTTGGAGAGCGCGCGTTTGAGGCCCTCGAGAAGCGGACGCGCCGGCTCGTCATGCGCCCGCACCTTGTCGCGCACGGTAAGGAACAGGCACACCGTCAGCACGGCGCCGCCGATCGCCACCGCCCAATTGGTATCGCGCCAGCCGATCTGCTCGACAGCGTAACCGAACGGCGCCTGCCCGAGAATCCCGCCCAGCACCCCCAACGCCTGCGCAAGGCCGCCCAGGAGCGCAAAGCGCGCAGGGAACCAGATCGCCGCGACCGACAACGCGGCTACGAAACTGCAGGCGCAGCCGAGACCGATCAGGAACCGGCCGACATAGGCCATCTCGATGGTTTCAGAGTTCGCAAACACCATAACGCCGGCCGTGCAGATCGCCGCCGCAACGGTCGCCAGGCGCCGCGCCCCGAACCGGTCGATGGCTACCCCGACGGGTATCTGGATGCTGGCATAGACATAGAAATAGACCGCCGACAGATTGCCGAGAATCGCCCCCCCGACGGCAAATTCCCGCATCAGGTCATCGACCATGACGGAGGGCGAAACCCGGAGGACGAAGGCATAGAGGAAAAAGATCGAAGCGAAGAGCCACCCGGCCAGGAGCAGCGTCTTCGGCGGCGACACGAGGCTCGTTCCAGACTCAGTGCTCACGCGGTCCCTCCGGCAAGAAAAGGTCTCGTGTCAGTCGCATGCGGTCCCGCGACGGTCAATCTCCGCGGACGGCAGGACAGCCTGAGCGAAATGTCATCAGTTCCCGGCATCCGAAAGCAGCACGTGGCCGCACATCTCGAGCGGACCGAGAGATACCCCTCGCCGAACGGAGATCCTGTCTCGGACGCAAACCAACTGTTAACACACATATGACTAATATCGCGTTCGCTTAAAATTGCGACGACCGAGAGTCAGCCCGTCTAATGAACGCAAAGAGTCCCGCCACGGAACAGGACGTTCTCTCGTCCGTGATGGAGAATGTGAGTCAGGGCCTCAGCTACTTCGATGAGGAACTCAAACTCGTTGTCTGCAACCGGCGCTATCTTGAGCTGCTCGGCTTCCCCCTCTGGATGGGGACACCCGGCACTCCATTGTCGACATTTTTCCGCCATAACGCCGAGCGCGGCGAATACGGGCCCGGCGAGATCGAAGACCTTGTCAGGGAGCGCCTCGATCTCGCCCGCAGGGCCGAGGCTCACTGCTTCGAAAGGGAGCGGCCGGACGGCACCGTCCTGCGTATCAGCGGCGTACCGGTCCGTGGCGGCTTCGTAACCACCTACGACGACATCACCGAGTTGCGCAAATCCCAGAAGGAACTCGAAGAGACCAACGAACGCCTCGACGAGCTCGTCTGGGAACGAACCGAAGAACTGCACACCAGGGAAAAGGAACTCTCGGCGAAGACCACCGCGCTCGAGACCATTCTGGAATCGGTCAACTACGGCATCACCCTGTTCGACAACGACCTCGCTCTCGTCGCAGCGAACCGGCGGGCCTTTGACATGATGGATGTACCGGAGGATCTGCGGATACCCGGCACGCCTTTCGAACGATATATCAGGTTGTTCGTAGAGCGCGGCGACTACGGCGCCGGCGATGTCGAAGAGCTGGTCAGATCCCGGATTGAACTGGCCCAGACGTTCGAACCGCACAGCTTTGTCCGGGAATCTTCGACAGGCCGGATCTACGAGACCACCAGACGGCCCGTCGAAGGCGGCTTCGTGACGACACATGTCGACGTGACGGAACAGAAGCGGTTCGAATCTCTGCTGCAGGCCAACAACGCCGATCTCTCCGAAAAGACATCCGCCCTGGAAGCCGTCCTGGCTGCTCTCGAACACGGCATTGCGCTCTTCGGGAAGGACCTGCGTCTGGTTGCGGCGAATTCGCGTGCCTTCGACCTGATGAAGGTCCCGCACGAAATGAACCGGCCGGGAGTGCACTTCTCGGAGTTCCTGCGCCTGCAAGCCAAGACGGGAGAGTTCGGCCCTGGAGACATCGAGGAGATCGTAGAGAAACTGACCGCCCTGGCGGAAAATCCGGAGCCTTACCATTCCATTCGCCATCGCTCCGACGGATCGATCATCGAAGTAACCCGCCACCCGATCGACATCGGTTTCGTCGCGACCTACAGGGACGTCACCGAGCAAAAACAGTTCGAAGCGCTGCTGCAGGCCAACAACAAAAAACTGTCCGAAAAATCCGCCGCACTCGAGACCATTCTGGAGACGATCGATTATGGCATCTCGCTGTTCGACAAGAACCTAAGACTCGTCGCCTGCAATCCGCCGGCTCTCGACCTGATGGCAATTCCTGCGCACTTCAATACGCCGGGACGACCTCTTGCCGACTTCCTCAGACATCAGGCGGAAAACGGCGAATTCGGGCCGGGCGATATCGACGAAATCGTTGCCGAGAGACTTGAGAAGGCTTGGAGCACAGAAGGATATTCCGCGGTCTGGGATCGCCCGGACGGGCGGATCGTCGAGTTCATACGTCGCCCGATCGAGAGCGGTTTCGTGACAACCTACCGGGACGTCACCGGGCAGAAACAGTTCGAAGCGCTGCTGAAGGCGAAGAACAAAGAGCTTTCGGAGAAGACCGCCGCCCTGGAAACCATTCTGGAGACCGTCGACTACGGCATCACTCTCTTCGACAAAGACCTCAACCTGGTCGCCGCGAACCCGCAGGCGTTCGAGCTGACAGACATTCCGGAAAGCTACAACTACCGCGGCTGCCACCTCTCGACCCTTCTGAGACATCAGGCGGAACAGGGACAGTTTGGCCCTGGCGACATCGACGAGATCATTGCGCGCCGCACAGCGGCCGCGTGGAATGAGACGCCCTACTCGGCCACACGCGAGCGCCCGGACGGACGGATCATCGAAGTTGTCCGGCGCATGATAGACAACGGTTTCGTCACCACCTACCGGGACGTGACGGAGCAAAAGCGGATCGAAACCCTGCTGCGCTCGTCCAACGAGGAACTTGAGGAGCGGGTCGAGGAGCGGACCTCCGAACTGAACCGTCAACTACGAGAGACGGAACGCGCAGAATCCGAGATGCGCGCGGCCAAGAGCCGTGCGGAACAAGCCGACAGGGCCAAATCCGACTTCCTTGCCCGGATGAGCCATGAAATCCGCACGCCGCTGAACGGAATCATCGGCCTCAACCACATCCTGAGTTCGACTGAACTCACGCAGGAACAATTGGCCATCGTCGAAAAGGTTCAATCCTCCTCGGATTCCCTGCTCCGGATTGTGAACGACATTCTGGACTTCGCAAAAATCGAAGCCGGTCGCCTCGATCTCGAAGACATCCCGTTCTCGCTCGAAGAGATGCTCCATACGGTTCAGCAGATCGCAGCACCGCGCGCCGAAGAGAAAAACCTGCGGTTCGAAATCGACACGGCCGGGGCGGAAAACGAGCACTTCTTCGGCGATCCGCACCGGATCAGCCAGATCCTGACCAATTATTGCAGCAACGCCATCAAGTTCACCGACTCAGGCAGCGTTCGGGTGACTGCCGAGATCGAAGAGATCGGGAGCGGTAGGGCGAAGGTCCATGTCGCCGTTCAGGACAGCGGGATCGGCATGACGGCCGAGGAATCCGAGCGTGTCTTTCGTCCCTTCGATCAGGCTGACGCATCGACGACGCGCCGCTTTGGCGGGACAGGTCTCGGGCTCGCCATTTGCCGCGAGCTTGCCGACAGCATGGGCGGTCGGGTCTGGGTCGAGAGCGCCGCCGGAGAGGGAAGCACCTTCCACCTCGAATTGCCGCTCAGGAGAGCTGAGGCGGACCTGACCGAGACCGCTGTCGAGGAGCGCGACTGGCGCGTTGCCTGCAGTGGCATGCAGGTGCTTCTGGTCGAAGACAACATGATCAATCGCGAGATCGCCACCGTGCTGCTGGAAGGCGCCGGAATGACGGTTCTCCCGGCGGTCCACGGCAAGGAAGCGGTCGATATCATGCTGTCGGAGACAGCGCCGAAGATCGACGCCGTCCTGATGGATCTGCAGATGCCGGAGATGGACGGACACGAGGCCACGCGCCATATCCTCGCCGATCCCCGCTATCGTGATCTCAAGGTGATCGCGCTGACCGCGAACGCGGTCGCCGAGGAAATCGAGAAGAGCAAGTCGGTCGGCATGTGCGGACACATCACAAAACCGTTCGAGCCGGAAACCCTGTTCCGGCATCTCGCGCTGAGCCGCAATTCCTAGACGGTGATATCGAGAATGGATCCCCGTGGCAGATCCGCATTGACCTCTTCAAGCGGGATCGGGTTCTGGCGCTGCGGATTCTGCTGATCGGCTCGCGGATCGCTGCCGCGCAGTTCCTCGGCGAACCGGCTGTTCGCCGGATCCGGTCCACGGGCACGCCGGGCCCCGCCGTCAACCTCGTTCGGCTGCGCCGGTGTCTGCCTCTCGCCGGTCGGGACCGGAACCAGAGGAAAATTGTTAATCGGACCGAGTGCCATATCCAGCCCAGTTCGCTCAGGCCGGTCTCCGGCGGGTATTCTGCCGCAAACCGGCGCTTGAATCCATCGCGCTCACGGTTAAACACAGCATTTATATTGTATTTTAGATAAATATGTCAATTACCCTGCCGGCTTCATCGCCCGGAGCGGCCGGTTCACGGAGAGCAGGGTCTACACCACAGACCTAGCTCTCAGGTGGAAGTGCTCTTTTCTTCAATGACTTAGCAAACCCAAGAGGATCCTTGAGCGGATCATGCTCGGCCGCAGCGTCCCTGGCGGACTCACTCAGATGCCGCCCGGCATTTTCCAGCTTCGGACGTGTTTTCACATAGACATCGGCGGCCATGTCGGCAGCCTTCTGCTGCACCTCCGGATTTTGCGCGATCCGGCGGGCCGCTTCCAAGAAGAGACGTCTTACAATCATTGCCGCGCTCCTTCCTCAAACAGACCGTTCAACGCCCACCATACCCCGTCACGCCAAACTTCGCCGCGACCTTCTCGATCTCCTCATCCGGCAGGATGGCCGGCTGGCCGATCTGCAGCGCACGCCAATACATCGCCGCGAGTGTCTCCGCCTCGACGGTGAGCGCAAGCGCACGCTCCAGATGCGGACCGAGCACGATCAGCCCGTGATTGCCGAGCAGGCAGGCCTTGCGCCCCTCCAGCGCCGTCAGCGCATGGTCGGACAGGTCCTGCGTGCCGTAGGTCGCGTAGGGCGCGCAGCGGATTGTCGGGCCGCCGAACAGCGCGATCATGTAATGGAAAGCCGGAATATCGCGATGCAGGCAGGCCAGCGTGGTGGCGAACATGCCGTGGGTATGCACGATCGCGCCCGCATCCTCACGCGCCTTCATGATGTCGAGATGGAAGCGCCACTCGCTCGACGGCTTGTGCTTCCCCTCGACATTACCCTCGAGATCCATCCGCACGATATCTTCCGGAGTGAGCCGGTCGTACCGGATGCTCGACGGTGTCAGGAAGAACCCCTCCTTCGGGTCGTCGCCGACACGCACACTGACATTGCCGGCGGTCCCCTGATTGAGGCCGAGTTCGTTCATCTTCAGGCAGGTATCGATCACCTCCTGCCGGAGCGCCTTCTCGGCCGCCCCCATGCGCTTTGCCATCAGTCTTCGCCCGCCTGCCGCATTTCCGGAAAAAGTTTCAACAGTCCCTCCTCGCTCGCCTCCGCGAGTCCGCGTTCCGTCAACAGGCCGGTGACGAGCCGTGCCGGCGTCACGTCGAAGGCCGGGTTCGCCGCCGGGCTCCGCTCCGGCGTGATCGTCACCGTCGCAACGTCGCCCGAAGGCAGCCGCCCGGTCATCTCCGTCACCTCTCTCGCACCGCGCTCCTCGATCGGTATGTCGCGCACGCCGTCGGCGATCGTCCAGTCGATGGTCGGAGACGGCAGACCGACATAGAACGGCACGCCGTTGTCATGCGCCGCCAGAGCCTTGAGATAGGTGCCGATCTTGTTGCAGACGTCGCCCGCCCGCGTCGTCCGGTCGGTTCCTGTAATCACCAGGTCGACCATGCCGTGCTGCATGTAGTGCCCGCCCGCATTGTCCACGATGACCGTGTGCGGCACGCCGTGATTGCCGAGCTCCCAGGCGGTCAGGCTCGCGCCCTGATTGCGCGGCCGGGTCTCGTCGACCCAGACATGCACCGGGATCCCAGCGTCGTGCGCAAGGTAGATCGGCGCCGTCGCCGTGCCCCAATCCACCGTCGCGAGCCATCCGGCATTGCAGTGGGTCAGGATGTTTATCGTCTCGCCCGGCTTCTTCTTCAACTGGATATCCTTGATGACGGCCAGTCCCGCCTCGCCGATGGCGCGGTTGATGCCGACATCCTCGTCGCAGATCTCGCCCGCGAGATTGAGAGCGGCTTCGGCGCGTACCTCCGGCGCCAGCGGTGCAAGTTTCCGCCGCGCGGCATCGAGAGCCCAGCGCAGGTTCACGGCCGTCGGCCGGGTCTCGTAGAGCCGCTCATACGCGTTCGAGAGCCCGGCATCGGAGGCGTCCGCCCGCATCGCCAGCCACATGCCGTAGGCCGCGGTCGCGCCGATCAGCGGCGCGCCGCGCACCAGCATCGCCTTGATGGCATGCGCCGCATCCTGAAGCGTTTCGAGCCGCGCGATCTCGAACCGGTGCGGCAATTTCGTCTGGTCGATGATCTCGACCGCGGTACCGTCTCCCGCCGGCCAGATCGTACGATGCGGCGTGCCGTCGATTTTCATGAATAAGCTCCCTCGTCCCTCTCCCGCCGATGGCGTGACTCCGGCGGGCGGCAATGATAAAACCCCGCCTGCCCGAACGCCATCCCGCTTTCCGGCGCCGCCAGTATTCCGTCGAACACCGAGGACGCACATGATCCCGCGCTATTCCCGCCCCGAGATGGTCAAGATCTGGGAACCCGAGAACAAGTTCCGTATCTGGTTCGAGATCGAGGCCCATGCCTGCGACGCGCAGGCCGAACTCGGCGTGATCCCGAAGGAGGCCGCGAAGGCGGTCTGGGAGCGCGGCAATTTCGAGATCGACCGGATCGACGAGATCGAGCGCGAGACCAAGCACGACGTCATCGCCTTTCTCACCAACCTAGCCGAATATGTGGGGGACGAGGCCCGCTTCGTCCACCAGGGCATGACCTCCTCGGACGTGCTGGATACCTGCCTCGCGGTTCAGCTCACGCAGGCTTCCGACCTTCTCCTGAAGGACATGGACGCCCTGCTCGCCGCGATCAGGAAGCGCGCCTTCGAACACAAGATGACCCCGACGGTCGGCCGCAGCCACGGCATCCATGCGGAACCGCTCACCTTCGGGGCCAAGCTGGCCGGCTACTATGCCGAGTTCGACCGCAACCGCGCGCGCCTCGAGGCCGCCCGGGCCGAGATCGCGACCTGCGCCATTTCCGGCGCCGTCGGTACCTTCGCCAATATCGACCCGCGGGTCGAGGAGCATGTCGCGGAGAAGCTCGGCCTGAAGCCCGAGCCGGTCTCGACCCAGGTGATTCCGCGCGACCGCCACGCCATGTTCTTCGCCACTCTCGGCGTCATCGCCAGCTCGATCGAGCGGCTCGCGACCGAGATCCGGCACCTGCAGCGCACCGAGGTCCGCGAGGCGGAGGAGTATTTCTCGCCCGGGCAGAAGGGTTCCTCGGCGATGCCGCACAAGCGCAACCCGGTGCTGACCGAGAACCTGACCGGCCTCGCCCGTCTCGTTCGCTCCGCCGTGGTTCCGGCAATGGAGAATGTCGCGCTCTGGCACGAGCGGGACATCTCGCATTCCTCCGTCGAACGGATGATCGGCCCGGACGCCACGGTCACCCTCGATTTCGCCCTCGCGCGCCTCACCGGTGTCATCGACAAGCTGCTGGTCTATCCGGAAGGCATGCAGGCCAATCTCGACCAGCTCGGCGGCCTGATTCACTCCCAGCGCGTGCTGCTCGCTCTGACGCAAGCGGGGATGAGCCGCGAGGACGCCTACAAGGCCGTGCAGCGCAACGCCATGCCGGTCTGGCTCGAGGGCAAGGATTTCCTCGAACTGCTGAAGGCAGACGGCGAAGTGAAGGCATGCCTCGACGACGCCGCGCTCGAATCCCTGTTCGACCTCGGCTATCACACGAAGCATGTAGACACGATCTTCAAGCGCGTGTTCGGCGAAGCGTGACATCAGCCAGTAGGCGAAATTCTCAGGAAATTCATCGAGTAACGCTCGAATAACGCTCTCAAAGAAACAATGTATCATTGCTTTTGCAGGACCGGCCGTCCGGGATGGCGGTCCGCAATGATGTTTCGGGGAGAGCGCGATGGATTCGCATGAGGGATTGCAGCAACTTCTGAGTCAGGATGCGCGCGGCGCATTGACACTGCATGAGGTCATTCCCGGAAACGGCTTTCGCCACTTCATCCGGCAACCCGGTCCCTCTGAGACATTCAAGGTTTTCGGCCAGGACCCGCGAGCCAATCTAGGAAACACATCGAAGTTATTCGAGAAACTTTCGCACCTTCTGGATTTTGTCGATTCCGAGAGGACCTTCTGGGGACGCAGCGAGCAAGGGAAACCCGCCGCGTGGGAGAATACATCTATCCCGGCTGGTTACACCTACCTTCTCCAATTCATCACGCACGATCTGGTCCATACCTCGCTACATACTCCGGATCCCGCCTTCGACCGCAGCGAACTACGAAATCATCGGGCCACAGCCCTGAACCTGGATACTCTCTACGGCGCAAGCCCGACAACTTGCCCGTACGCATACGCCCCTTCAAACCAAGTGACGGGGATACGGACGCATCTGCGTCTTTCACCCTTCAGGAACATCAGCGATCGCGAGACTAGACCCGAACATCGCCTCCGGGACATCGGCAGAGGCGTTCCGGAAGCAGACCCTCTAGCTAAAGGAAAGGAGTCGATCCCATTAATCGTCGACCCGCGAAATGACGACAACTCAAACATTTCACAAATTCTTACCGTCTTCATATTACTACACAATAAAATATTCGATCACGTACACTCCCAACAATCACCGAACACCAAAAAAGATCAAACTCAAATAGAAAGGGATTTTTTACTATCAAAAGAAATAATTACATTACTTTACAAGAAAATAATAGAATTTGACGTTCTTCCAAAAATATTACATCAAGATGTGCATGATATATACAAACCAATCAGGCAATCAATATTCGACCAAGACAAAGATAAAAAAATCCCTCTGGAATTTTCTCATGCCGTACTGAGGTTTGGGCACGCCATGGTGCGAGAAAGCTACACAACCAACGACCGCCCGAACACGGATCACAGAATTGAGAAAATTGTACGTTTCAATTCCCAAAACCGACCGAACGAAATGCCTTTAGACAGCGACTGGATCATCCAGTGGTCCAAATTCTTCGAATTCAATGATTTCCCGCCCCCAAACTACAGCAGAAAGATCGGCCCATCCTTTGCTCAGGGCTTTCGCTTCACTGCCCGCACGGGAAGTCAGCCTGCAAGCAAACGCGATCTTTTGCGCGGCGCTTTCGCTGATCTCTGGTCGGTCAAAGCCCTGGCAGCGGAAATTTCAAAGCATCCAAGCAGCTCGAAGCTGAAATCCAAGCTGCTGTTCGACCCCACTTTCCGAAAGAATGCTCTCGCCAGCTGGCTCACAAAAGCCAACGAAGCCGCCTCGTCAAACCTCACGAGTTGCGAAATTGAGCATCTTTCATTGGATCCACCTTTGTTTTTTTACACGCTTTTTGAAGCCATGGAAGAAGGAAAAGGAAAATCCCTCGGAACGCTCGGATCCATTATCTTCTCAGAAACAATATACAAATATCTTCCCGGTGAAGAACGCGAATATGAAAAACATAAAACATATATTCCCGCCCTTGGAAAAATTAACACAGCATCCGACTTAATACACACCGTCGCATGCTTAAATGGCATGGAAGATTCTTATCCCCACTTTATCTAGTTTTCACCCCGAACAAAGAAAGGAAAACATGATGACCACACCAATGAACAGGTTTGAGCTGCTCGCCGGATCGGAAGAGAGATTCGGAGAACTTGTAAAACGAATCGCCTACCTTCGGGAGCACCCAATTCAGATTCCGCCGCAGGACCCGAAAGACGTAGACAAACCGGAATACAAGAAAGACGCAATCATCCAAACCTCACTCGCAAATCTAAATAACAAAAATGTCTGGGTCGATGAAATATCTCTCAAATCCTTCAAGAGCATCTTGAAGGAATGGGGAATCCAAGCAAAACCTGACCCAACCGGAAAATTCAAAGTGAATACAGTGCGGATTGCGTATGGCGATCCGAACTCCCTCACCTTCAAGGTTCCGAGCCTCGCTCACGTTGAGCAATCGGAAGAATTTCTGAGTGACGGAAAGAAGTATCCGATGCCCGACTTCTACGATCAGATTTACCATCCCTGTACGGCAAATATTCCAAACATCATCCGTTTCCACTGCCAGCGGATCGGCGAATACACGATGTCGAACTGCATTTGAGTCTCACGACCTATTCCACCGGGAATCCTGCCTCGTCGAGGCACGTACGCAGGATATCCCGGTGATGCGGTTCCCGCACGGGAAAGAGCTGGAGAATCCAGCGAGTGATTTCGCCATCATCCGGATCGCGATCGCCTTTCCAGCGCCGGCGGATCTCCGTCAAACAGGCGCTCCGTTCCCGCTGCGCCTCTTCAAGCCGCCCCAAGCGGGCCAGGGCGGCTGCCCGCCATGATCCGTTTGCGGCGACAAAATCACCGGCCCGTACAGCGGCATCATAGGTGCCTTCGTAATCCCCTGTAAAAAACCTGATCCCGGCGAGAAAACTCCAATGCAGCGGTTTCGGCTCGACACAGTTCGCCAACCCCGCCGCTGCGAACTTCTCAGCCTTGCTCTCCATCCCCAAGAAAGCAAAGCCCTGTGCAACCGAGGTCAGGGTCCAGGGGTCGAGATCGTTCAGCTCCCGCGCGAGGTCGAAATGCAGTTCTGCCGGCTCGTATTGTTCGTCAAAGGCGTTGGCCCAGGCAAGGCAGAGCTGGGTCCGGGAATCGATCGGATCGAGGCGGGCCGCCGTGCGGGCGAGAGACAGAGCTTCAGCCTGTCTTTCATCGTTCCGGTAGGTCCCCGGATGCACGATATGCTGCGAGTTCTTCAACTGCACCAGACTGCTGTAGGCAGGTGCGAAGTCCGGCGCTTGCTGGATCACGTTCTCGAAGAGCTGCGAGGCCCGGCGCCAGTCGGCCGGGTCGTAGCGCGCAACCATTGCCTGTCCGCGCAGCCAGGTATCGTAGAGATGGGACGGGATGGAGGAGCCATCCGCCGGCCAGACCATGCGGCCGACCGAGAGATGGATGTTGAGTGCGGCGGTAATGCTGCGAACCACTCGCTGCTGCAACGTCACCAGATCATCAAGACGCAGCGCGAAACGATCGCTCCATACATAGAAACCCGAATTCACGTCCTTCAAAGTCAGCACCACATTCGGCGGGTCACCCGGCCCGAGCACCGTCGCCTGCAGGACGAAGCGAACCTCCGGACTTTCCCCGGCGGCGAGCGGCGCCTGCAGATCCATCAGCCGCCACTCCCGGAAGCGGACGAAGGATCCAACCAGGAAGTGCCGGAACCCCATGAGAAGATGGTGCTGGTCCGGATGAATGGCGTCGACCGAGAAGGGCTCGACCGCGATCACCAACCTCTGCGCCACCTGTCCCGCAGACACCTGCGGATCCGGCATACCCTGTCCCGGCCCTGCGACTGGGAGTTTCGCCGGCGGCGCCTCGTCGAACATTCCGCTCTTGATCTCCGCGACGAGCTCTTGCGTCTTGACCGACGGCTCCATCGCGAAATCCTCGTCGAGGATGTCCCAGAGCGCCTTGTAGATCTTCAAGGCCGCGCCGATATTTCCGGAGACTGCGCGCAGCCACATCAGGTGGCGCACGGCGTCCTCGTTCGTCGGATCGAGGTTGAGGATCGCCTCGGCGGCGCGGGCGCGTTCCGCCTCGGCACAATTCCCGTCCGCGAGAATCTCCTCCAGCGCGCGCAACAGCCGTTCATGTATGCTTTGCCGGCGCGCGAGCAGCCAGATCCGGAAAGCCGGATCGATATCCTCGAAGCCGTCGAGGAGGCGTCCGGAAAAATCCCCCACATCCAGCAGCTTCTGGTGCACGGTCTTGCGTTCCGCCGCCTCGACCGCCTCCCAGACATCCACGACCACGGATTCCGGCCCGAGTGAGACCTTGTGCTTGTCGACACGAAGCCCCTCATACCCGCACTCCTCCAGCGCGCGCCGCAGCCAGTGAAGGATCTGCCTGAGCGAAGTTCGCGCGTTTCCCTCCTGGGTCTCGCTCCAGAGCAGGCCGACGAGCCGTTCGCGGGTCGCCGAGCGGGCTTCGCTCAGCGCCAGGTAGCCAAGCAGAGCCGCGAGCTTGCGGCGGCGCAGATCGAGCCTCTGATTTCCAATCAACGCACTGGTCTCTGCAACAAGGGAGATATCGAGGATCCGGGATAGGGTCACCGCGTCACCGTTCTTCGAATCCTGCATCATCTCGGTCTCGGTCATCGTGTCGTTCCTCCGCGCCGTCAGTGGAGCGGGTAGAGCGGCTGGTCGGTGCCGGCGGCCTCGAAGCACTGCCGCAAGCGCGGAGTGACGATGTCGCTCGGATAGAGCTGCAGCGCCGGCACGACAGCGCGGACCACGGGAATCTGGAAGGCTGGGCGGGTGAGATCGACGGCGTAGGACGCCGCTCCTGCCGCCGCCAGCCGGGCAACCACCGCCTGCAGGGCGCCTTCCGGCCCGCTCGCGTCATCGGCGAGATCCACCGGGGGACGCGGTGCGCCGCTCGGATGCAGATGCACACAGGTTTCCGCATGGATATTCTCGGCACGCCCGAGATGGCGCCGGTCGGCCGCATTCAGCGCCTCCGGACCGCCCTCCGCCAGCTTGGCGCGAACCACGTCATATGCGAGCTCCATCTGGCACATCTCGCGGATCGCCGCCGCCAGAGCCGCGCCGCGTGTGGTCCTGCTCGCCGTACCGCAGGCCACGTAGCCGCCAGCTTCATCGGCCGAGAGGGCAGCGACGGCCGGCACGCCGATATCGGTAGTGAGGTCCAGAAACCAGCTTAGGCGCCCGCTTTCGCCGCGCCGGAGCACCGCGAGCAGATCGGCAGCGTCCCGAAGCCCGCCGGCCTCCACCGCCAGAGGACGGCCGCGCCGACGCCCCCACCACCAGAGCGCGACGGCGTCCCGCTCGATCAGTTCATAGAGCCCGTGCAGGGCCGCGGCAGCGAAACTCCCGCCCGCTCCGCAGCCGGTTCCGTAGATGAACGGTCCCGCTCCCATTCCGGCAGCTCCGGGTGGCCGGATACAGCGTTCGAACGGCAACAGGATCGGGTCCCCGGAGCGAAGGTCCGTCGCCGCCACCGCGTCTCCTGACGGCGCCGGAGCGCCCGCGGCCCCCGGAAAAGCGTCGATGACCGGCGCGCCGTCCGGCGGCGCGATCCGGTCTCCGTCGCACTCGAACTGGGAGAGAAACTCCACACCCTCGCCGACGCAGGATTCGAAAGCGCTCGCGAAATCGAGCCCGGAGCCGGTCACGCTTCCCGGCGCCTGCGGAACAGACGGGTCTCTTCCGGTCTCCGGACGGACGACGGCACCGAACAGGACAAGGCCCGGAGCGCACGGTGCCGCAAGAGAGAAAAGCCGCTCGAAACCGGCCGCCGCGCGCAGCAGGGCCAGACGATGCCGCGAGGGTTCGGCGCCGCTTCCCGCACCGGCGTAACCGAGCCCCCGCAGGAACGCGGCGGTGGCCGGATCCCCGGAACCGGAACCGTCCGCCATGTCTCCCGCCGCATACATGGCCGCGGCCCGTGGCAGAACGGCGGTGTCCAGATCCTGCAGCATGGGTTCAGAACCCCGCGTCCGTCGCCACCCGGTTAGCGGGCAACGCGCCACCGCCGTGAAAATGGTCAACCGTGCGATCGAACATCCCGATTCCCCCTCACACACCCAATAAGAGGGTACTCGCTCTTTGATTGTGCAAACAATCAAATATCACTGAAATCATACAAATTTTTCAATATTTTGCCACCAATTCGAGAAACAGCGCCTGTCCGAACTTACCAGAAAGAGGCAACCAAGAATCCGGGACAAGCATTCGAATTGCCGACTGGGTCACCACTGTTTGGGGCTCCGGCGACGACTGTTTCGCAACGACCGGCATGTCGGGAGAAGCGCTCTTTTCGAGCCGGCTTCGGTCAGCGCGGAAGCCTCCCTCTATTGACGGAAAGCCCGGAGCACCGAGACGGAGAGACGAAGTGGATAGCGGAATGCCACCGCGCACCGGCGAGAGCCCCGGCAAACAAAAACGGCGCCTTACGGCGCCGCTTTCTCCCGCGATCCGAAGGAAGGATCAGCCTTCGGTCTTGACCTGCTCGACCGCGAGCGCGGTGAATTCTTCGATCTTGTTGCGCAGGCGATGCTCGGAAAGATCCGCACCGGTGCCTTCCACGCTCTTCAGAACGAACTCGACAACGTCGTCGATGCCGGGCTTTTCCATGTCGGCGGCTACGACTTCCTTGGCATAGGCTTCGGCCTCGGCGCCGGACTTGGAGAGGAACGTCTCCGCGACCCAGAGGCCGAGAAGCTTGTTCCGGCGCGCACTGGCCTTGAACTGAAGCTCGGCATCCAGCGCGAACTTTGCTTCTTCACCCTTCTGGCGTTTATCGAAACCTGACATCGGTCGATTACTCCCTCGTCTCTATCCCGATCCCGTCGCGACCGGCCGCATCGGCCGGACATCGGCTTGAGCAGGCGCGAACCTCAAAATCGGCGGCAACCTATCAGGCCGAACGCCATCTGTTAACTGGCAGATTGCCGCAATTCGCCCAGTTGTCAAAAAATGTTTCCGGAGCGTAGGGTCTCGCCCATGTGCACCCTCATTCTCCTGCGCCGCCCCGGCGACGACTGGCCCATCCTGGTAGCCGCGAACCGTGACGAAATGCAGTCCCGCCCGTGGTCCGCACCGGCGCGCCACTGGCCGGACCGCCCCGAGACGATTGCCGGCCTCGACAAGCTGAGCGGCGGCTCTTGGCTCGGCATCAACGATCACGGCCTTGTCGCCGGAATTCTCAACCGGCGCGGTTCGCTCGGACCCGCGGACGGGAAGCGCAGCCGCGGCGAGATCGTGCTAGAGGCGCTTGAGCATGCCGAGGCAGAAGAAGCCGCCAAGGCGCTCGGGGAATTGGAAGGCAGCAGCTATCGCAGCTTCAACATGCTCGTCGCCGACGCGCAGAAGGCCTACTGGCTGCGCAACGAGGGCCGCGGCGACGGCGAGGTCGATGTCTTCGAGGTTCCCGAGGGACTATCGGTTTTCACCGCTTACGATGTGAACGATCCGGACAGTCCGCGCGTGCGCCGCGCCCTGCCCCGGTTCCGCATCGCCGCCGCACCGGATCCGGAAAGCGGCGACTGGTCCGCCTGGGAGAAACTTCTCGCAGACCGGACCCGCGGCGACGCGTCCGATTACGGCTCCGCGGTCAATCTCGACAACGGCAAGGGCTTCGCGACCGTATCCTCATCGATGATCGCCCTGCCCGCGGATCCGGCCCGAGATCCCGTCTGGCGTTTTGCCGATGGACCTCCCGACCAACGCCCCTACAATCCTGTCGATGTGGCAGGCTGACGAGATGACAGGAAGGAAAGACGCCGACCGTCGCGGCGACTCCGGTCGGAAGCGGAAGAGCGCGCCCCTTTCCAGCGAGGCCATCGTCGCCGCAGCGATCGATCTGCTTGACCGGGAGGGCCTCGACAATTTCTCCATCCGCAACATCGCCAAGGCCCTGGGCGTATATCCCACCGCGCTGTACTGGCATGTCCCGAGCCGCCATCTCCTCATCGCCCGGGTGATCGCGGCTCTGTTCGCCGATGTCCTGCCGGAGGAGAATGCGGACTGGCGCCTCTGGCTGAAGGACTTGTTCCGCCGCTACCGCGATATCGTCCGGGCACATCCCAATGTCGCGCCTCTGGTCGGCGGCCATCTCGTTTCCAGCGCCAGCGTCGACCTCAATCTCGTCGAAGCCATCCTCTCGACGCTCACACGCGCAGGCTTCGAGGATGAAGACCTCGTCGCCGCCTACAACAGCGTTGTCGTTGGAATGTGCGGCTATGCGACCCAGGAATTCGCGCACGTCTTTCCGGACCCGGAAAGAGAGCTCGAAACCTCCCTTGCCGCCAGTGTCGAGGCTGCCGATCCTGCGCGCTACCCGGTCCTGGCAGCGCAACGTCACCGGCTGCTGAACCGCGCGCTCGTATTGCGCTGGAAGAACGGAAACCAGGCCCCTCTTGAGAGTGGCTTCGAGATGTTCACGAACTCCCTTATCGCCGGACTGGCACAAGAACTCGAACGCGCCCGCAATCGCGCATGACCACCATTGTACAGTGTACAATAATATGATTTTCTCCTGCCGTTCTCGGCTGCAGATTCGCGACAGGAGCGCAGGATGGCGAACGAACTCAGGAAATCCGGCGGAACATTCGGCCATCGGGGCGGCCCGGTCGACGTCTTCTATCTTCCCGAAGGCGCGCGCCGGCACCCGGTCGTCAGCCACGGTGACGGCGTCTATCTCTGGGACAAGGACGGCAACCGCTATATTGACGCCTGTTCCGGGCCCGTGACGACCAATATCGGTCATGGCAACAAGCGGGTGATAGACGCCATGAGCGCTCAGGCCCGGAAGATCTGCTTCGCCGCCCGGCAGCATTTCGAGAACGAGCCGAATATCGCGCTCGCCGGTCTCGTCGCGGAACTCGCCGGCCCGGGTTTCGAGCGTGCGTTTTTTGTCTCTGGCGGATCCGAGGCGACAGAGGCGGCAATCAAACTGGCCCGGCAATATGCCGTCGCGCGGGGCGAGAGCAGCCGCTGGAAGGTCCTCGGACGTGAGCCGGGCTATCATGGCGCCTCTCTCGGCGCCGCCTCCGTGAGCGGCGATCCGGCGTCCGAAGCCATCTTCGCCAGCGTCATGCAGGTCATGCCGAAGGTTCCGGCTCCGTTCACCTACAGGTTGCCGGAAAACGAAGACGCGGACAGCTATGCCCGTCGCTGCGCCACCGCATTGGAGGCCACGATCGTCTCGGAGGGGCCGGACAGCGTGCTCGCCTTCATCATGGAGCCGATCGGCGGCCTCGCCACGGGTGCCCTCGTCGCGCCGGATCACTATTACAGCGCGGTCCGGGAGATCTGCGACCGGCACGGGGTCCTGCTCATCTATGACGAGGTCATGAGCGGCGCCGGGCGGACAGGCGCGTTCCTCGCCGCCCAACACTGGCCGGATGCGCAGCCCGATATCGTGACCCTCGCGAAAGGGATCGCCGCCGGTTACACCCCGCTCGGTATGGTGCTCGCGTCCGCCCAGATGGTCGACACCGTCACGCAGTCAGGCGGCTTCTTGCACGGCCATACCTACGTGGCCAACCCGCTGAGCTGCGCAGTCGGCCATGCCGTGCTCAGCGAGGTCATCGACCGGAACCTCATGGCAAATGCGGCAGCGATGGGAACGCATCTGCGTGCGCGGCTCGCCGAGATCCAGGAGACCAGCCGGATCTTGGGCGACGTGCGCGGACGCGGTCTCCTCAACGCCATCGAGATCGTAACGGACCGGGAAACCAAGCGAATACCGCCTGCATCGCTGCTCGCCTCCAGCCGGTTGACCGAGATCGGCATGGAGAACGGCCTGCTGCTCTATTCCCGCCGGACCGCAAACGGCAAATACGGCGAGTGGCTCATGGTCACGCCGCCGCTGATCGTGACGGAACAGGAGATCGACGAAATCGCGGAGCGGCTCGCGAGAACTCTCCAGACCTTCGAGCAGGAAATCGCTGGCTAACGCGCACGATGCGCCGGACGGTTGGTCGCCCGCCGCTCCCGTCACATCGAGCGGACTTTATCCAGAAATCCCTCTACCTGAACGCTGAGATCCCGGGCCCGGACCGAGAGGCCCTCGGCGACATCAAGGACATTCGAGGCAGCGGCCTCGCTTTCTTCCGTTGCCTGCGTGACGCCGCTTAAATTGACGGACACTTCCTGGGTCGCCGCGGCCTGCTCCTCGACCGCGCTGGAAATCGAGGTTCCGATTTCGTTGACCTGGGTGATCGTGCGGGCGATGTCACTGATCGAGTCGGCGGTGATCCGCGTTGAATCCTGGATCTCCTTGATCTGCTGCCCGATCTCTTCTGTCGCTTTGGCAGTCTGGTTGGCCAGGCTCTTCACCTCGGAGGCCACCACGGCGAAGCCTTTACCGGCTTCCCCGGCGCGCGCGGCCTCGATCGTGGCGTTGAGTGCCAGAAGGTTGGTCTGCTCGGCGATGTCCGCGATGATCATGGTGATCTCGCCGACTTTCTGGGCGGCGGTCAGAAGCTCGTTCACACGGCGTTCGGACTCATCTGCCGCCTCCACGGCGGTGCCGACTGCGCGCGTCGACTCGGCGATTTGCCGCGCGATTTCATTGGATGACGCGGACAGCTCCTCGGCCGCCGTGGAAGCCGTCGTCGTCTGTTGCTTGGTGCCGTCGGCAGTATCGCGGAGTTGCGTCGCCGTTGCCTCCATCTCGGTCGCGGAGACCGACACGGAGTCCACCGTTCGCTTCACACCCTGTTCGAACTCGTCGGCCAGGCGCGCATTCTGCTCCTTGCGGTATGTCAGGTCGGTGGCGAACTTGACCACCTTGAACGGGCGACCGTCGGCATCGAGGATCGGATTGTAGGAGGCCTCGATCCAGATTTCCTTGCCACCTTTTCCGATCCGTCTGAATTGCCCCGCCTTGAAGTGCCCTTTTCGAAGGTCGTCCCAGAACGCGCGATATTCCGGGCTCTCCTTGAGGCCGGGTTCCGCGAACATGCTGTGATGCTTGCCCGCGACCTCCTCGAGGCTAAACCCCATCGTCTTCAGGAAGTTCTCGTTGGCAGTGATGATCGTTCCGTCCAGTTCGAACTCGATCACAGCCTGCGACCTGTTGATCGCATCGATCTTGCCGATCAGTTCAGCGTTCTTCTTGGTCCTCTCGGTAACATCGGTCGCGAACTTGACGATCTTGTACGGCTTGCCTGACCCGTTCGACACCGGATTATAAGATGCCTCGAGCCAGATTTCCCTGCCGCCACTGCCGATCCGCTTGTACTGAGCGGCCTTGAACTGGCCGTTTCGCAGATCCTCCCAGAACTTCCGATATTCGGCGCTTTCCCTGTGGTCGGGGTCGGCGAACATGGAATGATGCTTCCTGACGATCTCCTTCAAGCTGTACCCCATCGTCTTCAGGAAGTTCTCGTTGGCGGTGATGATCGTTCCGTCCGGATGGAACTCGATGATCGCTTGAGATCTATCGAGCGCAGCAAGTTTAGCCGCGGCGTCGCCGCGGTTGAACATGAAGGTCATTTCCGGTCCTCAAGATGCGTTTGCCCTGTTGGCACTCCTTTACACACGATCTTGGTTTACAAGCCACAAACAGTCACAATCAAATATTCATGAAATCAAATTACCCACAAACAAGAACAGATAGACCGAATATTGCCACCTTAGGTCGATTGATTTACTTCTTCCTGAATTTGAAGCCGCAAATCATGTCGATTGAACAGTTGCTCCCGCGAGGAGGGTCTTGCGCATACGGCCGCCCCGGACTCGACCGGATCGCCACGTGAGGGGTTCAGGACCGGAAGATGGCGTTCTTCCCCGATTGTCATTGCCCCGCCTTGTGTTTATATGGAGCGCGCATTTCCTGCCGCTCACCGGCAGGCTCTCCGCATCCCGGAAACCGACCGCCCGACCGTTGAGGCGGGGAACCACATACTTCATGGCACGACGCAGAAAACTCTACGAGGGCAAGGCCAAGGTCCTTTACGAAGGCCCCGAACCCGGCACGATCATTCAGTACTTCAAGGACGATGCAACCGCGTTCAACAACGAGAAGCACGGCATCATCACCGGCAAGGGTGTCCTGAACAACCGGATCAGCGAGTACCTGATGACCCGGCTTGCCGAAATCGGCATCCCGACGCATTTCGTGCGCCGCCTCAACATGCGCGAGCAACTCGTGCGCGAGGTCGAGATCATCCCCGTCGAGGTGGTGATCCGCAACGTCGCCGCCGGTTCCATCGCCAAACGCTTCGGCGTCGAGGAAGGCACGATGCTGCCGCGCTCGATCATCGAGTACTATTACAAGTCCGACGAACTTGGCGACCCGATGGTCGCGGAAGAGCACATCACCGCCTTCGGCTGGGCGACGACACAGGACATCGACGACATCATCGCCCTCTCGCTCCGGGTAAACGACTTCCTGACCGGCCTCTTCATCGGTGTCGGCCTGCGCCTCATCGACGTCAAGCTCGAGTTCGGCCGCTACTACACCGAGGACACGCTGCAGATCGTGCTCGCGGACGAGATCAGCCCGGACAATTGCCGCCTCTGGGATGCCGAAACCGACGAGAAGCTCGACAAGGACCGTTTCCGCCGCGACCTCGGCGGTGTCCGCGAAGCCTATCAGGAAGTCGCAAGGCGGCTTGGCGTGCTTCCCGAGGCCGGCCCGATGGATCTCAAGGGCCCGAAAGCCATTCAGTAAGCCGCATGCCGGCATTCGGAACGAAGCGAGATTGGTAAGATTATGAAAGCCACGGTTCACGTCACCCTCAAGAATGGAGTCCTCGATCCTCAGGGCAAGGCCATCGAGCATGCGCTCGGCGCGCTCGGTTTTGCCGGGGTCGACCAGGTGCGCCAGGGCAAGTTCCTGGAGCTTCAGCTCGAGGAAACCGACAAGGAAAAGGCGCGCGCCCAGGTGACCGACATGTGCGAGAAGCTGCTCGCCAACACCGTCATCGAGAACTACACGGTCGAAATCGAAGGCTGAGGGCGGTGCCTTGCCGACCCGTCGCATCCTGAAACTCGCGGACGCTTCGCATCATCTGGAGATCGTCGCCGGCTGGAACCATGCCGAGTGGGGTGCCGGGCAAGGCTACAGCCTGCAGGACAGTGTCGACTGGTTTCGCGACATCATGCGGAAGCCGAGCGAGGAATGCATGATCGCGATCGAGGGCGCGGCCGTCGTCGGCATGGCCTCCCTGGTCGATCACGATCTGGACTCCCGCCCGGACCTGCTGCACTGGCTTGCCAGCGTCTATGTCGTGCCGGAGCAGCGGGGCAAAGGAATAGCGGCAACGCTCGTCGCCGCCCTCGAGCGCGAGGCGACCCTGCGCAGCATTCCCCTTCTGCATCTCTATACGCACAATTCCGAAGCGCTTTACGCCAAGCTCGGCTGGACCCTGCACGAGCATTTCATGCGCGGTACTGGCCGCTTCGCCCTGATGACCAAGAAGCCCGCGCTCTAGCCTTCACTGATCGCGTATGTATTCTTGCCACCCTTCTTGGCGACATACATGGCCTTGTCGGCGCGCTTGATCAGCGTGTCGGGGGTGTCCGATGCGCCATTGAAGAAGGCAATGCCGATGCTGGCCCCGATACTGGCTTGGCCCTCGGGGAAGACGAAAGCCTCCTCGAAGCAGCTCAGCAGCCGGTCGGCGAGCGGAACCACGGCATCCCGGAAGCCCAGCCCCCAGAGCACGACGAGGAATTCGTCGCCGCCGATACGGGCAACCGTATCGACCTCCCGGAAGCACCGCTTCATGCGCGAGGCGACCTCCTTGAGAACCTGGTCGCCCGCATCGTGCCCGAACGTGTCGTTGACCGCCTTGAAACCATCGAGATCGACGTAGAAGACCGCCGTCAGTGTCTGTTCCCGCTTCGCATAGGCCATCGCCAGCTGCATCCGGTCGAGGCACAGACGCGAGGTCGGCAGTCCGGTGAGGCTGTCGAAATTCGCAAGTTCAGCCATCTTCCGTTCGGACTCGGAGAGCCGGATCGCCAGGCTCTCGAGTTCCGCCGCCTGCTGCCCCATCCGGTCTTCGCGGTCACGCAGTTCAAGAATCTGGATTTCCAGTTCCTCGCGGCTGCGGATCTGCTTCCGTTCCAGCTCGATCCGATCCGTGATTTCGTAGAGCCAGCTGAGGATACATTCCTCGCCGTCATAGTCGAACGGTCTACAGGACAGCAGCACCCAGAGCTGCGCGCCGTCCTTGCGGACGAACTCCACCTCCTCGTTCTCCAATGCCCCCCGCCGCCGCATCTGCTCGAGCAGGCGGTCGCGGACCGCTGGATCCCTGTAATGGGCCACGGCATGTATCTCCGCCAACTCTTCCGCGGAATAACCGAACATTTCCTGGATTTTCCGGTTCGAGTAGAGCCGCCGCCCCTCTGGCGAAATGATGTTCACCCCAACCGGACTGTGGTCGAGAATCTCGCGTACGCGCCGCTCGTGATTGCGCGCGGCCTGTTCGGCCCGGACATGCTCCGTGACATCATTGAAGGTGATCAGGTAACCGAGTTCCGGCACCGAGCTCCCGCGGACTTCCTGAACCGTGTCTCCGATCGCAAGCCGCTCTGGCCCGAACCGCGCTCCGGCGGACGCAGTCTCCCCGATCGCTGACCAGGAATCGACAGCCGAAAAAACCGCGTCGACCGGCTTGCCGATAAGTTGCAGCGGACCGCTCTCCCCGAGCAGTTCCGCGATGCGATCGTTGGCGGCGGCGACATGGAGTTGCCGGTCGACGACCAGCATCCCTTGCCCCATGGCATCGAGAACGGACCGAAGAAGCGGGGCCTTATCCAGTATCCCCGCTCCGATCTTATCCAAAAGCAAGCCTCCCGCCTTTCACCAGCGCCGCAACATACACCGGTACTAGAGCACATAATTCCGCCGCACCGGACAATGCGTCAATCTGCATCTGCAATCCGCGCCCACCGGCGGGTCTTGCGCCCAGCCTGCCCGCGGCCCACGCAGTCTCGGACCGTCCCGTGACAGCAACGTGAATCGGCCAACATTGCTTGCACTCGGCCGCCGCCTCCCGTACTTTCCGCCGCGCCGACCCAGCCCCAATCGAGAGACCCCGCGTTGAAATCAGCCATCATCGTTTTTCCCGGCACCAACAGAGAGCGCGACATGGCCGTCGCACTTGAGCAGGCCAGCGGGAAAGCGCCGCACATGGTGTGGCACCGTGACACCGATATCCCCGATGTGGACCTGATCGTGGTCCCCGGCGGCTTCTCCTACGGCGATTATCTTCGTGCCGGCGCGATCGCGGCCCACTCACCGGTTCTACGGAGCCTGAAGGAAAAGGCCGACAAAGGTGTGCCGGTCATGGGGGTCTGCAACGGCTTCCAGGTTCTGACGGAGACGGGCCTGCTGCCGGGCGTGCTGATGCGCAATGCGGGCCTCAAGTTCATCTGCCGCAATGTCGGAATGCGGGTGGAGACCAGTCAGTCGCTCTTCACTGGCGGCTATGACGACGGTCAGGTTCTGTCCATCCCGGTCGCCCACCATGACGGTAATTATTTCGCCGACGAGAGGACCCTCGACGAAGTCGAGCAGAACGGTCAGGTGGCCTTCCGCTATGTCGACGAGAACGGCGAGATGAGCGCGGCCGGGAACCCGAACGGCTCGGCCCGCAACATCGCCGGCGTCTTCAACAGGGAAAAGACCGTGCTCGGCTTCATGCCGCATCCGGAAAACGCAATCGACAGCGCGGTCGGCGGCACCGACGGCCGCGGCCTCTTCGACGGACTGGTGAGGGCCCTTTCGTGAGTATTGCAAACGTCGCCATCACCCCGGAAATCGTCGCCGAGCACGGCCTCTCCGAAGACGAGTATGCCAGCATCCTGAAGATCCTCGGCCGCGAGCCGAACATGACGGAGCTGGGCGTCTTCTCCGCCATGTATTCCGAGCATTGCTCCTACAAGAGCTCGAAGAAGTGGCTGAAGACCCTGCCGACAGAGGCGCCGCACGTGATCCAGGGTCCGGGCGAGAATGCCGGCGTGATCGATATCGGCGACGGCGAGGCCGCGGTCTTCAAGATCGAGAGCCACAACCACCCGAGTTTCATCGAGCCCTACCAGGGCGCGGCGACCGGCGTCGGCGGCATTCTGCGCGACGTCTTCACCATGGGCGCGCGGCCGATCGCGAACCTGAACGCACTGCGCTTCGGTAGCCCGGACAATGCCAAGACGCGGCACCTGGTCGGCGGCGTGGTGGCCGGGATCGGCGGCTACGGCAACTGTATCGGCGTGCCGACGGTCGCGGGCGAGGTCAATTTCCACCCGGCCTATAACGGCAACATCCTGGTCAACGCGATGACCGTCGGCCTTGCGCCGGCGGACCGGATCTTCTATTCGGCCGCCGCCGGAGCCGGGAACCCGGTGATCTATGTCGGTGCCAAGACCGGGCGCGACGGCATCCACGGCGCGACCATGTCGTCCGCCGAGTTCAACGAGGATTCCGAGGAGAAGCGCCCGACCGTGCAGGTCGGCGATCCCTTCACCGAAAAGCTGCTGCTGGAAGCTTGCCTCGAGCTGATGGCGACCGACACTATCATCGCCATCCAGGACATGGGCGCGGCCGGTCTCACCTCTTCCTCGGTGGAGATGGCGGGCAAGGGCGGTCTCGGCATCGAACTCGACCTCGCCAGGGTTCCGGCGCGCGAAGAGAAGATGACACCCTACGAGCTGATGCTCTCCGAGAGTCAGGAACGGATGCTCATCATCCTGAAGCCGGGGCCGGAAGCCGAGGCCGAGGCGCGGGCGATCTTCGACAAGTGGGAACTGGATTTCGCCGTCATCGGCCACCTGACCACCACCGGCAATCTTGTGCTGAAGATGGGCGAGGAGACCGTCGGCGATATTCCGATCGCCCCGATGGTCGCGGAATCGCCGGAATATGACCGTCCGTGGCAGCCGACCCCGGCGGCACCGGTTCTCGATCCGGCCTCCATCCCCGCACCGGCGAGCCTGACCGGCGCGCTGAAGGATCTGATCGGCAGCCCGGATCTCTGCAGCCGGCGCTGGATCTGGGAGCAGTACGACCACCTGATCATGGGCGACACCGCAATCCGCCCTGGCGGCGACGCGGCCCTGGTCCGGGTACGCGACAGCAAGAAGGGGATTGCGGTGTGCGTCGATTGCACGCCGCGCTATGTGAAGGCGGCGCCGGAAACCGGCGGCGCGCAGGCCGTCGCCGAGACCTGGCGCAACATCACCGCGACCGGCGCGAGGCCCCTCGCCGTCACCAACAACATGAATTTCGGCAACCCGACCAAGCCGGAGATCATGGGCCAGTTCGTCGGCGCCATCGAAGGCATGAAGGCCGCCTGCCTCGCCCTCGACTACCCGGTCGTCTCCGGCAATGTCTCGCTCTACAACGAGACCGAAGGCAAGGCGATCCTGCCGACCCCGGTGATCGGCGGCGTCGGCGTCATTGCCGATATCGGCAAGCGCGCGACCGTGGCCTTCAAGACGGCGGACGAGGCCATCATCGTGATCGGCGAAACCGCCGGCTGGCTCGGCCAGTCGATCTATCTGCGCGAGATCGAGGGCCGCGAGGAAGGCGCTCCGCCGCCGGTCGACCTGGCGCTGGAGAAAAAGAACGGCGATCTTGTCCGCAGCCTGATCGAGCAGGGCGCGATAACCGCATGCCACGACGTTTCGGACGGGGGCGTCGCCATAGCGCTCGCCGAAATGGCGCTTGGCGCCCGAGGACTCGGCGCCGAGGTTCAGCCCGAGGACGGTCTGCCGGTCCATGCCTGGGCCTTCGGCGAGGACCAGGCGCGCTATGTCGTCACCGCAAGGGACGCCGGTCCGGTGCTGGAAGCCGCCCGTGCGGCAGGCGTTTCCGCCACCGCGATCGGCCGGACCACCGGAGACGGCGAATTGAAATTCGCCACCGGTGACTCCATATCGGTCTCGGTGCTACGGTCCGTTTTCGAAGCTTGGCTGCCGGACTACATGGCCGCCTCCTGAGACCGACAAGAAACGAAGCAGGGACAAGAACCTATGGCAATGGAAGCCGGAGAGATCGAACGCCTCATCAAGGAGACGTTCCCCGATGCAATGGTCACGATCGAGGATCTGCGCGGCGACGGCGATCACTACGCCTGCCATGTTCTCTCTTCCGCCTTTGAAGGCAAGACCCGCATCCAGCAGCATCAAATGGTCTACCAGGCACTGCAGGGCCGCATGGGTACCGAACTCCACGCCCTCGCGCTGCAGACCGGGACGCCAGGCTGAGTGATCTGCTATCTTCTCTTAACCGAACGGCACACGGACCCATGAAAGGACCACGCCATGCTTGACGACGCCACCCGCCAGCGCATCCAGGACGAAATCGACTCGACCGACGTGGTCCTGTTCATGAAGGGCACCCCGGTCTTCCCGCAATGCGGCTTCTCCGCGGCCGTCGTCGGCGTGCTCAGCCATGTCGGCGTGAAGTTCAAGGGCATCAACGTGCTCGAGGACCCTGCGATCCGCGAAGGCATCAAGGAATTCTCCAACTGGCCGACCATCCCGCAGCTCTATGTGAAGAACGAGTTCGTCGGCGGCTGTGACATCATCCGCGAGATGTACGAGACCGGCGAGCTGCTCGAGATGCTGAACACCAAGGGCATCGACGTGCAGATCGGCGCGGAAGCCTGATTTCCCGCACCGGCACGCGAGCCGGGATGGCGGACGATCGAAAGGCCGGCATCCGCCGGCCTTTTGCTTTTTCATCCCTGCCATGATGACATGCGGAAAAACATGGATCCGGGAGGAACGATGCAGGAGATCAAGGTGACTTGGATCGAGGCTGACGGCACGCGCAAAACCGCTGCTGTGGAGGTCGGCCAGGTGCTCATGGAAGCGGCCGTCGAGAACGATGTCGAAGGAATCATCGGGTCCTGCGGCGGCAATCTAGCCTGCGCCACCTGCCATGTCCTCGTCGAAAGCAGTCCGGCCCCGCTGCCCGACATGGAGCCGGACGAGGATGACATGCTCGACATGGCGGACCCGGAACGCCGGCCGGCGAGCCGCCTCTCCTGCCAACTCCGCGCCACCCCGGACCTCGACGGCATCGTGCTGCGCGTACCCTGAACCGCCAGGAGGGCGCAGCATGTCGAATGCTCCCGTCTACGAGATAGATCCCGAGATCTTCTGGAAAGATCCCTATCCCGACTTGAAGCGCATGCGCGCCGAGGCGCCGATCGCCTATGTGCCGCAGCTCGGCGCCACCCTGCTGACCCGACGCGACGACATCTTCGAGAACGAGAAAAAGATCGAGATCTTCTCCTCCGACCAGCCGCAGGGCCTGATGACCGTCCTGATGGGCCAGAACCTGATGCGCAAGGACGGCGCCGCCCACATGGCCGAGCGCAGGGCGATCTTCCCCGCGGTCTCGCCGAAGACAGTGAAATCGGTCTGGAAGGCGCAATTCGAGGAGAAGACCGCGGAGGCGCTCGACGAGCTTCGCCCGGACAGCCGGGCCGACATGGTGAAGGATATCGCCAGGCGCATCTCCGGCGAGGCGCTGAAGGCGATCACCGGCCTCACCAACATGAGCTGGCAGGAGATGGACCGGGTCAGCCAGGGCATGATCGACGGCTGCGCGAACTATGTGGGCGATCCGGCGGTGGAGGCGCGCTGCCATGACTGCACCGGCTCCATCGACCGCCATATCGACGGCATGATGCCTTTGCTCCGGGTGCGGCCCGACAGCTCCATGCTCTCGGTGCAGATGCAGGCCGGCCTGCCCGAAGAGGCGGTCCGCGCCAATATCAAGCTCACCATCTCAGGCGGCCAGAACGAACCGCGCGACGTCATCGCGGGGCTCGCCTGGGCCCTGCTGACCCATCCGGACCAGCTTGCCATGATCCGCGACGGCAAGGCGACCTGGCTGCAGGCATTCGAGGAATATGCCCGCTGGATCTCCCCGATCGGCATGTCGCCGCGCCGGGTTGCTCAGCCTTACGAGACGAAGGGCGTGACCTTCGAGCCGGAGGACCGGGTGTTCCTGATGTTCGGCTCCGGCAACCGTGACGAGACCGTGTTCGAGGACCCGGACCGCTTCGACATCACCCGCGACACCTCGCACTCCATCGCCTTCGGCGCCGGCCCGCATTTCTGCGCCGGTGCCTGGGCTTCGCGCTGCCTGATCGCCGAGGTGGCGCTGCCGATGATTTTCGAGAGGTTGCCTGGCCTGACGCTCGGCGGCGAGGTCCCGTACGGCGGTTGGGCCTTCCGGGGGCCGCTGGAGATGCCGGTGCGGTGGCAAGCTTGAGAGCCGAGTACGGCGTTCTTCACCGTCCACAACTCAGTCACCATTCCCGCGGGGATGACGACCTTTGATGGAACCTTCGATGCAGCCGGTACCGAAGAGCTCTTGAACCCGCAAAACAGCAGCGCCGTCGCTTACTCAGCAAGCACCGCACGGCGGAGCCTCCGAAACACCCGCCCATCGATCGCCAGCAGTCCCACCGCGATCAGCGCCATGCCCGCGAAATGCATCGGCGCCAGCGCCTCGTTGAGGAACAGCACGCCGAGCAGGATCGCGCTGACCGGGACCAGCAGCGTGACCAGCAAGAGGTTCATCGCACCCGCCCGCTTCAGCAGCTCGAAATAGAGGATGTAGGCGAAGGCAGTGCAGAGCAGCGCCAGGCCGATCAGGGACGCGACCGTTTCCGTCGACGGCATGGGCAAGGTCCAGGGCCGGTCGACGAGGATGACGGCCGGGATCAGCAGTAGCGTCGAGGCCGTCACCTGCCCCGTAGCGGTCTGCACCGGTTCGATCCCCATGCCCTTGAAGCGCCGTCCGAAGACACCGCCGAAAGCGTAACTGAGCGCGGCGCCAAGCAGTGCGGCCTGTCCGAGAAACGTGCCGCCGATCCCGCCCGAGAGGTCCTCGCCCACCATCAGCGCGACACCGCCGAAACCGAAGGCGACGCCGAGGATGCGGAGCGGCCTGATCCGTTCGTCCTCGGTCAGGAAATGTGCGACCAGGACACCGAAGATCGGCGTCGCGGCGAGGAAGATCGCGGCGAGTCCGCTGGCGATCCGGGTCTGGCCGAAGACGATGAGCGAGAACGGCACCGCGTTGTTGAGGAAACCCATGATCAGGAAGGCCCGGATCGCCTGCCGGTCCGTCGGCATGCGGAGACCGAAAAGCGGCAACGCGAGCTGCATGACCAGCGCGGCAAGGCCGACGCGGACAAGAACGATGGTCAGCGGCGGGACGTCCGCGACGGCGACGCCGACGAAGAAGAAGGACCCACCCCAGACCGCCGACAACAGAATGAGCAGCCCCCATTCCACCGGTCCCATCGTCAGGTTCACTTTCGCATTCATGCAATTCCGGTCTTTCCTTCGAGAGTTCGCATCCCCGCGGGAGAGTTCTATCCCGCCGCGCCCTCCACCACCGCCGCGAAGCGGGCAGCGAACCTCTGACTACACGAGATCAATGCCGGATGAACTCCGTTTCTTGCGCGGCATTGCGCCCGCGCCCATTCGGCGATTGAGCGTACCCGGCCGCGCGGATAGTCTTGCCGGAAAATACAACGGGAGATAACGCCATGCAGGCCCGCATAGAAGCTTCGGAGATCGCGCCGGTCCTTGACCAGCTTCGCGATCGCTTCGGCGAGCGCTTTTCCACCGCACCGGCTGTGCTGCAGCGCCATGGGCAGGACGAGAGCTACCATACGCCGATGCCGCCCGACGGCGTTTTCTTCGCGGAAAGCACTGAGGAAGTCTCCGAAGTGGTCCGGCTCTGCGCCGCGCACCGCATCCCGGTCATCCCCTTCGGCACCGGTACCTCGCTCGAAGGCCATATCGGCGCGCTCTCCGGCGGGATCTGCATCGATCTCTCGAACATGAACAACATCCTTGATGTGAATGCCGAGGATCTCGATTGCCGCGTCCAGGCCGGCGTCACCCGCAAGCAGCTCAATACTCACCTGCGCGACCAGGGCCTCTTCTTCCCGATCGATCCCGGCGCCGACGCCTCGATCGGCGGCATGGCGGCGACCCGGGCCTCAGGCACCAACGCGGTGCGCTACGGAACGATGCGGGAGAACGTGCTCTCGCTCACCGTCGTCACCGCGTCGGGCGAGATCATCCGCACCGCGCGCCGCGCCCGCAAGAGCTCGGCCGGCTACGACCTGACCCGACTCTTCGTCGGCTCCGAGGGCACGCTCGGCGTCATCACCGAGGTGGCCCTGAAGCTCTACGGCATCCCGGAAGCGGTCTCGGCCGCCGTCTGCCAGTTCGGCGATCTCGAAAGTGCGATCAATACCGTGATCCTGACCATCCAGTCCGGTATCCCGATGGCACGGATCGAACTCCTGAACGACACCCAGATGGAAGCCTGCATCCGCTTCTCCGGTCTCGAGGGATACGAGAAGAAACCGACCCTGTTCTTCGAGTTCCACGGCAGCGAGACCGGCGTGAAGGAGCAGGCGGAAGCGGTCGAGGCCCTCGCCTCCGAGTTCGGCGGCAGTGCCTTCCAGTGGGCGGAGAAGGCCGAGGACCGCAACAAGCTCTGGGAAGCCCGGCACAACGTGCACTACGCCATCAAGTCCATGCGACCCGACTGCGAGGTGATGGCGACGGATATCTGCGTGCCGATCTCCCGGCTCGCGGAGGCCATTCTCGAAGCGGAAAAGGATCTTGCGGCAACCGGGCTCAAGGCCGGTATCGTCGGCCATGTGGGCGACGGAAATTTCCATGTCGGCTATTGCATCGATCCGAAGAGCAAGGAAGAAGTCGAGGCTGCCAAGGGCCATAACGAGCGCATGGTGAAACGCGCCATCGCGGCCGAGGGCACCTGTACCGGCGAGCACGGCATCGGCCAGGGCAAGATCCGCTACATGGAGGCGGAGCATGGCCCCGCGCTGGCCGCGATGCGTTCGATCAAGCAGGCGCTTGACCCGCAGGGCATCATGAACCCGGGCAAGGTCCTGCCCGCCTGACGGTTCCGCTCGGACACAAGAAAAGGCCGCCATCCAATCCGGACGGCGGCCTTCTTTTTCGTCGGCAAGTCCTGAAGGTCAGGCCATCAGCATGCCGAGGCCGGCAGCAGCGGTCAGGCCGCCAAGGCCGCGGGTGACCGCGAGGGCGAGCGTGGCGCGCTCGGCGAACAGTTTCCGCAGACCCAGGCCGGCGCCGAGACCGGCGACATGCAGCAGCGCCGTAGCCGCGACAAAACCGGTGCCGTAGGTCAGCGCGGTGGCCGCACCGATCTCGCCGCCGTGAGCGTGGCCGTGGAACAGCGCGAAGAGGCCGACGACGGCGGCACAGGCGCCGGCCGGCATACGGATCGCGGAGGCAACCAGCAGGCCGAGGGCAACGACGGAGGCGAGGATCGCCGGTTCGACGAAGGGCAGCGCCACACCGGAAAGTGCAAGCACGAATCCGAGCGCCATGAAGCCGACAAAGGCCGCCGGTACGCCGACGAGGGCCCGGCCGCCGATCTGGAAGGCCCAGATACCGACCGCGAGCATCGCGAGAATATGGTCGGCGCCGAAGAGCGGGTGCGAGAGTCCTGCGGCGAAAGAGCCATGCTGGGCGGGATTGAGATGGGCGAAGGAGGTCGAGGTGCCCGCAAGAAGGATTGCGGCGCCGAGGGCGATGGCTCTAAGCATGGAGGATGATCCTTTGTTGAAGTCGATCCGGCGCCCCGGAATGGGTCGCGCTGAGTTATCGTTGCACAGCAGCATTTCTTAACCAAGAGGCCTGTTCCATGTCCGACACCCTTCCGGAAATCCGCGCCATCCTCGAAGCCGCGCCCTACCCGTTCGAAGTCATGGGATGCGACCCGGAGCTCGCCGACACGGCGGTGTTCTGCGAGCGCTACGGCAAGGCGCCGGAGGACTCGGCAAACACGATTCTCGTGCGCTCGAAGACCGGCGAGCTCAAATACGCCGCCTGCATCGTGCTGGCGACACACCGACTCGACGTGAACAAGGTCGTGCGCAAGAAGCTCGGCGCCCGCAAGGTCTCCTTCGCCAGCCCGGAGGAGACCCGGGACCTGACCGGGATGGAAATAGGCGGGGTCACCGCAATCGCCCTTCCTGCCGACCTGCCGCTCTGGGTGGATGCCGACGTGATGGCCCGGAAAGAGATCATCCTCGGCGGCGGCAACCGGAGTTCCAAACTGATCGTCGATCCGAAGCTGCTCCTTGATCAGCCCGGCGCCGAAGTCGTCGAAGGGCTCGCGAACCCTATCCAAACCACTCCCTAAGCGGTCATCCCCACGCAAGCGGAGATGACCAATGTTGGTTTGGATGCGACCGCTGGATGGCCGATCCGGTCGTCCCGGAAGCAGCGGGCAGGATTTTCATCCCCTATCCTCCCTCCGAAGTCTGGGAGAGCGTCCATGGAAATCGACTGGCATGCCGAGCGCACGGATCTAGCGGATCTTTCCCTGCTCGACACCGAACACGCGAACGCGCCGATCGATCTCGTCGCGGTGCGCGGCTACCGGCTCGCCCGGGTGCGGGCGGAGATGGCAAAGCGCGGCATCGCCGCCTGCGTGCTCTACGACCAGGTGAATATCCGCTATGCCACCGGCGCGCGGAACATGCAGGTCTTCAGCGCGCGCAACACCGGCCGCTACCTCCTTCTCACCGAACGTGACGCGATCCTCTACGAGTTCACCGGCGCGATGCATCTGGCGGACGACCTGGAGACGCTGACGGATATCCGTCCAGCCATCACGGCGAGCTTCGTTGCCGCAGGGGCGGAAATCGACGAGCGGGAGAAACTCTGGGCGCGGGAGACCGCGGCCGCGCTCCGGGAACTTGTCGGCGACCGGGCGACGGTCGGTGTCGAGCGGATGAATGCCGGAGCCGCCGCCGCGCTTGCCGCGGAGGGTTTTCGCCTCGTCGATGCGCAGGAGCCGGTGGAGATGGCGCGCTGCATCAAGTCGCCAGAGGAAATGAAATGCGTCCGCGCCTCGCTGCAGGCAACGGAGGCCGGCGTCGCCCGCCTGCGCGCCGCAATCCGGCCGGGCCTCACCGAGAACGCGCTCTGGTCGGTGTTGCACCAGGCGGTGATCGCGCAGGACGGGGATTATATCGAGACGCGGCTGCTGAATTCCGGGCCGCGGACCAATCCCTGGTTCCAGGAGAGCGGCATGCGCGTGATCGGCGAGAACGAGTTGATCGCGCTCGATACCGACGTGGTCGGCTGCCACGGCTATTACGCCGACTTCTCCCGCACCTTCCATTCCGGCCCGGGGGCACCGAGCCGGAAACAGCGCGAGCTCTACCAGACCGCGCACGAGCAGGTTCATTACAACATGGGGATTATCCGGCCCGGCATGAGCTTCCGCGACTATGCCGACCAAGCCTGGACGATCCCGGAAAAATATTTCACCAACCGCTATTATCTCTCCGCTCACGGCGTCGGCATGACCGGGGAATATCCCTATCTCTATCACCGCGCCGACTTCCCGGACGCCGGCTATGACGGGGTGATCGAACCCGGTATGACGCTTTGCGTCGAAAGCTTCATCGGCGAGGAAAGCCGCGGCGAGGGCGTGAAGCTCGAACAGCAGATCCTGGTAACCGAGAGCGGGATCGAACTGCTATCGCGGTTCCCCTTCGAGGATGCATTGCTCGGGTAGCTGAGATTTCAGGCCCTGGATCGCCATTCACGCGACCGAATGCACGAGGGTCCGCTCTCCTGAGAGGTCCGTGCCCCATTTCACATGGGGATGGTGGATTTGGGGGATGTTGGATTTGGAAAGAGCTCCCGACGGTTAGACCGTCCGCAGATCGAGCATGCCGGCACCGTAGATGCGGCCCTGCCCCGATGCCTGCACCAGCACGGTGAGCCTGTCGCTCGGTGCGGCCGCGGCTGAGCCCGGGATGCGATAGTGGTGTGCCTTCCCGTCCCAGTTGCCCAACGGCGTGTAGAAACGCACGACGGCGAAATCCTCCAGCCTGCGTCCCCGGTTCTCGCCGCGCGGCACCTCGGTTACGTGTCGTTCATCCGAACCGACCAGAAGCAACTGCGCGCCCGACAGGTCCCGGCCGCCCTCAGGCGTTAGGGTCAGCGTGAAATCCCCTCCGTCCCGCTCCAGGGCGACGGTGACACCCGGGCCGCGGGGTGCGCTCCGGCGTGTCTCAAGTTGCTGCAGTACGGCGCGGCGGCGTGAACCGACAACATCAACCTCGCCGTCAATCACCAGTTGCGGCGTGTAGATGCCGGAGAGCCGCAAGGCGCGACCGTAGCGGCGCTGACGGTCGCTCATGGCCTTCGAGGAGAACGGGTCCTCCCAGCCGATATAGTTCCAATAGTCGACATGATAGGCGAGCGCGATCACGTCAGGTTCCATTGCCAGCTCGCCGAGCAGCCGATCGGCCTGCGGACAGGACGAACAGCCCTGGCTGGTGAAGAGTTCGAGCACGATTGGCCGGGAAGCGCGACCCAGAGCGCGCACGGGCCGGATCGTGGGCGCGAGACCGGCAATGCCAAGCGGACCGATGCTGCCAAACGCGGCGAGGCCGCCGAGCAACTTGCGTCGTGAGGTCTTCATGGCGAAAGCATCGCAAATCCGCCGCCGCACTCCGAATCACCCTCTCTCACAGGGAGGTGACCCGCGCCGTATCCGGGCAATGTTTCCTAGTGGCAGTGCCATCCGCCCGAACTGTTGTGACAGCCGTTGCTGTCGGTCGCCCCGGAATGGGCGACAACCCGGTGATCGGCGCGCCCGTCTCCGCGTGGGACCGACCAGGACAGCACCGACAACAGCCCGAGCACCGTCGCGACCGCCAACCCGTATTTCAGGCAATGTTCAACTTTCATCTCTGGCCTCTTCAATCGATGACGACGATGCGCGACCGGTCCTGTGTCGGAAAAATCAAGCCCGGCTGATCCAGTTGTGCGAATTCCGCTTCGTTGAGCTGTTTGAGGATCACGGCACAGATCAGGTCTACGAAGAAATGTGCCAGTTGCCTCTGCTGCGGATTGAGGCCGTCCTGAGCCGGATCGCCTATATCGCGGATCAGATCACCCATGTTCGGAACCGTCGCAGCCCAGATCGACGCACGCCACAGATTGTACTGATCGATGTCGGCAACTATGTAGAAGCGCCCGTTTGTGCGGTCGTTGAAAGATGTTCCCTTCCAAGGTTTTCTGCGGAACTGTTCGAAATTCTTCTTGGCGGTTTCCTCGAGTTCGGTTCGATCGAAGGAGACCGTGTGCTCCTTCCCGCCCTGCGACAGTTCGATCACGAAGGAATGTATTCGGCGCGGCGTCCCCGCCTTGCACTCCGCTTCGAGCTGGACGTCGAACAGGGCAGGCGCGCTGTCGCCGAAACGGGCCGATACGGTTTCGTAGATATAGGCCCTGTCTTCCTTGATCTTCTCCGTGACCCTGACATCCGAGACGTAGCTGAAATCGACCTTGCCCTCTCCCTTCACCGGAATGCTTGGCACCGGAATGGCGGATACACTGAGAGCCCCCCCCAGCGTGAAGACGTATTTCTTGCTGAGTTCCAGCGACTCCCGGCACTTGATCCGCGATACGAATATCGGAATGCTGCGCGCCACTTCCTCGGCACCGAGATGAATAAAGGCTCCGGTCACGGGCGTCTGTCTGAAGAACCGCTCCTCGATCGATCCGACAGTGATCGCGCGTAGCCCATTGAGAACCGGTTTCATGCCCTGATCTGTCACCGTCGGATCACAGTTCCGGATCAGCGCACGCTTATAGGCGATTTCCGTCCCCGAAGGATCGAGAGGAATGCGGTGAATTTCAGCCGTCGCACCAAAACATCTGGGGTCATAGTTTCCGACAACGTCTTTCGGAACGCTATCGAGTGATGCAACGGCGAAACCGCTCCGACGACTGAGTGTCCTGGCCACGCCGCCACAGATCGCATTGGTGCAGAAAGCGGCGGGATCACTGTAGGTATTGAAGATGTAAACCTTGTTTCTGTCCATCAGACGAAACAGGCCATCCAGAACAAAGAGGCGAAGCCCGCTTCGGGTCTGCACCAGGCGAAAACGCTTCACCTCGCCATGCCCGTTAACCCGGAAGTCCCTTGTACCGATAGATTTCACCGGATATCCGGTCTGAAACCTCCCTACCCGGACCAGCCGCCGTGAGTCATGTGGAGTCTCGCAATCGACTGCATAAGTAAATCCGGAATTGATCGAAAGGTAGTAGTCACCGTCAGGAGTGTATCCCCGCAGATACGGTTCCGTAGTCCATGTCGCGACGTAATTGATAAACGAGCGAACAGCTCCGTGGAATTTCTCTGGCGTTACTTCGGTGGCGATAAAATCGGTCGCCTTTGAGGCGAACCCGCATTGGTCGAATGCATGACTATCCGCGCGTGCCGATTGCCCGGAAACCACAAGAGTTGAAAAGATCAACGCAGCTACACCACCCGAGAGACGGCTGCGCATAACTCCCTCCGCTGCAAATTATTTATGATTATCAATCCACGCAATAATGCTTTCATTATACACGCATTGCGCTTCAATAATCAATTGCTTCCCGACATCGCAGGAGGGGCGGCAATCTGAGTATCCAAGGAAAAGAACCCGGTCCTTCCGCGCGTGAGAGCACAATTCCCCTGCCAGAGAAGAGGAACGAAGTCACAGCTCGCGAATGTCGGTCACAGTCTCCTCACCAAACCTTTCGCCTGTCACGTGTACCGCGATCCGCGCGCCTACGGACACCGGGTCTCCAAGCGCACCGCTCTCCTTCAGACCGACAAATCGCTCGCGCAAGGCGAAATCGTCCTCAGGAGTCGCCCGAATGGTCGCCTGCATGCCGGTGTCGATAACGCCGGGCGCGAGGCTCTCGACCTTCAGTCCAGCGATCCCGTCATCGGCGACGCCGCGGACATGGTGATCGAGCGCCGCCTTGGTGGCGCAATAGACGCTCCAGCCGGTATAGGCATGACGCCCGGCGCCGCTGGAAATATGCACCAGCCGCCGGTCGGCAAGTCCCTCCGTCGCCGCGACGAAGGCATCCGCGAGCACCAGCGCGGCGCTCACATTGAGCGTGACCGCCCGGGCGATCGCCGCCGCGCCCTGCCGGCCGAGCGGCGCAATCGGCTCGACCATGCCCGCGTTGTTCACCAGCACGGCCCGCTCCGCATGTTCGAGGAAACCGGCGAGTTCGCCGCTCTGCACCCAGTCAGCGAGCGCCGCCGTATCGCCAAGATCGAGGGCCACCTGCTCCAGTCCGCTTGCGAAACCGGGCAGCGCCGAACGCGACAGGCCGAGCACGTTGTACCCGCCTTCCAGCAACGCGGACGTGATGCCGGCCCCGAGGCCCTTGCTATGACCTGTGACAATGGCTTTTTTCATCGCTTCGTTCACTCCCTGCTCGAAGAAACCCGCAGCAATTTAACGGAAATTTCACCTGTTTTCCCGCATAACATCCGATGTTCGGACACTCTAGTGGAGCATCTGCGAATGGTAGGGGCCAGCGGCGAATCCAACCCCGGTCTCGACGGTGGTTTCTATCGCGACCTGGTCAAACATTCCGCCGACGCGATCATCGCAATCGACACCGATCAGAAGATCGTCTTCGTCAATCCCGCGCTGGAAAAGATGTTCGGATATTCTGCCGAAGAAATGCTCGGTCAAGATCTGAACTTATTGCTGCCGGAGCGTTTCAAAAAGACTCATGCCGGCGAGGTCCAGGACTTCGTGACCTCAGGCGATGAAGCCCGCTACATGGGCAAGCGTCTGGCGCAGGTCATCGGGCGCCGCGCCGATGGCAGTGAACTTCCCATAGGCGCAAGCATCGTGCGCGCGAAATCCGGCGGCCGGAACTTGTTCGCGGCGATCCTGCGCGACATCTCCTGGCGTATCGAGATGGTCGAGAAGCTCTCCGAGATGGCGCGCATCGACCCCCTGACGGGCCTGTTGAACCGCCGGAGTTTCCTCGACGTGGCCGCCGACGAGAGCGCGCGGTCCGAGCGCTACGGGACCGGTCTCGCATGCCTGTTCTTCGACCTCGACCACTTCAAGGCCCTGAACGACGATTTTGGCCATGATGCGGGCGACGATGTACTGCGCGCCTTCGCCGGCCTTGGGCGGAACGGCCTGCGAACCATCGACAGCCTCTGTCGCTGGGGCGGCGAGGAGTTCGTCGCGCTGCTGCCGAATACCGACGTGGAGGGCGCGATCGCGGCGGCCGAACGGATCCGGAAGACCGTCGAGGAACAGGAGTTTGTCCTGCCCGGCGACCGGAGCACGCGGATCACCGTCAGTATCGGCGTCGCTCACGGTACCGGCTCCGGCATCGATTTTTCCGAACTCATCCGGCTGGCCGACGCCGCGCTCTATGCCGCCAAGAAGGAAGGCCGCAATCGCGTGCATCTCTCCACGACCGAAGAAAAAGCGACGTCCTGATCTCGCCCCCGTGGGCTCGCGGTCACACGCTGTCCTGCTCGCCGGCACCCGGGACGGGCGGACGTTTCGCCGCCTTCGCCGTTCCGCCTGAGACGACCTCCTTGGGACCGAGACAGACCGCGATCTCGTTGCGGTCGAGGGTCTCGCGTTCCTCCAGTTCGGCGATCAGGCGGGCGACCTTGGTCTCGTTCTCCTTCAGCAGCCCCACCGCCCGCGCTTCGGCCTCGAGGAGATAGCGCCGCACCGCCTTGTCGGCGGTGGCCGCGGTCGCTTCCGAGAAACTGCGCGGCTGCGACATCTCACGCCCGAGGAAGGGGTGCGACTCGCTCTCGCGGACGTCGACCGGACCGACCTCCTCCGACATGCCCCAGCGTCCGACCATGGAGCGGGCGATCTGCGTCGCCATCCGGATATCCTCGTCCGCCCCGGAGCTGACCGAGCCAAGGAACACCTGCTCCGCCGCCCGGCCGCCGAGAATCACGGCGAGCCGTTCCTTCAGGTAGGCTTCCGGCAGGGTATGGCGCTCGATCTCGGGCAGCTGATGCGTGCTGCCGAGGGAGCGGCCGCGCGGGATGATCGTCACCTTGTGCAGCGGATCCGCCTGGGGCAGGAAATAGGCGACCGCGGTGTGCCCGCTTTCATGCACCGCGAGCCTGTGCCGCTCGTCCTCGTGGATCGCCAGCGTACGCACCGCCCCCATGATGATGCGATCGCGCATGGCATCGAAATGCCGCGCCTCGACCTTGGTCAGGCTCTCCCGCGCCGCCGCCATCGCCGCCTCGTTGACGAGGTTCTTCAGGTCGGCGCCGGAGAAACCGGGCGTACCGGTCGCGACCCGATGCAGGTCGACATCGCCCGCCAGCGGCACGCTGCGGCAATGCACCTTCAGAATCGCCTCGCGGCCCGCGAGATCCGGCAGTTCCAGCGTCACGTGACGATCGAAGCGCCCGGGACGCAGCAGCGCCGGGTCGAGCACATCGGGCCGGTTGGTCGCCGCCAGCACCACCACCGCCTCGTGCCCCTCGAAGCCGTCCATCTCGGCGAGGATCTGGTTCAGGGTCTGTTCGCGCTCGTCATGGCCGCCGCCGAGCCCGGCGCCGCGCACCCGGCCGACGCTGTCGAGCTCGTCGATGAAGATGATCGAGGGCTGCGCCTTCTTCGCCGCGTCGAACAGGTTGCGCACGCGCGACGCACCGACGCCGACGAACATCTCGATGAATTCGGAGGCCGACATGTGGAAGAACGGCACCCCGGCCTCGCCGGCGAGCGCCCGGGCCAGCATGGTCTTGCCGGTGCCGGGCGGGCCCTGCAGCAGGATGCCGTGCGGCACCTCGGCGCCGAGCTTCTGGTAGCGCTCGGCGTCGCGCAGGAACTCGAGCAGTTCGGAGACCTCCGCCTTGGCGTTTTTCTGCCCCGCCACGTCGGCGAAACGGATCTTCGGGATCTTCGCCTTCTTCACCGGCTCGGTGCGGCCGCGCAGGATGTCGCCGACCCCGCCCCTTCCGCCACCCATCATCGAGCCGGACATGCGGAACCAGAGGAAGTACCAGACGCCGAAGATCAGCAACCAGGGCAGCAGCGACACGAGCCAGGAGTCGCTGTCGTCGGCCGGTTCGGAGCGCACCATCACGCCCTGCTCCTCCAGCATCTCCAGCAGGTCCGGATCGCCGGTCGGCGGCAGGTAGGAGGAGAACGGCGTCGCCGCCGCGCCGTTGCGCAGCAACCCGCGGATCCTCGCGCCCTCGAAGGTGACGCTCTCGACCTGCCCGGCACCGACCAGGGACTTGAACTCGCTATAGCTCTTCGGCGCCGCCCTTTCCTCCGTCGTCAGGATCTGCGAGACGGCAAGCAGCGCGAAGAAAAGGCCGGCCAGCAAAGCCCACTTGATCAGCTGCGGCTTTCCGTTCTTCGGTTCCTCGTCCATTCGCTCCGTCTCCCGCGCCGAGATTGCCGACCGGACACGAGTCTAGCGTGCCGGCGGGACCCATCCCTTGATCTGGATCAGCTTCGGCGCGGAACCAGTCCGCGCGACGGAGCGGGTGCGCAATTTTCTTCCTAGCGCCGCAGCTCCGGCACTTTCCAGACCAGCACCGCGATCGCCACCAGCCCCTCAAGCGCGATCACCGTCAGCGCCGCCGAACCGCCGATATGCGCGGCAAGCCAGCCGACATGGAGCACGCCGAGCGGCCCGCTGCCGATGCAGACCGAGAGGATGCCCATCAGCCGGGAGCGGATCTCCGGCGGCGCCTCGGAGAACATGATCGCGCTCTGCATCGAGGCGAAGCCGGCGATGCCGAAGCCGCCGACGGCGAGGATGACGAGTGCCGCCGTGTAGCTGGTGACGAGCGAGAAGCCGAGGATGCAGGCGACGAACAGCACGGAGCCGGAGAGATAGATCCGGCGGTAGCGGTCGGGCACGGCGACGAAGGCGATCAGCAGCGCGCCGGCGAAGGCCCCCGCGCCCTCGACCGTGAGCAGCAGGCCGATCCTGACCGGATCGATCTCGAAGGTCTCGCGCCCGACCACCGGCGCCATCGAGGCGTAGGGAAAGGCGAAGAGATTGACGATCACGGTGATCCCGAGATGCCCCATCAGCGCCCGGCTCCGGCGCAGCCAGGCGAAGCCCTCGCGGAGCTCCCCCATGAGTGCGAAGGGCCTCGGCGCGCGTTCCGCCGCACGGTAGGCGACGAGGCAGGCGAGCGCCACGGCGAGGCCGTAGAACAGCGCGGCGACGGCATAGGTCCCTTCCATGCCGATCGCGGCATAGAGCCCGCCGCCGGCGATCGGGCCGACCATGCGGGTCGCGTTGTTGGAGGCGCTGTCCATCGACATCGCCGGGCCGAGCCGGCCGTGCCCGACGCTCTCGCCGAGGATCGTGCGCCGGACCGGCAGGTCGGTCGACCAGCCGAGCCCGGAGAGAAAGGCGCCGAGCCCGACCTGCCAGAGCGAGAGCGTTCCCGCCCAGGCCGAGAGCGCCAGCGCCGCCGCCGTCCCCGCCATCAGCGCGAGCGAGCCGATCAGCAGCAGCTTGCGGTCGAGCCGGTCGGCGACCACGCCGATGAAGGAGCCGAAGAGGGCGAGCGGCAGCATCCGGAGCAGGGTCATCAGAGCGACCAGCACCGGCGAGCCGGTCAGGTCGTAGACCCAGACCCCGACGGCGAGCAGTTCGAGCCAGCGCATCGCGCCCATCAGGACGCCGATCAGCCAGAGCTTGCGGAAGGTCGGATCGGCGATCAGGGAAAGCGGCCCCGAAGCCCGCCTTCCCGCATCGCCGCCGTCCGTTTCCCGCTCAGGGGACGCGGTTCCGTTCAGTGCATTTCTCCCGTAATCACGCATCGAGGCCGAGACCCCGGCAGGACGCCGGAGCGGTACCCATGATAGCGCGCCCCGCTCCGCGCGGCACCGCCGCTTTCGCAGCGCTCCCGCGCCGGATCGGAACGGGCGGGGCGGGATGCGCGGCATGGGCCGGCGCCCTCTCCCTCAGAGCGCGACCGACCAGGCGGGTGGCACCGCTTGCGGTGGCGGCGCGGGGCGGCCGGGCCATTCCCGCGGCAGCGTGGCGCCGAAGCTCCCGCGGGCGGAGAACCGCCGGAACCAGTCCGCGAGCCGCGGGCAGTGCTCCCGCCATGGCAGATCGCCGTAGCGGAAGGCGATGTAGCCGAGCGCGGCGGCGGCGGAGATCTGGTCGTGCAGCACCGGCGCCCCCGCCTCCCAAGCGACCGCCGCTTCATCGAGCGCCAGCAGGGCATGGCAGATCGCGAGGTCCTGGCGGGCGATGAAGTCGCGCGAGATCAGGCTTGCCGGCTCCCTCAGCGCCTCGTTGCGGCGGAGATTGGCCGCATCGGTCAGCCCGTCGGCGAGCGCCTCGCCCCGGAGCACGCGCCAGCGCGCCGGTCCCGCCTCCGGGATCCGCTGCACGCCGCAATGGCGGGTGTCGAGCCAGGCGCAGATCACGACGGAATCGTAGAGCGCCGTGCCCTCGCCGGTCTCCAGCACCGGGATCTTGCCGAGCGGGTTCAGCGGCCTGAGCGCCGGCTCGTCGGCGGGATGGGTATAGACCTCCTCGACCTCGTCCCGGAGCCCGGTCTCGTAGAGGAAGATCTTCACCTTGCGGACATAGGGCGAGGTGTAGGAGGAATGCAGCCGCACTGGAGCCCCGCCTACTCCGCCGCCCCTCTCGCGGCATGGGGCGCGCGCTTCTCCTCCATATACCCCTTCAGCTTCGGCCAGACCTCTTCCGCCATCCGGGTGAAGGAGCGGAGCCACATCTCCTTCGTCCCCTCCATGTCGTGCGCGGTCAGCATCAGGGTGCCGAAATCGCCGATCTCGTCGCGGAAGGCGACGAGCTTGTCGAGCACGGTCCCGGCCGAGCCCGCGATGACGAAATCGCGCACCTTCCCCATCGCGTCCGCCTGCACCGCGTCCCAGTCGATCTCCTCCGGCTTCGTCCCCGCCGCGAGCTGGCCCTGCGCGCCGAGATAGCGGAAATACCAAGCGAACACCCCGTCCGGATCCCGGCAGATCTCCTCCGCCTGAGCATCGCTCTCCGTGATCAGCACGGAGCGGCCGACGCGCCAGACGTTCGGGTCCGCGCGCCGCCCTGCCTTCTCCGCGCCGCCCGCATAGGTCGGCCAGTGAGTCGCGATGTCCGAGGCCGGCACGAAATTGCCCGAGAGCAGGCACCAGCCGCGCTGCCCCGCGAAATGCGCGGTCATGGAATTGGCGCCGCGCACCGAGACCGCGATCGGCGGGTGCGGCTGCTGGTAGGGCTTTATGAAGCGGCCGATTCCGTAGTCCGGCAGCACCCGGTCGGAGATGGTCGCGGTGAAATGCTCGCCCTCGTGGCTCCAGGGCGGGTCCTCCGACCAGACCTTCTGGATCAGGTCGATGGACTCGACCATCGCCATGGCGCGGGCCTTGTGGTCGAGATTGCCGAAGATCTCCCAGTCGCTCGAGAGCCCGCCCGAGCCGATCCCGAAGATGAAGCGCCCGCGGGCGAGATGGTCGAAGAGCGCCGCATGCCCCGCCACCACCACGGGATGCTGCTGCGGCAGCGAGATCACGCCGGAGCCGAAGATTATGTTCTCGGTCTCGGCGATCAGCGAGGCGTTGAACAGCAGCGGCGAGGTCACCGGCTCGGCGGTCGAGGTGTAATGCTCCCCCATCCAGGCCTCGGCATAGCCGAGCCGGTCCGCGAGCTTCACCAGCTCCCGGTTCTCCTGCAGCACGGTATGGAAATCGCGCTGGGGCCGGTTGAGCGGCATCATGAACAGGCCGAGCTTGGTCATGGGGGAGCCTCCCTTATTTTTGTATACAATGGGAGGGTAGCAGGGGGTGATGAGGGTGGGGAAGTGGGGAGCGGGAACGGCTGAGCTGTAACTTCAAGAACAAGAATCGAGAAATTCGCGAATGCGATTCTCAAGATCGCCAAGTTGCCTCGTCTCACACTCCCAAATCACAAGAACGCGCCATCCAGCCTCGGCGAGTGCCATTTGCGCCCCTGCATCGCGTTCAACGTTGCGAGCGAGCTTCGGCCCCCAATAGCCCGTATTTGATTTAGGCGCCCTACCGTCCAGGCAACTAGCTTTGTCATGCTGATGCCAGAAACATCCATGGACGAAGATCACCGCGCGCCGTGGGCCGAACACAAGATCAGGTTTTCCGGGAAGGTCTTTACGATGGAGACGGTACCGGTATCCGAGCCGGTGAACGAGACGGCGCACGACCATCTCCGGCTTCATATCCTTGCTTCGAATGCGGCGCATATTCTCACTACGCCGATGCGGACTGATTTTATCTGCCACCTAAACCTTCCATACCCCTTCAGGAATCAAAGAATGAGCTTACTTCCGCCAGCATACTGCACGTTATGCGAGAAAATTTTCTAAAAACACCAAAAATTAGTTGCGAACAAAGCGGGAACATATATACTGCCGTAAGATAAGTATTGATCTAGCCGACCACAACAGATTGTATGCGAGCGAAAGGGGAGCGCAACATGCTGACGTCTGTCGAACTATGTGCTGGTGCTGGGGGGCAAGCCCTCGGCCTGGAACAAGCCGGCTTCTCCCACACTGCGTTGGTCGAGATCGATGCGCACTGCTGCAACACACTGCGCCACAACCGGCCCGAATGGAACGTCATTGAAGAAGACATGCGGATCTTCAAAGAGCGTTCGGCGGATTACAGAGGCATGGACCTTCTGGCTGGCGGACTTCCCTGCCCTCCTTTCTCTGTCGCGGGCAAACAGTTGGGCGAGAAGGACGAGCGCAACCTGTTCAACGATGCCATCGACATAATTGATTTCACTCGTCCCCGCGCTGTGATGATCGAAAATGTTCGCGGTTTCTTAGACGCCGTGTTCCATGACTACCGCGAGCGCCTGAAAACGCAGTTGGACAAGCTTGGGTACAAGACGGCCTGGCGGCTTATGAACGCGTCCGACTTTGGTGTGCCGCAACTCCGTCCTCGCGTCGTAATTGTCGCAATACAAAAAGAACGCGCTGAGTTATTCAGTTGGCCCGAACCAAATCCTTTCGATCCGCCTACCGTCGGCGAAACCTTGCGCGATCTGATGGCAGCGCGCGGGTGGCGCGGTGCGGACGACTGGGCAGCGAAAGCCGATGAAATCGCTCCGACTATTGTCGGCGGCTCAAAGAAGCATGGGGGCCCTGACCTCGGCCCAACCCGTGCACGGGCGGCCTGGGCATCACTCGGCGTTGAAGGACGGACAATTGCCCCCGAAGCACCGGATGCCTTTCATAACGGAATGCCGCGTCTGACCGTGCCAATGGTGGCCCGGCTGCAGGGGTTCCCGGATGATTGGCATTTCACGGGAGCGAAGACGAACGCATATAGGCAGGTCGGGAACGCGTTCCCGCCTCCTGTAGCGCACGCCGTGTCAGCACGAATTGCAGAAGCATTGACGCACCCTGTGCTCATGGCGGTCAACAGCTAGCCTTCTCAAACGCATAAGCCTGTGCCAAGCTACTGAGAATGAACAAATTCTCAGAGCAGATTTCATTTGAAAAAGAATATTCCAGACAGCGTTGTCGTTCCAGGGCATCAAGACTACGATTTACTGATCTCCATTGCGGATGAGATAACGAAACGGGCGGGCGGCAATGCAGAATTGTCAGCCAAATTCTCCGAGATGCTCCGTCAATGCATCGATGACGTTATTATGACCCCTAAGACGGGACGGCGCTCATACGATGAGCTGGAGAAAACTGAAAAAACCTACATTGGCACACGAGTAGAGATTGAACTTCGGGCTCTGCTACGACTGCCTAAAGGTAAACTCGATACAGTAATTCTTGGACGAGATGTCGACATCAAGAACACGATGGGCAGCAACTGGATGATCCCAACAGAGGCTTTCAACCATCCCTGTATCCTTGTGGCTGCAGACGAAGTGCAAGCTAATTGCTACCTTGGACTGATTGTCGCGCGCCCAGAATATCTAACATCTGGCCAAAACAAGGACTCGAAGAAAAGTATTTCGTCATCAGGATTTGCGAACATACTCTGGTTGTTGCAACGCCAGCCATATCCACCAAATTTTTGGCGTACCGTAGCACCAGAAGTAGTTGACCGAATATTTGCTCAGACATCTGGCAATCGGCGCGTAGCTGAGCTGTTCAGAAAGGTGCAAGGGATACCAATCACGCGAGAAGTCATTGAAGCTGTGGCACAACAGCAAGACTTTATGCGCCGCATCCGCTCGGACAAAGGCAACGGTACGCGGGACCGATTAGCTCGCGAGGGCATTTTGCGCTTATCGGGTCAATACGACGCACCGCTTATAGAAGCATTAGGGCTACCTTCATGTTCCGGAAGTGAGTTTATATCACACCAACTGACTACCCAAGCCGAAGTCGATCTGGCAATTCAGCATGAAATTCTAATAGATTGGCGACCCGAATGACTAATCGAGAACTGCTTCGATTACTTCGAACAATTGGCCCAGTCGAGTTCGCCAACTCTCTCTTATTCAACGACTACGCATGGTTCTGCCGGCAACTATATACTTGACTGAACTGGTTCGGGATGGCAGAGGAAAATCAAGAGGTTGAGGAGATTGAGGTTACTCCTGAGATGATTCAGGCGGGGGCTGCTGTTGTCGCTGAGAACTATAGCGATCTTGCTGATTATCGAACTCAGCACGTCGCAGAGCAGGTATATCGGGCCATGAACGCGCGTCTTCTGGATGGCCGAGTTGGTGCTGGATCGCGTGCAGAAATCTTCGAAGTTCGTTGATTTTCCATTCCGTGAATTGAATTTCATCCACGAACCCTTTTTCGGCGAGTTTGCGCGCGTGCGGGTTTCCGTGTTCGCTTGATGGCACGAAGAAAACTTCGAACTGTTCATTGAAATCGAACCCATAGGGGGCATGCAGAATCGAGTTGCGCGCGTCTTCGATGCTGTTCATTTGATTCAAGACGCCCTTAATGAGCAGATGCGCGAACTTGCTTTCCGGGCCGAAAAGCTTTTTTGTTGCTGCGGCTAGCATATCGCGTGCGTTTCTATCGGACCTCACCGCATGCCAAGCGGCAAGGGCAACGTCTTGGGCCTTGGGGGAGACTGTCGCCGCGAATTGCTGCCCAAGTTCCTCGTGCAGCACGTTCCAGGAGATGGCAACGCGGCCAATCTCCATGGCGTGGTACTCAAGAATCCGCGCTAGTTCGGCGTTAAATTTGTTCTCTTCTGTGATCAGAGGGAACGGGCCTTTTGGGGAATCATGGTCGGACATGTCAGACACTCCGAAAAAAGACGACGAACCGAAAGTGACCGAAGAAGGTCAACGCAAGGGCGACGAGATCCTGCGGCGGATGCTCAACACGCCTCCGAAGCCGCATAAGCCGAAGAACGAACGGGGTGCCGAAGCACCCCGCCGCCCTCAGAAGAAGTAAGCGGCAACCGCCACCACGAAAGCGAACAATTGCCGATAGCTGACTTCAAACTGAACTGAGACCTTAACCATCGTATTTGATCCGGTTAGGCCGCAGCGCTGCGGCGATAAAACCGCACTTGTTTAACGACGCGTTGTTACGTCGTGCCCGTCCCTATGCGCATCTTGGGTTGGGCGTCGAACGTTCACGAGACTGCAATACCCGTGGCCCGTGCCGTGTTGGGGCGGACTCACTGAGTCGGCCAACTAGCACGGGGGACGGAGCTGGTCCCGATCCGGTCCATTAGCCGCCCCCGACATGGGGCGACACACGACCTGTCTGGGCCGTAACCATGATTTGGGCTCCGGTTGTTCACCTTCCCTCCTCATGGTTACGGCCATTTTGGCTGATTCAGTCGTCGCGAGTCGAGTCGTGAAGGTAGAGTTCTAGTTTCGCCAACTCGATCAATTGGCGAAACTCCTTACGGCTCAGACGGCCACCGGAGTTATGCCCAAGCAGCAGTCCGCCGATAGGTCAGACGCTTGCCTTCGGCGCCCTTGATGATGGCAACGGCGCGCTCGAAGTCATCGACGTTGCGATGGTTGTAACGGAAGTCGAATTCCCCGAGATAGCGCTTCAGGTGCTTCTTGGACACGGCCTGATAGGTGCCGTGGATGCCACGTTTCAGGATGGAGAAATAGTTCTCCACCGTGTTGGTGTGGAAGAACCCACCGCGCACGTACTCCTCGATGGAGTGGTTGACGGTGCCATGAGCCGAGAAGGCTTTGCCGGGCTTGCGATACACGGGCGCTTCATCGGTCATCAGCATGGACTTGATGTCCACCTGCTCGTTGATAGTCTTGCGCACGGTGCGGCCCGTAACGTCGGGGATATGGCGCGAGCGGACCTTACCGTCACGTTCCACCAGAGACATGACGGCTTCCTTGGCGCGGGGCTTGCGGAACGCACGGTTCTTCGCCTTGCCGCCGATATAGGTCTCGTCGGCCTCGACAACCTTGTTGTCACCGCCTACGGGATCGGCGCTGAACTCACGCATGGACTCGCGGATGCGGTGAGCCATGAACCAAGCAGTTTTGTAGGTCACGCCAAGCATACGGTGAAGCTGGTGCGCGCTAATGCCCTTCTTCGAGGAAGCGAACAGATGCGTTGCCAGCACCCACTTGTGCAGGCCGATCTTGGAGCGCTCGTAGATGGTGCCGACGCGAACCGTGAACTTCTTGCGGCAGGCGTTGCAGTGATACCAGCCGGGTCCCATGGACTTGCCGCCCAGAGCGGAGACGGTCTCGGTCCGATTGCAGTCGGGGCAGATCGCGCCATTCGGCCAGCGGATCTGTTCCAGGTGCTCTCGGGCTGCGTCTTCGTCGTGGTAGATCTTGGCGGTGATATCCATGGTCTTTCTCCTCACCCGTGTATGTGGGGAAGGAGCCTTGTTCAGTCAAGTATATAATTGCCGTTCTGCCCCACCAGGAGCGGTGACGAATATGATCGCGTGAAAACGGTCTTCAGTGAAATTTTTAGAAACGATCCATCAGATATTGCAATCGTTGGAAGCGGGAAATATGGCTTCAGCCTGTCGCCCGAAAAAAATTTTCGTGCATTTCAGCCAAACGAGGAAGACGAAAACCCATCAGACATTGACCTCGTCGTCGTATCAAAAGGTATTTTCAATGAAACTTGGCATAACCTGAGACGCGCACACTACAATGGCGCAGTAGACGCACGAAAATACTATCAAGAAGATATTTTTCGTCGATTTATTATGGTGGGAACAGATAATTCAAACGAAACACGCTACCTTCGCGATCTGTCATCGCTACTTGATAAAGTGCGCAAAACCTCAACGAGTCAATTTGGCATCACGCAGACAATAAAATTACGCGTTTATAACACTTGGTCGGATGCGAAATCCTACCATATTTGGAGCCTGCAAAAACTCGGAGAACAACATGGGATTCAATAACGAAATACAACCATCGAGACCAAACATCACAGAAATTCTATCAAAAATGAGAAACTCAGATTACTATGTAGACAGATCATTTCAGAGAAGACTTATTTGGACAGACAAACAAAAAGTCAGACTAATTGAAACCGTACTTATGGAATACCCAATGCCAGAGATATATCTTTGGGAGCAGTCTCCGGATGTAAACACCGGACAACAAAAATTTAGTATAGTTGACGGACAACAAAGACTTTCTACACTTCGTGAATTTACAAGCAATGAATGGCCATTGAAGAAATCTTTTCTCGATCCAAGTCACCAGGAAGAATCATATGCCGACAAATATTGGAAAGATTTGAGTGCCGAGCAGAGGGCATCAATATTTCAATACAATATTAACGCACGGCGGATTCCGAGCACCGTCGATGAAGATGAAATTCGAAGAATTTTTGCTCGCTTGAATGAAACGGACCGCTCCCTCAACCCTCAAGAAATGCGCCACGCGACACTGAACGGAGCATTTCTAAATGCGTCGCTCAAAGTGGCAGATAGCCAAGAATTTAAAGGTTTGAATATTTTTACAACCGATAACATACGCCGTATGGGAGACGTTGAGTTTGCTAGTCAACTTCTTGGATATGAGAGAAAAGGGATAGTAAGCGATACCCCGACAAGCATGAACGACTTATACAATGATTTCAGCAGCGAATACACGGAGTCTGAAATAGATACAAAAAAAGTTATAAAATCTCTAAAATTCATTTGCGACGTATTCAAAGACGACAACGCCCGCGCGTTCTTTGAAACCCAAAACTATGTATACACGCTTCACTGCCTACTTGATCTGAAACCGAATGCTTCTGTCGACGATTGGAAGGCGGCTCTTTCTGCTTTCGCGAAGGCATATATTGACGCAACAGATAACTCGAATCCCAATGCTGAGATCGATGAGAATTTAGCTGATTTCAGGTCAGGCGCCAGCTCACGAACTCGGAGCAAAGGCAGCCGTACCCAGAGGCTCTTCGGCCTGAAAAAATGGATCGATCAACGCTTTCCGGCTTTTAAATGATGATTAATCTCATTGCGGTTTTCTGATCCCATTCTTCGAGTTACACTCCCTATCAGGAGCCCCCATGCCCCTCCCCCTCAAATCCTGGCCCGAAGCCGCCCCGCGCCTCGTCGCCGTTGCGGGCGGGCGCTCCCCCGCGGATCTCGTCATCCGCAATGTCCGCCTCGTCAATGTGCACAGCCGCGAGGTGCTGGACTGGGAGGTCACGGTCGCCGAGGGGCGTTTCGCCTATACGGGGCCGGACGCTTCGCACTGCATCGGGCCGGCGACCCGCGTGGTCGACGGCGGCGGGCGCTACCTGATCCCGGGGCTCTGCGACGGGCACATGCATATCGAGTCCGGCATGCTGACGCCCGCGGAGTTCGCCGCCGCGGTGATCCCGCACGGCACCACGACCATGTTCACCGACCCGCACGAGATCGCCAACGTGCTCGGGCTCCGGGGCGTGCGCATGATGCATGACGAGGCGCTGCTGCAGCCGGTCAACATCTTCACCCAGATGCCCTCCTGCGCCCCCTCCGCCCCCGGGCTGGAGACCACCGGCTTCGAGATCGGCGCGGGCGACGTGGCGGAGGCGATGCACTGGCCCGGCATCATCGGGCTCGGCGAGATGATGAACTTTCCGGGCGTGATCAACGGCGATGCGCAGATGCTGGCGGAGATGGCGGCGGTCATGAACGCCGGTAAGACCGTCGGCGGGCACTACGCCTCGCCCGACCGGGGCGCCGCCTTCAGCGCCTATGTCGCGGGCGGCGCGGCGGACGATCACGAGGGCACGGCGGAAGCCGACGCCATCGCGCGGGTGCGCAACGGCATGCGCTCGATGATGCGGCTCGGCTCCGCCTGGTACGATGTCGAGAGCCAGATCACGGCGGTCACCGAAAAGGGCCTCGATCCGCGCAATTTCATCCTCTGCACCGACGACAGCCATTCCGGCACGCTGGTGCAGGAGGGGCACATGAACCGGGTGGTGCGCCACGCGATCTCCTGCGGCGCGGACCCGCTGGTCGCGCTGCAGATGGCGACGATCAACACCGCGAGCCATTTCGGCCTGGAGCGCGAGCTCGGTTCCATCGCCCCCGGACGGCGGGCGGACATGATCCTGACCTCGGATCTCCGGGACCTGCCGATCGAGGAGGTCTTCGCGCGCGGGGTGACGGTGGCGCGGGACGGGAAGATCACGGTCGACTGCCCGCATTACGCCTGGCCGGAAGAGGTGCGGCGGACGGTGCATCTCGGCAAGGAGCTTGCGCCGGGCGATTTCGAGATCCCGGCGCCCGCGGGCGCGAACGCGGTGACGGCGAAGGTGATCGGCGTGGTCGAGAACCAGGCGCCGACCAGGGCGCTGACGGCCGAGCTGCCGGTGGTGGACGGGGTGGTGGAAGGGGATTTGGCGCAGGACGTCTGCCAGATCGCGCTGGTCGAGCGCCACCGCGCGACCGGCGGGGTGGTGAACGGCTTCGTCTCCGGCTTCGGCTACAAGGGCCGGATGGCGATGGCCTCCACCGTCGCCCATGACAGCCACCACATGATCGTCGTCGGCACCGACCGGGCGCTGATGGCCAAGGCGGCGATGCGGCTCGGCGAGATCGGCGGCGGGGTCACGGTCTGGAAGGACGGCGCCGAGATCGCGCTGGTCGAGCTGCCAATCGCGGGGCTGATGTCGGACCGCCCGGCGGCCGAGGTCGCGGCCAAGGCGCAGCGCATGGTCGAGGCGATGGAGGCGTGCGGCTGCAGGCTCAACAACGCCTACATGCAGCACTCGCTCCTGGCGCTGGTGGTGATCCCCGAGCTCCGGATCAGCGATCTCGGGCTGGTGGATGTGACGAAATTCGAACTGACGGAACTGCTGGAGGGCTGAGGCGCGGCTGAGGCGCGCCGCCCGCGCCGCCTCTCTCCGCCCGCCCCGGCCGCGCCGCCATGACCGTGGCCAGCAATGCGGCGGCGGGGTAGATTGACGGCGGGACGGCAGGTTCGAGGGCGCTTATGGACCATATCTCGCCGCGCGGCACCCAGGCGCTTGCCCGCCTGCCGGTCGGGGCCCCGGCCGGAGCGGCGGCGCTGCTGGACTACTGGCAGGACAAGGCCGCGGCCGCCGGCGGCGTGCCGGGCCGCGCGGATTTCGGACCGTTCGAGCTCCGGCGCTGGCTCGGCCTGGTCAGCATCTACCAGCAGCTGCCCGGGGGCGGCGATTTCCGCAACCGGCTGGAGGGTACCGGGATCGTCGAGCTGACCGGCGAGGACTGGACCGGCGGCCTGTCCTCGGAGATCGATGCGCGCTACGGCACCCGCCTGACCGCGGACCTCGCCGCCGCGCTGGAGCGCCGGACGCCGGTGCTGCACCGCATCTCCGTGTTCCAGAAGAGCTTCAGGTCCGCGATCCGGCTTCTGCTGCCGGTTGCCTCCGGCGCCGGCGGTCGCGCGGACCAGGTGCTGCTGGCGATTTTCGCCGAGCGGGACTGATCCGGGAGCGCGGTCGCGAAACGCACGGATTCCAGGGGGGCTTTACCTTTACGAAAGGTCGCGAGACTATAGTGGCCGACTTGTTCGCTCCGGGGATCCCCCCGTCGCGCGGCCCGGCCGCGCCGCCGGCCCCGGTAATGTGCTGCATGTCGGAGGGGCGGGAACGGACATGACCGACTGGCTGCCGGACATCGTCAAGAACCTCGGCGTCCTTATGATGCTCGCCGTCGGCATCGCCTATATCCAGACCGTCGCGCTCGACAAGGCCACCCGGTTCCGGCGCGATTTCCTCTCCGGAATTCTCTTCGGCATCGTCATCATCGTCGTCATGCTGAGCCCGATTTCCCTGCCCGCGGGAGCGACCTTCGACCCGCGCGCCGGGCCGGCCATCCTCGCCGGCGTGTTCGCGGGCCCGGCCGGCGGTGTCATCGCGGCCGCGCTCGGCGCCTTCGGGCGCTACTACCTGGTCGGCGGCCCGGTCGCGCTCGGCGGCAGCGTCGGCTTCGTGCTCTACGGCCTGTTCGGCATCGGCGCCGGGATCCTGATCCGCCGCTACGGCCATCCGCTGACCCCCCTGAACCTGCTGCTGCTCTCCATCGCCGGCACCATCGCCGTGCTGCCGGCCTTCTTCGTCAGCGCCGACGTGCCGACCGCCATCGCCATCCTGAAGAAGGCGGGCGCCCTCTTCCTGCTGCAGAACGTCGCCAGCACCCTGATCGTCGGGCTTGCCATCGACTATGCGAACCAGTTCGCCCGCCTGCGCAACGCGCTGATCGAACGACAGCAGGAAGACGCGAAGCTGTCGCTGGTCGCCCGCTCGACCACCAACGCGGTCGTCATCACCGATGCCGGGGGCCACGTCGAATGGGTCAACGAGGCCTTCACGCGGCTCACCGGCTACGAGCTGGAAGAGATTGCCGGGAAGAAACCCGGCAGCTTCCTCCAGGGCAGGGACAGCGATCCGGCGACGGTCGCGCACATGCACGACTGCCTGGAAGCGAAGCAGCCCTTCGATGTCGAGATCATCAACTACACGAAGGCGAACGAGCCCTTCTGGCTCAGGATCCATTGCCAGCCGGTCGAGGAGGAGGACGAGCCGCTGCGCTTCATCGCGATCGAGAGCAATGTGACCAAGCGCAAGACGGCCGAGCTGCTGCTGGAGCAGAGCCGGCAGAAGCTCGAGGCCCAGCTCGAGCAGACGCAGCAGGCGAACCGGCGCATCGAGCAGCAGTCGAAGGAGCTCGTCGCGCATGCCGAGAAGGAAGTCGAACTCAGGGTCAAGGCCGAGGCCGCGGAAAAGGCCAAGAGCGAGTTCCTCGCCAGCATGAGCCACGAGATCCGCACGCCGATGACCGGCGTCATGGGCTTCGCGGACCTGCTGCTGGAGGACGATCTCCCGAAAGAGAGCGCCGAGAAGGTCAGGCAGATCAAGACCGCCACGCAGTCCCTGCTCCGCATCATCAACGACATTCTCGACATCTCGAAGCACGATGCCGGGAAACTGGCCTTTGAACCGCGCGCCTTCCGGACGCGGACGGTGCTCGAGGACGTCGTCAGCCTGTTCCGCACGACCCGCATGGCACCGGTATCCGGCGCCCTCGAGATCGGCTGCCGCATCGACGACGCCATTCCGGAGTACGTGATCGCGGATCCCATCAGGCTGCGGCAGATCCTGGTCAATCTGGTCGGCAATGCGGTGAAATTCACCGAGCAGGGCCGCGTGGACCTGAGATGCAGCCTCGATCCGGACGCGTCCCGGCTGCGCTTCGAGATCTGCGATACCGGGATCGGCGTTTCCGAAGACGCGCTCGCGACCCTGTTCGACGCCTTTACCCAGGCGGATTCCTCGCTCTCGCGGAACTACCAGGGAACCGGTCTCGGCCTGTCGATCTGCAAGCGGCTGGTCGAGCTTATGGGCGGCGAGATCGGCGCCGAGAGCACGGTCGGCGTCGGCAGCACCTTCTGGTTCACGCTGCCCTTCGAGACCGCGAGCAGCGCCGATGTCGAGCCTGCGGGCCCGCGCCCGAGCGTCGCCGAGGGCGGCGAGAATGCCGGGCTTCGCATCCTGGTCGCCGAGGACAACGAGGTGAACCGCACCATCATCGCCTCGATCCTCGACAGTCTCGGGCATGATGCCGACATGGTCGAGAACGGACGGGAGGCGGTCGCCGCCGCCCGCGACGGCCACTACGACGCCGTGCTGATGGATATCAGAATGCCGGTCATGTCGGGCCTCGACGCCACGCGGGCGATCCGCGCCGGAGAGACGCCCGGCCAGCATGTTCCGATCATCGCCCTCACCGCGGACGTGGTCAGCGAGAACCAGGAAACCTATTTCGAGGCCGGCATGAACGCCTGCGTCGCGAAGCCGATCGAGCGCGACGAACTTGCCCGTACGATCCAGCGCGTCGCCGCGCCGCCCGCCGCGGCCAGTCGACCTGCAGAGGCCGGCCGGCCCGCAGCGGCCGACGCCCGATACGATTACCACGAGGCCGTCCGGCGCCTCGGGATCAGCGGCGGGCTGCTCGATACGCTGCTGCACCAGTTCGTCGAGAACTATCATGACGCCGGCAGGACGATCGGCGATCTCGTCGGCGAGGACAAGCTCGACGAGGCGCTGGAAGTCCTGCACACCGTGCGCGGTGTTTCGGCCAATCTCGGCGCCATGGCGCTCGCGGAGACCGCGGCCGAGGTCGAGCGGCGGATCCGGGACAGCAACAAGGACAGCGTCGTCGATGCCCTCCCGGTCTTCGCCTCGACGCTGGAACAGACGATCGCCAGCATGAGCCGGCGCAACCTCTAGTCCCCGCCCCGGCAGATGCGCAGACCGGCGTCCCGGAGACCGGTCGGTCACCGGAACAAAAACGCCCGGCCGAGGCCGGGCGTTTCCGTGTCAGGTCGAAGCGTTCTGCCGGACGTCACGCCGCCTTGGCGATGTTCCGGAGCACGTATTGCAGGATGCCGCCGTGGCGGTAGTAGTCCACCTCGTCCGCGGTATCGATGCGGCAGAGCAGCGTGATCTCCTTCACCGAACCGTCCGCGTAGGTGATCTTGCACGGCACGTCCATACGCGGAGTGATGCCGCCCGCGATGCCGGTGATGTCGAAGGTCTCCGTGCCCTTCAGCCCCAGCGTCTCCCGGTTGTCACCGTCCTTGAACTGCAGCGGCAGCACGCCCATGCCGACGAGGTTGGAGCGGTGGATACGCTCGAAGCTCTCGACGATCACGGCGCCGACGCCGAGGAGACGGGTGCCCTTCGCCGCCCAGTCGCGGCTGGAGCCGGTGCCGTATTCCTTGCCGCCGACGACGACCAGCGGAACGCCTTCCTTCTGGTAGCGCATCGCCGCGTCGTAGATCGGCATCGTCTCGCCGGAGGGATAATGCACCGTGAGACCGCCGGTCAGCCCGCCGCCCATCTCGTTCTTCAGGCGGATGTTGGCGAAGGTGCCGCGCATCATGATCTCGTGGTTGCCGCGGCGTGCGCCGTAGGCGTTGAAATCCACGGGACGGACCTGACGTTCACGCAGATAGTCACCCGCCGGGCTGTCCGACTTGATCGAACCAGCCGGAGAGATGTGGTCGGTGGTGATCGAGTCGCCGAGCACCGCGAGTTCGCGCGCGCCGGTGATGTCGGCCAGCTCGCCCGGCTCCATCGCCATGCCCTGGAAATAGGGCGGGTTCTGGACGTAGGTCGAGCCGTCGTTCCAGTTGTAGGTTAGGCTGCCGGTGGTCTGCACCGCCTGCCATTCCTTGGTGCCCTCGAAAACGTTGGCATAGCGCGACTGGAACATCTCGCGGGAAACGCTCTGGTGCACGACCTCGGCGATCTCGTGGTTGGTCGGCCAGATGTCTTTCAGGAACACCGGGTTGCCGTCCGGATCGGTGCCGAGCGGGTCCTTGTAGAGGTCCACGTTCAGGTTGCCGGCGATGGCGTAGGCGACGACCAGCGGCGGCGAGGCGAGGTAGTTCGCCTTGACGTGCGGGTTGACGCGGCCCTCGAAGTTCCGGTTGCCGGAGAGCACCGAGGTGACCACCAGATCGCCCTTCTCCACCGCTTCCGCGATATGCGGGTCGAGCGGGCCGGAGTTGCCGATGCAGGTGGTGCAGCCGTAGCCGACGAGGTTGAAGCCGAGCTTGTCGAGCTCGGTCTGCAGGCCGGCCTTCTCCAGATAGTCGGTGACGACCTGGGAGCCCGGCGCGAGCGAGGTCTTCACCCACGGCTTGCGGGTCAGGCCCTTGGCCGCCGCGTTGCGCGCGACGAGACCCGCCGCGATCAGCACGTAGGGGTTGGAGGTGTTGGTGCAGGAGGTGATCGCCGCGATCACGACATCGCCGTCGGACAGCGTGTAATCCTCGCCCTCGACCGGGATGTCACGCGGCGCGACACCGCCGGCGAGATCCTTGAAGGCCTTGGCGAACTCGGGAGCCGCCTCGGTCAGCAGAACGCGGTCCTGCGGACGCTTCGGACCGGCGAGCGACGGCACGACGGTACCGAGATCCAGTTCAAGCGTGTCGGTGAAGACCAGCTCCTGGCTGTCGTCCCGCCACATGCCCTGGGCCTTTGCATATTCCTCGACCAGCGCGATGCGGTCGTCCTCGCGGCCGGTCAGCCGGAGGTAGTTGAGGCATTCCTGGTCGACCGGGAAGAAGCCGCAGGTGGCACCGTATTCCGGCGCCATGTTGGCGATCGTCGCACGGTCGGCGAGCGGCAGCTCGTTCAGGCCCGGGCCGTAGAACTCGACGAACTTGCCGACCACGCCCTTCTTGCGCAGCATCTGCACGACGGTGAGCACCAGGTCGGTCGCGGTCGCGCCTTCCGGCATCTTGCCGGTCAGCTTGAAGCCGACGACTTCCGGGATCAGCATGGAGACCGGCTGGCCGAGCATGGCCGCTTCCGCCTCGATGCCGCCGACGCCCCAGCCGAGCACGGCCATGCCGTTCACCATGGTGGTGTGGCTGTCGGTGCCGACCAGCGTGTCCGGATAGGCGATCGTCTTGCCGTCCTCGTCCTTGGTCCAGACGGTCTGGGCGAGATGCTCCAGGTTCACCTGGTGACAAATGCCGGTTCCCGGCGGGACGACCCGGAAGTTGCGGAAGGCCTTGGAACCCCAGCGCAGGAACTCGTAGCGCTCGCCGTTGCGTTCGAACTCGAGGTCGACGTTCTTCTTGAAGGAATCGGGGCCGCCGAAGGCATCCACCATGACCGAGTGATCGATCACGAGGTCGACCGGAGAGAGCGGATTGATCTTCTCCGGGTCGCCGCCGAGCTGCGTCATGGCGTCGCGCATCGCGGCGAGGTCGACCACCGCCGGAACGCCCGTGAAGTCCTGCATCAGGACACGGGCTGGACGATAGGCGATTTCACGGTCGGACTTCTTGTCCTTGACCCACTGGGCGAGCGCCTTGACGTCGTCCACGGTCACCGTGCGTCCGTCCTCGTAGCGCAGCAGGTTCTCGAGCAGCACCTTCAGGGAGTAGGGAAGCTTGCGAATCTCCGGATATCCGGCATCGGCGAAGGCTTCGAGGCTGTAGTAATCATAGCTCTTTCCGGCCGCTTTGAGCGTACGCCGGGTTTTCAGACTGTCTTGGCCAGCAGTCACGGTCATCTCCTGTTGAATCGGTGATGGCGGCCGCCCGAGGAGCGCCTCGGCCCGGTCTCTCCCAATAGTCTTTGTGGCGCGGGCGGAGAGCGCTCCGGACCGCGCGCCCCGTTTATAGAAAATTCCGCGGAAGAGTGCCAGTCCCGTCTGCTGCAAATAAGCGTCTCTGCGGGCTTGCCGATTTGCGAAATTCCGTTCCGCAATTTGCCACATTAGAAATAATCTTGTTGACCTCGGCACGAGCGCATCCAAAAATCGGCACCAATCAAAGGGGGCCGCAACGACGGCATCCCGATAACAACATCGGTTCGAAAACGGCGATCCGCGGCAAACGCGGGGGCTGCGGGCCGGGACGGACAGGGAGGTGGCGCTTGCTTCGCAAGAGCCCGGGTGCATCCGAAATCTCAGACTGTTCGCCCCTGCCCGGTTTCCGGACCGCGTAATAGGGATGGAACATGGCGTACGAGTACCCGGATCCTTCGGTCTACGACACATTGCCGAAGCTGCTGCGTTTCAATGCGGAACGTCATCCGACAGAAGTGGCCCTCCGCGAAAAGGATTACGGGGTCTGGACCGAATTCACCTGGGCCGACTACCAGGAACGCGTCCGTAACCTCGCCCTTGCGATGCACGAGGCCGGCCTGCGGAAGGGCGACGTTTTCGCCATCATCGGCGACAACAACGTGGACTGGATCTGCGCCGAGCTCGCCGCGCAGTCCGTCGGCGCCATGACCATCGGCTTCTACCGCGACGTTCTCGAGGACGAGATCGCCTATCTCGCCGGCTACAGCCAGGCGAAGATGGCCTATGCCGAGGACCAGGAGCAGGTCGACAAGTTCCTCGCGCTCGGCGACCGGGCCGATTCGATTGAGAAGATCATCTATTCCGACCAGCGCGGGATGCGGAAGTTCGACGATCCGCGCATCGTCTCCTTCAACGACCTGGTGGCTCGCGGCGCGGAGATCCACGCGAAGTCGCCGGAACTCTACGACCAACTGGTCGACGCGGTGACCGGCGAGGATGTCGCGATCCTCTGCACGACCTCCGGCACCACCTCCAACCCGAAACTGGCGGAGCTGCCGCACGGCAATTTCGTGCGTCACACCCAGCTTTACTTGAAACATGACCCGAAGGACTCGACGGACGAATACGTCTCCGTGCTGCCGATGCCCTGGATCATGGAGCAGGTCTATACCCTCGGCTTCGGCCTCAATTCCCGCATGAAGGTGAGTTTCCCCGAAAACGAGGAAACCGCGATGCAGGACATGCGTGAGATCGGCCCGACGTTCCTCCTGCTGGCGCCTCGCGTGCTGGAGCAGATCGCCGCCGACATGCGCGCCCGGGTGATGGATGCCGGGCCGCTGACCCAGTGGATCTTCGAGAAGGGCGTCGCGCTCGGCACCGAAGCGGTCGAGCAAGGAAGCCGTTCGTGGCTGGCCGACACCATGCTGTTCGGCGCGTTGCGTGACCGGCTCGGCTTCTCCAACGTGCGCTCGGCAGCAACCGGCGGCGCGGCAATGGGTCCCGAGACCTTCAAGCTCTTCCTTGCCATGGGCGTGCCGCTGAAACAGCTCTACGGACAGACCGAACTGCTCGGCGCCTACACGCTGCAGGACGGCAAGGAGATCGACGTCGACACGGTCGGCGTGCCGTTCGAGGGCTGCGAGGTGAAGATCATAGATGCCGATACGGACGGCGTCGGAGAGATCGTGACCAGACATCCGAACATGTTCCGCGGTTTCTACAAGAATGCCGAGGCGACGAAAGCGGACATGAAGGACGGCTGGATGCATACGGGCGATGCCGGCTTCTTCGACGACAAGGGCCGCCTGACGGTGATCGACCGGGTGAAGGACATCGCCCAGACCCGCACCGGCACCAAGTTCTCGCCGCAATATATCGAGAACAAGCTGAAGTTCTCCCCCTATATCGGCGAGGCGGTGATCCTCGGGGCCGGTCAGGACTATCTGACGGCCATCATCTGCGTGCGCTTCTCCATCGTCTCGAAATGGGCAGAGAAAGCGCGCATCCCCTTCACCTCCTACACGAACCTCTCGGACCGGCCGGAGATCTATGAGCTCATCCGCGGCGAGATCGCGCATGTGAACGAGAGCCTTCCGGAGACCCAGAAAATCCGGAAATTCCTGCTTCTTTACAAAGAGCTGGATGCCGATGACGGCGAGCTCACCCGGACCCGCAAGGTCCGCCGCAGCGTGATCGCCGAACGCTACGGTCCGATCATCGAAGCGCTCTACGGCGACGGAGACCGGGCGGAGATGAACTCCGAGGTGACGTTTGAGGATGGCCGCAAGGGCAACATCCAGGCGTCGATGAAAATCATGGAAGTGGACGGCGCCGCAGCGCCGGCGTTGAAAAAGGCAGGCTGACCCGTGGCAGAAGCACAGACCATAGAGTCCGGAGAGAGCGCAGCGCCCTCCGGCTACGCGGATACGCGAACCATCGGCGGTCCGATCCTCAGCGTCGAGAACATCGTGGTGAAGTTCGGCGGCGTCACCGCCATCAACGACGTCAGTTTCGATGTCCGGGAAGGCGAGATTCGCGCCATCATCGGTCCGAACGGCGCCGGCAAGTCCTCGATGCTCAACGTCCTGAACGGCTTCTACAAGCCGCGCTCGGGCAAGATCAATTTCGCCGGCCAGTCCTTCCCGGCGATGGATCCCTATTTCGCGGCATCGAACGGGATCGCCCGCACCTTCCAGAACATTGCGCTCTTCCGCGGCATGAGCACGCTCGACAACCTGATGACCGGGCGCATGCTGAAAATGAAGAGGAACTTCTTCTGGCAGTGCCTCTATTTCGGCCCGGCCCAGAAGGAGGAGCTCGAGAACCGCGCGCATGTCGAGCGGGTCATCGACTTCCTTGAGATCGCCGCGCTCCGCCGGACGCCGGTCGGCCGCCTGCCCTACGGGTTGCAGAAGCGGGTCGAACTCGGCCGCGCGCTGGCGATGGATCCGAAAATCCTCCTGCTCGACGAGCCGATGGCCGGCATGAACGTCGAGGAGAAGGAGGACATGTCCCGCTTCATCATCGACGTGAACGAGGAGTTCGGCACCACCGTGATCCTGATCGAACACGACATGGGCGTGGTGATGGACCTCTCCGACCGCGTCGTCGTGCTTGATTACGGCAGCAAGATCGCCGACGGCACGCCGGACGAAGTACGAGCGAACCAAGATGTCATCGACGCCTATCTCGGCGTCAGCCACGACTGACGTGCTGAGTTAAAGGAGAACACCCCGTGGAATTCCTCCATGCACTTCTGATTCAGCCGTTCGCCGACATGGTCATGGAACCGGCTTTCTTCATCGAGACCCTGGTCAAGGGCCTGATGGCCGGCGTGCTCTATTCGCTCGTCGCCCTCGGCTTCGTGCTGATCTTCAAGGCCTCCGGCGTCTTCAACTTCGCCCAGGGCGTGATGGCGCTGTTCGCAGCGCTGACACTGACGGGTCTGATGGAACTTCTCGAACCGTCCGGCATGCCGAAAGCGCTGATCGTTATCCTGGCAATAGCGGCAACGATTGTCGTGATGATCCTGCTGGCGCTGATCATCGAACGCCTCGTTCTCAGACCGCTGGTGAACCAGGAACTCATCATCCTCTTCATGGCAACCCTCGGCCTCTCCTACGTGCTCGAAGGTGCAGGCGACCTGCTCTGGGGCAGCGACGTGAAAGTGCTCGATATCGGACTGCCGACCGACGTCTGGGACATCAACGGAGTCTTCATCGAGCAGCTAGACGTGACCGCGGCGATCGCCGCCGGGTCGCTCGTCGCCGTGCTCGCGGTGTTCTTCACCAAGACCCGCATTGGCCGCGCGCTCCGCGCCGTCGCGGACGATCACCAGGCCGCCCTCTCGGTCGGCATCTCGCTGCAGCAGATCTGGGTCATCGTCTGGTCCGTCGCAGGCATCGTCGCGCTGGTCGCCGGCATCATGTGGGGCAGCAAGTCCGGCGTTCAGTTCAGCCTCTCGCTGATCGCGCTGAAGGCCCTGCCCGTGCTGATCCTCGGCGGCTTCACCTCGATCCCGGGCGCCATCATCGGCGGCCTGATCATCGGCGTCGGCGAGAAGATCGTCGAAGTCTTCTGGTACAGCGTCCATGGCGGCGCTGTTGAGAACTGGTTCGCCTTCATGCTGGCGCTCGTGTTCCTGATGTTCAGGCCACAGGGGCTGTTCGGCGACAAGATTATCGAAAGGGTGTAAGGCGATGCTGTATCGCGAGACAGGCCAGTTCAAACGGAACTATGCCGCTGACCAGCAGCTGTTCCCGATTTTCCAGGACAAGATCCTGCTTGGTGTGATCCTGACGGTCGCGCTCGCCGTGATTCCGTTCGTGATCAATGACTATTGGTCGAAGGCGATCCTTCTACCCTTCATGGTCTATTCGTTCATTGCGCTCGGCCTGAATATCCTGGTCGGCTATTGCGGGCAGATCTCGCTCGGCACCGGCGGGTTCATGGCGGTTGGCGCGTACAGCTCCTACAAGCTCTGCACCGCCTTCCCTGAGATGAACCTGGTCTTTGTGATCCTGCTCTCCGGAGGCTGTACGGCCGCGGTCGGCGTACTGTTCGGTCTGCCGAGCCTCCGGATCAAGGGCTTCTACCTCGCCGTCGCGACCCTGGCCGCGCAGTTCTTCCTGATCTGGATGTTCAACAAGGTTCCGTGGTTTTACAATTACGAGATGAGCCAGATCACCGCGCCGCCGCGCGAGATGTTCGGCTTCCTCGTCTCCGGGCCTCAGGCGTCTCCGACCGCCCAATACCTCTTCGTGCTCGGCTTCCTGATCGTCTTTACCTGGATCGCCCTCAACCTTGTGCGCGGCCGCATCGGCCGGAGCTGGATGTCGATCCGCGACATGGACATCGCCGCCGAACTGCTCGGTATCAAGCCGCTGAAGACCAAACTCTCCGCTTTCGCCGTTTCCTCTTTCTACATCGGCATCGGAGGTGCACTGATCTTCCACATCTGGCTCGGCACGGTCGAAGCGACAGAAGCCTTCGATATCCTGCAATCTTTCTTTGTCCTCTTCGCCATCATCATCGGCGGCCTAGGCAGTGTGCTCGGCGCCTATCTCGGGGCCGCCTTCATGGCGCTGATGCCGGTCGGCCTCAAGGTCGTGCTGGTGGACGGCGCCGGAATGGCCGTCGACACCGCCAAGCATATCGAAATCATGCTGGTCGGCAGCCTGATCATCTTCTTTCTTATCAAGGAGCCGCACGGTCTGGCACGCATGTGGCAGATCACCAAGGAGAAGCTCCGCCTGTGGCCATTCCCGTATTAACGGGAATCCGCCAGCGGACCGGACGCATTCGCGTCCGTCCGAACGATCACAATACGGGCTGCGAATGGCGCGGCCTCAAAACGGGAGGCAACAAATGAAATTAACCAGACTCGCATTAGCCCTTGGGGTGGCCGGGCTGTTCGCCAGCACGGCCGATGTTCCGAGCGCGCAGGCGAAGTACGACGCCTTTACGGTCCCGAGCCTCGTGTACCGCACCGGAGCCTATGCTCCGAACGGCATCCCGGTGGCCAACGGGTTCCTCGACTATTTCAACATGCTGAACGAGCGCGACGGCGGCATCGAGGGGATCAAGGTCAACGTGCTGGAGTGCGAGACCGCCTACAATACCAAGCAAGCCGTCGAGTGCTACGAGAACACCAAGAACGAAGGCCAATCCGGCGCACTTGCGATCAACCCGCGTTCAACCGGCGCCACCTATGCGTTGATCCCGAAAACCACAGAGGACAAGATTCCTCTGCTCACGCTCGGCTACGGCCGGACCTCCGCCGCCAATGGCAAAGTGTTCCCGTATATCTTTAATCCGCCGGGCACCTACTGGTCGCAGGCGACCGTGTTTATTAAGTATATCGCCCAGCAGGAAGGCGGGATGGAGAACCTGAAGGGCAAGAAGATCGCCCTCGTCTACCACAACTCCGCCTACGGCAAGGAGCCCATCAAGACGCTCGAAACGCTCGCCGCGAAACATGGCTTCGAGTTGATGCTGCTCCCGGTCGATCATCCGGGTCAGGAACAGAAGGCCACCTGGCTGCAGGTGCGCCGCGGCAAGCCGGACTGGCTCCTGATGTGGGGCTGGGGCGTGATGAACCAGGTCGCCATCAAGGAGGCCGCCGCGATCCGGTTCCCGATGGACAAGTTCATTGGTGTCTGGTGGTCCGGTTCCGAGAATGACGTTGCTCCTTCGGGCCCGGCCGCGAAAGGCTATCTCGCGGGAACGATGCACGCGCCCGGCTCGAATTTCGGTGCGCTTGAGGAGATCCGCAAACACCTTTACGCAAAGGGCAAGGGCGCCGGCGAGGAATCCCGCATCGGCGAGGTTCTGTACAACCGCGGTCTTCTGGAAGCGGTCCTGACCGCGGAAGCGATCCGCAACGCCATCAAGATCCACGGCACGACCGACATTCGGGGTGAACACGTGCGAGACGGCTTCGAGGCCATCAAGCTCGACGACGCCGCTTTCAAACGCCTCGACCTCGAGGGCTTCATGCCGCCGATCGAGATCACTTGCGAGAACCACGAGGGCAACGGGAAAATCGCCGTGCAACAGTGGGATCCTGATACCGGCAAATGGACCGTGGTGTCCGACTGGATCGAGCCGATGCGCGATCTGGTGAATGAATTGGTGTCAGAAGATTCGGCAGCTTTCGCGGCGGAAAATAATATTACGCCGCGTCAGTGCAACTGACAGACCTAACCGTGAACGGCGCCGGGACTCCGGCGCCGTTCTTCCCCAGTTGGAGGCATGAGACGTGAGCGCTGTCGAACAGGAAACCGGGACGGAAACGCCGATCCTTCGCGTCAACAACATCGAGGTCATCTACGACCACGTCATTCTGGTCCTGAAAGGCGTCTCGCTCGAGGTCCCGCGCGGCGGCATCGTCGCCTTGCTCGGTGGCAACGGCGCCGGCAAGACCACCACGCTGAAAGCCATTTCGAACCTGCTGAAATCCGAACGCGGCGAGGTGACGAAAGGCACGATCGATTTCGAGGGGCAGGCGATCCAGTCCATGACCCCGCACCATCTCGTCGAGAAGGGCGTCATCCAGGTGATGGAAGGCCGCCACTGTTTCGAGCATCTGACCGTCGAGGAAAACCTGCTGACCGGGGCTTTCACCCGCGGCGGCGACCGGGTCGGCATCGATCAGGACCTCGAGATGGTCTACACCTATTTCCCGCGCCTGCGCGAACGCCGCAACAGCCTTGCCGGCTACACATCCGGTGGCGAGCAGCAGATGTGTGCGATCGGACGCGCCCTGATGAGCCGGCCGAAAACCATCCTGCTGGATGAACCTTCGATGGGTCTCGCGCCGCAGCTGGTCGAGCAGATCTTCGAGATCGTGAAGAAGATCAACGAGCAGGAAGGCGTCTCCATCCTGCTGGCCGAACAGAACACCAATGTGGCACTGCGCTACGCCAAGTACGGCTACATCCTCGAGAGCGGCCGTGTCGTCATGGAAGGCGACGCGGAAATGCTGCGCTCGAACGAGGACGTGAAGGAGTTCTATCTCGGCCTCAGCACGAGCGGGCGGAAGAGCTTCCGCGACGTGAAGCATTACCGGCGCCGGAAGCGCTGGCTCGGCTGAACAAGACAGCATTCACATCCAATTGACTGGGATCTGCATCCGATGAGCGGCGAATTCTACGACGTGCTCGAAACGCGCGGTCCGGACGAACGCGAAAGCGCTCTGATGGCGGCGCTGTCGAAGCAGTTGGCACATGCCAAGGCTCAGAGCAGCTATTATGCCGCGCTCCTCGCCGATACGGATCCGGGCGCCGTCACCGACCGCAAGGCCCTCGCTGCCCTTCCGGTGACCCGCAAAGGCGAACTTCTGGAGTTGCAGAAAAAGAACCCGCCCCTTGGCGGGCTTAACGCGGTCGCTCCCAATGCGTTGGGGCGCCTCTACATGTCGCCGGGACCGATCTACGATGCCGAAGGGCTTGAGGGCGATCCCTGGCGTTTCGCCCGCACACTCTTTGCGGCCGGCTTCCGCAAGGGCGACATCGTTCACAACTGTTTCTCCTACCACCTGACCCCCGCCGGCATGATGGTCGACAGTGCAGCGCGCGCGATCGGCTGTGCTGTCTTCCCGGGCGGCGTCGGCAACACGGAAATGCAGGTCCAGGCCGCGGCCGACCTGAAGCCGAGCGGCTATGCCGGCACCCCGAGCTTCCTCAAGATCATCCTGGAGAAAGCCCGCGAGATGGGCGTCGATGTCAGCAGCCTGAAGAAAGGCCTGGTCGGCGGCGAGGCCTTGCCCCCGAGCCTGCGGGAGGAACTCTCCGAGCTCGGATGCGACGTGCTGCAATGCTACGGCACGGCCGATCTCGGGCTGGTGGCCTACGAGAGCCCGGCGCTGGAGGGCATGATCCTCGACGAGGGAGTGATCGTCGAGATCGTGCGCCCGGGGACCGGCGATCCGGTCCCCGAGGGAGATGTCGGCGAAATCGTGGTGACCACGCTGAATCCGAACTATCCCCTGATCCGTTTCGGCACCGGCGACATGTCGGCGGTGCTTGCCGGGACAAGTCCCTGCGGGCGCACCAACCAGCGCATCAAGGGCTGGATGGGCCGCGCCGACCAGACGACCAAGATCAAAGGCATGTTCGTGCATCCGGGCCAGGTCGCCGAGGTGGTGAAGCGGCATCCTGAACTTCGCAAGGCCCGTCTGGTCGTCACTGGACGGACCGGTGACGACGTGATGACCCTGCATTGCGAGAGTACGAGCCGGGACGACACCCTCGCCAAGGCGGTGGCCGCCTCCCTGCAGGCCGTGACCAAGCTGCGCGGCACGATCGAACTGGTGTCAGAAGGCAGCCTGGCCAACGACGGCAAGGTGATCGAGGACGCGCGCAGTTACGACTGACCCCCTGCCCTCGGTTAGCGCTCCACGTAATTCCCGCTCACATTAGGCATCCCCGAAACGTCAGGACTACAGCCCCGCCCGTAGTCCTGCGATCGAGAATGCCATGAGACCACTCACCGCCAGCGTCCTCTTCGGCGCCCAGCTCTTGCTCTACGCCTGTGCGACGCCGCCGCAGGTAAAAGAACTGTCTACCGCACAGATCGCCTACTTCAACACGGCGATCGAAGCGGTCCGCGCGCAGTCGGATGCCCTCATTCAAGCCGCGGAACGGATCAAGCGCGACGCCGAAGCCAGGATCAAGGCCCGCACCGTCGCCAGCAGGATTGATGTACGCGACGCCCTCAGTCCGCAGGCCGGACAGGCACGGCTCGATCCCACGGTCGTGGACGACCTGCTGAAAGGCCTGGAGAGCGCCAAGGAAAGCGAGCAGGAAAACATCGCCCGGCTGCAGACGACCATCGACGAGATCAAGGTGAAGATCGGCGACCTGAACCGCTATATCGCCAAAATGAAAGACGTTCAGGTCGCGCTCGACGCCTACATCCAGTCCGAGAAGGCCGGAGACAGCGTCGTGCAGGACATCCTGAAGCACCCGGATGTCGGCAATCTGCTCGGGTCGGTCTCTGCCACCCTGCCGGAACTCTCCGAAGCCACCCATACCCTCAAGCGCCTTCTGGACGATTTGCCGAGCGCCTGATCGCATCACAGACGGAGACCGGACATGACCATCGAAGAGCTGGAAGCAAGAATATCGGTGCTGATGAATGAGGCGAATCGCCTGACAGGTTCCGAACGCGCTCTGCTCCGCATCGAGATTCGGAATCTGCAGAACGAAATTGACGGCGCCGCCATCGAGGACATCCTTGAGCGCTTGAATGCGATCAAGTTGCCCGATCTCCAGAAGATCGACCGGCAGATAGAGGCCGCCAGGACTGCCGCCTCGGAGGAGGCGAAGCGCGAGGCCATCGGTGTCGCCCTCAAGGTCCTGCGCTCCGGTCTTGGATTGGTGCTCTAGCACCATCTGCCTTGTTCCCCGCACCATCTGGCGCAAGGACGCACTTCGCTCCACAATCCCCCTATCGGTTGTCTGCCGAGGGGGGTGAAAAATGTCAGCAAGAGTCTCCGCGATCGAAACCATCCGGGTCGAGGAATTCCCAAATCTGCTCTGGGTCCGCGTGGTCGCGGATGACGGGTCGGACGGCCTCGGCGAGACATTCTACGGGCCTGGCGCCGCGGAAGCGCATGTTCACGACATCATCGCACCGTACCTTCTCGGCAAGGATCCGTACCGGATCGAGCAGCATCAGCGCAGCCTGACCGGCTATGTCGGTTTCAGCGGCGCCGGCGCGGAGATGCGCGGCAGGTCCGCCGTCGATATCGCGCTCTGGGATCTCTTCGCCAAGGCGAAAGGCATGCCGCTGCATCAGGCCCTCGGCGGCGCGGTGCGGGACGACATCCGGGTCTACAATACCTGCGCCGGAACCCGCTACGTGCAGAACCGGCCTACCCAGGGAACGGACAATTTCGGGCTCGATGCATCGGGCGACGGCTACGAGGACCTCGACGCCTTTCTCAATCGCGCCGACGAACTTGCCTCCAGCCTGCTCGAAATGGGCATCACCGCGATGAAGATCTGGCCGTTCGACTACGCCGCGGAAGCCACCGGCGGCCATCACATCTCACCCCGCGATCTCGCGACCGCCATGGCCCCGTTCGAGAAAATCCGCGAGAAGCATGGCGACAAGATGGACATCATGGCCGAGCTGCACTCGATGTGGGACCGGCCGACCGCAATCAAAATCGCGCGGGCACTGGAGAGCATCGAGCCACTCTGGGTCGAGGATCCGGTCTTCATGGACAATCTTTCCAGCCTCGACGAGGTCGCGCGCGCGACCGCGGCGCCGATCGCGGTCGGCGAGACCCGTGGCGGCAGGGCCGATTACCGTCAATTGCTGGAAATGGAATCCCTCAGCCTGATCATCACCGACATCGCCTGGGGCGGCGGCGTCTCGGAGGCCCGCAAGATGGCCGCGATGGCGGATGCCTGGCACGTGCCCGTCGCCTTTCACGACTGTACCGGACCCGTGGTACTGGCGACTTCGACCCACCTCGCGCTCAATACCCACAACTGCTTCATCCAGGAGATGGTGCGCGCGTTCTATTACGGCTGGTATGGCACTCTGGTCACCCAACTCCCGCCGGTAGAGAACGGTCGCATCGGCGCTCCGGAAGGGGCCGGTCACGGCCTCAGCCTGCAGCCGGACATCCTCAAGCGCCCGGACTGCCATATCCGTCGATCCTCACTTTAAGATCGTCGCATAATTATCTGAATTAAAGGCGCTATACATGATCGAGCTTTGGATTCCGATCACCGTCGCTGCGGCCTTCTGCCAGAATCTCCGATCAGCCCTGCAGAAGCATCTGACGTCGAAGCTCAGCACATCCGGCGCAACCTTCGTGCGCTTCTTCTACGCTGTCCTGCCGGCCTGGCTCTATGTCTGGTTCCTGCGTGATTTCGTCGGGTTGGAGATGCCGGAGCCGCATGCTCTCTTCTTCGCCTATGCGGCGCTCGGAGGAGCGACCCAGATCGCGGCGACGGCGCTGCTGGTCTATCTCTTCGCCTTCCGCAACTTCGCCGTCGGGACGACCTATTCGAAGACAGAGACAGTGCAGGCGGCGATCTTCGGCATTGTCATTCTCGGCGATCCGCTGACCGCGGGCGCCATGGTCGCCATCATGATCAGCTTCGTCGGCGTATTGGCAATCTCGGCCGCCAAGCAGGCTGCGGGAATCAAGGGTATCGTACTCTCTCTGACCAGCAAGCCGGCGCTCATCGGGCTCGCCTCCGGTGCCTGTTTCGGCGTCTCGGCAGTCTCCTATCGAGCGGCCTCGCTTTCCCTCGGCGGCGAGGGTTTCCTCATTCAGGCCGGCTTCACGCTGGCCTGCGTCACCATCATGCAGACCGCGGCGATGGCGGCCTACATGCGCGCCCGCGAGCCCGGCCAGATCACCGCCGTGCTGCGGAACTGGAAAGTGGCCGCCGTCGTCGGCCTCAGCGGCATGGCCGCATCGGCGTGCTGGTTCACCGCGATGACGATCCAGAACGCGGCCTATGTCCGGGCCCTCGGCCAGATAGAGCTCGTCTTCACCTTTGCGGCGTCCTATTTCATCTTCAAGGAGAAGAGCAGCCGCATGGAACTGGCCGGCATCGGCCTTGTGGTCGCCGGCATCTTCGTCCTGCTGCTCAACACATGAGCCGCGCGCACGGACATCCGCCGCTCCAGGTACTGCTTAGAAGGGACGTCAGGAGGTTCTTGCCATGCAAATCGCCCGTACCATGCTCTACGCCGGCGCCGTCGCCGCATTGCTGTTCATGACGACCCCGGGGGATGCCGGGGCCACGAACGCCCACGATTTCTCCTTCGTCTCCATCGAGGGCGACCCGCTGCCGATGAAGTCCTACGCGGGCAAGGCGGTACTGGTGGTGAACACCGCCTCTTTCTGCGGTTTCACGAAGCAATATTCGGGCCTGCAGGCGCTCTGGGAGGCCTATCGGGACCGTGGACTCGTCGTCTTGGGGGTGCCGTCCAACGATTTCGGCTCCCAGGAGCCGGGGACGGAAGCCGAGATCAAGGAATTCTGCGAGGTGAATTTCGCCATCGATTTCCCGATGACCGAGAAGCAGGTGGTGTCCGGCGACAGCGCGCATCCGTTCTACCGCTGGGCGGCAGAAGAACTCGGCGCGCTGTCGAAACCGCGATGGAACTTCTACAAGATTCTGGTCGGCCCGGACGGACGAGCGGTCAACTGGTTCGCATCTACAACCGCACCGTCGGCGGACAAGCTCACCCGTGCCGTCGAAGCGGTGCTGCCGGACTGACCCTCAGACTATTGCGAGATCCTGATCTTCCGCTCCGCCACTTCGCCCGACATTTCCGAGGCGGGCACCAGGCGGTGACGGGTCGTCGTGTCATCTCCCTCGTCTTCGCCGCTGCCACCGCCAAAACTCATGACTGCCGCTCCCATGGCGAGCGCGCTGAAGGACGCGAAGAACGAGAAGCATAGGAGGAACGGCCCGAGCCAGATCGGCTCCGACTTCATGCTGAGCGTCGCGAGGCCCGCCACGTCGAAAAACAGCAGCCCCACCCCCATGGCGATCCCGGCGCCGCCACCGATGACGCCGTGACCAAAGAGAAAACGCAGCATCGGCGTTTCGATACGCATGTCAGTCTCTCCTTCCACCGTCTGGCGTCAACGTAGGACAACCTCTGCGGCGATACAATTGCACAGGATGCCGCATCCGCCCGTCCAAGGCGTGGGATTGCCTCTTTCCGAAATCGGTGTCAGTGCGTTATCAGTTCGCAGTGGAAATGGGCTCGCGTGCGCACACCAGCAGGAAACGGTCATGAACGACAAGTCGAATCAGGGTGGGGTCAAAACCGGATGGATGCGTGATATGAGCGCCAACGAGCGCCGTGCCTTCGACCGCGTGGTTTTCCGGATTGGCGGCGAGCTGTCGCTTCCCGACGGCAGCAAGGTTGCGGGAGAGATCGTCAATGTCTCGCTCGTCGGACTGCTCTTCACGCCGTCGACCCCGGTAGCATACCGGGGAGAGGCACATCTCGACATCGGGGACGAGGTTGCCGGCCTGAAGATCAATGTCGTCGATATGAGCGATGTCGGGCTGCATCTGGAGACCCTCCCGGACGAGACCGACATCCGCGACCTCGCCCTGAAGCATCCGTCGATCGCTCGACTGTTCCTGCCCTACATCTACCAGTACGATAGCGAAGATTGAGCCGGGCGGACCACGCGACTATTCGGGAATTCTACGTCCGTCCCAGCTGAAGACGCCGCCGCTGTCAGCCGGCGTGACCGCATTCACCACATCCAGCAGACAGGCTGCGGATTGTGCCGGTGTCAGAAGCCGACCTTCCGGGACGTTGGCCTGAAAGGGCTTCGACAATCCGGTATCGACGGTTCCCGGGTGCAGCCCGATACAAACGGCGTCCGGCGACTTGCGGGCGAGTTCGATCGAGAATCCCCGCAGGATCATGTTGAGAGCGGCTTTCGAGGCCCGGTACGCGTACCATCCGCCGAGCCGATTATCGCCGATACTCCCAACGCGCGCGGAGACCGCTGCGAAAACGGATTTGCCGGCTTTCGGCATTGTCGGGAGAAGATGCTTGCCGATCAGCGCGGGACCGATCGTGTTGATTCGCAACACCGCTGCCATGGCTTCGGCGTCGATAGAGCGCCAGGATTTTTCGGGTTTGATCGACGGTTCGCGATGCAGGATTCCCGAAGCCACGAAAATCAGATCCGGTTCGACTCCATCGCCCCGGATCTGTTCGGCGAGCCGCTCGATCAACGGCTCGTCTTCCAGATCAAGCGTCAGGGATATGACCTTCCCCGTATTTCGCGCTACCGGCGAACGGCTGGTCCCGTAGATCCTCCGGACACGGGGGTTGCGTTCAAGCAAGGACCGGACAGCCGCCCCGATCCCGCCGGAGGCGCCGACCACGACGGCCGTGAGTCCGTCGCGAAATGACATCAGGTCCGAAATTTCTATGGTTCTCCGTCTGCAAACCGTGGAGACAGAGACCTAGTGCATACCGTCCATCGGCCAAGAGCGTCAGGATCGATCCAACCGGCAAGGCGCGCGGCTCAGGTGTCAGATCGCGGACAAAACCGCAGGCCGGCGCGAGCCGATTCTCCGCTCAGCCTTGTGCCTTCTGAAAGACACCATAGATCGCCTCGACCTTGTCGGCGAAGTCGGGATTTCCCGGAAGATACGGCATCGGCGGGGAAATGTGACGCGCGGTCCAGCGGCCCTCCGCTTCCAGCCGCGCCAGCGACGCAGCAATTCCCCGGGACTGCCAGAAATCATCCCGGCTGGTGAAGACCACCACCCCACCCGGCCGGAGAATGCGCAGCCATTCTTCGAAGATGTGATCTTCCACGAGGTAGGTGAGAACGCCGATGCAAAGTATGCCCTCGACGCTCCCGTCTCCGAGCGCAAGCCTCTCGTTCAGGTCTGCGAAATCGAGACGGTCATAGACCTTTTTCGCGCGCGCGGCATCAAGGCTGCTCCGGGACGCATCGAATCCGATCAGTTCGCCGCCGGCCCCCGCCTTCCGCAAGGCCGCCCCGGTCATGCCGGTGCCGCATCCACAATCCAGAATGCGCGCAGTCTCGAATCCGGCGAGATATTCCTTCAACAGAGCCGCGGCCTTTTCCGGTGCTTCGTAACCCCAGTCCGCAAGCTCCCGGTCGTAGCTGTCTGCCCAGGCGTCGTAGCTCTCGGCGTTCTCGGCCCCGTCGCGCGAAACCTTCCCGTCGGTCCGAATGATCTTCTCATGGCTCATGTGCGATCTCCCGTTTCGGGGAGCTTAGCATCGCGGAAAATCTCAATCCCCCGCCGATCCCTCCTGTCCCACCATGCGGGAAAGGTTTTCGGATCCCGATGCAGTAGCTCACGCCGGCCGGCCGCGGGAGCAAACCGGACCGGGCGCAGCCGCAAGGCGCCCGGTCCGGCCCAGGGTCAGCGCCCTTTGAATTCGGGTTTACGCTTCTCCATGAAGGCCCGCCGGCCCTCGATATAGTCCTCGCTGGCGAAACACGCCGTCACCATGTCCGCGCATTTCTGCAAATCGCGGACGCTCTCGTCCTTCTGCGTCTCGTTGACGATCGCCTTGACCGAATTCACCGTCATCGGCGCGTTTTCGGAGATGGTGCGGGCGTAATCGAGGCAGAACCGCTCCACCTCCGCGTCCGGCACAACCCGGTTCACGAGCCCCATGATACGGGCATCCTCGGCATCGTAGCGGCCTGCGGTAAAGAAGATCTCCTTGGCGAAGCTCGGGCCGACGAGGTTGGCGAGACGATTGATCCCCTCATAGCCGTAGCCGAGACCCAGCTTCGCGGCCGGGATGGCGAATTTCGAGCTCTCGCCGCAGATCCGCAGGTCGCAGCACACGGCCAGCGCAACGCCGCCCCCGACGCAGAAGCCGTCGATCTGCGCGATGACCGGCTTCGGAAAGCCCTCGACCTTGTTGTAGACCCGGGCCGTCTGGGCATTGTACTTGGCGACGCCGTCGGCGCTGGCGCGCTCCGACTCGAACTTGGAGATGTCGGCACCGGAGACGAAGGCTTTGCCGCCGGCCCCGGAGAGGATGAGGATACGGACACTGTCATCCTCGGAGAAGCGGTCCAGCGCGGCCTCGACCGCTTCCCACATCTCGAGCGAGACGGCGTTCCGCTTTTCCGGCTGGTTGAAAATGATACGGGCGATCGCCCCGTCCTGGCTTGTGATGATCTTGTCGGTCATGGTCTGTTGTTTTCCTCGCCTTGAGAATTGATCAGATGACGCCGTCGCGCCGGAGGGTCTCGATTTCTGCGGCCCCGAAGCCGAGTGCCGTCAGGACTTCGTCGTTATGTTCGCCCGCCGTCGGGGGCGGCGCCGCGATCTTCGACGGCGTGCGGCTCATATGGATGGGCTGGCCGACAAGATGCGTGTCGCCACGCTCGTGCGATCTGACCGGCTGCGCAAGTTCCAGATGCTCGACCTGCGGGCTCTCGAAGACCTGGCGGATATCGTTGATCTCGCCGCAGGGCACCCCGGCCCCGTTCAGCTTCTCGATCCAGTTGGCCATGGTGTCCTGACGGGTCACGGCCTCGATCTCGGCATTCAAAGCGTCTCGGTTCTCCGAACGCGCGGCCCCGTTTGCATAATCCGGATTCTCGTTCCATTCGGGCTTGCCCATCGCGGCACAGAAGCGCTCCCAGATCGCCTGCCCGGCGACAGCGATGTTCATGTACCCGTCCGAGGTCGCGAAGACACCGGTCGGAATGCTGGTCGGGTGGTTGTTGCCGGCCTGCTTCGGAATGTCGCCATCGACCAGCCACCGCGCCGCCTGGAAATCCAGCATGAAGACCTGGGCCTGCAGCAGCGAGGTCTGCACCCATTGCCCCTTACCCGACTGCTCACGTTCGAGCAGCGCCAGCAGGATGGCCTGCGCGCAGAAAATACCGGCGGTCAGATCCGCGATCGGAATCCCGACCCGCATCGGGCCCTCGCCCGGCTTGCCGGTGATCGACATGAGCCCGCCCATACCCTGTGCGATCTGATCGAACCCGGGACGCTTGGAAAGCGGGCCGTCCTGACCAAAGCCCGAGATCGAGGCGTAGACCAGTCCGGGATTGTCCTTCGACAGAGTCTCGTAATCGATTCCGAGGCGGAATTTCACGTCCGGCCGGAAATTCTCGACGATCACATCCGCCTCACGCGCGAGCTTGCGGAAAATCTCGAGACCGCGCTCCTCCTTGAGATTGAGGGTGAGGCTGCGCTTGTTGCGATGAAGGTTCTGGAAATCGGCCCCCTCGCGGGGACCTCCGAGCTGCCCGGCATTGTCCGTGACCGGCATTTCGACCTTGATGACGTCGGCGCCCCAATCCGCGAGCTGGCGCACGCAGGTCGGGCCCGACCTGACGCGGGTCAGATCCAGAACCTTGTATTTGTTGAGTACCGTGCTGGCATTTTCGATGCCCATTTGTGACGTTTTCCTCCGGCTCGACTTCGCTATGAGTGGTCTGTTTCTCCGGCACGCTTGGTTGCGTGCGGCTGTCGTCGACGGAAGGACCATATGTATTTTGCTAATTGTTGACAATCTGCATTTCGGCCCTCTACTGTCATCAGCAACGAGGAAACGCTCATAAAAAGACTGCGAAATTGGACAAACCATTTCACGCTAGCGATCATGCGACTCTCTCGATCCGCGTTCAGCGCGAGATCGAACGGCGCATCATGACAGGGGAAATCGCCGCCGGAGACCGGATCGGCGAAGTCCAGCTCGCAAAGGATCTCGGCGTCAGCCGCGGCCCCATCCGCGAGGCCCTCCGCACGCTCGCCCAGGCCGGCCTGATCGAAATCCAGATGAACCGCGGTGCGGTTGCCCGTTCCATCGGCCTCAACGAAATCAAGAATCTCTATGCCCTGCGCGGTGCGCTCTTCGCTCTCGCCTGCCAGGAAGTCGCGCGCCTGCACGATTCCGAAACGGTCACGCTGCTGAAGAACAACATGGCAGCGGCACGCGCCGCCCTCGCCCAGGACGACAAGGACACCTACTACCGGCTGAATGTCGAATTCCACAGCGCGATCGTCGACCATTCCGGCAATCCGCGCGCCATCGAGGTCTATCACGCCGTCGTCAAGGAAATGCACCTGTTTCGCAGACGCGGCCTGTCGAACGTCCCGAACATCGCGGAGTCCGTTCGCGAGCACGAGGCCATTCTCGCGGCCATCGAGTCCGGAGATCCGGATGCCGCACGCGAGGCCGGACGCATTCATATCGATGGCGGCCGCCGCCGCTTCCTCGACACCCTGAACCAGGACCAGCCGCATCAGCAAGACGAGGCAGACCAGAAAATGGTTTGAGATCCGACCAGGCGCCCGTCCACCACAAGACCAATGGACCAACCAACGGGCCGGCCGACAAGGTCCGGTTCGCAACACCCGAAGGACAATGGAGGAAACAAATGTCCGATTCAGTGCTTCACAATCGCAGAGACTTCCTGAAAACAGCAGCGCTCACCGGCGTCGCCGGCGCGTCCCTGGCGACGTTCGGCGGATCGGCGCATGCCGCCGACTTCCCGGCCGAGACCCTCAATGTCGTCACCCATGCCGGCCCCGGCGGCGGCACCGACATCACCACCCGGATGATGATGCTGCGCGCCCGCCGCGTCTTCAAACAGGACATGGTGGTCGTCAACAAGCGCGGCGGCAGCGGCTCGGCGGCGCTGATGTACACGCATTCCCGCCCGCGTGACGGCTACACCTTCATGACCATCACCCAGTCGCACATCTTCCAGATCGTGCAGAAAAAGGTGCCGGTCACGATCGACGATATGGTCGGCCTCGCCCGCGCGACCGACGATCCGCAGATCGTCTCCGTCGGCGCCGGCAGCAAGATCAAGTCGCTGGACGACCTGATCGCCGCGTCCAAGGACAAGGAAGGCGGGCTCAAGTGGGGCACCACTTTCGTCGGCGGCGCAGACCATGTCGGCATCCACAACTTCGCCAAGGCCGCCGGCGGCATCCCCTACACCATCGTTCCGTTCAAGGGCGGCGGGGATATCGTCACCAACCTCGTCTCGGGCAATGTCGACGTCGCGCTGCTGAATTATGCCGAGGGCGAATCCCAGTACAATGCCGGTGAACTACGCCCGGTCGTCAGCCTTTCCGAAGAGCCGATCGACGCGCTCGATGGCGTCAAGACCGCCCGCGACGCCGGGGTCGATGCGCTGGCCTCCACGGTCCGCGGTTTCGCCTGCCTTTCCGGCGTCGAGCAGAATCGGGTGGATGCCCTCAGCGATGGCCTCGTGAAAGCCATGAAACACAGCGTCTACCAGGGTTACCTCGCGTCCGGCGGCATGCCGAAGAGCAGCGTGGTCGGGTCGGAAAAATGGACCGCCCATATTCGCCGCATCTACGACGAGAGCACCACCGCTCTGACCGAACTCGGAATGCTCTGAGGACATAATGACGAGCGAAAACGAAACCGGCCGGGCTGCTACGGCGGCCCGGCTTCCGCGCGACTTTGTGGTCGGCGCCGGCGTGCTGGCGTTCTGTGCGATCGCTTACTTCGTCACCCTGGACTTCAAGGAGGCCCCGGCCGCGGTGGCCCAGAACGTCCAGCCCGCAACCTTTCCGCGCCTCGTGATCTCGGTGCTCACGGTGCTCGCGCTCGCCCTCATGGCGATCTCTTTCCGTGCCGATTCGAAACCGGCGCGCAGCATCCCTCTGATGGTCCCGATGACCGGAGCGATGATGCTGGGCTTCGTCCTTCTGTTTCAGTCCGCCGGCATCATCATTGCCATGGCGGCCTTCTGTCTCGCGATGCCGCTGCTCTGGGGCGAACGGCGCTGGCACATCATCCTGCCGTTTGCGGTGCTGTTTCCGGCCGCGATCTATTCTCTCTTCGCGATCGGCCTCGACGTTCATTTCGACGCCGGGCTTTTCGGTCTCTAACCTCCTGATTGGTGCTCCCTGATGGAAGCTTTCCTGTCCGCCCTCGCGGCCTTTGCCGATCCCTACCTGCTCGGCGTCGTCCTCATCGGGACGATCGGTGGCGTGTTGGTCGGCGCCATGCCCGGCCTCAGTTCGACCATGGCAACCGCACTCCTCCTGCCTTTCACGCTCACCATGGACCCGATCCCCGCCATCGCACTCCTCAGTGCGCTCTATTGCGCCGGGACCTTCGGCGGTTCGATCACAGCAATCCTGGTCAACGCGCCGGGCGCTCCCCCCGCCGCCGCCACAGCGTTCGACGGCTATCCCCTCGCGCAGAGAGGCCAGGCCGGCATGGCGCTCGGCATGGCCGCCGTCAGCAGCGTCATCGGCGGCATCTTCAGCGTCGTCGTGCTCATCATCGCGGCCCCCCTGCTCTCTCGGGTGGCCTATAATTTCGGCCCGCCGGAATATTTCGCGCTCGCGCTCTTCGGTCTCTCCATGCTGGCGACGATCAGCGGCGAGTCGGCGGTGAAGAACCTGATCGGCGGTGCTCTCGGCGTATTGCTGGCCACGGTGGGAATGGACTTCACCACTGGTGTCGACCGTTTCACCTTCGGCTATTGGGAGATTTCCGAAGGCATCCATTTCATCCCGGTGATGATCGGCCTCTTCGCCGGCTGCGAGTTCCTGACCCAGGCCTCGAAGCTCAAGCAGAAACGCGTCCGGGCGATGCTGGATGCCGTCAAGCTGCCCGGCTGGCACGATTTCAAACGCTGCATCGGGACCATCGCCCGATCCTGTGGTATCGGCTCCTTCATTGGCCTGCTGCCGGCCGAGGGCGGAACCGTCGCGGCAATGATCGGCTATAACGAGGCCAAGCGCTGGGCGAAGGACAAGAGCGGGTTCGGCAAGGGCGATATCCGCGGTGTCGCCGGCCCTGAAGCGGCCAACAACGCCGCCACCGGCGCCGCAATGGTGCCGACGCTCGCCCTCGGCATCCCCGGGAGTGCGACCACCGCCATCATTCTCGGCGCGCTGCTGGTGCACGGTCTGCGGCCGGGCCCGCATCTCTTCACCGAAACGCCGACCCTGCTCTACGCGATCTTCCTCTCCATGCTGCTCGCGAACTTCGCTTTCGCCGCCTTCGGCTTCGTCGGCGCCAAACTGTTCGCACGAGTCACCCTGATCCCGATCGAGTTCCTGTGGCCGGCGGTGTTCGTGCTCGCCTCGATCGGCTCCTATGCACTCGAACAATCGATCCTCGACGTCTGGATCATGCTGACGGCCGGCCTTCTCGGTTTCGTGCTGAAGCGCTACGGCTTCTCCGCGGCACCGATCATCATGGGCCTGATCCTCGGCGAACTGGTGGAGAACAGCCTGAAACAGTCGCTGATCATCTTCGACCACGACTGGCTGCGGTTCCTGGAGCGCCCGATCGTCGTGACCTTCCTGGCCCTGACGCTCGCCTCGATGGTCTGGCCGATCGTCTCGCTGGTGAAGTCACGGCAACAGGCGCGCCGGGCCGCCAAAGCGGGCGGCGCCTGAAAAGACCAGACCTTATAAAAACAGGGCGGCCTTCGGGCCGCCCTGTCTCGTTTTATCTGTCCGCCCGGGGACCGTCATGAAAATCACCCGCGTCGCTACAAGCATCCACCGCCCGGTCTCGGCCGGCGAAGAGGGCAGAAGCGCCGTCTATGCCGGAACCGACGGACCGGTCTTCGTGCGCTGCCGAGTCGAAACCGACGAAGGACTGACCGGGAACGGATTTACCGGACGGTTTCTTGCAGCGGAGGTGGCGCATTTCCTGAACGGCGCACTCGGGACGGCAGCACTCGGAATGGATCCGCTCGATCCGGACCTCGTCAATGGCCTGGAGGCGAAATTCAATCCCCGCGCCATGACCGGTGTTGTTGTCTCCGCTTTCTCGGCATTCGAAATCGCACTGACCGACATCCGCGCCCGGGTCGCTGGCAAGAGCATCGCCGGCCTGCTCGGCGGCAAGCGCGACAGCGTGCCGGTGCATGTGACATGCGGGCTCCCCCATCTCGACATGGACGCGCTCCAGGCGACCTGCCGAGACGCCGTGGCGGAGGGCGCGGCAGGTGTGAAGGTAATCATCGCGGACAGGTCACGGTGCTGGGAAGAGGACGCAGAGCGGATCGTCGCCGTTCGCGAGGCGATCGGGGACGATGCGGATCTGATCGCCGACGCGAACTGCAAGCTCCCTTATGAGAAGGCAGTACGCTTCGCGAAACGCGCCCACGCCGCACATCTCGCCTGGCTGGAGGAGCCCCTGCCCGCCAACGATCCGCCCGCTCTCGCCCGCCTCTCCGAAGAAACCGGCGTACCGCTCGGCGCCGGACAAATGGAGCAGTCTCCCTACCGGTTCCGGCAACTCATCGACCAGGGCCGTATCGCCGTCATCCAGCCCAACGCCGTCTTCGCGGGCGGGTTTTCAAGGGCGCTGGAGGTGATGCGTATGGCCGAGGATCACGACCGCCTGATCTGCCCCGCCGGCGGCTGGGATTTCGTGAACCTGCATTTGATGGCCGGCGCGACGGCGCGCGGCGCGATGGAATACCACGCGGGCCATGCGGCGATCGTCCGATGCATCACCGGAAGAACGCAACAACCGGAAAACGGATGCCTCGCCGTTCCGAATGCGGCCGGGCTCGGAATCGGAATCGACGAGAACGCTCTCGAGACGGCACGGCTCTAGCCCGCACCCTGCGCCGGCAAGCGCACAGCACCTGCCGGAAGGGGCGACCGCGGCGGCCATCGCGTGTCCCTGCATCGGCCGGCGCTTCCATGGCCCCAAGGCTCAGTCTGCCGACAGCCGGCAAGAAGCCTCTTGCGGCCCGACCGGACTGCGGGAACAGCGCTTCCGGCGATGTCGCAGACCGGAATACTCTCGGTTGCGGCCCCTTGCGGGCATCAATTCGCTCGCGTCATCCCATGCAATTCCGGATACTGAGGTGCACCAGAAGAGCGCTCGCTCGATTTCGAACCAACCCGTCAAGAACGGGGTCAACCAGGAAAAGATTCTCACGGGGCTGTCCCGGACAACCTCTTCGCGGGTTATCCGGGACAGCCCCTTCGAGAACGTTCAGAAGGGAAGGAAATGCGTCCGATCATCGACATGGAAATCGAAGCGCCACTCTCCGAAGCCGCATTGCGCGCCCAGGAGATCGGCAAGGGCCGGCCCGGCACCCCGACGGGAGAGCATCTCGACAGGCCTGCGGGATACGGCTTCGCCAATTACGGCACCGTCTTCGGCGGCGGCTCGACCGGATCGGCGACGAAAGGCTTTCCGCCGGAGGAATGGGAACGACAGCTCGATGCCATCGTCTCCGACATGGATCGGGCGGGCATCGAGTACGGTTTCCTCTGCAACATGCTGAACAGCGAGATCGGCAAGATCCATCGCCGGCATCCCGGCCGTTTCCGCATGTTCGCCCTGATCGATCCGATGGACGGCATGCGCGGAGTCAGGGAGCTCGAGCGGCTGGTGAAGGAGGACGGCGCCAACGGCTTCCGCGTCACCGCGCTCAGCAACTGTCTGCCGGCCAGCGATCGGCGCTACTATCCGCTCTACGCCAAATGCGTCGAGCTGGGCCTGCCGGTCAAGATCTACAGCACCATGAACTACGCCAACGACCGGCCCTACGATCTCGGCCATCCGCGCCATCTCGACCAGGTCGCCATCGACTTTCCGGAATTGAAGATCGTCGCCGGGCTCGGCGGCTGGCCCTGGGTCCCGGACATGGTCGGTCTGCTCGCCCGCCACCCCAATCTTTTTTGCGACACCTCGGCCCACCGGCCACGCTATTTTGCCAAGGCCGGGGCCGGCTGGGAGATGTTCATGCAGTTCGGCAACAGCCGCCTGCAGGACAAGATCATGATCGGAATGTCGCGCTATCTCTTCGGTTGCCCCTACGAGGAACTGATCGAGGAATACAGCCAGCTTCCGCTGAAGGAGAAGGTCCTGGAGAAATGGTTCTACGGCAACGCCAAGAGGTTCTTCGACGGCGACTGATCCCGTCATTTCCCGACCGCACGCTCACCACTTTCGCATAAAGAGGGGTCACGATGACCAGAGATGTCACGTCTCTCATGCGCCCGCAGGCGATCGCCGTAGTCGGCGCGTCAGCAACGAAACGGGCGCAGGGCAACGCCGTGATCGAGAACCTGCTGAGCCGCGATTGCACACGCAGGATCATCCCGGTCCATCGCAGCGCGGAGGAGATCCAGGGTCTCGCCACCGTCGCCTCGATCGCCGAGCTGCCGGACGGCACCGACCTCGCCATCGCCTCCGTCCCGGCCGCCGCCGCCACCGAAACGGCGCGGGCGCTCGAGGCGAAAGGCGTAAAGTCGGCGATCTTTTTCGCCTCGGGATTCACGACAGAAGCGGCAGACGCCTTCCGTGCCTTTGCTGCCGGGAGTCCGATGAATATCCAGGGACCGAACTGCATGGGCCTGATCAATCTCAATGACGGCCTCTTCCTTTACCCGGCGACGACCTCGAGCAAGATCCGACCGGGCAAGGTCGCCTTCATCGCGCAGTCCGGTTCGGCGGCGATCACGCTGATGAATTCGGCCGAGTTCGGGATCTCGAAGATCGTCACCGTCGGCAGCGAGTTCCAGCTCACCGCCGCCGACTACATGGACTGGCTCGCGACGGACGATGAAACTGTGGCGATCGGCGTGGTGCTGGAGGCGATCCAGGACCCGGAAGCCTTTGCCCGCGCCGCGCAGCGGATCTTCGAGAACGGCAAGTCCCTTGTCGTCCTGAAGGTCGGCAATTCGGAAGTCGGATCCGCCGCGACCCTTGCCCATACCGGCTCGATGACCAGCGACGCTGATACCTACCGGCTCTATTTCGAGGCGAACGGCATCGCCACCGTCGAGGATTACGACGAACTGAATGCCGCGCTGGAGATCCTCTCACTCCACGGGCACCGCCCGAATGCGCGGACCCTCGCGATTGTCGGCATTTCCGGCGGTCAGACCGCGCTCGCCTGCGACATCGCAGCCAGTGTCGGGGTCGAGCTCGCGCGCTTCGGAGAAGCGACGGTCCGGCAAATCGGCACGGTCTCTCCCGGCACGCTGGCACAGAACCCGATCGATTTCGGCTCGGTGACGGACGAAGCCGCCCGCGATATCGCCGGGACGATGAGCGCCATCCTTGCCGATGAAGGGATCGACATGCTGGCCGTTGTGCAGGACAGCCAGGCCGGTCTTCATCCGAAATCGCTTGAATCCTATACCACTCCTATCGACGCCTACTGCCGCAGCGCGGATGGTGCGGCGAAACCCATCGTGGCGATCTCCGCCACCTCGGAGGATATCCATCCGGATATCCGTTCGAGATTCGAGAGCCACGGCATCCCCATCGTCAGCGGCCTTCGCGAGGGTCTCGTCGGGATCCGGGCGCTTGCCCGCCCCAGCCCCCGTCCGCCTGTCAACGTGGCGAAAACCCGCAAAACGGACGCCAGGAAGTCCTGTGCGCTTGCCCTGGTCGCGGAAGAGGTGGCGAGTGGACGCACCCAGCTCACGGCGCAAAGCGGCCTGGAGATCCTCACCTCATACGGCATTCCGGTCGCGCGGTCGCTGGTCGTCCGGGACGCCGCCGAAGCGGCGGCAAGAAGCGCGGAGATCGCCTTCCCGCTCGCAGTGAAGGTCGCGTCGAAGGACATCGCGCACCGCTCGGAGCTCGGCGGCGTCGCGCTCGGCGTCGTGGATATGGAGGGCATAGAGGAGGCAATCGCGCGGATCGCGGGGAATGTCGCCAAAGCGGCGCCGAATGCCATCATCGATGGCTACGAGCTGCAAGAGGACGTTCGCGGTGATCTCGAGGCGGTGGTGGGGTTCGTCGCCTCCCCGCCCTTCGGCATCAAGGTCATGGTCGGCAGCGGCGGGACGCTGGTCGAGTTGACGGACGATCTGGCGATGGCGCTGGCGCCGCTGACCGTGGCCGAGGCGGAAACGCTCATCGCCGCGACGAAGCTCGGCAGGCGTCTGGATGGCTACCGCAACCTTATTCCCCGGACCGACACCCGGCCGCTTGCAGAACTGGTCTCGGACCTTTCCCTGCTGGCACAGGAACTTGGCGCGCGGATCACCTCCTGCGACCTCAATCCGGTGATGATCCGCGCCGGCTCGGGCAAAGTCGCCACCGTCGATGTCCTTATGACGGTGGCGTGAGGCAACGAGCCCGGCCGGTCGCCGCCGCCCGTCAGATTGCGACCGCGGCCCCGTCCCTGCGCGAATCCGCGGCACCGAAGAGCGCGCCGCTTTCCGGATCGCGGCGGATCGCATGCATACCGCCGCACTGCATGGCGAAGGGCGTCGTCATCTCGATGGCATGGCCACGGCGTTTCAGCTCCTCGATCACGGGCGCTTCCACGCGCGCTTCGAGATCGACCCTTGCGCCATCCCAGAGCCGGGCCCGGGGGGCGTCGATCGCGGCCTGAAGGTCGAGTCCGAAATCGAGGTGATGGACCATCGCCTGCGCCTGGGTCTGCAGGATGCCGTAGCTCCCGGGCGTACCGAGCGCGAGCACGGCATCGCCATCCCGGAGCGAGATCGAGGGGGCAAGGCACATCCCGAAGCGCTTGCCCCCGATCAGCCGGTTCGGCGAATCCGGATGGAGGTCGCCCCAGTTCATGAAGTTGTTCATGGTCACGCCGGTGCCCGGGATGACCACACCGGAGCCAAACATGGAGCCGAGGCTCTGGGTCAGGCACACCGCGTTGCCGTCTCGGTCAACGGCGGAGAGGGATGTCGTATGCTCGCGCAACTCGACACTCCCCGGCAACGGGCCGTCGCCGAACTGCTCCGTGCGCCCGGTAATCGGCGCCGGGTCGAGGAGCCGGTCGCGCAGCGGCGCGGCATGACGTTCGTCCAGCAGTTCCGCAACCCGCTCCGGCCCGCACTTGTTGTTGCGGATGCGGGTTTCCGCCGCCAGGCGGACGGCGCGGAAAACCATGTCCAGATGATCCGCCGAGAGATGCTCCAGGGCACCGACATCGAGACCCTCGAGCAGCTTCAGGGTCAGCAGGAACTGGAAGGATTCGGCCGGCGGCGGCGGCACGTGGATATCCAGGCCCCGGTAGCTCGTGACCACCGGCGCTTCCCAGACCGGTGCGACGGCGGCCAGGTCGTCCTCCGTCATGCAGCCGCCGAGCGCCTTGAGATGCTGGATCATCTTGCGCCCGAGCGGACCATCATAGAGATAGGACGGCCCCTCCGCCGTGATCGCCTCCAGGGTTTCCGCCAGATCGGGCTGCTTCAAGACGGCACCGAGTGAGGCATCGCCGGTGGGATCGATATAGGTGGAGCGCCACTCCGGCTGCATCGCGCGCGGGCGGCTGACCCGCACCATGTCGACAAAGAACGGCGATACCGGGATACCCTGCCGCGCGTGCCGGATCGCCGGCGCCAGAAGGGTGCCGAGAGGTAGCGTGCCGAGTTCGGAGGCCAGCGTGCACCAGCCTGCGAGATTGCCCGGTGTCCCGCTCGCATTCGCCCCGTCCCGGATGTCAAGGCAGTCGAGCCCGTCCGGGTCGAATGCGGCCGGCACCGGCGGGTGGAAATCGAGCACGCGGACCTTCCGGTCCGGCGCCGTGAACACGGTGGCACAGCCGAGCCCGGCCAGCCCGGACATGAACGGTTCGGCAACGTTGAGAACCGCGGCGGAGGCAACGATGGCATCGAAGGCATTGCCGCCCGACTCCAGCATCTTCGCACCTGCCGCCGAGGCCAGCGGATGCGCGGAAGAGACCATTCCGCCGACAGCGCGCACTGTCGGACGGCCATGCGAATAGACGGCGACACTCATCGATTTTCCTCCATCAGGGATCGTCAGGCAGAACGCCTGCATCCATGTTTTTTTCAACCGTCGCGGCACTTCGGATACGAAAACGCCGCTGACAGATCGGTTATCCGTCACTCAGGTTTCCCCGGTCGCAATGCTCTCGATTTGTCTGAGGTTGGCGCCAGAGGGAAGGATCGGCGCCTTTCGGAACGGAGAAGTCTGAATTGTCTTGGTTATCAGAGTGAAGACCGATGAGCCAGACGTCGATGACGTCCGAAGCGGCACTGGAGTAGTGACAGACCCCGCGGGCAGAGATCTTCCGTCGTCGGGCGGTAGCATGTCGACCGGAGTCGGGCGGGGGAAAAGTCAGACCAATTCACCGTAAACGGAGAATTGTGCGCATATTGATCATATGTATTGTCATACGAAGAGTTGCTTGCGAGGCGCGCCCGCGATAGCGTTGCACCGATGGCTGTCGAGCCATCGAGAAAGAGTTCTCAAAGCGACACGAAAAATTATTCGCGGGCGAGTCCAATCGCCAAGGGAGGAAAACCGTGACAATCAAATCTGCATTCATCGGGGTTGGTGCTGCGGCACTATTGGCAACCAGTGCCATGGCGGAGCCGGTCACCCTGCGCATCCAGAACCACTATTCGACCGAACACCCGATGGGCAAAGCGATCGCCGAGTTCGTCGACGATGTTCAGGTAATGTCCGGCGGCGACATCACGATCGAGATGTTCTACGCCTCTTCGGTCGTCGCCACGACAGAGACCTTCGATGCGGCGATCAGCGGCATTCTGGATTGCGACATGACGGGCGGCGCCTATCAGACAGGCAAGAACCCTGCCTTCCAGTTCGTCGGCGACATCATGGGCGGCTATGACACGCCGTGGCAGCAATACAGCTGGCTTCACTATGGCGGGGGCAAGGCCGCCGCGGAGGAACTGTACAACGAACAGAACATGCATCTGGTCGGCTGGACGATCTACGGTCAGGAATCCCTGTCGTCGTCTCGTCCGATCGCCGGATTCGAGGATTTGAAAGGCTGGAAATTCCGCTCTCCTCCCGGCATGGAAACCGAGATTTTCGAAGAACTCGGCGCGTCACCGATCGTGATGGATTTCACGGAGATCTTCACAGCGCTCGAGACCGGCATCATCGACGGCGCAGATGCATCGGGCCTGAACAACAATGTGGGCCTCGGGCTCTACGACATCGTGAAGCACGCGACCTATCCGGGTTTCCACTCGATGCCGTCGGATCACCTGGCGTGCAATCTGGACGTCTGGAACGGCCTGACCGACCAGCAGCGCCGGATCATCGACACCGCGATGCAGAAGCTCGGTTTCCAGGTCGCCCTGGCCAACGAGAAGCTGAACGCCGAAGCCGCGGCGAAGCTGCAGGCCGAGGGGGTCACCCTGTACGACTGGTCCGCTGAAGACCGCGCCGCCTTCCGGGCCGCCGCCCAGACAGCCTGGAGCCGCTGGGCCGAGAAGAACGAACAGACCCGCAAGCTGGTCGAGAGCCATCGCGCCTATCTCAAACAGCTCGGTCTGCTGAACTAAGTTTCGGCGACATATTTCCTGACACATTAAGAACGCGAGCCCCGCGGGGCTCGCGCAATTCCGGTTTCACGGGTCCTAGAACCGCCCGGGGAGGCAATGGGAATGAACTCGGAAAGCTTGTGGCTGGGCGGAATGCGGAGACCGGTGCGGTTGGCCACACTGGCCTTCACCGGCGCGGCTGTCCTGCTCTACGCATGGCTCATCGGCAACGCGCTTCTGTTCGAGGACGCAATCACCATGTTCGACATGATTCGCCCGCAAGGGCGGTTTGTCGTCCTTGCGATGCTGGTTTCCATGGGCGGCGCCATCCTGCTTGCATCGATCTACTTTTCGGACACGCGCGGCGCGATCGAGCAGAAACCGGACGGCTTCTTCGACATCGTCTCACTGGTGACATCCCGGCTCTCGATGATCATGGTCGCCTTCATCGTGCTGGTGATGCTGTACGAAGTTGTCTCCCGCTACATATTCGCCCGACCGACGCTGTGGGCCAACGAGCTGTCCCTTTGGATCGCCGGTTTCGTGTTCCTGTTCGCCGGCCAGTACGCGATGCAGCAGCGCAGCCACATCCGGATCTACGTGATTTACGACATCATGCCGCGCTGGATGCAGAAGACGGCCGACATGCTGTCGCTGATCCTGTTGCTGTTTTTCACCTTCGCACTTGTCTGGGGCGGCTATTCGGATGCCATGCGGCGCATGCTGCGCATGGAGACCTTCGGCACGGCCTGGGATCCGCCCCTTCCCGGTACGCTGAAACCGGCAATCCTGATCATTATCGTGCTCGTCACCATCCAGGCGGTCTCGAACCTGATTGCCGACTGGAACAAGGCGCCGGAGCATCACACCCCGGCGGACGAGATCGACGAAACCGAGATCGACAAGATCCGAAAGACGCTGGGAAGCTGAGCGCATGGAATTCCTCGACCTGTTTGCGTGGATGAAGGTCGGCGACGTCGCGACCCTCAGCGTGATTCTCCTCCTGGCGATGTTTTTCCTGCTCGCCATCGGTATGCCGCTTGGTTTCGCCTCCGCGTTCCTCGCCGTCCTTGTCCTGATCATGAAGTTCGGACCGGATCTGCTCTTCAGCAGATTCGGGCACGGGCCGCTCTCGGTCGTCGGCCAGGCGGTCTACCGGCAGATGACCAATTACGTGCTCATATCCGTACCGCTATTCATTTTCATGGCGGCCCTGCTCGAACGCTCCGGCATCGCCAAGGACATGTACAATTCCCTGAATGTCTGGCTCAGCCGGACCCGGGGCGGGATCGCCATCGTCACCTCGATCATGGCGGTGATCATGGCGGCGATGTCCGGCATCATCGGCGGCGAGGTCGTATTGCTCGGCCTGATCGCGCTGCCGCAGATGCTGAGACTGGGTTACAATCAGAATCTCGCCATCGGAACGATCTGCGCCTCCGGATCGCTCGGCACGATGATTCCGCCTTCCATCGTCCTGATCTTCTACGGGCTGGTGACAGAGACATCGATCAAGGCCCTCTTTACCGCCGCCTTTCTTCCCGGCTTTGTCCTGGCCTCGTTCTTCATCATCTACATTCTGGTCCGGACACGTCTGGATCCGAGCCTGGCGCCGCTTCCCGAGGAGGATCCCGATGCGCCGAGAGGGCGTGAGAAGGCCTTGCTGTTCATTGGCTTCCTGTCGCGGTTCACCCTCTGGCTGACCGGATTCCTGCTGCTCCGGGCAGTGTTCTTCACCCTGACCGGGGAGAATGCCGTACGCGAGGGGGTCGATCCGATCGCGCTCGGCATGGTCTCTGACATTCCCTACATCGCGGCCGCCGGGGCAATCGCCCTTGCCCTGATGCTGTTCGTGGTCGGCAAGGAACGGTCCCGGCTGGGTTGGGAAATGGGCAAGGGGCTTGTGCCGCCGATCGTCGTGATCGGGGTCGTGCTCGGGTCGATCTATATGGGAATCACCGGAATCACCGAGGCGGCCGGCATGGGCGTGATCGCGGTCTTCGTCATCGGCCTGCTTCGGCGCGAGATGACCTTCGAGATCGTCTGGGACAGCCTCATGCGGACCCTGAAATCTACCGGGACGATCATCTGGGTCACCATCGGCGCGGCGTCGCTGGCAGCCGCCTACACGCTGGCCGGCGGCCCGACCTATGTCGCCAATACCATCATTTCGGCGGAACTGCCGACGATGGGCATCATCCTCGTGATGATGCTGATCTTCCTGATGATGGGCATGTTCATGGACTGGATCGGAATCGTGCTGCTGATCATGCCGGTCTTCCTGCCCATCGTGCTGAAGCTGCCGGTGGAGGAGATCGGTTTTCTCGGCGGTCTCGATCCCAAGTTCGTGGCGGTCTGGTTCGGTGTCGTGTTCTGCATGAACATGCAGGTCAGCTTCCTCTCGCCACCGTTCGGCCCGGCCGCGTTCTACCTGAAATCGGTGGCGCCGCCGCATATCACCCTGACTGCGATTTTCCGGGGCTTCCTGCCGTTTATCGCGCTGCAGCTCCTGGCACTGTCGGTCCTGCTGGTCTGGCCGTCTATCGTGACGCTGTTTCTGTAGGCAGGCAGGGCGTGCCAGCGGATCGGCTACGCGCGCATCATGCGGCCGCGGAGTGGCCGGTCCGTCTTCTGCGGCCCGCTGACGGTTACGGGCTACGGCGGCTCCGGTGCGGCCGCTCTCGTCGTCGGATATACGTTCTGTTTCGGGGGAGAAATTGGTGGAGCCGAGGAGGATCGAACTCCCGACCTTCGCATTGCGAACGCGACGCTCTCCCAGCTGAGCTACGGCCCCACCGAGGCCGGACGAGGCTCTGTCCGGCGCGGGGGAGACTGATAGTCGATGCCGCCGGGCAATGCAAGGGCAAAGAGCGCCGACCCGGCAGGCGTTGTCCGTCGGGCCCGAACGCCTATATACACGAGGCGAAAACATGGCGGCGCCAAGCGCTTGCCGTTCGCGCGGACGGGCGGTACGGTCCGGTGCGCGCATCTCCAGAAGGACGGATAAGATCCCATGCAATCGGTGCTGATTCTCGTCGATACAATCGTCCAGCTCTACATTTACGGCCTCTTCATTTTCATCATCATGGGCTGGCTCGTGCAGTTCAACGTGATCAATACGGGCAACCGATTCGTTTATCTGGTGATGGATTTCCTCTACCGGGCGACCGAGCCTCTGTTGCGTCCGATCCGCAATGTCATGCCGAATCTCGGCGGTCTCGACATCTCGCCGATCATTCTCGTCCTGGGGCTCACCTTCGCGCGCAACCTGATGTGGGAGTATCTCGGCTAGGGCCGGATCCCGATGCCGCCCGAGCTCGCGGCACCTCCGTTCGAACCGGAAACAGGCGGGGTACGCCTGCGTGTCCGCCTCACCCCGAACGCCTCCCGAGACGCGATCGGCGGTGTCGCGCTTGACGCGGAAGAGGTCGCCTGGCTGACAGCCACCGTCACCGCCGCTCCGGAGAATGGCCGTGCCAACAAGGCCCTGATCAAACTGCTTTCGAAAAGCTGGAAAATCCCCAAAAGCAGCTTTGAGGTAACGTCCGGCGCGACACAGCGGCGCAAGGTGCTTGCGATCGACGGCGACGGGGCGGAGCTGGCGGAGAAACTGAACAACTGGCTTGAAGAATCGGGGAACTGATCGCATGGAAACTGCCGAGATCATCGACGGAAAGGCCTTCGCGGCCGGGCTGAGGGAACGGATCGGCTCCGCCGTCACCGAGTTGAAGGCGAAATACGGCGAGGCCCCCGGCCTTGCCGTCGTTCTGGTCGGCGAGGATCCGGCGAGCCAGGTCTATGTCCGCAACAAGGGCAAGCAGACGCTTGAGAGCGGCATGGCCTCCTTCGAGCACAAGCTCGATTCCGCCACCAGCGAGGAGAACCTGCTGAAACTGATCGCCGAGCTCAACGCCGACCGGGCGGTCGACGGCATTCTGGTGCAGCTTCCCCTGCCCGCCCATATCGACAGCCAGAAGGTGCTGGACGCGATCGATCCGGAAAAGGACGTAGACGGCTTCCATGTCGTCAATGCCGGGCGGCTCGTCACGGGCGGCGACGCGCTGGTGCCCTGCACCCCGCTCGGCTGCCTGCTGCTGCTGCGCGACCGGCTTGGCGATCTCTCCGGCAAGCACGCGGTCGTCGTCGGCCGCTCCAACATCGTCGGCAAGCCGATGGCGGCCCTGCTGCTGCGCGAGAGCTGCACCGTCACCGTCACCCATTCCCGCACCGCGGACCTTCCGGGCGAGTGCCGCCGCGCGGACATCCTGGTCGCCGCCGTCGGGCGGCCGGAAATGGTCAAGGGCGATTGGATCAAACCGGGTGCGACCGTGATCGACGTCGGCATCAACCGGGTCGACGCGCCGGAAAAGGGCGAGGGCAAGACCAGGCTGGTCGGCGACGTCGATTTCGCCAGCGCCTCGGCGGTCGCGGGCGCAATCACGCCAGTGCCGGGCGGCGTGGGCCCCATGACCATCGCCTGCCTCTTGCGCAACACGGTCGAGGCCGCCTGCCGGCGCCGCGGCTGGGTGACGCCGGACCTTTGAGACGGAATCAGGCCTTCGGCCGCGGTCCGTAGCGGATCACCCCCTTCGCCTCCGAAAGCGGTACCGGCTTGCCCTTGCGGAGCGCGACCAGTTGGCCTTCCGTCTCGAGCACCGCGGCGACGCGCTCGATCTGCCGCAGGAGTGCGCGCCAGGCCGGTTTCGGCCCCGACGGATCGCCGCCGGCGGCGCGGCCGAACTCACTCGGCGAAAGCGAGCTCCCGGCCGCATTCGCGAGCGCGTCCTGCATCAGCTTCTTCAGCGTAGCGTCATCCATCTTTCCATTCCGCCCTGCTATACTTATATCGCCTGTGATGATCCGAATTCGGCCGCGCGTCCACCTTCAAGAGATGCCGCCCGGGGAACCGCGCTTGGGGGAGCGATATGACCGGTAGTCTGGATGCACTCTTCGCGGCCGTCGTCGCCTTCGTCGGCGGCCATTTCCTGCTCGGCTGGCCGAGCATCCGCGCCCTCCTGATAGAGCAGATCGGCGCCAACAGATTCCGCGCGATTTTCTCGCTCGCCGCGATCGTCGCCATGGTCTGGATGGTGATGGCCTATGGCGCGGCGCCCTATCTGCCGGTCTGGGAGCCGCCGCTCTGGACCCGCTGGATTCCCAACATCGTCATGCCCGTCGCCTGCGTCCTGCTGGTCTGCGGCTACAATCCCTTCAGCCCGACAGCGATGATGGCGGAAGAGGACTTCGAGGACCCGCATCTCGTCCGCGGCATCCTGACCGTCACCCGCCATCCGGTGATGTGGGCCATCGGCCTCTGGGCGCTGGCCCACCTGACGGTGCGCGGCGACGCGGCCTCGATGATGCTGTTCGGCGGCCTCGCGATACTCGCCTTCGCCGGCATGATCAAGATCGACGCCAAGAAGCGGGCGGAATACGGCGCCAAATGGGCGCCCTTCGAGCTCTCCACGTCGGTGATCCCCTTCCGCGCGATCCTGGAGGGACGCTGCAAGCTCGACTGGAATGGCATCGGCTGGCTCCGCCTCGGCGGCGGCCTCCTGCTCTGGGCCGGCCTGCACGGCGCCCATCCCTGGATCGCCGGGGTAAGCGCGGTTCCGGTCTGACCGACAGGCCTCATGTCAGTCCGGAACGTCCTGATCATCCTCGGCGGCCTGCCCGGCACCGGCAAGACCACGATCGCGCGCGCACTGGCGGAACACCTGCCCGCGCAGCATCTGCGGATTGACTCGATCGAGGGTGCTCTTCGCCGGGAACGACCGGAACTCGATGACCTAAGGGATACCGGCTATCAGATCGCCTATACGGTCGCGGAAGACAATCTCAGGCTCGGCCAATCGGTGATCGCCGACAGCGTCAATCCCATCTCTCTGACACGTGCGGCATGGCGAGCCGTCGCCGGGCGCGCGGAAAGGGCCTATGTCGAAATCGAGATCGTCTGCTCTTCGACCGAGATCCACAAAGTGCGGATCGAGGAGAGATGGCATGCCCACGACGGGATCGGTGTGCCGGACTGGGACAAGGTCCGCCGCCGGCACTATGAGCTTTGGCTGAATGTCGCGCTGCAGGTCGATACGGCGCATGAAACGCCGGAACAGTCGGCCGAGCGGATCCTGAACGCGGTCCGTGCCGTTCAGCCGACTTCGTAGCGGCCGCGGGTCAGCAGGATCAGTAGCACGAACATCGTCGGCACGACGGCGAGCGCCGGAATGATGATCGCCGGATAGCCGAAGAGCGCGATAGCGCCGATCCAGAGCATCACGCAATTGATCAGGAAATAGGTGAAGGCGGAAACCCCGCCGGTCTTCAGGTCGCGGGCGATCCAGCCGATCAGCGGAATGGCGTAGAACAGTCTGCTCAAGGTCCGTGTCCTCTTTCGATCATCTCGGAGCACCGGAAATGGCATTGAAGATCATGCGCGACAATGTGCATTAATGACGCAGATCATTGCTGTCGCAGGACAACCGCGATCTCGGCCGCAAGCCGCGCATTGGCGCGCGCGAGTTTGATATTCGTCCGCAGACTTGCCCCGCCCGTCGCGTTGCGGATCTCCGAGAGCAGATAAGGCGTCACCTGCTTGCCGCTCGTGCCCGTCCGTTTCGCCTCGTAGAGCGCATCCTCGATGATCCGGTCCGTCTCGGACCTCGGCAGCGCATGCTCTTCCGGCACCGGGTTGGCAACGAGCATACCGTTTTCGAGCCCCAGTCCGCGTCCGGCGCGCCAGGCGGCGGCGATCTCCGCCGCGCTGTCGAGCCTGAGCGGCGCCTTCAGCCCGCTCTCGCGGCAGAAGAAGGCCGGGAACTCGTCGGTGCCGTAGCCGATCACCGGCACACCCTTGGTCTCCAAGACCTCCAGCGTCTTCGGCAGGTCGAGGATCGATTTCGCCCCGGCGGAGACCACCATCACGGGCGTGCGCGCGAGTTCCTCGAGATCGGCGGAGATGTCGAAATCGAGCTCGGCGCCGCGATGCACGCCGCCGATGCCGCCTGTGGCGAAGACCTCGATCCCCGCGCGTTCGGCGAGGATCATGGTGGCGGCGACGGTCGTGCCGCCGGTCCAGCCTTTCGCGACGGCGATTCCGAGGTCGCGGCGGGAAAGCTTGATCGCCGCTTCGAAAGCGCAAAGCGCGGTGAGGTCCTGATCCGATAGACCGATCTGGATCTCGCCCCCCAACACGGCGATCGTGGCCGGCACGGCGCCGGCCGCCCGCACCTCCGCCTCTATCTCGCGTCCGATGGCAAGATTGTCCGGCTTCGGCAAGCCATGGGTCAGAATGGTGGATTCAAGTGCAACGACAGGTCGGCCCTCGTCGAGGGCGGCCGCGACTTCTAGAGAGAAATGCAGCTCGGTCATCGCCTTCCCAACTCAGCGTCCTCCAGAGCCCCGATCCGGAACCTTCCGAAGCTTGGGCCACAAGCCCGCATTCGGCAAGATCCCGGCTCTCCGGCCGGGATGACGCCTCTCGGGAATTACCCCTGCAGCATCTTGTTGAGGCGCAGGCGGAGCGCGTTCAGCTTGATGAAGCCCGCGGCATCCTTGTGGTCGTATGTGCCGGAACCTTCCTCGAAAGTCACGATATCCTCGGAATAGAGGCTGCGCTCGGCCTTGCGGCCGGTGCAGGTGACATTGCCCTTGTAAAGCTTCATGCGCACGGTGCCGGTGACGTTGCGCTGGCTGAAGTCGATCGCCTGCTGCATCATCTCGCGCTCCGGCGAGAACCAGAAGCCGTTATAGATGAGCTCGGCATAGCGCGGCATCATCTCGTCCTTCAGGTGCGCCATGCCGCGATCCAGCGTCAGGCTTTCCATCGCGCGGTGCGCGTGATGCATGATGGTGCCGCCCGGGGTCTCGTAGACGCCGCGGTTCTTCATCCCGACGAAACGGTTCTCGACCATGTCGAGCCGGCCGATGCCATTGGCGCCGCCGAGTTCATTAAGCTTCGTCAACAGGCTTGCCGGGCTCAGCCGCTCGCCGTCGATCGCCACCGGGTCGCCATGCTCGAAGTCGATCTCGATCACGGTCGGCTTGTCGGGCGCCTGCTCCGGCGAGACGGTGCGCTGGAAAACATACTCCTCCGGCGCGTCCCACGGGTCCTCCAGCACCTTGCCCTCCGAAGAGGAGTGCAGCAGGTTGGCGTCGACCGAGAACGGCGCCTCGCCGCGCTTGTCCTTGGCGATCGGGATCTGGTGCTTCTCGGCGAACTCGATCAGCCGGGTACGCGAGGTCAGGTCCCATTCGCGCCACGGCGCGATGATCTTGATGTCCGGCTGCAGCGCGTAGTAGCTGAGCTCGAAGCGGACCTGGTCGTTACCCTTTCCGGTGGCGCCGTGGGAAACCGCGTCGGCGCCGGTCTCGGCAGCGATCTCGATCTGTCGCTTGGAAATCAGCGGCCGGGCGATCGAGGTGCCGAGCAGGTAGCAGCCCTCGTAGAGCGCGTTGGCACGGAACATCGGGAAGACGTAGTCGCGCACGAATTCCTCGCGCAGATCCTCGACATAGATTTCCTTGATGCCGAGCATCTTCGCCTTCTCGCGTGCCGGCTCGACATCCTCGCCCTGTCCGAGGTCCGCGGTGAAGGTCACCACCTCGCAGTTATAGGTGTCCTGCAGCCAGCGCAGGATGACGGAGGTATCGAGGCCGCCGGAATAGGCCAGCACGACTTTCTTGACGCTCTCGGACATGTAATCGCCTTAGACGCTAGGAGGCCACGGAAGGCCCGGTGAACAACGGATCCGGACCTTCGCGAGCGGCGGCGGGTCCGACGGCGCCGGAGTATAGGGAAACTGTCATTTTCGGCAAGGGACCTTGCCCGCGACTTTGTGACTTATCCGGCGGGCACCATGCCCTATATGATGATTGGAACGATCATCCGCGACCAAGGGAGCCCGAAAATGAGCACCGAGACCGAAACCGCGATCCTCGCCGGCGGCTGTTTCTGGGGCATGCAGGATCTTATCCGCAAGCATCCGGGCGTCATGGAGACCCGGGTCGGCTATAGCGGCGGAACGGTCGAGAACCCGACCTACGAGGACCTGAAGACCGGCCGGAGCGGCCATGCGGAAGCGATCGAGATCAAGTTCGATCCGGCGCAGACCAGCTACCGCGCAATCCTCGAGCTGTTCTTCCAGATCCACGATCCGACCACCGCGGACCGCCAGGGCAACGACCGCGGCCCGCAATACCGTTCCGCGATCTTCTACCTTTCGGACGAGCAGAAGCGCGTCGCCGAGGACACCATCGCCGATGTCGAGGCCTCCGGTCTCTGGCCCGGCAAGGTGGTGACCGAAGTGACCGCCGCCGGCCCCTTCTGGGAGGCCGAGCCCGTGCACCAGGACTACCTGCAGCGCATCCCGCACGGCTATACCTGCCACTTCCCGCGCCCCAACTGGGTGCTGCCGAAGCGCGCCCCGAGCGTCGCCGCGGGGGAGTAGATTGCCAAGGCCACATCTGTCCGGGGGACGGTAGCGAACGGATCGCGAATGTGAGAATCGACAAAGGCCGCTCCGATGAGCGGCCTTTTTCACAACTCTTTGATCCCGTCTTAACGGTAATGGAATTCGACCACGAGGTTCGGTTCCATCCACACCGGGTATGAGAGGTCTCCAACCTCGGGCTTCGGGAGAACGGGGCCACACTCCTTGTAGAGGTCACCCCTTCACGTCGTCCGTACCGCCGCCGCAACAGCATCCCGCATGACGGGCATCATCCGGCGAGCGCCGGCCCTCAGCGGATGAACGTTTCCACGTAATCGGCACCAAGCCCGACAGTCTCGAAATGGTCGCGGCACATGTCGATCTTGGTGAAGACATCCTCGTAGCCGAGATGGTTGCCGTCGGGATCGACGTAGTACATGACGCCGTTGACCTGGAAATAGGTGATCATCTCCTCGACATCGTCCGGCACCACAAGGGTGTGGGTCTCGCCCGGCGGCTCGAACACATAGCCGCCCTCGCGGGCTTCCCAGTCATGCTCCAGGTAATGCCATCGGCCTTTCAGGACGAAGCCGTGCACCGCGTTCGGATGCCGGTGCCGGGACAGCACGCCGGACTTGGTGACCTTCAGCAGGTTCATCCAGTAGCCCTGGCTGACATTCAGGCAGAGCGGGCGAAAGAACACGTTCTCGGCCTGCTGCACCCACATCCTTGGATCGTCCTCGGCAAGCGCGTCCGGGACAACGATTTCCGGCAACGCGTTGCGCGGCATCGGATGCTTGTAGGGAACACGCGGGTTCTCGTCAGTGCTAGCGAGTGGCATGGAAGGCTCCTCTTCCTCCTTACATTACGGCGTAGCCGCCATCGACATTCAGAATCGACCCGGTGACAAAACCCGAGCCCGGGCCTGCCAAGAACAATGCCGGGCCGACCAGATCCTCCGGTGCGCCCCATCTTCCCAAGGGCGTGCGGGAGAGAATCGCCTCTTCTCGCGCCGGGTCTTCGCGCAGTCCGTCGGTCAGGGGCGTCGCGATCCATCCCGGTGCGAGCGCATTCACGCGGATCCCGTCGGCGGCATAGGCGATGGCCAGGGATTTCGTCAGCTGCGCGATACCGCCTTTCGATGCCGCATATCCCGGCACCAGGCCGCCGCCGAAATAGCTCAGCATCGACGCGATGTTGATGATGACGCCACCGGCTTCCGCCAACGGCCGCCGCGCGGCGGCGCAGACGCGCATCGTGCCGGTCAGGTTGATGTCGACGACCTTCGCAAAGACCTCCGGCTCCAGCTCGGCCCCCCGGAAGATGACCCCGGCGGCATTGACCACGACCGCAAGCGGCGCCAGGCCTTCAACAAGCTCCGAGACCGCCTGGTCGTCGGTCACGTCCAGGCTGCGGAACGCGATCCCGTCCCGGTCTTCCGGCAACTCGCCGAGGCCGGCGGCCACAACGCTGTATCCGGCATCGGCGAACCCTTCGGCGAGAGCCTTGCCAATGCCACTCGTACCGCCGGTCACCAGAACGCGCGCCGCTTGCATCATTTTCCTTGTTTCCATCTCGATGTCCACAATATGGACTTTATTCTTATATAATGATATACATGCCATCAAACGCAGCCGTCAATCCCCGTTTTCGTCGGATTGGCAAGACCTATTGGCTATCATATAGTGGACAGATACCTCTCTGGACCGGTATCGGGATCGCCCGCGACACCGCCTTGACGGAGACCGAATGACATCAGGCGTGAAAGGTGCGCAGAGCTTCAGCCGTAGCCTCGGCGTGTTGCAGATTGTTGCCGACAGCGATGGCGAGGCGGATATCGGCCGGCTGCAGGAGGCCACCGGCCTCACCCGGCCGACGCTGTACAGGATCCTGGCATCTCTCGAGGCCGAAGGCCTGCTGGTCAGACGACCCGGCAAGCAATGGGAACTCGGCGCGCGGCTGGTGGCCTTGGCTCGCAAGGCATTGGCGGAAAGCGACATACGCACCCTCGCCCGCGCCCATCTGGAAGCCCTCCGCGACAGAACCGGCGAGACGGTCCATCTGGCGCTCAGAAGCGGCGACGAACTGGTCTATGTCGACAAGATCGAGAGCCGGCAGCTGGTCCGGATGTCCTCGGAGATCGGCACACGGGTGACCTTCTACAGCTCCGGGGTCGGCAAGGCCTTTCTCAGCGCCCTCGCCCCGCCCGCGTCGGAAAGAATCATCGGCGCACTGGAGCCGCGCCCGATGACCCGCTTCACGAATACGGACAAGGACGTGCTGCGCGAGGTCGTTTCCGCGGCACGCCGCAAAGGTTATGTCGTCGACGCTCAGGAAAACGAGGAGGGCATCGTCTGTTTCGGAGCACCAATCTGCGCCGCGGAAGACCGCCCGGTGGCGAGTGTCAGCGTTTCGGTACCGCTGTTTCGCCTCAAGGACGACCCGAACCACTACAGCGTGCCCCTGGTCGCCTGCACACGCTCCATCTCCGACGCTGTCTGGGGTCTGTACTGAGCGCCGCCATTGCGGCACGCCAGGCGAAAACAAAAAAGGCCGCTCCGGAGAGCGGCCTTTTCCGTAACTCTTTGAACCCGAATTAGCGGGAGTAGAATTCGACCACGAGGTTCGGTTCCATGTGGACCGGGTACGGGACGTCTTCCAGCTTCGGCGTACGGGTGAAGGTGCCGCGCTTCTTGTCGAGATCGACATCCATGTAGTCCGGAATGTCGCGCTCGTTGGAGGCGGCGGCTTCCAGAACCATCGGCAGCGCGCGGGACTTTTCCTTCAGCTCGACCACATCGCCTTCCTTGACCATGTAGGACGGGATGTTGACGCGCTTGCCGTTCACCAGCACGTGGTTGTGGCTGACGGCCTGGCGCGCGGCGAAGACGGTCGGGACGAATTTCATGCGATAGACGACGGCGTCCAGGCGGCACTCGAGAATGCCGACGAGGTTCTCGCCGGTATCGCCGCGGCGACGGACCGCTTCTTCGTAATACTTGCGGAACTGCTTTTCGCCGATATTGCCGTAATAGCCCTTCAGCTTCTGCTTCGCCATGAGCTGAATGCCGTAGTCGGACGGCTTGCGGCGGCGCTGACCGTGCTGGCCCGGACCATATTCGCGATCATTGAACGGGGACTTCGCACGGCCCCAGAGGTTGACGCCGAGGCGCCGGTCAATCTTGTGCTTGGAGCTAAGGCGCTTGCCCATAACTCATCTCCTTGAGCTTCTTTACATTGTCCCGATAGGACGTCCGGCCTTGCGGCCCTGGCCGGGGACAGGAAGCTGATCCGCCCGCCCCGCGTTCTCGGGAATTGAGGCGCGCACTATACGGATCAAAGACCTGAAGTCAAGCCGTGCGGCGCGCTTTCGGCAAGGCAATGAAGATCGTCGAGAAAGCGGACAAGACCCGGACCGTTGCAGACCGGATCATCCCACAACGCCGAGCGAGAAGCATGGCGCGATGGACCGGACCGCCACATCCCGCGCGGCGACGTCCCTTTCGCCATGTTCTTTTCCGCCGCCCTCAAAAAAACTGAACCTGGTTGCCGACGAGCGCAGGAGAATGTCCCGGAAGGCCGCCTGCGTCGCTAACCGTCGCTGCGGCCGTCCTTCTGCAACAGGGCACTCACCACGCCGTGGAGCGTGCGCACGTCCTGATCGGTCATCCGGGCACGGTTGAAGAAGTTGCGCAGGTTGCGCTTGATCGTCGGCGCGAGATGGTCCGGGTAAAGGAAGCCGCCGTCCTGAAGTTCGCGTTCCAGTCGGGTAAGGAAATATTCCCGGTCCTCCACGCTGGCGGGTTCGCCGCTTCCGCTCATGGTCCGTTCCGGCGTTGCGTCGCCCGCCTGGTACCATTCGTAGCCAAGCAGCAGCACCGCCTGCGCGAGATTGAGGGAGGCGAACGCGGGATTGAGCGGGACATGGACGATGGCGTCGGCGAGCGCCACCTCGTCGTTCTCCAGCCCCGCCCGCTCCGGGCCGAAGAGAATCCCACCGCGATGTCCCTCGGCGAGATGCCTCTTCATGACCGACGCCGCTTCGCGCGGGACGTAGGCATCCTTAACCTGGTCCCGGCTGCGCGCCGTCGTCGCCAGCACAAGATTGAGGTCGGCGACGGCATCCTGAGTCGTCTCGTAGAGCTTCGCGTTCTCCAGCACCGAGACGGCTCCGGAGGCCATCGCCTCTGCCGCCGGGTTGGGCCAGCCGTCGCGCGGCGCTACGAGGCGCATCTCACCGAGCGCGCAATTCAGCATGGCCCGCGCGCAGGCGCCGATATTCTCGCCCAGCTGAGGGCGTACGAGAATGATGACGGGTGCCACCGCGTCTGGCTGCGCCGCGGCCTTGCTCTTATCCGTACCGGCCATGGCTCAGGCGTCGACTTTCGCTTTGGTTCCAGCCTTCAGCAGGCAGTAGGTCAGGCTGTCCGAAAGCGCCATGATCGAGGCGTCGATGATATTGGCCGAGACGCCGACCGTGCGCCACACGCTGTCGTCCGGCCCCGCGCTCTCGATCATCACGCGGGTCACGGCGTCGGTGCCGTCACTGCTCGGCGGCGGCGGCAGGATGCGAACCTTGTAGTCCATCAGTCTGACGCCATCGATATTCGGATAGGCCGTGCTGAGCGCCTTGCGGATCGCGAGGTCGAGAGCGTTGACCGGGCCGTTACCGACCGCGACCTCATGCAGGCGCTGTCCAGCGACCTCGACCGTCGCCGTCGCTTCGGACTCGATGACGAGTTGTCCCTTGGCGTTGAATCGGCGCTCGTCCATCACCCGGAAACGCTCGATGTTGAAATAGTCGGGCACGGATTCGATGGTCCGGCGGGCGAGCAGTTCGAAGCTGGCCTCGGCCGTATCGTAGGAATAGCCGAGAAATTCCTTTTCCTTAACATCCTCGACCAGGCGCTGGATCTTCGGATGCTTCGGATCGATTTCGACCCCGATCTCGGCGAAACGGGCGAGGATGTTTGAGCGGCCGGCCTGGTCGGAAACCAGGATATGGCGCTGATTGCCGACCGACTGCGGGTCGATATGCTCGTAGGTCCTCGGGTCCTTCTGCACCGCCGAGACATGCAGGCCGCCCTTGTGCGCGAAGGCCGCCTCGCCGACAAAGGCGGCATGCGGGTTCGGCGCCCGGTTAAGACGGTCGTCCAGCATGCGCGAGAGCTTCTTCAGCTGGGTCATGCCTTTCTCGTCGACCCCCGTCTCATAGCCCATCTTGAGGCCGAGAATGGCGGTCAGGGTGACGATGTTCGCGTTGCCGCATCGCTCCCCGAGCCCGTTGATCGTGCCCTGCACCTGCCGCGCGCCGGCGCGCACAGCGGCCAGGGTGTTTGCCACCGCGTTCTCGGTGTCATTGTGAGTGTGGATGCCGACATGATCGCCCGGCACCACCTTGACCACGTCTGAGACAATTTCTTCCACTTCATGCGGCAGCGCGCCGCCATTGGTGTCGCAAAGCACGATCCAGCGCGCACCGGACTCGTATGCCGCTTTCACGCAGGACAGCGCGTAGTCCGGGTTCGCCTTGTAGCCGTCGAAGAAATGCTCGCAATCGAACATAGGCTCGAACCCGCGCTTGGCCGAGAGCTTCATGCTGTCGCGGATCATCTGCACGTTCTCGTCACGGTCGATCTCCAGGGCGACGTCGACATGGAAATCCCAGGTCTTGCCGACGAGACAGGTTGCCGCCGCCCTCGAGTCCAGCACGCCCGCAAGACCCGGGTCGTTCTCGGCGCTGCGGCCGGCGCGCCGGGTCATGCCGAAGGCGACCAGCTTGGCCCGCTTGAGTTTCGGGGGCTCGGAGAAGAACCGGTCGTCCGTCGGGTTGGCGCCGGGCCAGCCGCCTTCAATGTAATCGATACCGATCTCGTCGAGCGCGCGCGCGATGGCGATCTTGTCCGCCGGCGTGAAATCGACGCCGCGGGTCTGCTGACCGTCCCGGAGAGTGGTATCGAAGAGATAGACGCGATTGTCCGTCATGGCCCGTTCCTTCATTGCGAGGCGGTGTTTTAGCACCGCCCCGGCGCCGGAGACAAAGCCTATAGGACACAGCGCCCGGCCTGCCTCTCGCCATATCGAATGCGCCAAGTGGCGAACGGCGGAAAACGGGCATCGGCGTTGCAAATCGATGCATCCACCCTAGGTTTGTTTTGATATAAGTGATCCACCCCAATCCTGCGGATCGACGCGCGCCCGCCAAAAGGCCCCCATGAGCTTCACGCCGGACCAAAGCCCATTCATTTACGCATCCGTGCCGGAACACGATCCGGCAATACAGAAACTGCTTCCAGACCCACGGCAGTACAGTCTGCGCAATTACGCGATATGCGGCTTTCGAAATGCAGGTCTCGACAGCGCCCGCTTCATCCACACGCAGCACCGCTGCCTGATCGACTGGTTCAAAGGAAGGTTCAGGAGCGATCTCGATGGTGTGCTGTTCGAGGACTTCGATCCGATCGACGTGAAACCCGCCCTCGGCTCCATCGTCGTTCTCGAACCGACGGACGATTATGAGGGATATCGCTACCGGCTCTACGGATCCCAGGTTGTCGACACCTATGGTTTCGACCTTACCGGGCGGACAAGCGCCCAGCTCAATACGCAATCAACCCGGAACGTTCGCCCGCAATATCAGGCAGCGGCGCGCAACAACATCACGGTCTATACGGAGCACGATCTTCGCCGCCGGAAAGAGCCGGACATTATCGAGCGTTGGGACCGCTGGTCCCGCCTGATCCTTCCGTTGGTCGACGAGGAATCCGTCGTGAGGCGGCTCTTGGTCAGCATGGTGCCAACGGAAATTCCGTTCAACAGCGCCTACGAGAGCGACGCTCCGGCGCGTTAGGACCGACGCCAGGCCGTCCCCCCGGCCCCGTCCTCGAGCACGATTCCGGCAGCCGAGAGTTCGTCGCGAATGCGGTCGGCCTCGGCGAAGTCCTTCGCCTTGCGCGCTGCGAGGCGGCGCTCGACGAGGTCATCGATCTCTGCGTCCGCGAATCCGCCTCCGGCGGCGGGAGTCCACTTGAACCAGGCCTCCGGGTCACTCCAGAAGAGTCCGAGCAGCTCTCCCGAGGCTTTCAGTTTTGCCTGCAGAACGGCCTTTTCCTTCGGATCCGTGACCTTGTTCGCTTCGGTCGCGAGCGCGTGAAGCCGGGCAATGGCGAGCGGGGTGTTGAGATCGTCAGCCAGCGCCGCGACCAGTTCCTTGTCCGGGCTCGCGTCCGGCAGATCGCCGCCGGCGTCGCGCAGCACCAGATAGAACCGGTCGAGCGCGGCTTTGGCTTCTTTCAGACCGTCCTTGGAGAAATCGAGCGGCGCCCGGTAGTGGGTCGAGAGCAGGTGGAAGCGGATGGTCTCGCCCTGCCATTCCTCGAGCAGGTCGTGGACGGTGTAGAAGTTGCCGAGGGACTTCGACATCTTCTCGCCCTCGACGGTGACGAAACCGTTATGCAGCCAGGTCCGCGCCATGCGCTCAGTGCCGTGCGCGCAGCAGCTCTGGGCAATCTCGTTCTCGTGGTGCGGGAAGATCAGATCGAGCCCGCCGGCATGGATGTCGAATTCCGCGCCGAGATATCGTGCGCTCATCGCCGAGCATTCGATATGCCAGCCCGGGCGGCCGAAGCCCCAGGGACTCTCCCACCCCGGCGTCTCTGCGTCGGACGGTTTCCAGAGCACGAAATCGGCCGGGTCGCGTTTGTAGGGCGCAACCTCGACGCGGGCGCCGGCGACAAGCTCGTCCCGGTTCCGGCGCGAAAGCGTCCCGTAATTCGGCATGGAGGGTACGCTGAAAAGCACGTGGCCTTCGGCCTCGTAGGCATGGCCCTTCTCGATCAGGCCCTCGATCATGGCGATCATGCCCGCGACATGCTCGGTCGCCCGTGGCTCTTCTGTCGGGGCAAGCGCCCCCAGCGCCGCCATATCGGCGCGGTAGATCTCCGCCGTGCCGTCGGTCAACTCGCGGATGGTGATCCCGCTTTCCTTTGCCCGCGCGTTTATCTTGTCGTCAATGTCCGTGATGTTTCGGACATAGGTCACGTGCTCCGCGCCGTAAGCCAGGCGCAGCAGGCGGAACAGCACGTCGAAGGCGACCACGGGTCGGGCATTGCCGATATGGGCATAGTCATAGACGGTCGGACCGCACGCATACATGCGGACATTCGAGGGATCGATCGGCGAGAAAACCTCCTTCTCGCGCGTCAGGGTATTGTGAAATCTCAGGGTCGTGGCGGACATCGCGCAGACTTTCGGTTCGCGTGGAATAGAGAAATGTTCGAAGAGAGCCGCCCGCGCGGCCCGGATCGCCTAGGCGCGACAGAGATCGCCGGCGAGGAAGGCCGGAACAGAGATCACGTCCTGCAGCTTGCGCGAAAACATCTTGTCTCTTTTTCCTTAGGCGCGATGGCCCTGAAGCCGCGCGAGGACTTTTTCGCGCGGGATCAAAGGTAGCAGGTCGGCCATGTCCGGTCCACGGCTTTGCCCTGTCACGGCCTCGCGCAGCGGCATGAAGAGCTGCTTGCCCTTGCGCCCGGTCTCCGCCTTTACCGCCTCGGCCCAGGCGCTCCACGTATCCTTGCTCCAGGGAGTTTCCGGGAGATGCTTCGCGGCGGTCGCGGCATAACCCGGATCCTCGACCAGCGGGTCGACCTCTCCGCTGCAGACCTGCCACCAGAGTTTCGCGTCGGCGAGCTTTTCCAGATTGCCCCGCACCGCCATCCAGAACGGCGCTCCACCGCCGATACCCAGGCCCAGAAGCCGTTCGGCCACAACGGTGTAGTCGGTCTCATGCAGGATCTTCGCGTTCAGCGCTTCCAGTTCCGCCGGATCGAAACGCGGCGTCGCGCGCGAGAACTTGGAGATGTCGAACGTCTCGATAAGCTGACCGATCCGCTGACACGGCTCGACCGGGTCCGAGGTTCCGAGCTTGGCAAGCAGAGTGTTGATCGCCATCGCCTCGAGCCCGTCCTCGCGGAGCTGCTCCAGGCTGAGTGATCCGAGGCGCTTGGAGAGACCCTGCCCGTCCGCGTCTGTCAGTAGCGACAGATGCCCCATCTTGGGCGGTTCCGCGCCGAGCGCCTTGAAAAGCTGGATCTGCGCCGCCGAGTTGGTGAGATGATCCTCGCCGCGCAGGATGTGGCTGATGCCGAACTCGATATCGTCCACCACGGATGCCAGGGTATAGATTGGCCGCCCGTCGGCGCGCAGCAGGACCGGGTCGCTGAGGCTTGCCATGTGATAGTGGGACTCGCCGCGCACCAGATCTGTCCAGCGCTCCTCCTCGTGCAGAAGCAGGAAACGCCAGTGCGGCTGGATCCCGGCGGCTTCCTTATCGGCCTTCTCCGCATCCGTCAGCTTCAGCGCCGCGCGATCATAGACCGGCGGGCGGCCGGCGGAGAGCTGCGCCTTGCGCTTCAGGCCAAGTTCGTCCTGGGTCTCGTAGCAGGGATAAAGCCGTCCCGCCGCCTTGAGCTTTTCGACGGCAGCGTCATAACGCGCGAGGCGGTCCGACTGGCGCGCGAAATCGTCCCAGGTCAAGCCGAGCCAGGTGAGATCCCGCTTTATTCCTTCGGCAAACGCCTCCGTCGACCGCTCGTCGTCCGTGTCATCCATGCGGAGCAGAAACGCTCCCTTGAGCTTCCGGGCATAGAGCCAGTTGACCAGCGCGGTCCGCGTATTGCCGACATGCAAGCGGCCCGTCGGGCTCGGTGCGAACCGGACGACGACTTCTCTTGAAACGGTCATTCTGCTGCCTTGGCGGACGGCGACGCCGCGTAGGCGCCGAGAAAAGCGTTGGTGAGCGGATAGCGGCGGTCGCGGCCGAAGGCCTTCAGTGTGACCTTCACGCCCGGCGGGGCCTGGCGGCGCTTGTACTCCGCCCGGTCGAGCAGGCGCCAGACCTTCAGCACCGTCTCCGGTTCATGTCCTTTGGCCACGATATCGGCAATCGGAGCCTCGTTCTCGATCAGCTCTTCCAGAATCGCGTCCAGCACCGGGTAGGGTGGCAGGGAGTCCTCGTCCTTCTGGTCGGGCCGGAGCTCCGCCGACGGCGGTTTGGTGATGATCCGCTCCGGCATCACAGCCCCGTCCGGCCCGAGCGCTCCCTCCGGCTTGTGCCCGTTGCGCCAGCGGCAGAGCGCGAAGACAGACATCTTGTACACGTCCTTCAGCACATTGTAGCCGCCGCACATGTCGCCATAGAGCGTGGCATAGCCAACCGACATTTCCGACTTGTTGCCGGTCGAGAGCACCATGTAGCCGAACTTGTTGGAGAGCGCCATCAGGGTCATCCCGCGCGAGCGCGACTGGATGTTTTCCTCGGTGATGTCGCTGTTGGTGCCTTCGAAATACGGCGCGAGCATGTCCGAGAAGGCACCCATCGCCGGACCGATATTGATCTCGTCCAGCTTGACGCCGAGCAGCCGCGAGGCCTCCGACGCGTCCTCAAGGCTCTCCCGGCTGGTATAGGGTGAGGGCATCATCACGCAATGCACACGGTCAGACCCGAGCGCGTCGACCGCGACGGCGGCACTCAGGGCGGAGTCGATGCCGCCGGACATGCCGATGAGCACGCCCTTGAAACCGTTCTTGTTCACATAATCCCGAACGCCGCAGGTCAGCGCCTGATAGAGCGCGGCTTCGCCGGTCTCGACCGCCACCGTCTCGCCCGGCGCGCAGACCCAGCCGCCGGCCTCCTTTGTCCAATGCGTGATCGCGACCTTTTCCTGCCAGGCCGGGAACTGCCAGGCGAGCGTGCGATCCGCGTTCAGCACGAAGGAGGCACCGTCGAACACCAGTTCGTCCTGGCCGCCGAGCTGGTTCAGATAAACCAGCGGAAGACCGCTCTCGACCACGCGCGCGACGCCGAGTTGCTGGCGCTGATCCGTCTTGCCCAGCTCGAACGGCGAGCCGTTCGGCACCAGCAGGATCTCACCGCCGGTTTCGGCCACGCACTCGACCACGTCCGGAGTCCAGATGTCCTCGCAGATCGGAATGCCTATCCGCACGCCCTTGAAGGCGATCGGCCCCGGCATTTCGCCGGCCGCGAATACGCGCTTCTCGTCGAACACCCCGTAATTCGGCAGATCCACCTTGTAACGCTCGGCCGTTACCGCGCCATCCTCTATCAGCAGGATCGCGTTATAAACGAGGCCGTCCTCGCCGCGCCAGGGAGCGCCGAGCAACACTGCAGGGCCTCCATCCGCCGTCTCTTTCGCAAAGGCCTGCACGGAGGTCCGGACGCTGTCGATGAACATCGGTTTCAGCACCAGGTCTTCCGGCGGATAGCCGCAGACATAGAGCTCGCTGGTGAGCAACAGGTCGGCGCCTTCGCCTGCCGCGAAAGCCCGCGCTTCGCGAAGACGGTCAAGATTGCCCTGAAAGTCCCCGACGGTCGGGTTCAACTGGGCCAGCGCTATCTTAAGAGTGTCGGTCATGACGCCTCTCTTAGCGCGGTGCGGACAGGCTCACAAAGGGAAATATGCGCCATTCAAGCACGCCAACGCACCCAGGGAACGCAGATTTCCCGACGCCGAGGCGGATGCTTCGCCGTCGCGAATATGATAGGGATGCCGAACGTTCGAGGAACGCGATATCTGCCGGCCGAATGCCGGAACCTCCCCATGCTACCCTCAGGTTATCTATTCAATGAAGCTCAATATCGGCTGCGGTTTCAGAAAAATGGACGGGTACATCAATGTGGATGCCTTCCCGGATTGCCATCCAGACGTTCTGCACGATCTCGAACAGACGCCCTGGCCGTTCGAGTCGGATTCAGTCAGCGAAATCGTAGCCAGTCACGTTCTGGAACATCTTGGCGCAGACAAGAATGTATTCTTCAACGTGATCAAGGAGATTTACCGCATTCTTACGAATGGTGGCCTCCTCCAGGTCGCCGTTCCACACTACATGCACCAGAATTATTATGCCGACCCGACCCATGTCCGAACGTTCACAAAGCGGACATTCGAAATGCTGGATATGGAGAAAAATCGGCATTGGATGGCGAAAGGCTCGAACGTCACCATGCTGGCCGCCATGCTGAAGGTCGATTTCGAACTCGTTTCCGCCACCCAAACCTACGACGATCCCTGGACGAAGAAGCTGATGGACGGCGAACTGACGCGCGCGCAACTCCGCGAAATCGCCGGGAACCAGTGGAACGTTGTCACCGAAGTGGGTTTCACGCTCAGGGCCAGGAAACCCTGATTTCGCGAAAATGCTCAGGATTGCCCAATCCACAAGCGGACAGCCCCCGTCAATTCACATTTCGATGCCGTGCTGTGCTTTGATCGATTTCAACACCGGCATGAAATCGTAGGTCGGGTAGAACTCGGTATCGAAAGCGCCCCAGGCGCTCTTTTCGATCGCCAGATTGACCTCACGCAGCCGGTGCCCCGGGACCTTCAGGATCGCGACCTGTCCTATACCCATCATGACGAACCAGTTCACCACCTCGATTCCCTCGGGCGGGAACATCTTCCAGAACTCTGCCTTCTCGAGCTTCGCGTTGATCTCCTGGAGATTCTTGTCCTTCTGGTGTTTCAGAAACACCGTCAGCAGGATCTCGCCTTCGCCAGCACTCATATTGGCCTCCCTTGCCCAACAACTGATGCGGATGCGGAACTGAAGCATTCGCCTCCTCGATTGGCAACAGAGGGACAGATGCCGTTAGAGTGCTGTCGAGAAAACATCCGGGTTGGGAGGAAACCATGCCGGCCGGCTACATCATAGCGCAGATCGACGTATCCGATCGCGAGGCATTCGAGGAATACCGCAAGCTGGTCCCAGCGACGATCGCCAAGTTCGGTGGAGAGTATCTGGTCCGCGGCGGCAAACAGGAACAGCTGGAAGGCAGCAACAATCCGCGCACCGTCGTTCTGCATTTCGAGAGTTTCGACAAAGCACGAGAATGGTACTATTCAGCAGATTACGAAAAGCCCAAAGCCATGCGGCAAGCTGCCTCGAGTGGCAATGCCATATTGGTCGAAGGTGTCTGACCACACAGAACGTCGGTGCACAGAAGATCTCCTGACGCTTTTTTGTGCGCCGCAAAAAAACGCCCGCCTAATTTTTCGGCATTCCCGAAAACCTGACTGACACGACTCCATAGCGCTGCACGCGCGCCTGTCCCGACAATCCGCGCACTCCTGCGGATCCCGTTCCCCGACGCGTCGGGTGGCACATGTGTTGCGTTGCACCAGATCCCTTCCTGCGACTTCAGATCGCGATGCCATGCTCAGACACGCTATCAAACGACTTCTTGTTTCGATCCCCGTATTGCTCGGGGTGCTATTCATCGGCTTCATGCTGATGCAGGTGGTGCCAACGGATCCCGCGACCGTGCTCGCGGGTCCAACGGCGAGTGCCGCGGATATCGAGGCGATCCGGGAATCGATGGGGCTCAACGAGCCCGTCATCGTCCAGTTCGGGATCTATCTCGGCCGCGTCCTGCAGGGCGATCTCGGCCGCTCACTCATCTCCAACAGCTCGGTGGTCGACGAACTGGCGAACACGATCGGCCCGACGATCGAACTCATGGCAGCGAGCCTGATCTGGGCGATACCGCTCGGTATCCTTTTTGGAACGCTGGCAGCGGTCCGCCGCGGCAAGGCCTCGGACCGGATCATCATGGCGGTCTCGGTCGCCGGCGTTTCCATGCCGATTTTCTGGTTCGGCCTGATGCTGATCCAGTATGTCGGTTTCAAATGGCAGATCCTGCCTTTCCAGGGCCGTGCGGGACCACTCTGGACGATCGAGGGAATCAGGCACATCATCCTGCCGGCGCTCACCCTCGGCGGCGTTTTCGTCGGCCCGGTCGCCCGTATGACCCGAACCTCCCTGCTTGAGGTGCTGAGCAGCGACTTCGTCCGCACCGCCCGCGCCAAAGGCGTATCGGAACGTGTCATCGTGCTCAAGCACGCGCTGCGCAACTCGCTGATCCCGGTCGTCACGCTGATCGGCCTGCAGATCGGTTTCCTGCTGGGCGGCGCCGTGGTGACCGAAACCATGTTCGCCTGGCCCGGGGTCGGGCGACTGGCGGTCGGGGCCATTGTCTCTGCCGACTACGCGCTCAGCCAGGGCGCCATCCTGGTGCTCGCGCTCTCCTTCATCGTCGTCAATATCATCGTCGACCTGCTCTATGCCCTGCTCGACCCGCGCCTGAGGGTGTCATGACCGAAATACACGTCTCGATGAACCCGGTTGACGAGGTACCGGCGGCCGATGTTGCGGCGCGCCGCACCGCTCTGCAGAAATTGATGCGGGACAAGGGTGCGGTCCTCTCCTTCGCCATACTCGCCATTATCGTCGCCGCCGCGCTTCTCGCACCGGTGATCGCGCCGCACGATCCCTACGACAATAATCTGCGCAACATGCTGAAGCCTCCCGTCTGGGCCGATTCCGCCGTGCCGGAACATCTGCTCGGCACGGACGGTCTCGGGCGGGATATTGTCAGCCGCTTGCTCTACGGCACCCGCACGACGCTGATGATGGGCGTGATGGCGGTCCTTGCCGGCGGGATCATCGGGTCCTTCATGGGGCTGATGGCGGCTTACTACAGATGGCTGGAAGGGCCGGTGATGCGCATCGTCGACATCCTGCTCTCCTTCCCCTCGATCCTCTTCGGTCTCGCCATCGCCGCCGTACTCGGGGCCGGAATCTTTTCCATTACGATCGCGCTTACGGTCTCGGCCATTCCGACGATCGCCCGGATCACACGCGGCGCCGCCATGGTGCAGATGCAGATGGAGTACATCACCGCGAGCCGCGCGGTCGGCATGAGCGATGCACGCATCATCTGGCTGCACCTGCTGCCGAACAGCGCCTCGACGATCTTCGTCTATCTGACCCTGCAACTCGGCCAGACCATCCTTCTCGGCGCCGCACTCAGCTTCATCGGCCTCGGCGCGCAGCCACCGACCGCCGAACTCGGCACCATGGCCTCCGAGGGCCGGAACTTTCTCTTCTTCGCGCCGCACGTCTCGACGATCCCGAGCCTGGTCATCTTCCTGATCGTGCTGTGTTTCAACGTCTTGGGGGACGCGCTGCGGGACGTCTTGGACCCGCGGCTGCGCCAGTAGGAACCGTCCGGGTCCGTCCCGGGCCGGAAAGGAGTACCGCCCGGTACTCCGGAATAAAACAGGAGGCTTACACATGGAACTCAGCAAGTTGTTGCTGCGGGCGGGAGCAATCGCCCTCACCGCGGCCCTGCCGCTGACGGCACCCGCGGTCGCGGAAACATCCGTCAGCGTGCTCCGCACAATCGATACCGACCGCTACGATCCGCATACCTCGACCGCGCGCTCGACCGCCGAGATCATGTTCATGATGGGCGATACGCTGGTTTCGCTGGCCCCGGACATGAAGACGATCCGGCCACTACTGGCGAAATCCTGGCGCGTGTCTCCCGACGGCCTGGTCTACACGTTCAAACTGCGCGACGACGTCACCTTCTGCAGCGGCAAGAAGCTCACTGCGAGCGACGTCAAGGCCACCATCGATCGCTGGATCGCCCACCCGAAAGGCGTGGTGAAGAACCGCATGGGCGACGTGAAGGAAGTTCGGGCTGTTGACGACTACACCGTCGAATACGAACTGACCCAGCCCTATTCCGAGCTGCTCTACCAAATGACCCAGCATTTCCACACCATCCTCAATGTCGAGGAGGTCGAGAAACTGGGTGATGATTTCGGCGTGAAGGGCTTTGACGGATCGGGTCCGTATTGCTTTGAAAGCTGGGAGCCGCGCAACCAGCTCGTCCTGAAAAAGCACGAGGCTTACAGCTGGGGCCCGGATTTCTATGCCAATATGGGTCCGGCCAAGGTCGATAAGGTAATCTGGAAGATCGTCCCGGAAGACAATAACCGGGTTGCCGGCATCCAGACGGCCCAGGGCGACGCGACCCAGTATCTGCCTTACTGGGCGGTCGACCAGCTGGAGGCCAACCCGCAGATCTCCGTGACGTCGCCGCCATTCTATTTCTGGACCTACTATGTCGGCTTCAAGATCACCCGCGACATCGTCGATGATCTCGAAGTGCGCAAGGCGATCAATCTTGCGGTCGACCAGAAGGCGATGGCCGAAGGCCCGTTCTTCGGCAAGGCGGCTCCGGCCTATGCCTATACCCATTCCGGCACGCTCGACTATGCCTCCGACGCGATCGACGAGAGCCTGTTCGGCTATGACCCGGAGAAGGCCGCCGCGATCCTCGACGCCGACGGCTGGAAAATGGGCGATGACGGTTTCCGCCACAAGGACGGCAAGAAGCTTGAACTGGTGGCCTACAGTTTCTCGAACATCTGGCGACAGGTGATGGAAGCGCTGCAGGGCGACCTTCGCAAGGTCGGTATCGATCTAAAGGTCGAGGTGTTCGACGCCACGGTGATCTGGGGCAAGCTCAAGACCCAGGACTTCGACCTCTACACCATGAGCTATCCGTACGTGTCCGCGGGCGACGCGCTCAACCTCTACTTCCCGTCGGCCAACATGCCGACGCCGAACCGGATGAATTGGGACAACGCGCAGACCGACGCCTGGCTGAAAGAAGGCCGAGGTGCTCTCACCGACGCCGACCGGGCCGCGGCCTATGCCAAGGTGCAGAAGCAGGTGCATGACGCCGTGGTCTGGATCCCGATCGTCCACGAGCCGATGTTCGTCGCGGCCGGCCCGCGCCTGAAGCCGGTCGAGGCCCACGGCATCTACGGTGCCGGTCTCTACAAGGGGCTCAGCCTCGAGCTGAAATAGGTCCGACGAGACAGGTTATTGCGCGGGGCCGATCCGTTCGGCCCCGCGTTTTCTACTCACCTATCGAGATTGTTGAAGAAATCGGCCGAGGTCTTTTCGTCGATTTCGACCGCCCCGCGATCTTCCGTTTTCTTCTCGGCCTTTGTAGGTGGAGCCTTCGGTTGAACCTGCGGAGGCTTCTTTTCCTCGACCGTGCTCTTATCGCCGCTCCGCCGGCGCGTCGTCGCGGCCGCGCCACTGGTCGACTGCTCGCCGGACTGGGTCATCGCCGCTTCATCCAGGACTTTGCGCTGCTTCGCAATACTCGCGAATTCCTGGAGGTTGATGAACAACTCGAAAAGTTCGGAGAGTTCTTCGGTGTTGGAAATCGCCTTTCTGGCGGCGCGCGCCATCACACTGAACGATCCGGGTCGGATCTGATACTTCATGAGCATCATGCGCGTGCGCTGCTGCAGATCAAGCAACCGCGCCAGAAGCTGATCGTCGGAGAGTTCGGACGGAGCGGAAATTACCGTCGACTTGCTGAGCGTCATTCTGCCAATTCCAGTTGCCTCAAGGGATTGTCCGCCAGTACTCCGCGCGGCTCCTGGCCGGCGGTATCGACGCCGGCTGAGCGGTGCGATTCGGTAAAGATACAAACGATACAGGAATCCGACTAGTCTGCGGCTTCCAGGGCGCCAACCCGGCCGCCGCGCATCCCGAGCCAGTCCAAGGTCGCGCGTCCCCACCGGTCGATCGCCGCCCCGAACATATCGAAGCCCTTCAGATGCGCTTCCTTGGGCTGCGCGCCCGGCAGCTCCATGCGATGAGCCGCTCCCCCGGTCCAGCGCTCGATCATCGCGAGCGTGATCTCCGGATGAAACTGGATCCCCAACGCGTTGTCCCCGTAAAGATAGGCCTGATTGGGGAACCGGGTTCCTGTCGCCAGCAGCCGCGCGCCGTCAGGAAGATCGAAACCCTCCTTGTGCCACTGGTAGAAATGGTCGGATTGCCGAAAATAGGGTCTGCCTTCTTCGGTTGGGTGGATCTTGGTGTAGCCCACCTCGACATGGCCCTCGTCGTGAAGCGCGACCTTGGCTCCGAGTGCCCGGGCAAGAATCTGACCCCCGAGACAGATCCCGAAGAACGGGACCTTTTCCCGCAGCACGACATCCATGAAATCAAGCTCGGCACGAATGCCGTCGAGGTGATCGTCATTGGCGCTCATCGGACCGCCGAACACCACGACTCCGTCATGTTCGTCCAGATGCGCCGGCAAGGGGTCGCCGATGCAGGGACAACGCCGGTCGAGCGCGTATCCGCGTTCCTCGAGCAGGACACCAACATGCCCCGGAACCGAGGTTTTCTGATGTACGACGATGAGAACCTTAGATTTCACGATTTTCTTGTCTGGGATTGTCCAACAGGAATTCTCGGCCGACCTTAACACGTTCCTCTTCGCCATACTTGACGATATCAGCGGTCGCGTAGGTCTCGCTCCATTTCTCAGGGAGATAGGAGCCTGTGCCGATGATATCAATCGGTGCGTTGGCGAGCGCCATCACCCGGCACTTCTCCGGCGAGAACCCGCTCGAGGCAACGATCTTCACCGCCTTGAAGCCGGCCCGGTCAAGCCGTTCACGCATGTGCCAGATCGCGGCGGCAGAAACCCCGGTGCCAATCAGGTAGCGCAACTCGTTGTCAGTCCGGTAGCCGCGGATCGCCTGCGGCGCGTTGCGGTCCAGTACCTGATAAGACATGCCGATGTCCATGTCCTCGACATACCGTCCGCCGTGGGTGTCGAGACGGACGGCCACCCGCCCCTCCGCCGCGAGTTCGGGATAGCGACGGCAGACCGCCAGCGCGTCGGTAAACTCCTGGCCGAAATAGTCGACCAGAACGGTCAGGTTCTCTTCCGGATGGGTCTCGTGGAACATCTCCGCGGCGCGCACCGTGGAGCCGGCATAGCCGATCAGCGCGTGCGGCATTGTGCCGAAACCGCGGTCCTTGTCGAAGAAGTGCGCCGTCTCGTCGGAGGCATTGCCGATGAAGCCGACCGCGCCCAGCTTGCGTTGCGCCTTGGCGGAACCGACGCTGGCGCCATAAGCCATCATCTCCGCCATCTCGGTGCCGGCGCAGTGCCGTGCGTCCATGGCGAGGAATGACGTCTTCGGCATTTCCGCACACATGACGTAGGCGTTATAGGCGGCCACGCAGCAGGCCCCAAGCTTCTGCAGGAACTGGGTCTCAAGGTCGATCAGGTGATAGAGCGAGCCGGAGACATACATGATCGGCTCGCCCGCACCGACCCAGGAGCCTTCCCTCTGCCGGAGATCCACCCGGATCTCGACCTTCCTTGCCTTCGCCATCCGCTCGAGCCATCGCATGGCGAGGCGGGGGGCGGATGTCACCGGGCGGCGCATGAACACCGCGTAGGTGACATCCATATCGCCGAACTTCGCGACAACGTCCTTGGTCCGCAGAAAATACTTGTCGACGAAGCGCGGCAGGTCGCTTTCCGCCGGATGGCTTACCGTGCGCGGCGCCTCGTCCGGCGTAGTAAGCGACGCGATCCCGTCTGAGCCGTCCATGGCCCTACTCCCAGTTCAGAGTCCGATCAGGACGCGGCCGCCATCGAGCCGGCCGCGTCGCTGGCCCGGCTCTTCTTCATCATGTCGGCAATCAGGAAAGCCAGCTCCAGCGATTGGCTTGCATTCAGACGCGGATCGCAGTGGGTGTGATACCGGTCGGCCAGCGCCTCGTCGGTAATCGCCTGGGCGCCGCCGATGCACTCGGTAACATCCTGTCCGGTCAGCTCGAAATGCACGCCGCCGGCATGGGTACCTTCTGCCTGGTGCACGTCGAAGAACTCTTTCACCTCGGAAAGGATCCGGTCGAACGGCCGTGTCTTGTATCCGCTCGACGCCTTGACGGTATTGCCGTGCATCGGATCGCAGGACCAGACGACGTTCTTGCCTTCCTTCTGCACCGCGCGGATGAAGCGCGGCAGGTGCTTGTCGACCTCGCCCGCCCCGACGCGCACGATCAGGGTCAGGCGCCCCGCTTCGTTCTTCGGATTGAGAATGTCGATCAGCCGCAGCATATCGTCGGTCTCAAGGCTCGGCCCGCATTTCATGCCGATCGGATTCTGGATCCCGCGCAGATACTCGATATGCGCGCCGTCCGCCTGGCGTGTGCGGTCGCCGACCCAGAGCATGTGCGCAGAGGTGCTGTACCAGCCGCCCTCGCCGGTGATGGTGTCCTTGCGGGTCATCGCCTGCTCGTAACCGAGCAGGAGTGCTTCGTGGCTTGTGTAGAACTCGGTCTCGCGGAGCTGCTGGTTGTTCTCCGGAGTAATGCCGCAGGCGCGCATGAATTCGAGCGCCTCGTCGATACGTTGCACCACATGTTCGAAGCGCTCTCCCTGGGGGGATTTTTCGACAAAGCCAAGGGTCCAGCGATGAATCTGTTCGAGATTGGCGAAACCGCCCTGCGCAAACGCGCGCAGCAGGTTCAGCGTCGAGGCTGACTGGTTGTAGACCTTGAGAAGCCGGTCCGGATCCGGAATGCGCGAACCCTCGTCGAACTCGATCGCGTTCACCATGTCGCCGCGATAGCTCGGCAGCTCGACGCCGCCGATTGTCTCCGTGTCGGAGGAACGCGGTTTGGCGAACTGGCCGGCGAGACGACCGACCTTCACGATCGGCATGGCCGCGCCGAAAGTCAGCACCACCGCCATCTGCAGCAGCACCCGGAAGGTGTCGCGAATATTGTTCGGCGAGAATTCGGCAAAGCTCTCAGCACAGTCGCCGCCCTGCAGCAGGAAGGCTTCACCGCGCGCAACCTTGCCCAGGGACGCCTTCAGGCGTTGTGCCTCGCCCGCAAAGACAAGCGTCGGATACCCGCTGAGTTCCTTCTCGACCGCCACCAGACGCTCGGCGTCCGGATAGGCAGGAACCTGCTTGATCGGTTTGCCGCGCCAGCTATCGGGGCTCCAGGTGCCGGCCATCGCTCTTCTCCTTAACATACCGGGTGCCCGAACCGGCGGTGCTCCGATTCGGGGACCGGCATTATTAACAGCGGAAAAAGGCTATGGCCAGCGCCACGAGCCTCGCTTCGCCTGCTATTCCGCGGCCTGGCGCTCTTCCGGATCCGGTCGCCTGGTGCGCATGGTAACGAACTCCTCCGCCGCCGTCGGGTGGATGCCGATGGTGGCGTCGAACTCGGCCTTGGTCGCGCCCGCCTTTATGGCAATGCCGATGCCCTGGATGATCTCCGGAGCATCGAGCCCGACCATGTGCGCACCCACAACCCGATCGGAGGCACGGTCGACGATCAGCTTCTGCATGCCGCGCTCCGGATTGTCCGTCAGCGTGTATTTCATCGGTCGGAAGCCGGCGACATAAACGTCCACCGCGCCGTAGCTCTCGCGCGCTTCGGCTTCCGTCAGGCCGACCGTACCGACAGGCGGCTGGCTGAAGACGGCGCTCGGCACGTCGCTGTGATCGGCCTGGCGCGGGTTGTTGTTGAACTGGGTCTCGGCGAAGCAATGGCCCTCGGCGATGGCGACTGGCGTCAGGTTGATACGGTTCGTGACGTCGCCGACCGCAAAGATGCTCGGCACCGAGGTCTGCGACCATTCGTTCACCTTGACCGCCCCGTTGCGGTCGAGCCCCACGCCCGCTTCCGCGAGCCCGAGCCCCCTGGTATTCGGATGCCGGCCGGTCGCATACATGACCTTGTCCGCCTCGATCACCGAGCCGTCGTTCATATGCACCTTGTAGGCCGCGCCGGCCTTCTCGATCCGCTCCGGCAGGACACCTGGATGGAGATGCATGCCTTTCTTGCTCATTTCCTCGGTCAGGGTATTCCGTACATCCTCGTCGAAACCGCGCAGCACCTTGTCGGCGCGATAGACCAGATGGGTCTCGGACCCGAATGCGTTGAATATCCCGGCAAACTCGACGGCGATGAAGCCGGAGCCGACGATGACGATGCGCTCCGGGCGCTCAGGCAGTTCGAGTGCCTCGTTCGAGGTGATGGCGTGCTCCGCGCCGTCGACTTCCGGGATGCTCGGCCAGCCGCCGACGGCGATCAGGATCTTTTCCGCCGTGTAGTGCTTGCCGCCGACCGCCACCGTATGGGCGTCGACCACCGTGCCCCGACCGTGGATCCGCGTCACGCCGGCATTCTCCAGCAGGCCGACATAGATGCCGTGCAGCCGGTCGAGTTCCTTCTCCTTGGCGGCGATCATCTTCGGCCAGTCATGCGAGACATTCTCCGCCGACCAGCCGTAACCGGCGCCGTCTTCCATATCGTGGCCGAAATGGGAGCCGTAGACGAAGAGCTTCTTCGGAACGCAGCCGCGCAGAACGCAGGTTCCGCCCTCGCGCACTTCTTCGATCACCGCGACCCGCGCGCCGAAGGAAGCCGCGAGACGGCTGGCACGTACACCGCCGGATCCGGCGCCAATGGTGATAAGGTCGAAATCGTAATCGGACACGGGACTGGTTCCTTTATCGGTTCGAAGCTCTGTAGTGGCGCACCCTAGATAGGAACGCCATTCGTGCCTGTCCTTCACAAGTCAGTCAACGGATCGGGGACGGCATGAAATGGAAAAGGCGGCCAAAGGCCGCCTTTTCCGTCCACTTCGACCGGATCAGCCGTTCAGGCCGCCCATCAGCATGTATTTGATCTCGAGATAGTCATCCATGCCGTATTTCGAGCCCTCGCGGCCGAGGCCGGATTCCTTCACCCCGCCGAACGGTGCGAGTTCGGAAGAAAGAATACCCTCGTTGATCGCGACCATGCCGTATTCCAGCGCCTCGGCAACGCGCCAGACGCGGCCGAGATCGCGGGCATAGAAATAGGAGGCGAGACCGAACTCGGTGTCGTTCGCCATCTCGATCACCTCTTCCTCCGTCTTGAAACGGAAGAGCGGGGCGACAGGACCGAAGGTTTCCTCGCGGAAGATCGCCATATCGCGGGTGGCGCCGGTCAGCACGGTCGGCTCGTAGAAGAGCGCGCCGATATTGCTGCGCGACCCGCCGGTGGCCACCTTCGCGCCCTTGGCGACAGCGTCCTGCACATGCTCCTCGACCTTGTCGACCGCGGCGGCCTCGACCAGCGGGCCGAGCACCACGCCATCCTCGAAGCCGTTGCCCATCTTCATCGAGGATGCGGCCTCGGCGAATTTCCGCGCGAATTCGTCATAGATGCCGTCCTGCACGAAGATCCGGTTGGCGCAGACGCAGGTCTGCCCGGCATTGCGGTACTTGGAGGCGATCGCCCCCTTCACCGCTTCCTCGATGTTGGCGTCGTCGAAGATGATCAGCGGCGCGTTGCCGCCGAGTTCCATCGAAACCTTCTTCACCGTCGTGGCCGACTGCGCGATCAGCTGCTTGCCGACCTCCGTCGAGCCGGTGAAGGTGATCTTGCGGACGATCGGATTGTGGGTCAGCTCGTTCCCGATGGCGGACGAGCTGGCACCGCAGACCACGTTGAAGACCCCCTTCGGCACGCCCGCGCGCTCGGCGAGCACGGCGATGGCGATGGCCGAGAACGGCGTCATTTTGGCCGGCTTAGAGACGAAGGTGCAGCCCGCCGCCAGCGCCGGACCGGCCTTGCGGGTGATCATCGCGTTCGGGAAGTTCCAGGGCGTGATCGAGCCGACGACGCCGACCGGCTGTTTGAGGACGACGATGCGCTTGTCCGCCGCCATCGCCGGAATCACGTCGCCGTTGATGCGTTTCGCCTCCTCGGCATAGTACTCGATATAGGAGGCGCCGTAGGCGACCTCGCCCATGGCTTCCGCCACCGGCTTGCCCTGCTCGGCGGTCATGATGGTCGCGAGGTCCTTCTGGTTCGCCATCATCAGATCGAACCAATTGCGCAGCACCGCGGAGCGCTCCTTCGCGGTCTTGGCGCGCCAGGCCGGCAGAGCCGCATTCGCCGCCTCGATCGCGCGCCTGGTCTCGTCCGCGCCCATGTCCGGAATGGTGCCCACCAGATCGCCGGTCGCGGGATCGGTCACATCCACCTTGCCGCCGCCATCGGCATCGACCCAGGCGCCGTCGATATATCCCTGCTCGCGGAACAGTGACGGATCGGCGAGTTTGCTTCTGATATCCATTGCGAGGCTCCTTCCCTCTCTTCCGGCCGCGTCCACAATCGGTCCGCGCCGTTACACGCAGGCTTCCGAACGTTGGTAAGACCACCCGTCCGGAACATCTAACTCATTATGAAACATGGGGTTTCGCCCCATTTACTCAAGCAACGATTTCGCGCCCGGTACTGCCTTGCCCCACCATTTGAAGACTACCGAGCCGGCCAAGCTCCGGGATCGGGCGGGTGATGCCGGCAAGCCGCATCATGTGCCAGGCGAGGACCTGGTTGCTGCAGAGAAACGGCTTGTTGGTGCTCCGTTCCGCTTCGTGAATGACACTGGCCGCGCGCAGGTTGGTACAGGAGGCGAACACCGCCCCGACGCCGGGATTGCCGGCCACAGCTTCCGCGGCGCGCGTAATCGAACCGAGCGAGATGCGCGCCACCACTCTTTCCTCTTCCTGACCGAAAACCGTGGACTCGACGAAAGGCATGCCGCTCTTCGCCATTTCCGCTTCGAGCGCATCGGTGACGGATCGCACATAGGGACTGACAAGGCCAAGTCGCTTCACCCCGAGCGCCCTCGCAGCGGCCTTCAGTGCCGAGAGGGGGTTGGTGACCGCCGCCGTCGAATGAATGGAGCGCACCAGTTCGGCAACGCGGTCCTCGCCCATCACGGTCGAGGCGGAGGTGCATCCGTAACCGATCACGTCGAGCGGAGTGTCCTGCGGCAACAGGACCGCCGCGCCCGGAATGCGCGCCTCCATCTGGCGCAGCGTTTCCGGCGTCACGTTCGGCGCGCTCTCGATCCGCGTGTGGTAGAGCGCGATTGCGGGATCGGCCGCGACATGACGAAAATCCTGTTCGATGGTTTCGTCGGTCTTCAGGACGATCAGGCCGAGACGATGGCGCCACGGGAGATCGGGGTCGATCTTGAGCATCTTCGCCATTGCCGTGCTCCACATGCTGGCTTCGGATTGCTCATTGTCCTACACCCGATCCAGACTGCCCGAAAGGGAAACGCGCGAGGTCGCGATGACGATGACGTACCCACCCGCAAAGATGCAGGCCGTGCTGCTGACCGGCCATGGCGATTTCGACAAGCTCGCCTACCGCACCGACATCACGGTTCCGGTTCCGGGGCCGCGCGATGTGCTGGTCCGGGTCGGTGCCGCAGGTGTGAACAATACCGATCTGAACACCCGCATCGGCTGGTATTCGAAGGGCGACAACGATGCAGTAGATGCAAGCTGGGGCGGAGAGGCCCTCGAATTCCCGCGCATCCAGGGCGCGGACATCGCGGGAGAAATCATCGCGGTCGGCACCGGAATCGATCCGGCGCGCGTCGGAGAGCGGGTCCTGGTGGAACCCTGCCTGCGTGAACTGCACGGCCAGACGCTCGACAATTTCGCCTATATAGGCTCCGAATGCGACGGCGGTTTCGCCGATTTCGTCGTGGTTCCGGGAAGCCACGCCTTCCGGCTCGAAAGCGGCCTGAGCGACGTCGAGCTTGCCTCTTTTCCCTGTTCCTATTCGACAGCGGAAAACCTGCTGACCCGCACGGATGTGAAAGCGGGCGAGAGGGTGCTCGTCACCGGCGCGTCCGGCGGAGTGGGTTCGGCGGCGATCCAGCTGGCCCGGGCCCGGGGCGCGGAGGTGATTGCGGTCACCAGCCCGGCCAAGGCGGATCATCTCATGGCGCTCGGTACCGCCCAAATCATCGACCGCAACACACCGCCAAGTGAAGTCCTCGGGGCGAATGCCGTCGATGTCGTGGTGGATCTGGTCGGCGGACCGACCTGGCCGGATCTGCTGGAGACCCTTCGCCCCGGCGGACGCTACGGCGTGTCCGGCGCCATCGGAGGGCACACGGTGCCGCTCGATCTGCGGACACTCTATCTGAAGGACCTGAAATTTTTTGGCTGCACGAAACTCGAGGACGGGGTCTTCGCGAAGCTCGTCCGATTGATCGAGAGCGGAGCCATCAGGCCTTTGGTCGCTGCGACCTTCCCGCTGCGCGAGATCGTCGCGGCGCAGAAGGCCTTCAGCGCGAAATCCCATACCGGAAAAATCGTCCTGGAAGTTGCCGGCACGGCCTAGCCGACGATCGTGATCTCCGGGCCCGCGCGGCGGGTCAGAAGTTCCGCGCCGTCTGCACGGATCACGATGTTCTCTTCATGCACCATCATCCGGCCCGGTGCGTATTCGAGACCCGGCTCCAGCGTCAACACCATCCCGGGCACCAGCTCCGTCCGGTCCCCGGCAGTGATCGAGGGCCATTCGGTCAGCACCATGCCGAGCCCGTGTCCGATCCGGCCGACATTGCCCGCACTGGCACCGCCCGATGACAACACCGCCGCCATGGCCTGGAACAGATCGGCGCAGGTCGCTCCCGGCCGTGCCGCTGCGAGACCTGCCTCCATCGCTGCATGGACCGTCCGGTAGGCCTCCGCCACGGGAGCGGACGGCGAAGCGATGGCGTAGTTCCGGTCGAAGTCGCAGAAATAACCGTCGAGGAGCGTGCCGGTATCGAGGATCAGCACGTCGCCCTCCGCGACACGCCGCTCCGACGGCGGCGAGATGATGTCGCCATAGCCACCGGGCCCGGCGCCACCGACGAGATAGGAGACGTCGTCCGCCCCCGCCTCGAGACAGGCAATCTTGAAGCAGCGGAAGATCTCCCGTTCCGTCATGCCCGGCGCGAGCCAGCCGGACCAGTTGTCGAACACGTCGGAGACGATTTCGCAGGCGGTGCGGATCTTCGCGATCTCCGCCTCCGACTTGACGATCCGAAGCGCCCGGACAATGCCCGCGTCGTCTCGGAAGACCGCGTCCGGCAGCATCCAGCGCAGCCTGTCATACTCGGCGAGCGGCAGCCGGAGATGGGTCTCCGGCCCGGACGGGATACCGATCCGCGCCCCCGCTCCGGCGAGTTCGCGCATTGCCTCGGCCAGCAGCGAGAGCCCCTCGTCCTCGGGGTTGGGTGAGGCCCATGTGCGGATATCCTCGATCCAGGTCCGCTCCATCGCGGGCGCGCCAATGCCGGGAATGACCGCGACCGGTTTTCCGTTCGCAGGCACGAGCAGGAACCAGGGCCGGGTCGGGCTCTGCCAGAACTGGGTCAGGAAGCCGCTGAAATAGCGCACGTCGGGCTCGGTGGTCAGCAGCAGCAGATCGAGCCCTTCCGCCGCCATTCGTCGCTGCGCACGCTCCAGACGCGCCTCGAACTCGGCCGCCGGGAAACCGCGCGCGATGGTCATGCCGCGAGATCGCCGACGATGGACCTGTAGATCTCGGGGTCGGTCGCGCCTTCACTGCCGATCAGAAGCACCCGGCTGTCTGGGCCAAGACCGATCCGTGTTTTCAGTTCCGGGTGAGAGGAGACCGCCATCAGGCCAAGCAGTCCCGCGACGCCGGACTCGCCGGCGGTGATCCGCGCCCCGGCCTCGCCCGAGGCGAGCAGGCGCATGGCCGGGCCGACGCCCTCCTCGCCGACGGTAAGATAGTCGGAGCAGCCGGCGGCAAGGATCGGCCAGGCGACGAGCGACATCTCCCCGCAGGAGAGGCCGGCCATCAGGGTCTCCTCGTGGATCGGCACGACGGCCGGCTTGTCCTGCCGCGCGCTCTCGATGGCACAGGCGGCGAGTTCCGGCTCGACCACCACAGTGCGCGGCGCCTCGGCGCCGAGTGTCTGCCAGAAGCGGGCGACCATCGCGGCGGCGAAACCGCCGACGCCGGCCTGCACGAACATGTGGGTCGGCGGCGCTACCGTCTGGGCCAAGACCTCGCTCGCCATCACCGTATAGCCCGCCATCACGTCGCGCGGGATCTCCATGTAACCCGGCCAGGAAGCGTCCGAGACCACGTACCAGCCGTTCGCCTCGGCCTCCGTCTCGCTCACCTTCAGGGACAGATCGTAATCACCGTCGATGCGCCGGACCTCTGCGCCGAAGGCCTCCATCGCGGTCTTGCGGCCCTCGCTGACCTCGGCATGAATAAAGATGACGCAACGGCACCCAGCCATCTCCGCTCCCCAGGAGACCGAGCGGCCGTGATTGCCATCGGTCGCGCAGGTGACGGTCATCTCCTTCAGGGCCTCTGCAAACTTGCCGCTTCGGATTTCGTCCAGCGTCGCCGCATCATGCCCCCGGTCAGCAAGCCACTTGCGCGCCAGCAGCATGACCGCATAGGCCCCGCCGAGCGCCTTGAAGCTGCCGAGCCCGAAACGCGGTCCCTCGTCCTTGTAGAGCACGGCGCCGAGCCCGAGTTCGGTGGCAAGCCCATCAAGGGATTCGAGCGGGGTCGGCGCATAGCCCGGCCAGGCGGAGATTTCGGACAAGGCAGAAACGGCCATCGAGACCGGGAAGTCCGCCTCGAGGCTCTCCGGCCAGGCGCCCGAGAGCGTTTCGTGCGCGGCATGCTGGCGCAGCAGCATCGGCGCCGTCAGTTCCCGTTCGATGTTCACCTGGCCGCTCCCACGAAACGAATGTCGAGAGGTAGGCGTTACTCCACCGTCACGCTCTTCGCAAGGTTTCGCGGCTGATCGATGTCGGTGCCCTTCTCCGCCGCGGTGAAATAGGAAAGAAGCTGGACCGGGATCGTGTAGAGGATCGGCGCCACCATCGGGTCGCATTCCGGCAGCTCGAAGGACCATGAGGCGAGGTCACCGAGACGGTCGATCCCGCTCCTGTCGGAGAGCAGGATGACACGCCCGCCGCGCGCCCGGACTTCCATGGCATTACTCGCCACCTTCTCGAACCAGGGATCCATCGGCGCCACCATGATCACCGGCACGCCCTCCTCGAGCAGCGCGATCGGACCGTGCTTCATCTCGCCGGCGGCGTAGCCTTCAGCATGGATGTAGCTCAGTTCCTTCAGCTTCAGCGCGCCTTCCATGGCGATGGGAAAAGACAGTCCGCGGCCGAGATAGAGCACGTCGCGCACCTTGGATATCTCGTGGCTGACCGGCAGATAGCGCTCGGTCTCCTTCAGCACTTCGCCGATCTGGGCGGGGAGGTGGACGAGGCCGTCCATCACAGCATCCAGCTGCTCCGCAGGCGCGGCGCCCCGCCTGCGGGCGAAATCGACCGCGACCGTCAGGAGCGCGACGAGCTGGGTGGTGAAGGCCTTGGTCGAGGCGACGCAGATCTCCGGCCCGGCGAGCGTTTCCAGCACCACGTCGCTCTCGCGCGCGATGGTGCTCTCCGGCTGGTTCACCAGAGCGACGATATGCTGGCCGCCCTCGCGCGCATGGCGCAGCGCCATCAGCGTGTCGAGGCTCTCGCCCGACTGGGAAATGAAGAGTGCGGCCCCGCCCTCGGGCATCACCGGATTGCGGTAGCGGAATTCCGAGGCGATATCGATCTCGACCGGAATGCGCGCCAGGCTCTCGAACCAGTATTTCGCCACCATGCCGGCATAGAAGCTCGTGCCGGCGGCGACGATGGTCAGCTTCGGCAGGGTCGCCGGATCGAACGGCAGGTCCGGCAGGGCGATGGAGCGGTCTGTGCTGCGGTAGTAGTGGAACAGGGTGTAGCCCATCACCTCCGGCTGCTCGTGGATCTCCTTCTCCATGAAGTGCCGATAATTGCCCTTGCCGATCAGCGCGCCGGTCGCTTCGGTCAGCTTCACCGGGCGCTCGACCTTCCGGCCGGTCTCATCCCGGATCTCCGCGCCGGCGCGGCGGATCAACGCCCAGTCGCCGTCCTCGAGATAAGCGATCTTCCGGGTGAAGGGCGCCAGTGCCAGCGCGTCGGACCCGATATACATCTCCCCCTCGCCGTAGCCGATGGCAAGCGGCGAGGCGCGGCGGGCGCAAAGCAGCAGATCCTCCTCGCCGTCGATCATGAGGACCAGCGCATAGGCGCCCGTTACCCGCTCGGCGACCTTAGCCATAGCAGCCTCGGGAGAGAGTCCGTCCTCCAGCAGCTTGTTGAAATAGAGCCCGACGATCTCGGTGTCGGTCTCGCTTTCGGGCACGATCCCGGACGCGGAAAGCTCGGCCGCAAGTTCCTGGAAGTTCTCGATAATACCGTTATGGACGATGCTGACCCGACCGGCGCGGTGCGGGTGGGCGTTGTTCGCCGTCGGTGCGCCATGCGTCGCCCAGCGGGTATGGCCGATACCGATCGAGCCGCCGAGCGGATTGGCATCGATATCCTTCTCGAGATTGAACAGCTTACCCTCGGCCCGGCGCCGTTCCGCCGCGCCTCCGTCGAGCGTCGCGACGCCCGCGGAATCGTAGCCGCGATATTCCAGCCGCTTCAGCGCGTCGACGATATGTTCGGCGACGGGCCGGTTCGCGATCATTCCGATGATGCCGCACATGCGCGGATGGTCCCTTCTTCTAGCTGTCTTTCTTCTTCGCCGCCTTGCGCGCCGCCCGCGTCTCGCGGTAGCGCACGGCGGCTCCCGGTACGACCTTGCGCGCGCCACGCACCGCCACGATGTCGTTCGCGCTCACGTCTTCCGTAACTGTGCTCCCGGCGCCGATCAGCGCACCCTCGCCGATCCGGACCGGTGCCACCAAAGCGGTGTTGGAGCCGACAAAGGCACCCGCGCCGATCTCCGTCAGGTGCTTCTCGAAACCGTCGTAGTTGCAGGTGATGGTGCCGGCGCCGATATTCGCGCCCGCGCCGACCTCCGCGTCGCCGACATAGCTCAGGTGATTGGCCTTGGCCCCATCGCCGAAATGCGCGTTCTTCACCTCGACGAAATTGCCGACATGGACGCCCTCGCCGAGCTCTGCGCCGGGCCGGAGACGCGCATAGGGCCCGATCCGCGCGCCGATACCGACCTCCGCCCCTTCGAGATGCGAGAAGCTCCTGATTTCGACCTTGGGACCGATCTTCACCCCCGGACCGAAGACGCAATGCGGCTGCACCAGGCTGTCCTGACCGATCACCGTATCGAAGCTGAGAAAGACGGTCTCCGGCGCCACCAGGGTCACGCCCTGCTCCATCATCCGGCGACGAAGACGGTCCTGCATCCTTGCTTCGGCGGCGGCGAGACCGGCACGGGAATCGACCCCCATGGTCTCGACCGGATCGATCCAGACGACCCCGGCCCTGCGGCCCTCCTCGTGGACGAAATCAAGCAGGTCGAAGAGATAGAACTCACCCTGCGCGTTATGCGGCTCCAGTCGGTCGAGCCAGTCGAACAGACGGCTGCCATCGACCGCGAGCGCGCCGCCGTTACAGAGCCTGATCTCCGTCTCGGCGTCCTTCAGATCCGGCGCCTCGATGATCTTCTGGAGGTTCCCCGCATCGTCCAGCACCAGGCGGGCGTAGCGGCCGGGATTGTCGTGCTCGAAGCCGAGGATCGCGAAGGCGGCCCCGTCCGGACCATCGCACATCTCCACCATCCGGCCGAGCGTCTCCGGCGTCAGAAGCGGGGTGTCGCCGAACAGCACCAGCACCGTGCCGGTAAAGCCCGCCAACTCCGCCTTCGCAGCGCGCACCGCGTCGCCGGTGCCGCGCGGCGGATGCTGGATCGCGGTCGGGATCGGCGCAATGCTGGCCGCGACCCGCTCCTGGCCCGGCGACAGGACGACGACCCGCCGCTCGGCTTGCAGCGGTTCGGTCGCCGCCAGGACATGGTGCAGCATTGGCCGCCCGGCGATAGTGTGCAGGACCTTCGGCAGGTCCGACTTCATTCTTGTGCCCTTGCCCGCGGCAAGGACGACGACTGCGACGGGATCGTTCATGACTCAACTGTGCTGCGCGTGAAAAACGAGGGTTGACCCTGCATGCGAAAATGCCATAGCGCCCCCGGCCAAGACAGTCACGTTTTCTTACCTTTCACAACAACTTGCCACCCGGTCTCGGTTGGCTCCCTCATCTGGTACCCTTGCCGTGAAAATCGGGCACCGCGAAGGCGGGACGCCATGCTATAGGCAGGGACGTTCCGCAACCTTCCCGGCCGCTTGCCCATGCCCCGCACCCTTTCCGCCATCGTCTTCGATCTCGACGGCACCCTGATCGACTCGGTGCCCGACCTGCACGCCGCCGGCAACCTGCTGCTCGCCGAGCACGGACTCTACCCGATCGACCTCGCGACCGCGCGGTCGTTCGTCGGCGACGGCGGCCAGGTCTTCGTCCGCCGTGCGCTGGCGGAACGCGGCGTGACGCTGGAGACGGCGGGGCTCGTCGCGGCAACGGAGCGTTTCATCGCCCTCTACGAGGCCCATGCGAGCGACCGGACGGTGCCTTATCCGGACGTGCCCGAAACACTGGCGCGGTTGAAGGACAGCGGCCTTCGTCTCGGGATCTGCACCAACAAGCCGGAACGCGCGACCCACAAGGTGCTCGCCCTGCTCGGCCTCGATCATCTCTTCGAGGCCATCGTCGGCGGCGACACGCTCCCGGTCCGCAAACCGGACCCGGCGCATCCGGCCGCGGTGCTTGAGCGGCTCGGCGTCTCGCCGGAGGCGGCCTGCATGGTCGGCGACAACGAACATGATTCGCACTCCGGGCGGACCGCCGGGATGCCCTTCGTCCTGATGACATACGGCTATGCCCGCGCGCCACTCGACGAAATCCCCGCCGACGCCCGGCTCGACCGTTTCCGGGATCTGCCGGACGCGATTGCGGATCTCGCGTAGGCGATAAGACCGCTTCCGCGTTTCTCGGCCCTTCGCGATATGTTAAGTGGCGTGGATGTGAAGAGGCGGGCCGACGATCGGGCGCGGTCAGCCGAGGGGGAACATTTCGTGGCAGATGACCTTCAGAAACTGAATATCGGCTGTGGAACCTCGCCGCGGGACGGATGGGTCAATCTGGACATCATGCCCGGACCGGGTGTCGATCTGGTTTTCGATCTCGAGGCCTGCGCAGGCCTGAAACTGCCCTATGCGGAAGACAGTTTCGGTGAATTCCGGGCCTTTCACATCCTCGAGCATATCCAGAACCTACTGGAACTGATGCAGGAACTGCATCGCGTTGCCGCCGACGGCGCCATTCTCCGCGCCGCCGTTCCCCATATCGGCAGCGATACCTCCTGGGCGGATCCGACGCACCGTCGCGCCATGTCGGCGACAAGCTTTACCTATTTTGCGCAGCCGACTTACACTTTCGCCGATTACGGCTATCGCGGCGATTGGGACCTGCAGAAGATCTATTACAAGATTGGCCGGAAGCGTGCGGGAGCGGATGTCGACAACCTCGACCGGCTGCTCGAACGGGTGGAAATCGAACGCAACATTGTGCGCGAGATGTTCGTGGAACTGCGGGCCGTCAAGCCGGCGCGTGCGCGCGGCGTCGGCAGCATCGCCGACTGCGAGATCGCGTTTCTGTTCGAGGACTGATCCTTGCGGGAGACGGGCCCCGCCACGCTCGCCACGGCCCGGGCCTTGCTGGCCGACGCCGCGTCCGATGCGGATAACGTGGCACGGGCCGACATGATTTGTGCCGGCCTCCTGGAAGATGACGCCTTATCGAGCGACGCGTGGATGTTGCGGGCCATCATCCGCGCGATGCGGAAACAGCCGCCCGAGCCTTTTTTCCGGCGCGCCATGATTTGCGCTCCCGCCGCGTGGCGGGCCTGTTTCAATCGCTGCCGAACGCTCGGCGAGAACGACAAACCGGTCGCTCTCAGGCGCGCGCGCTGTCTGGCTCCGGCGCAGCCGACCATCCTCGACGCCCTGGCGGCCGTGGCCTACGAAGAAGACCGCGGCTCTGTCGAGGCGGAGGAACTGGACAAACGAACCCTGCTTCTCGCGCCCGACTGCGCCTCCCCCTGGGAACGCCGCGCCAGCCGCGCCGCGAAATCCGGCCGGCCGGACCGCGCGCTTGAAATCCTTGCCCGCCTGAACACCCTTCCCGGCAATCACGAAATAGCCTGGCAGCGCATTTCCGCCTGCCTGCCGCCGGGTTTCGACGATCTGGAAAGCCGTGACCGGACCGTCGCGGCACTATCCTCCGCCATAGACGCCCTTGAGGACGCTCCGCCCCTCGCCCGTCCGGAAGTCACGATCAGCGCCGTCCGCCTTTTCTTCCTTGCCTATGCAGGCGTCGATGATACCGAACTGATGCGCCGCTTCGGCTCGGCAACCGCCCGGCAGGTCGCCGCCCGCCCCGCCGGTCGCATGCCCGGCCGGAACGACGCCCAGGCCAGCCCGCTCGCGATTATCTGTGGCTGTACCGGGAAACATTCCGTCTGGAAGGCGATCGGGCGGTGGTGGTCCGAAGCCCTGGCGGAGGCCGGCATCCCCTGCGATCTCTACGATCTCAACGGATTCGCCGAGGCCACGGACCGCGCGCTCTTTGCGCGGGTGCTCTCAGGCCCGATGCCTGTTTCCGCTTGGATCGAGCGGATACGCGCCGGCAAACACAAGGTCATCCTCTTCCCGGAGATCGGCCTCGACCCGCTCGGTCTCTATCTCGCGAACCACCGTTTCGCACCGATCCAGGTCAACAGCTGGGGCCATCCGACGACAAGCGGCCTGCCGCATATCGACTACTACCTGGGCGCCGATTTCATGGATCCTCCGGGAGCGGAGCGCCAGTATACCGAACGCCTGATCCGCCTTCCCGGTCCGGGCGCGGAGATCGGGCGGAACACATTGCCACCGAGGCCGCCGCGACGCTCCGTCCGCCCCACGGCGATCCTCTGCCAGAGCCTCTTCAAGTTCCTGCCCGACTTCGATCCGGTCCTGCTGAGGATTGCCCGCGAGGTGCCGGACTGCCGGATCATCATTATCAGGGCCGCAGACGAAACCACCTCGGACAGGTTCGCCGCGCGTCTTTCCGGGCTATTCGACACGGGCGGAGTCTATCCGGCCGACATTCTGGAGTTCCGCGACCGCGCCGAGCCGGAACAATTCGTCGAGATTCTCCAGTCCGCCGACCTTTATCTCGACAGCCCGAGTTTTTCGGGTTTCAACACCGCCCTGATCGCCCTTCGGGCCGGCCTGCCGGTCCTCACCACCGACGCGTCACGTCTCAGGGCCCGTCTTGCGGTCGGGATCCTGGAGGCAATCGGTCTCGCCGGTGAACTTGCACCGCCGCCCGAGGCCTTTTCGGAACGCGCCGTCACACTCCTGAAGAATCCCGGCGAGGCTTTCCGGCTTGGCTCGGAAGCCCAGCGGCGGCTCGCGAACCATACCGCCGCCCCGCAGCTCCGCAAGGCATTCCTCGATCAGGTCAGAAGCTGGCTTGACAGGGCATGGCGCGCCCCTTAAGACAGCGCTCCACCAAGCGACGGGCGCGTAGCTCAGCGGGAGAGCACTGTCTTCACACGGCAGGGGTCGCTGGTTCAATCCCAGCCGCGCCCACCATTTCTTCCCCGTCCGGAACAGACCAGGCGACGCCTCCGGCTTCGCATACGGGCACTCGTGCCGAAATCGGCCGTTTACCCGCGCGCATTCGGGTCCATAATTCCTCCCAAACAACAAAGTTGCGCCGCTCACCCCAACCGCGGCACACCCTAGGGAGGAAAACCAATGCTCACATCCGACCAGATCGCCTTCTATCGCGAGAACGGCTACCTCATGGTCGAGGACGCGGTGAGCGCCGAGCAGCTCGACCGGCTGCGGGAGATCACCTACGGCCTGATCGAGAAATCCCGCGCCGTCACCGAGAGCAACGCGGTCTACGACCTCGACGAGGGGCACTCCGCCGAGAAACCCCGCCTCACCCGCATCAAGCTGCCGCACAAGCAGGATCCCTATTACTGGGAGGTGCTGAAGAACTCCCGCATGACCGAAGTGCTGACCGACCTGCTCGGGCCCGACACGATGATCCAGACCAGCAAGCTCAACACCAAGGCGCCGGGCGGCGGGGCGGCGGTGGAGTGGCACCAGGACTGGGCCTTCTATCCCCATACCAACGACGACATGCTCGCCTTCGGACTGATGCTGGAGGATGTCGACGCGGCCAACGGGCCGCTGCAGGTGATCCCGGGCACCCACAAGGGTCCGGTACTCTCGCACCATGCGCCGGAGACCGGCCACTTCTGCGGCGCGGTCGATCCGGACGACCCGTTGTTCGACATGGACAAGGCTGTGACGCTGACCGGCAAGGCGGGCGCGATGACGGTGCACCACGTGCGCACGCTGCACGGCTCGGCGCCGAACCTCTCGGACCGCAACCGGCTGATCCTGTTCTACGAATGCCGCGCCGCCGACGCCTGGCCGCTGGTCGGCTCCGGCAGCTACGCCAAGCAGCTCGCTTCGGGCGACATGCGGGCGCTCTGGGAGCATTTCGCCGCCAGCATGATCACCGGCGAGATGACTGTCGAGCCGCGCGCCGCGGCGGTGCCGATGCGTCTGCCGCTGCCGCCCGCGCCCGATGCGGGCTCGATCTTCAAGACGCAGAAGAGCGGGGGAGCACGCAGCGCCTTTGCGCCGCGCGCGGTGGCCGGGACATGAGCGCGCAGGAGACTGCGGCCGCCTCCCCCGTCGCCGACGCCTTCGCCCGCGACGGTTTCGTCTGCCCGATTGCGGTGATGTCCGCCGCGGAGGCGGCGGACTATCGCCGCCGGCTCGAAGCGGCCGAGGCGACATACGGCGGAGACAAGACCTTCCGCAAGATGCTGCGGCGCTATCCGAACCTCGTCCTCCCCTTCATCGACGAGATCACGCGGCGGCCGGAGATCACCGACGTGATCGCGGAGATTCTCGGCCCCGATATTCTCGTGCTGGACGCGCCCTTCTTCATCAAGGAGGCGAATACGAAGAGCTTTGTTTCCTGGCACCAGGACCTGCATTACTGGGGGCTGGAGACAGAGGAGGAAGTCACCGCCTGGGTCGCGCTCTCGCCGGCGACGGCCGAGAGCGGCTGCATGCGCTTCGTCGCCGGATCGCAAAACCGGCGCGTCGACCACCGGGACACCTATGAGGAAGACAATCTGCTGACGCGGGGCCAGGAGGTCGCGGTCACGGTCGACGAGAGCGAGGCGACCGACGCCGCGCTCCGGCCTGGACAGATGTCGATCCATCACGGCCGGGTCTTCCACGCCTCACATCCGAACCGGACGGACGATCGCCGCATCGGCCTCGCCATTCGCTACATCCCGGCGCGGGCGCAGCAGGTGAAAGGCGGCAGCATGGCGGCAATGCTGGTCAGGGGCGAGGACCGCTACGGCAATTTCCGCCGATGCCGGCCGCCGACGGGACTGTTGAAGGAAGCGGATATCGCGCACTGGACGGAGATCGCGGAAGCTAGGAACAAAATCATGCTCGGCGGCGAGAAGAATTGAACGGGAGGCCGCACCGCCACGCGATCCTAGCGTCGGAACGTCCGGTTCTGGTTGCGGTTCGCAAGAACCATCAGGACCAGGAGATGTGTCACGACACCTTGGGCATTGCCAAAAGGCAGCACGACCTCATCATGCTTGATCACATCCCGGTTCGGCCCGACATATTCGACCGGCGTGCGGACCGGGGCCCCGTTCGCCACGGCTTCGCGAAAACTGCGCATAAGCGGTCCGTCGGCCTCGACATGCCCAAGACTCCCCAGAGTCCGGCCTGTGTAGTTCTCGAAGAAAATCGACCGGACCCGTTCACCGATCACCCGGAAACGGAAGTCACGGCCACCTTCGACAACTTCGAAAAACACGATGCTCGGAAGAAGCCTCGGAATGTCGACCGGATCAAACTCCGCACGGAGCGGCAGCCCGCGTCCGTCGCGAAGGCCTTCCCAATAGGCGAGCGCTTCACTGATCGTGTCGTGCATCGGTCATGGCACCGGAAGAGTTCATTCAGAAGGCCTGTAATTTCGACGCCACGCATTAAGAAAGCGATAATGGACACTGCACACTATGTCCCGTTTCGCCCCCGGCCCCCTTGCCAGAGCGGCCGCACCGGCCGAAACTCCCCCTTTCCAGCGCCCGACCGGCGCAAAAATCAAGACCGATAGCGAGGAAGCGATGAGCAAACGGTGGAAGAACCGTCCCGAGGGATCGACCTGGGGTGATTTCGGCGAGGATGACCAACGCGGCCGGATCAACCTGCTGACACCCGAAAAGGTCCGCGAGGGCATCGCCGAGGTGCAGACCGGCGAAACCTTCTGCCTCTCCCTGCCGCTCGACTATCCCGGCAAGCGCCTGCTCAACCCGCGGCGTTTTCCGCCCCGGCATTTCGCCACCTCGCGCGGCGGGCTGGCAAACTTCAACTTCCCGCTCGGGATGAACGACCCGCGGCTGGTCGACGTGGTCTCGGACGATTCCGTGTTGCTCTGCCTGCAATACTCGACGCAGTGGGACAGCCTCTGCCATATCGGCGCGCGTTTCGACGCGGATGGCGACGGCGAGGCGGAGATCGTCTACTACAACGGCTGGCGTGGCGGCGTGGATATCGTCGGCCCGACCTCGGAGCAGCCGGGCAGCGAGCATACCCGCTACGAGGGCACCGAGGCGAAGAGGCTCGGCATCGAGAACATGGCCGAGACCTGCGTCCAGGGCCGCGGCGTGCTGATCGACATCGAGAAGCATTTCGGGCGCGAGCGGACCTACGTCAGTTACGACCAGCTCATGCGCATCATGGAGGCCGACAAGGTCACCGTCGAGAAAGGCGACATGGTGCTGCTCCACACCGCCTTCTCGAAGGTCATCATGGATCTCGAGAAAGAGCCGGACGAGCACACGCTGCATCATGCCTGCTGCGTCCTCGACAGCCGGGACGACAGGCTGCTGAACTGGATCACGGACAGCGGCCTCGCGGCCCTGATCGCGGACAATTACGGCGTTGAGGACCCGCACGCCGAAATCCCCGAGGACGCGACCCTGCAGATGCCCCTGCACCATCATTGCATCTTCAAGCTCGGCGTGCCGCTCGGGGAACTCTGGTATCTGCACGATCTCGCGCTCTGGCTGCGCAGGGCAGGCCGCTCGCGCTTTCTGCTCACCGCACCGCCACTCCGCCTTCCCGGCGTCGTCGGTTCTCCGGCAACGCCGGTCGCGACAGTCTGACCGTATCTTGAGCAAATCCGACATCACGGAAAATTTGCACCATGCCGAAACCGGAAATGCCGGTTGATTTGTTCGACACCCTGTTCGGAGACGGCGGATATGCGACCAGCATATCCGTCCTCCTCGCGCTGTTTATCTTTGTTCTGCAATCCAGACAAAGGCGGGCACAGGACCGGCGCAACCATACCCTGAACATTCTCCTGTCACTGGAGAGCGTCGACCGGCTCTCCAGTGCCGACCGCCGGTTCGCACGCTGGATCAAGACGAATCACAGATTCACGAACGATGATATCAGTGAAGAAGACGAGAACACGATCATCGACCTGCTGGACTTCTACGAGATGATCTGTACCTCCATCTTCATGGAAAACCTGGATTTCAAAGTGACCGACCACTTGCGCGGCGATCCCATGAACGCGGCCTACACGGTGTGTACCGGATACATCCGGGAACGACGAAAGAGAATTGGAAGGGCAAACCTTTACGAGAATCTGGAGAAATTCTGCGAATACAGGGAGCGTTCCGCGCCCTTCCGGTTCGCCGGACGAATTCTTGGCCTGAGGCTGATCCGCAAATTCATCTGAATGCAGCATCGCCGCCCCGGTTCGCCGGGTGATTGCCGCTCGCCCTTCCCGTCCTTTCCGCTGGACAGCGGCAATGGATCCCTGACAATTGGGCCGAGCCGGGAGCAGCGCGCCGATTGTGGCCGGGTAGCGCCGGGACGAGGCGCGACAGCAACATGACAAACGACCGTTTCGGAGCGCGGGAAGACGCCGAGGGTACACGTGCCGGCATCGGCATCATGTTCGCCGTCACCTTCACTTTCTCGGTCATGGACGCTCTGACCAAGATGACGGTCCAGATCTATCCGGCGCCACAGATCCTATGGATCCGCTACATGGTGTTCGCCGGCGTCACCCTGGTTCACGGCCTGCGCCGCCGCGGGCGCTATCTCTTCGTCACCCGCGCGCTCGTACTGCAACTCTCCCGCGGCTTCCTGCTCTCCGGCGAAATCCTCATCTTCATCTTCGCCTTCCGTCATCTGCCGCTGGCCGATGTGCAGGCGATCGCCGCCGCCGGGCCGCTGATCACCACCGCGCTTTCGGTACCACTGCTGCGCGAGCAGGTCGGGATCCGCCGCTGGAGCGCGATCGGCGTCGGCGCCATCGGGGTCATCATCATCATCCGGCCAGGCTTCGCCGATTTCGATCCGATGCTGCTGGTGCCGCTCTTCGGGATCGCGCTCTATGCGGTCTACCAGGTGCTGACCCGCCGGGCCGCGCGCTATGATGATGCTTCGACGACCGTGCTCTATACGGGAGTGACCGGGCTTTTTTCGATGACCTGCGTCGGGCCGTTCTTCTGGGTCACGCCGGACTGGACCGGGCTCGCCATGATGACGGCGATCGGTGTGCTCGGGATGACCGGCCACGGGCTGCTGATCAAGGCCCTGTCACTCGCGCCGGCGAGTGTGCTGCAACCGCTGAACTACCTGATGCTACCCTGGGCGGTGCTCTGGGGCTACCTGATCTACGACGACCTGCCGGACTTAGCGACGGTCATCGGCGCCACCATCGTCGTCGCCAGCGGCATCTACACCTTCCACCGCGAAAGGGTGGTGCGACAGGCGAGCTGAACGGTTTCCAGGCAATAAAAAACGCCGGTCCCCGCTTGAGGAACCGGCGTCTTTCGGACCGTCACGGACCAAACTCCAGGAGCCCGGTCCGCGTATTCCACAAGGGCGCTGTCCGGCGAGAACACCGCCACCCGGGATTTACGGCAAGAGTGGCTGCTTACTGAGCCTGCAGGTTGACCGCGGAGGACTTGCCGCGCTGGCGGTCTTCCTCGATCTCGTAGCTGATCTTGTCGCCTTCGTTGAGGCCGTGCAGGCCCGAACGCTCGACGGCGGTGATGTGAACGAACACGTCCTTGCCGCCGTCATCCGGCTGGATGAAGCCATAACCTTTGGTGGTGTTGAACCATTTCACTGTACCAGTCGCCATGATCATATTCCTTCGTTTGATCGTTGTGGTCGGTATTGTTTTCTGCGTGCCGCCGTCAGGCGGGAACAGACGGTGTTACGGCTCCGATATTGCCGAGCATGCGGGCAAGGCCTGCCGAGGCGGCGTCGGGGCCGGGTTTGCGTTCGCCCGAAAGGTCGGGACGGGGCGCATTCTTTTCAACCGGGTTCCGCTTCGAGCCGGAACTCCTGGTTCTGGAAGTTGGCGTGCTTTTGACAGCAGCGATTGCGGGCCTGATTTCGCGATCCGCCCGGGGCTGCACGGCGACGGAAGGCTCCGCGACGGAGGAACCTCCGCCGTTCCCGAGCCGGTTTCCGGTCAGCTTCTCGATGGCATGCAGCAGGTCGCGCTCGGCCGGATCGCACAGCGAAATCGCGATGCCGCTGCGGCCGGCGCGGGCGGTGCGCCCGATCCGGTGCACGTAGGCTTCGGCCACGTTCGGCAGTTCGTAGTTGATGACATGCGAGACGTCATCGACATCGATGCCGCGCGCCGCAATGTCGGTCGCCACAAGGATCGAGGTCCCGCCATCGCGGAACGAGGCCAGGGTACGTTCCCGCTGGGACTGGCTCTTGTTGCCGTGGATCGCCGCGGCCGACAGGCCGGCGCTCGCCAGGTGGCGACTGACCTTGTCCGCGCCGCGCTTGGTCCGCGTGAACACAATGGCGCGCACGGAACCGGCGTCCGAGAGGATTTCGGTCAACACATCCCGCTTGGAGGCGGCCGGCGTGTGGCGCACGCTCTGGACAATGCGCTCGATCGGCCGTGACACGGCCGCCACCGCGATTTCCGCGGGCTCGGACTGGAAATCACGGGCTAGGGCGCGGATCTGTGACGGCATGGTCGCGGACATCAGGACCGTCTGCCGCTCTTTCGGCAATGTGCCCATGATCTTGCGGATCGCCGGGAGAAAGCCGAGATCCAGCATCTGATCCGCTTCGTCCAGGACGACGCGCGTCGTCCGGTCGAGCCGGACGGCCCCGGATTTCATGTGATCGAGCAGCCGTCCCGGCGTGGCGACGACAATGTCGACGCCGGCGGCGAGCGCGGAGATCTGCGGGCCGGGCTTGACGCCTCCGACCACGACGGCGACCTCGGCCTGCATGAACTTGCCGTAGATCCGGATGTTTTCCGCGATCTGCTGCGCCAGTTCACGCGTCGGCGTCAGGATCAGCGCACCGCAGGTCCTGGCGGCGGGTTTGCCGCTCTGTTCCGCAATGCGGTGCAGGAGCGGAAGGACGAAGGACGCAGTCTTGCCCGTGCCGGTCTGTGCAATGCCTGTGACATCGCGACCGGCCAGCAAGGCGGGTATGACTTCGCTCTGGATCGGGGTGGGAGTGGTGTAACCTTCGGCCGATACGGCCCGAAGGAGGGACTTGGCGAGGCCAAGGTCGTTAAACTGTGTCAAAAAGGCTCTTTCAATGATCACCCCTGATCGCGCCGACCGGCTGCGGGAGATGACCCTTTATGTTCTGGAAGCTAGCGTAGATCAGCTGCCGTATTGTTAAACTACCCGGATGGGCTTTCTGGCAACGATCGATACGACGCCTTGCAAGAAGTTGGCGCTGTTGATGATGAAATCACCATCTACGCGCAGCGCACGATCGAAAGATGGTCACGTTCCGCTAGCGAAATCAAGACAATTCTTTCCGCAACCCGTCGATGCCCGTTCACGCTGCCACCTCGTCTTGCCGGACTGGCGGGAAGATGACGGTCACCACGGTTCCTTCCCCCTTTCTGCTGTCAATGTGCATCCTGGCACCGTGCCGCTCGACGATGGAGAGAACCACGGCGAGACCGAGACCTGCCCCTTTTTCCTGCCTCACATGCGGATCTGTTCCGCGGCCGAACGGCTGTAGGCTCTCGGCGGCCTCCTCTTCAGTCATCCCATAGCCCTGGTCGATCACCTTGAGAACCGTTCCGTGTTCCAGGTCGCGAGAGATCCGAACCTCCACCGTCGTGCCTCCGGGGCTGTACTTCTCGGCATTGTCCAGAAGATTGATAAGCAGCTGCTTGATCTGGCGCCGTTCGCCCTCGACCGGGGGCGAGTCAGCATCGACCGTGACCACATGCTGGCAACGCCCCCCATAAGCCATTGACACTATATCAAAAACCTCGCGCACAACCGGTTCGAGGTCGACAATCTCTGTCGCTCTGACGCGGCTCTGCACGTCTGCGGATGCGACCAGCATGATGTCCTCGACCAACGCCAGCAAATGTTCGCCGCTCTCCCTGATCAGAGCCGAGTATTCTTGGTACCGCCGCGCAGCGTGAGGACCGAACAGCTCGTCCTTCATCGCACTTGAGAAGCCGATGATTGCATTCAGGGGTGTGCGGAATTCATGGCTGACATTCGCAAGCAATACACTTTTTGCCCGATCCATCTGTTCGACACGATGAGCGCGCGCCTGGGATTCCACCCGCGCGCGCACAGCCTCGTCGATCTGCTCCGCCATTGTGTCGATAGCATTTGCAACACGATCAAGTTCGGCAGGGAGAATCACACTCGAGCTCTCGATAGGCGCGTGGAACTCCCCGTCCGCGATCCGCGCAGCTGTTTCTTCGAGAGGGCGCACGCCACGAGTGATCAGTCCGGCGATGAACCAAGCGACCAGCGTACTGAAGATCCCGACGGCGAGAGCCAATCCGACGATTGCCTTGAGAAGCGACCTTACCGGCGCCATGATCTGCGATGTCGGCTGAGGAACCATTACGCTCCAGCCAGGGCCGGAAACCGGTGAGAACCCGGCCAACATTTCGGCGTCCATCGCCGGAGAATGGAAGACTCCGACACCGTCTTCACCGCCAATCATTCTCTGGACGAGGGAGATTTCCGAAATGTCTTTTCGTTCCATCTCCCATGCTTCGAGAGGATGAGCCAGCACGCGCCCATGGCGATCTACGATTGCCACATGCCCCTTCCCTCCCAAGTCTACCTGAGACTGCAGGTCTCGGATGTAGCTTGTGGCAACCGAGGCAACCGCATATCCGTCCGGGCCGATATCTTTCACGACAAATAGCATCGGGATACCGCCGGCGACCGGAAGAACACCGCTCCAAACCCATCCAGGAGCCTTTGAGGCCGCTTCGGACAAATAGGGTTGGAGAGGCGCCAGTAGGCTGGAGTCGATGTACCCTGCTTGGAGGCATTCAACCGGGCAATAGATTTTTTGAAGAGTTCTGGAATTCCTGCCTAGGAACCCAACCGACCGAATACCATGATCGCCCAGCAGTGGCGCAAAATCCATGAACAGGCCGGCTTCGGATCCAAGTTTGTGCCGGTTTGCGACGATAAACTCTGCGGCACTGACCGCATCATCGGCAAATTGCTCAAGTGCAAGTGTGAGTGGACCGGATATGACCAGATGCCGGTCCCGTGCCTCGGCTTCGATCCGATAGCTGGCCGTCGCGTAGACCCACGCTGCAAATACCGAGATCGGAATCCACGAGACGGCAGCGAAGCCAACGAATAACCAGGTTCGAAGCGATAGAGAACGCAACATGTAAGATCGATTCCGAGTCTTATCTGCCTGCCCTAGATAAGAGGATCTGCGGCTTAAAAAGTGATTAATCATTAAGCGCATTCCGGCACTTTGAGATTACCGAATGGCGACGTGGCACGATGACGAGGAACGCCTCAGCCTTGGAAGCTGCCTCGGCACGGCCGGCAAGAGCCGGACGCGCGCTGCATCGGACAACGGTATCAGATCGTGATTCCTGCGGACGTATAAACACTGTCTCCCTAGACTGGATCGCGGTCGGCGGAGCCGGCGTCTACGGGCATTCCACAGCATGCCGCCGCGGCAAGAATCGCTCAGACATTTCCGTTTATTAACGCTGGTATTTTGTATCCCAGAGAGTCAATAATCCGTCGGGAGACATCACCGGAGAAATTCGCCGCGTCGCGAGAGGCACGCTAGTGTCGGTGTAATGGGAGGAATGAGGCCATGGGCAATCGCATCGAAACGGACCTGCCGTCCGACCTTGACAAAGCAACGCTGCTCGGACGGGTCGCGACGCCGGACGGCCCGGCGGTCTGTACGGTACGCGGCGACGCGGTGATCGACATTACCCACCGTCTTCCGACGATCACCCATGCACTGAAGGCGAACTGCCCGGCCAGCATCGTACGCGGATGTGAGGGAAAATCGCTCGGAAAGCTCTCCGACATTCTGGATGCAAGCTTCGACCCGGCTGCAACCGGTGCCCGATTGCTGTCGCCGATCGACCTGCAGGCGATCAAGGCCGCCGGTGTCACCTTCGCCAACAGCCTGATCGAGCGCGTCGTCGAAGAAATGACGAAAGGCAATCCGCTGAAGGCCGAAGAGGCGCGCCAGCAACTCGCACGCGATATCGGCGACGACGTTTTCTCCATCGTACCTGGGTCGGAAGAAGCGATGAAGCTGCGCGAGACACTGCTGGAGAAAGATCTCTGGTCACCGTATCTCGAGGTCGGCTTTGGGGTCGACGCCGAGATATTCACCAAGGCGCAGCCGATGTCCTCCGTCGGGCACGGCGCCCGGATCGGTCTGCACCCGCGCTCCGACTGGAACAACCCGGAACCTGAGGTCGTGCTGGTCTGCGCTCCCGACGGCCGGATCGTCGGCGCGACCCTCGGCAACGACGTGAACCTGCGTGATTTCGAGGGGCGCAGCGCCCTCTTGCTCGGCCGGGCCAAGGACAATAACGCATCGGCCAGCCTCGGTCCCTTCATCCGCCTGCTGGACGACCACTTTACCATGGCCGAGATCCGCAATGCGGACCTCTCGCTCGAAGTGACCGGTCCCGACGGATATACCCTGAGCGGCTCCAGCACCATGCGGGTGATCAGCCGAGATCCAGAAGACCTCGCGAACCAGATGTTCGACAGCCACCAGTATCCGGATGGCGCCGTGCTCTATACCGGCACCCTCTTCGCGCCGACCGAGGACCGGGACGCGGACCGGCCGGGAGAAGGCTTCACCCACAAGCTGGGAGACCGGGTACGTATTGCGAGTTCGCGTCTCGGCGCGCTGGAAAATGAAGTCGGCCGCTCCGATCATCTGCCGGAATGGGAAGACGGCGCTCTGTCCCTCTTCCGCTCGCTCGCCAAGCGCGGCATCTCGATCTGAGGAACGCCGCATGGAGGCGGGGACGGGTTTCCTGCATCTGCAGACGTCTTCCGATCCCCGTAGGTTCCTCCATCCGGTTTTCCGCGACGCCCCCGGGACGGTGTTCCCTACCCAGTTCGCTGCATTTATGCATCTATGCGGACAAGTGCCGCCGCAATGCCAACTCCCGGAGTCAATCGAATGTCCGACCCACTGCACAAGCTGAATATCGGCTGCGGAACTTCCGCGATGGACGGCTGGGTCAATCTCGACATGTATGAGGCGCCAGGTGTGGACATCGTCTACGATCTCGAGACCTGTGGCACAACCAAGCTGCCGCTGCCGGACAACAGCGTCTCCGAATTCAAGGCCTCGCATGTGCTCGAGCATATCCAGAACATTCTGCCGATGATGGAGGAGTTGCACCGGGTCGCTGTCGATGGCGCCCTGCTGGTTGCCGCCATGCCGCATATCGGCAGCGACGGCGCCTGGGGCGATCCGACGCACAAGCGTGGCATGTCGGTTTTTGGACTGCGCTATTTCGGACAGCCGACCTACAAGTTCGCCGATTACGGCTATCGCGGCGACTGGAACGTCGAGAAGGTGCGCTACAAGATTGACCGGTCCCGTGCGGGAGAGGACGTCAATAATGCGCCCCGCCTGCTGGAGCGGATCGACATCGAGCGCAACATCGTCCGTGAGATGGTGGCCCATATGCGCGCCGTGAAACCCGCTCGCCCGCGCGGCGAAGGCGCGTTCCCGCGCTTCCCCTACGAATTCCAATTCGTCGACTAGCCGCGCGCCCGTCACGGCGGGACACGGTCTTTGCTTCCGGCGCGGAAATAGTCCCCCGGCAGGGTTCTCCTTGCACACTGCCTGATCCCGCGTAAGCTCCCTCCCGGATCAAGGCTGGCGCGCCCGGCGCCGGCAGAAGAGAGGGAACTCCAATGACACTGCACCGCAACCTGATCGCAGGCGAGTGGGTCGAAGGATCGAACGCCAGCGACAATATCAACCCTTCCAACACGAACGACGTGGTCGGCCAGTTCGCGATGGCAGATGCCGCCGGTACCGAACAGGCAATCGACGCTGCCGTCTCCGCCTCCCATGCCTGGGCCCGCAGCCCGATCCAGCAGCGCCATGACATCCTTGCCGCCGCTTCTGCCGAGATCATGGCGCGCAAGGACGAGCTCGGTCGCCTGCTCTCCCGCGAGGAAGGCAAGACGCTGGCCGAGGGTATCGGCGAGACCATCCGCGCCGCGCAGATCTTCGATTTCTTCGCTGGCGAATGCCTGCGTCTTTCCGGCGAGAAGATCGCCTCCACCCGCCCGGGCCTCGATGTCGAGATCACCCGCGAGCCGGTCGGCGTGGTCGGCATCATCACGCCCTGGAACTTCCCGATCGCGATCCCGGCCTGGAAGATCGCGCCAGCGCTCTGCTACGGCAATACGGTCGTCTTCAAGCCGGCCGGCCTGGTGCCGGGCTGCGCCTGGGCGCTGGTAGAGATCCTGAAGAAGGCCGGCCTGCCGGACGGGGTGCTGAACCTTGTCATGGGCAGCGGCGGCACGGTCGGCGAGACGATCCTCTCCAGCACCCGGATCAACGCCGTGACTTTCACCGGCTCGGTCTCGACCGGCGCCCATGTCGCGGCAAAATGCTCGGCGACGATGAAGAAGTACCAGCTCGAAATGGGCGGCAAGAACCCGATGGTGGTCCTGGACGACGCCGATCTCGCGACCGCCGTCGACGTCGCCGTGAACGGTGCCTTCTTCTCAACCGGCCAGCGCTGCACGGCCTCGTCGCGGCTGATCGTGACCGAGGGCATCCACGACAGGTTCGTCGCCGCCTGTATCGAGAAACTGCAGGGCCTCAATGTCGACGACGCGCTGAAGGACGGCACCCATATCGGCCCGGTGGTCGACGAGAGCCAACTGTCGCAGGACGAGAAATACATCCAGATCGGCAAGGATGAAGGCGCCAAGCTCGCCTGGGGCGGCGAACGCCTCAACCGCGAGACGCCCGGCTTCTACCTGCAGCCTGCTCTCTTCACCGAGACCACCAATTCCATGCGCATCAACCGTGAGGAAGTGTTCGGCCCGGTGGCGAGCGTGATCCGGGTGAAGGATTACGACGAGGCCCTCGCGGTCGCCAACGACACCGATTTCGGCCTCTCCTCGGGCATCTGCACGTCCAGCCTCAAATATGCAAGCGACTTCAAGCGCAATTCCGAGGCCGGCATGGTCATGGTCAACCTGCCGACGGCGGGCGTCGACTATCACGTCCCGTTCGGCGGCCGGAAAGGCTCCAGCTACGGCTCCCGCGAGCAGGGCCGGTATGCAGCAGAGTTCTACACAACAGTGAAAACCGCCTATACACTTCCGATCTGACGCAGCTTCGCGTCGATCGCGCGGCCGGCACCTCCCGTGCCGGCCGTTCGCATTTCTGGAGACAGGTCCCATGTACGTGCCGCCGCATTTCCGCGAACATAATCTCGACGTGCTGCATGAGACGATCCGACGAATTGCCCTTGGCACTGTCGTCACGCTCGGCCATGACGGGCTGATCGGCAGCCACGTGCCGATGCTTCTGGACGAGAGCAAGGGCGAGTTTGGAACCCTCTCAGGACATTTCGCGAAAGCGAACCTTCAGGCCAAGGGACCGGCTCAGGGCGGGGAGGCACTCGCCATGTTCCTCGGCCCGGAGGCCTATATCACGCCGAACTGGTACGCGACCAAGCAGGAGAGCGGCAAGGTGGTGCCGACCTGGAACTATGTCGCCGTCCATGCCTACGGTCCGATCACCTTTCACGACGATGCCGAGTGGCTGCGCGGCCTCGTCTCCCGACTGACTGACGTCCATGAGGCGTCCAACGCGCAACCCTGGGCGGTTTCCGACGCACCGGAACCGTTCGTCCGGTCGCAACTCAAGGGCATCGTCGGTTTTGAGATCCCGATCACCAGGATTGAAGGCAAATGGAAGCTGAGCCAGAACAGGCCAGCCGCCGACAAGTCCGGTGTGATCGAGGGCCTGGAGGCGCGCGATGGCACCGACGCGGCGATTGCGACAACGATGCGCGAACGCCTGACACAGGTCTGAGGTACAGAAACAGCCCGGCATCGGACGCGCTAACCCAGAGGGAAGCGCGCGACCTGCTCGATCTGTTCATCTGTGCTTACGGTTCCGGATACCCGGACCACCGGACAGGGCAGCCGTTCCATCCAGGCCTCGTGCATGCGGCGGCTGCGGATCTCCGGCCCGCCGGCATCGTAGGACGCCGCCCAGTCGAGGAAGGCCATGTGATCGTCGTAATGCGCCCCGCCGGGCTGCAGGGCCTCGACGCCATAACGTTCCTCCTCGCGTGCGATCAGGCGCTCCATGCGCAGATCGAACGGGGTATAGACGAAGACGACGAGATCGAACCGCTCGATCAGCGGATCGCCCCAGGAGACCAGGGAACCGGTCAGCACCCAGTGCGTGGTCCCATCGATCGATTCCGTCAGCAGACGGACCCTCTCGGGGATTGGGCGTTTCTGCTGGAACCGCGGCTCAGTCGGCATCCAGTAAAAGTCGTCGGTGTCGAGATGCACATAGCCGAACCGCTCGGCCCAGGCGCGCCCGAAAGTCGAGGTTCCTGCCCCGGAAGCGCCGAGAACATGCACCCCCCGGGGAAGGTCCGCCGGATTGATCACTGCCTCACGCGGATTTCGCTAGGCGCGTCTCGACGAGACGGGACCAGTAGCTCGCGCCGACCGTCAGCGCCTCGTCGTTGAAATCGTATTCCGGATGATGCAGTCCTGCCGTATCACCGTTTCCGCACCAGATATACGCACCCGGTTTTTCCTGCAGCATGTAGGAGAAATCCTCCGCGCCCATGCTCGGCGGCAGGTCGCGATCGACCTTGCCCATGCCGCCCGCCACCTCGGAGCAGATCCCGGCGGCGAAATCCGCTTCCCTCGGCGTGTTCACTGTCGCCGGATAGCCGGTCATGTAGTTGAGTTCCGCCGATGCTCCGTAGGTCGCCGCGATGCCGTCTGCGACGCGCTTGATCCGTTCCGGCAAATGCGCCTGGATTTCGGGATTCAGCACGCGGCAGGTACCGCGCAAGATGATCTCGTCGGGAATGACGTTGAAAGCATCGCCCGCATGGAACTGCGTCGCGCTGATCACCAACGCCTCCGCCGGGTCCGTGTTGCGGCTGGTAATCGTCTGCAGTGCCATGACGATATTGGCGCCGACGACAACCGGATCGACGCCCTGGTGCGGCATCGCCGCATGCGCGCCGCGCCCCTTGATGGCAATCTCCCAGTTGTCGCGCGCCGCCATGACAGGACCGGCGGAGACCCCGAAGCTGCCGACCGGCATTTCCGGACGGTTGTGCATGCCATAGACCTCTTCCACCGGGAACAGCTTGAAGAGACCGTCCTCGATCATCTTCTGGCCGCCGCCCTTGCCTTCCTCGGCAGGTTGAAAGATCAGCTGCACCGTTCCCGCGAAATTGCGCGTCTCCGCGAGGTACTTCGCGGCGCCGAGCAGCATGGTTGTGTGCCCGTCATGGCCGCACGCATGCATCTTGCCATCGTTCTTCGACCGGTGCTCCGGCGTGCCTTTCTCCTGGATCGGCAAAGCGTCCATATCGGCGCGCAGGCCGATTGCGGGGCCGTCGCCGCCATTGCCCTTGATGGTCGCCACGACGCCGGTTCCACCGAGCCCGCGATGGATCTCGAGTCCCATTTCGGTCAGCCGTGCGGCGACGAAATCCGAGGTCTCGAACTCCTCGAAACCGAGCTCCGGATTCCGGTGGATATGCCGCCGCCATCCCGTCAGCTCTGAATGAAAGTCGGCGATGCGATTGACGATAGGCATGTAACGGCTCCTGAGGGGCGGCGAAAACAAGGATGTGGAAACGGCCCCCACGATGGCGTGCCGGGCAATCCTGTCAAGTGCCGAGCGGGCGCGATTGACTTGGCCAGCGGGAACCAACCCGAAATGGTCAATTTCCAGGGCCTTGGGCTATCCTCCACGGCAAAAAGGGGAGGATTTCAATGACCGATAAGACGCCGCTGCTGTTCCAGCCCATCCAGCTTCGGGGCGTCACGCTGCCGAACCGAATCGTGATCCCGCCGATGTGCATGTATTCCGCAGAGGAAGGGTTCCCGACCGATTTCCACCTGGCCCATCTCGGGAAGTTCGCCATCGGCGGCGCCGGAATGGTGATCCTCGAAGTGACGGCGGTGACCCGCGATGGGCGGATTACCCACGGTGATCTCGGCATCTGGGACGACGAGCATTCGGCAAGTCTCGCTCCGCTTGCGGCCTTCCTGAAATCGGAAGGCACGGTCCCGGCCATCCAGATCGGCCATTCCGGGCGCAAGGGCAGCATGCAGCGCCCCTGGAAAGGCAACGGCCCCCTCACCCCCGAAGATATCGCGGACGGCGACACGCCCTGGCAGCCGGAAGCGCCGAGCGCAGTGCCGTTGGCGGATGGCTGGCTGACACCCCGCGAACTCGACCTCGACGACATGAAGCGCTTGCGCCGGGCCTTCGCGGACGCGACCAAGCGCTCGGTCGATGCCGGCTTCGAGTCCGTCGAGATCCATTGCGCCCATGGCTACCTGCTGCAGACCTTCCTCTCCCCGCTCGGCAATTTCCGCACCGATGCCTATGGCGGCGACCTGCAGGGCCGCATGCGGCTGTCGCTCGAAATCGCCGAGGATGTCCGCGAAGCCCTGCCGGACAATCTCCCTCTCTTCGTCCGCATCTCCGCCGTCGACGCCATAGAGGGCGGCTGGGAAATGGAGGACAGCCTCGTCTTCGCAAAGGAACTGAAGGACCGCGGCGTCGACGTGATCGACTGTTCCTCCGGCGGGCAGACGCCGAAGGGCGCTACCAACTTCAAGCTGAACCGCGCGCCCGGATACCAGGTACCCTACGCAGCCGAGATCCGCCGTGAAGTCGGGATCATGACCCAGGCCGTCGGGCTTATCACCGACCCGCACCATGCCGAGGAAATCCTGCGAACCGGCGACGCCGACCTGATCGCGATCGGCCGCGAGGCGCTGTACAACCCGTTCTGGCCGCGTCACGCGGCGGATGCCTTCAGACTAGACGAGGATTTCGCAAGCTGGCCGCCGCAATATGGCTGGTGGCTGCAGAAACGGGCACTGGGTCAGCGAGCGCAGGCGAAGGGCTGACGCGCTGTCAGCCGCCCTTGGCCGCCTGCATGTTGATCGCGTCGTGGCGCCGGCGGATTTCCGGCGGCCAGGTGCTCTTGATGAAGGACAGGACGGCGAGGATTTCCCGGTCGCTGAGCACACCTTCATAGCCCGGCATGTCGCTTTCGTAGCCGTCGCCGACAATGCGGGCCGGCCCGTATTTGGTCAGCGCGAAGAGCTGTTCGTCGGGATGGTGCCAGGTATGCCCGCTCGGATCGTGGGGTGGCGCCGGCAGGCGACCGTCGGGCTTGCGCTCGCGCCAGTTCGGTTGGCCCGCGAGGTTGAGACCGTGGCAGGCGGCGCATTCGGCTTCGTAGACAATCTTTCCTTCAGCGACGAGGCCGGTATCGCCCGGACGGAGTCGGACGGCCGTCGATTTCTCCGCCTCGGCCGCGCCCGGCAGCACGCGGGAAAGGACGGACGGACGGTCCGGGTCCTGAATGCGGGAATAGCCAGCCAGCGCGAATAGCAGCAGCACGGCGCTCCCGGAAAGCAGGATCTTCCAGTTCATTGCGCGCCGCCCGCGAGATCGTCGAGGATCGGGCAGTCGGGCCGGTGATCCCCATGGCAGGCACGGATGAGATGGGCGAGCGTTCCGCGGAGGCTCTGCAGCTCGCGGATCTTGCGGTCGATCTCTTCCAGATGCGCCTCGGCGATGGCCCGGACATCGGCACTCTCGCGCCCTTTCTCGTCGTAGAGCGACAGAAGGGCGCGGCAATCTTCTATGGAGAAACCGAGTCCCCGCGCCCGTTGCAGGAATCGAAGCCGGTGAATGTCCTCATTCGAGTAGTCCCGGTAGCCGTTCTCGCGACGCTCCGGATGCACGAGGCCGATTTCCTCGTAATACCGGATGGTCTTTGCAGGCAGCCCGGCGCTTTCGGCGACCTCCCTGATTTGCATGACACGCCTCCTTGCTACAGTTTCGCGGTTCGCAGGCGCAATGCGTTGCCGATGACCGAAACGGAACTGAGGCTCATCGCCGCGGCCGCCAGCATCGGACTGAGCGTGACCCCGAGGACGGGATAGAGGACGCCGGCCGCCACCGGCACGCCAAGCGCATTGTAGATGAAAGCGAAAAACAGGTTCTGGCGGATGTTGCGCATAGTCGCCCGGCTGAGATGCCGCGCTTTCACAAGCCCGCGAATATCACCTTTCACCAGCGTGACCGCCGCGCTCTCCTTGGCGATGTCGGTGCCGGTCCCCATGGCGATGCCGATATCGGCGAGGGCCAGAGCGGGCGCGTCGTTGATGCCGTCTCCGGCCATCGCCACGATCCGTCCTTCGGCCTTTAGATCGGATACCAGTTCCGCCTTGTCCGCCGGCATCAGACCGCCGCGCACGTCCTTGATTCCGAGTTCCCGGCCGATCGCCGCGGCCGCTTGCGGATTGTCGCCCGTAGCCATAACCACCCTGATGCCGTCCTTCTGGAGATCGGCAACGGCCTCCTCCGCCCCTGCCTTGACCCGGTCCCGCACCGCAATCAGGCCGATGAGCGTTTCGTTCTTCGCAACATAGAGCAGCGTGGCGCCGGAGCGGGAAAAGCGGTCGGCCTGCTCCGCGAGCGCCGTGACGTCGACCGCGAGCGCTTCCATGAAGCGGGCGGAACCGGCGGCAACGACCGCACCGTCCACCGTCCCCTTCAATCCCATCCCCGTTTCGGCGACGACACCCTTGGCGGGTTCGTAGGCAACCGAACGATTTTGCGCTGCGCGCAGCACAGCGGCCGACAATGGATGCTCGCTGCCGCTTTCCACGGCCGCGGCGAGACTCAGGATCTCTTCCGATTCCGGTCCGGCGCTTGCCAGGTCGACGATCTCCGGCCGCCCCTCGGTCAGCGTGCCGGTCTTGTCGACCACGAGCGTATCGATCTTCTCGAATCCCTCGATCGCCTCGGCATCCCGGATCAGGATGCCCGCCGCGGCGCCGCGCCCGGCGCCGACCATGATGGACATCGGTGTCGCGAGACCGAGCGCGCAGGGACAGGCGATGATCAGAACCGAAACGGCGGCGATCACCCCATGCGCCAGCGCCGGCTCCGGACCGACGAGGGCCCAGACGGCGAAGGCCGCGAGCGACGAGAGCACCACCGCCGGTACAAAATACCCTGCGACGGCGTCGGCCACCTTCTGCACCGGTGCGCGGCTGCGCTGGGCGTCGGCGACCATGGCGACGATATGGGAAAGCATGGTATCGCGGCCGACACGCTCGGCTTCCATCACCAGGGTCGCATTGCCGTTCAGAGTTCCGCCGACAAGGGCTTCGCCGGCATTCTTCTCCACTGGAAGCGGCTCGCCGGTCAGCATGGATTCATCTACAGAACCGGCCCCTTCCAGCACGCGCCCGTCGACCGGAATGCGCTCGCCGGGACGAATGCGCAATCGGTCGCCAACCTCGATCACGTCGATCTCGACCTCCTCGTCGCTCCCGTCAGCCGTCAGCCGCCGGGCGGTGAGCGGCGCGAGGCCGAGCAAGGCCTTCAGCGCGTCAGAGGTTTTCTCCCGCGCACCGAGTTCCAGAACCTGCCCGAGCGCGACCAGAGTGATGATGACGGCCGCAGATTCGAAATAGAACCCGACCGTTCCGTCCGCGCCCCGGAACCCGTCCGGAAACATATCCGGCAGCAACAGGGCCGCGACGCTGTAGATCCACGCAGCACCGGTGCCGAGAGCAATCAGCGTGAACATGTTGAAATGTCCGCTCTTCAGCGAATTCCAGCCGCGCTCGAAGAAGGGGAAGCCGACCCAGAGCACAACCGGTGTCGCCAGCACGGCCTGCAGCCAGGGATTCCAGGTCCCCGCGACGAGACGGTCGAGGCCGGGCACCATCTCGCCCATCGCCAGAATGAAGACCGGCAGGGTCAGCAGCGCCCCGACAGCGAAACGCCGGCGCATGTCGATATATTCCGGATTTGGCGGCGTATCCCGGGCGATCATCTCCGGCTCGAGCGCCATGCCGCAGATCGGACAATTATCCGGTTCCGGGCTCCAGACGCCCGGACACATCGGGCAGATATATCCGGCTCCGGCACCTTCCGGTTTGCCGGTCGTCACCGCCTTGCCTGAGCTCTTGCCGCCCCCGCCATGGCCGCAACAGGCATGTGCGGCTGGTGCCGGGCTGGATTCGCCGTGGCAACAGGAACTCTCGGTCTCAATCTTCTTGTGCGCGTGACTGGACATGCGCGGGCTCCATCCGAACAGGAATACGGCCGCAGGCCGGCCACTGCGTCGTCTGATAAAGCTTCCAGTCACTAGAAGGTCAAGCGGCAAACCCGCACCCTCCGTCGGCTTCAGTCCCCGAGCAGATGCAGGACGACCTCACGGCGGTGCGGCGCCCGCCGATGCTCGATCAGGTAAATCCCTGCCAGGTCCCGAGCAGCGGTCGTCCACTGTTGACCGGAACGGTCAGCGCGGTCTGCGTCAGCATGCTGCGGATATGCGCCGGCATGTCGTCCGGCCCTTCGATGCCGTGGCGATAGCGTCCTGGATCCTCCGGAGCAACCGTTGCCAGATAGTCCGCCAGGTCCGCGCGCACGTCCGGGTCGGCATTCTCCTGGATCGTCAGCGAGGCCGAGGTATGGCGCAGGAACAGCGTCAGCAAACCGGTATCGATGGCAGTTCCGCCGACCCAATCCGCGACCTCGCCTGTGATTTCATGGAATCCTCGGCCGCGGCTTTGTACCCGCAGGATCTCCTGCGCCTGTCTGGTCACGTTCATGCGCGCCCCTTACCAGTCCGTGCCGCGCAAACTATGCTCGCACGCCGGACATTGGAACAGCGGGAAGCACAAGATGAGCGGCAGCACGGAGCATGACACGGCCCTATCCGCGGCCATAACGGAACTGTCCAGCCGCGACGCAGACCTCCGAGCGCTCTACGAAAAGCTCGGTCCGCCTCCGTCGCGCCGCGAGCCGCCGGGCTTCGCCTCACTGATCCGTATCCTGACGGCGCAGCAGGTCTCTCTTGCTTCGGCAAGTGCGATCTGGACGCGCCTGAACCAGGTCATTGAGGTTACGCCTCACGCAATCGCCGGAGCAAGCGACGACGACTTCCGCGCCGCCGGCTTCAGCCGCCCGAAAGTTCGGTATGCACGGGCACTGGCGGAACACATTCTCTCCGGTCGGCTCTGTCTCGACGCGTTGACGGAGCAGCCGGACGATCGCGTCAGGAATGCGCTGACCGCGGTTCCCGGAATTGGTCGCTGGACCGCCGACATCTATCTCCTGTTCTGTCTCGGGCGCCTCGACACCTGGCCGGCAGGAGATCTCGCGATCCAGGAAGCCCTGCGCGACGTCAAGCGGCTGGAGACCAGACCAAGCGAAAAGCAAACCCGAGCGCTGGCGGAAATATGGCAGCCTTACCGGGGCGCGGCGGCACAGCTGCTGTGGCAGCATTACCGGCACCTCAAGTTCGGCAACAAATCGGGCGAAAATGCTGTCTTTCCCGTGACAGAGGCAGCATCGCGCTGATATCTTTTGAAGAATCGAAACGAAATCAGTGGCCGATGCTGCTCCGGTTGGGTCATCTCCAAACCGACAATTGACGGTATCATCAACGAGTACAATGGCGGGACGGAGAGCCGGATTGACACCCAAGAGCCCGATGGAGTCTCGCCGCATGGGCCAGACCGGGCAGCGAAGCGAAGCCTCCGGAATGACCGCGCTGTCGACTCTCCACAACGACCCGACCGAGTTGCTCAACGCACTCGAACAGCTTGAAGTCGGTCTCTGCCATTATGACCGGAATGGCCGCCTCACGTCGTGGAACCGGCATTTCCTGGATCTCTACACCGAACTCGATCCGAACGCGATCGCAGGCAGGACGCTGGAGGAAATCATCTCCGCCGATGCGGTTCTCGACCGCTGGGTGACCGATCCCGCGACCGAATGCGCGGAGACATGGCTCGAACGGCGCCTATCGCGGCATCGGGACCCGGGCGCACCGGTCCTGATCCACGACCGCAGCGACCGTTGGATTGAAATCACCGAATTCCGCACGGCCGGCGGCGGCCTGCTGAGCCTTCACCGCGACATCACGGAGGCAAAGGCCCAGCGCAAGCACGCCGAGGACCAGACCATGCTCCTGCGAGCCACGCTGGACAGTATGGACCAGGCGATCGCGGTATTCGACATGCGGATGACGCTCCGGGTTTGGAACGCCCGGCTGCTCGAACTGTTCGAGTTTCCGGAACACCTTATTCGGGTGGGCACGCCCGTTTCCGAGCTGGTCGACTTCATGCTCGCACGCGGCGATTTCGTGGAGCGTGACCGCGAGATCGTTCTCAACGAAGCGATCGAGTATCTCCGCCTGGAGCGGTCGATGATCAGCAATCACAAACTCGCATCGGGCCGCATCCTCGAATACACCTTCACGCCGATGGTCAACGGCGACGTGATCATGGCAGTGACAGACGTGACACTGACCGAGACCGCGCGCCAGGGCCTCGCGGAGAGCGAGGAGCGCTATGCGCTTTCAGCCGCCGGGTCGAACGACGGACTTTGGGACTGGGACCTGCGACGGGAAAAGATCTATCTCTCGCCACGCTGGCGCGAAATGCTCGGCCTCGCCCAGGAAGACGTGAGCGACAACCCGGCCGAGTGGTTCAGCCGGATTCATCCGGACGACGTCGCCCGCGTGACCAAGCAGATCGATGCGCACCTGGCCGGGACCTTGCCTCATTTCGAATGCGAGTTCCGCGTACGTCATGCCGACGGTACATATCTCTGGATGCTGACGCGCGGCCTCGCGGTGCGCGGCGAGGACGGCGGGGCGCATCGCTTCGCCGGGAGCCAGACCGATATCACCGGCCGCAAGCGGGCGGAGCAGCAGCTGGTGCACGACGCGCTACACGACGCGCTCACCGGGCTGCCGAACCGCACGCTTTTCCTCGATCTCGTCCGCAAAGCCCTGGCGCGGCTCCGGCGTGAGCCCGATACCCGTTTCGCTGTCGCTTTCCTCGATCTCGACCGCTTCAAGATCGTGAACGAGAGCCTCGGCCATGTGCATGGCGACGATCTTATCGTCGCCACCGCGCGGCGCTTCGAGAATGCGCTGCGCGAAAGCGATACCGTCGCGCGGCTCGGCGGCGATGAATTCGCGATTCTCCTCGAGGAGATCGAGAGCAAGGACGAAGCGACCCGGCTGTCCGAGAGTCTGCACCAGTCCCTCGCCTCCCCGTTCCGCCTCGGCGGCAAGGAGATCTTCGTTTCCGCATCGCTCGGCGTGGCGCACTCGGATCAGGGTTACGAGCGTCCGGAAGACATTCTGCGCGATGCCGAACTCGCGATGTACCGGGCAAAGGAGCGCGGCAAGGCGCAAAGCATTGCCTTCGACAGTGAAATGCGGGTCTGGCCGGTAACGCCGCTCGACCTCGATTCCGATCTCCGGCGCGCGCTGGAGCGCGACGAGATGCGGCTGCACTACCAGCCGATCATCAATATCCGGCGAGGCAAGATTGCGGGTTTTGAAGCCTTGCTCCGCTGGTTCCATGCCGAGCGCGGCGAGATCTCGCCGATCGAGTTCATCCCGGTTGCCGAGGAGACCGGTTCGATCTTTCCCCTCAGCCAGTGGGTCCTCCGTACCGCGGCGCGGCAGATCACCGAGTGGAACACGGCGCGCGCGACAAGCGACGAGCTGGAGATCAGCGTCAATCTTTCAGGCCGGCAGTTCGCCCGGCCGGATGCGGTTTCCGGGATCATCGACTGCCTCGAAGGGGTCGGGCTGCCGGCCCATCTGCTGAAGATCGAAATCACCGAAAGCACCCTGATGGAGGATGTCGACCGGTCGACGGAAATGCTGGATCGGCTGAAGGCCGCGAACATCAAGATCTGTGTCGACGATTTCGGGACCGGCTATTCCTCCCTCTCCTATCTTCACACCTTCCCGATCGACACGCTGAAGATCGACAAGTCCTTCATCCAGGACATGTCCAGCAATTACCAGAACCTGGAAATCGTCCGCACGATCACGATGCTGGGCCAGAACCTGCGTCTGGATGTTATTGCCGAAGGCGTCGAGACCCCGGACCAACTCGGGCAACTGCGCGCGCTTGACTGCCACTACGCGCAAGGGTTCCTTTTCTCGAAGCCGCTGAGTGCGGCCGACATGACCGCGTTTCTTGCGGAAGACAAGTCCTGGTAGGCTAGGTATCATCACCCCGTCATGAAGCGATACGCGCATTATTTCCTCCAGTCCCGCCCCGCCACAGCCCGCGGCGGGCATTGGGAAACCCTCGAACAGGCCCGTGCCTATTCCGTCCTGAAATCCGGCCTCCTGCGCGAGATCGCGAACGATCGCGGCGCCGAGGTCCGACTGGTCGGCGCGTACCACGACGATGCGACCGGCGAATGGCAATATGCGCAACTGTTCTATCTCGATCAGACTGCGGTCGACCTGCCCGGCGCCGCTGACGACGAATATGACGAGGACGAACGCGACGAGGGCGGAGCCGGTTTCGACGACGATGCGGTTGACGGGTTCGGTACCGCGTCGGCTGAAGAAGACGAGATCCAGGAATCGCGTTACGAGACGGAAGCCGAACCTGCAGAGACCGACACCGAAACCCGGGACGGACTCCCCTGGGCCTCGCGGGACGGGGCGGACGCAGCGCCGGAAGCGTATGACGAGCTTCCGCCCGTGTTCCACAAGCCGATGCCGAAGCGGCGCTCTCCCGTAAAGGCCCTCGTCCTGATGCTTCTGGTCCTGCTCCTGATCGGCGGCATAGCTGCCTCGGTGCTGCTCTACCTGCAGCATCCGGCGATCCTCTCGCTCGCCGACAGAGCCGGACTCGGCGAATACGCGCGGATGTTTCCGCACGCCTCCGCCGCCCGCGACACCGGGATGAGCACACCGCAGGATGAACCCGTCGTGATGCCGCTGACGACCGGCAACGTTGTGACCTATCGCGGCATTGCTCCGACGCTGGTCGGGCGCTGGTCGCCGGACAATTGCGCCGAGAACTACGTGGTCTTCACCGATAACGGCTATACCGTCACGCGCGACGGACAGACCTCGGCGGAAACCGTCGAGATCACCGAGACCCTGGAAGACGATTTTCAGTATTATCTGAGACGGACGCCGACGCTGGTCGAACACCTGCAAAAGCTCGGACCGAACGATATCCAGATGGCGGGCTCTACGGGCACCGGCGGCTTCATGCCGAGCGGCAATTCGATCCAGATCCTGAACCGCTGCCCGCGGCAGTGAGCGCTCTAGAAGAGTGAGCCCTGGCGCGGTGCCGGTGGCGCCGCATCAGACGCAACAGGAGCTTCCGGCTCGGGAACCGGTTCCAGCAGGGCGGCATCGTCATTGCGGACATTGCCGACCCGGCGCGATACCGGTGCAAAGATCAGATCCTCGCCGTTATAGGCTCTCAGAATGGAAGCACGCGCCGGCGGCTCTCCGACGAGCCAGGCCTCGAACGCTGCGTCCTCCGCCAGCATCACCGGCATCCTGTGATGGATATGCGCGATCCGCGGGTCCGCCTCCACGGTCAGCAGGGTGAAGGTCTCGACGGGCTCCGCAGCCTTGCTCCAGCGCTCCCAGAGCCCGGCGAAGGCAAAAGGCCGGTCGCCCGCGAGCGACACCCGGTAGGGTTGCTTCTCGCGGCCGAGCTTGCGCCATTCGTAGAATCCGTCCGCCGGCACCAGGCAGCGGCGCTTCTGGTAGGCATCGCGGAACGCGGGTTTCTCCGCCACCGTCTCGGACCGGGCATTGATCAGCGAGGCGGCGCGGCTCTCGTCCGACGCCCAGGACGGCACCAGCCCCCAGCGCAGCATGTCCATATGGCGCGCGCCGTCGCGCTCCCGGATCACCGGCGCCCGCTGCATCGGCGCCATGTTGTAGCGTGGCTCCAGATTGATCATGTCCGAAACCGCGAAGAGCCGCCGGATCGCTTCCGGCGCCGTGGTGATGCTGTAGCGCCCGCACATACCTGTTCAAACCCGCCCGTTTCCAGTATTCAGGGGACCGCCCGTGCGCCGAGCCTACGATCCGGCTGCACGCGTCATCAACTCTCTCCCGGACCGGTCATGGACAAAAAGTCGCTTCTGAACGAGATCATCCTGGTTGCCCGCGAGGCCTCGTCGCTGATCCTGAAATACTACGACGGCGAGATCGCGGTCGACGACAAGGCGGACGGCTCGCCGGTGACCGCAGCCGACCGCGCCGCGGACAAGCTGATCGTCGCGGCCCTGAAGGCGCTGACGCCGGATGTCCCGATCATCTCCGAGGAAGGCTTCGCCGCCGGCGCCAATCCGGACATCTCGGGAGGGACCTACTGGCTGGTCGACCCGCTCGACGGGACCAAGGAATTCATCAAGCGCAACGGCGACTTCACTGTGAACATCGCGCTGCTGGAAGATTTCGAGCCAGTGCTCGGCGTCGTTCTCACCCCCGTGACCGGCCTCGCCTCCGCCGGACTCGTCGGGGACGGCGCGTTCGACGAGGATGCGGACGGCAAGCGGAAAAAGATCGCCGCGCGCCAGGCCGACCCGAAGAAGCTGACCGTGGTT